>CANFEY010000064.1 GCA_947446025.1 Bryobacterales bacterium
TATTCCTTGGCGGGTTGCTCTCCAGCAGAGCCCGCCTCCGCTTCGCCAGCCGAGGACCAGTGTGGCGGAGAAGAAGGGGTTTGAGTAGCAGAAATCATTAAACGGCAAGTGTGACAATGCAGTTTGTCTCAATAGAGGGGGTCACCCCAGCACACTGTGTCTAGGGTGTGTCTCACTCATCCGTATCAAACACAAATCGGCAAGATCCGGTCTGCGGTCCTTGTAGCGTCCAGCCAGTTCCTCCAAGCGCGCCAACTCGGACCCCATGTCAAACTCCAGTTTAACGAGCTGTTGCCGCACCATCCGTAGCAGAATTTCCGTGCTCCCAAGGTGGTAGGCTGTCTCGGCCATCACGGCTTCGCAGGTCAGCAACGGGTCCGTAATTTGGTCCGCCAGCTTTGCGGCCCAAGCGTGGTGACGATCCTGCCGGTTGACCGCCGCCACCAGAAATCCCGTGTCAGCGAATGGCCTTCACTTGGATGAGAAGCCCTTGCGCGACGAAAGGTCGAGGGGGCCGGACATACCAATCAAGTCCTGGAACGGTTTTTCTTTCTTGGAGCGCGCCTGCTCCAACTGGTCGCGGATGATTGGCAGGCCTGTCCGCGCAGAAGTATTCTCCAGCCATTCGGCTAGTTCCGGCGTGAGACGGACTGAGATCGTAGGACCCATCTGCCAAGATTGTAGTACAAGTCTCGGACGTGGCAGGGCTAAGAACTTTCCGAGCCGCGCGCCTTCGTCGCTGGCCCCCCACCTGCACCAGACACAGCGGTTCATGGCCGCTTCATCCCAAATTGGCGCAGTCTCCGCACCCGGTATCGGTGCGCCCCCCTCGCCGCAAGGCTCCGCGGGCAAGAAGCACGCGCCGCGTAAGAACCCGGGTTCCATTTTGGTATCGTCGGCGGGCAGCATTTCCGAATTGGGAGTCCCGCTAGCCGTTCTGGGCATCGTCCTCGCGATGATCATGCCCATGCCGAGCTTTCTGCTCGACATCCTCATCAGCGCCAACATTACCGTAAGCGTGATCGTGCTGATGGTCTCGATGTACATCACGCGTCCGGTGGAGTTCAGCATCTTCCCCACTTCGCTACTCATCCTCACCTTGTTCCGTCTGGCTCTAAATATCTCCAGCACGCGCCTGATCTTGATTCAAGGCAACACGGGCACCTCGGCGGCGGGCGACGTGATTGAAGCCTTCGGCAATTTTGTGGTCGGCGGCAATTACATCATCGGCGTGGTCATCTTCCTGGTGCTGATCTCCATTCAATATGTCGTCATCAACCATGGCGCGGTGCGCATCTCGGAAGTCACCGCGCGTTTCACTTTGGATGCATTGCCCGGCAAGCAGATGTCCATCGATTCCGATTTGAACTCAGGGCTGATTGATGAGGCCGAAGCTCGGGACCGGCGCAAAAAGTTGGCTGCGGAAGCCGAGTTCTACGGGGCCATGGACGGTGCCAGCCGCTTCACGCAACGCGATGCGGTGGCCAGCATCCTGATCACGACGATCAACATTGTCGCCGGATTTCTGATCGGCGTGCTGCAAAACGGGATGGAATGTTCGCGGGCGCTATCGACGTATACGGTGCTGACCATCGGTGACGGACTCGTCACGGTAATTCCGGCACTGATGGTGTCTGTCTCGGGGGCCCTCATTGTGACGCGGGCCAGTTCCGACAAGCAGCTCGGCGCCGACGTCGAGACGCAGATTCTCAGCAATCCGCAGCCGTTGCTGCTGTCCGGCGGGGTGCTGATGACGATAGCTCTGTTCCCCGGCCTGCCCACGCTTCCGTTCCTCAGCATGGGAGCGGGCGTGGCCTACGTGGGGTGGCGCTTGCGGCAAAAAATGGACGCGGCGGAAGACACTGTTTCGTCGGCCAAGACCGCGGCTGCCCTGACTCCGGCCAAGGATAGCGTGGGATCACTGCTCAAAGTGGAACCGCTGGCTGTGGAAGTAGGGCTGGGCCTGGTGAAGCTGGTGGAGGGCGCGCAGAACTCGCCCCTGCTGCGGCGCATCGCGGGCATCCGCCGCCAGATGGCATCGGAGCTGGGCTACATGGTCCCGCCTGTGCGCGTCACCGACAATCTTCAACTCAAGGCAAGCGAGTACGTGGTGCTGCTGAAAGGTGCCGAGATCGCGCGCTTTGAACTGATGCCGGCCCGTGAGCTGGCGATTCACCCAGGCGGAGGCGCTGGCGGCGCGGCTGCGGCCTTGGAAGGACTTCCTGGCAAGGACCCCGCGTTCGGAATTCCAGCACTGTGGATCGCACCCGAAAAATCCGAGGAGGCGCGTGCGCTCGGCTACACGATTGTCGATGCCGCCGGTGTGCTCGGGACCCATCTTGCCGAGCTGATCCGTCGCCACGCTCACGAGTTGCTCTCGCGTCAGGACACCAAGACAATTCTGGACCGGGTAGCCGAAGAAAATGCCCGTTTAATCGAAGACTTGGTCCCCAAACTGCTCCCTATGTCCACCGTGCAGAAGGTGCTTCAGAACTTGCTCCGGGAACGTGTCTCGATTCGGGACACGGTCACCATTTTGGAAGCACTGGGCGAGGCAGCGGCGATGACCAAGAACCCGGTGCTACTGACCGAGTATGTCCGCCAGGCCTTGCGGCGGCTGTTGGTCAAGCCGTACCTCAACGCGTCCGGCGAACTTCCAGCGTTTTTCCTGGACCCGCAGATCGAGCAGTCCATTGAAGGCGCGGTCGAATACAACGAACATTCCAGCCACTTGAATCTGCCGCCGCAAAAGGTCCGGGACATCATGGACCGTGTGGCGCGCGCGGTCGGCTCATCGGACACGCCGGTGGTGGCCGTCACCAGTTCGTCCTCGCGCTACTACCTCCGCCAGCTGGTGGAGGGCACCACCCCGAATTTGTCTATCCTATCGCACAACGAAATTCCGGCCGGCGTACGCGTCGTGTCGCTGGGAGTCATTGCTTGAGTGAGCCAATCGCATGAAGCTTAAGAGTTACTTTTCATCCACCGTAGAGGCAGCAATGGAGTTGGCCCGCAAGGAACTGGGCGGCGAAGCCCTGCTCATCAACGCGCGGCCCTCGGCCCCCGAGACGCGCTACCTGGGTGCCTACGAGGTCGTCTTCGGCCTTGTCCCAGCGGAGCAAGCCACGGTGCCACCACCCGCCACCGGCGAAGAGGCCTTCCGGGCTGAGCTTTCCGAGCTCCGCCGCCAGATGGACCGGCTTACGCTGACGCGGGCGGATTCACCGGCCGGTCCGCAAAGTGGCCCCGCGCCGCCGGACGAGTTGCACCCTTCGCTCACCGAAAAGCTGGCCCAAGGGACCCGGCTCGATCAGCTCTTTCGCACAGCCCCGGGGATTGGAAGGCAGGTGGCCCTGGTAGGCCCGCCGGGCTCGGGCAAAACCTCCACCCTGGTTAAACTGGCGGCGCGTTATGGAGTCGCCCGCCGCAGGACAACACAAATCCTCACCGCGGACGTGAACCGCATCGCCGCCGCCGACCAGTTGCGCACATTGGCCGCGATCCTGGGCATCCCCTGTGAAGTGACCGACACTCCGCTGGTCCTCTCCCACCAACTGGAGCTATTCCGTTCCAAGGAACTTGTGCTGATCGACACCCCCGGCTTCGGATTCCGGGAAATGGAGGACGCCTCCGAGCTGGCGGTATTCCTGGCCACGCAGCCGGAGATGGAAACCCATCTGGTGCTGTCCGCATCGATGAAACCCTCCGACATGGGCCGCGTTGTAGACAGCTACGCTATCTTCCGCCCCTCGAAACTCATCTTCACGCACGTCGACGAGACGGCCCGCTACGGAGCGTTAATCAGCGAGGCTTCGCGGCAGGACCTGCCCATCTCCTTCCTCTGCACCGGACAGCGCATCCCGGATGACCTTGAGGAAGCCACGGTCCACCGGCTCACCGATCTCGTGCTGGGAGGCGACTTCGAGTTGAGACCGATGCTTCGCAAGGGGGCAGCCGCGTGAAGCAAGCTACCCGTGTGACTCGCGAAGCCGTAGGGCGTCACGCTGCCTCCGCGGTTGCTGGACAGGCCTACGGGGCCTATGCGCAGCAGGCGGTGGGGCTGGCGTCGGGTGAGCGCGAACGCCTCATCCTCGATCATCTCCCCCAAGTCCGGCTCATCGCGCGGCGGATCCACGACCGTCTTCCAGAGAGCGTGAGCCTCGATGATCTGGTATCCGCTGGAACCGTTGGCCTGATCAGCGCGATTGACCGTTTCGATCCCACCCAAAACGTCAAATTGAAGATCTACGCCGAGTACAAAATCCGCGGAGCGATTCTCGACAGTCTGCGCGGTCTCGATTGGGCACCGCGCCAACAGCGCAAACGGGCAAAAATGATCGAGGCCGCTATCTCCACAGCCGAGCAGCGCTTGCACCGTTCCCCCACGGAAGAAGAAATCGCCCGCGAGCTGGGCCTCGAAATGTCCGAGTACCACGAGTGGCTGGTGGAGATCCGGGGACTCAACGTGGGAAGCCTGGAGAGTGCGACACCCGACGAGGAAAACGGAGGCGACCTGCTCCGCTTTATCTCCGACGACGAAAAGGACTGGCCGTCACGGCAGTTGGAGCGGAGTGAACTGCAGCGGCTTCTGGTCCAGTCCATCTCCAAGATGCCGGAGATTGAAAAGACCGTGCTCAGCCTGTACTACTACGAAGAGATGACGCTGCGCGAGATTTCGAAAATCGTCAATTTGCACGAATCGCGCATTTCGCAGCTCAAATCCCAAGCCATTCTGCGCCTGCGCTCCGCCATGGAACGCCAGTGGCCCACCGAGCGAGGTCTCTAGCCGATGCCCCTCGATCCCAAGCTCAGCGCCATCGCCAAGTGGGCCGTGGATGAATTTGCTGGCGGCTTCGTGTCGGCCATAGAAGGTATGGCCGGAGCGCGGCCCGGACTCTCCACCGAAGAACTGCCGGCCCTCGCTGAGCCCGCAGCGCCAGTCTTTCGCTGGAAACAGTCGCTTTCCGGCCTCTCGGGCGAGGCTTACACCGTCGCCTCTGGGGCCGACGTTCTCGCCATCGGCCAGCATGTCCTAGCGGCTGCGGGCATCGAGGATGCCTCTCCCGCCGAGCTCGAGTCGACGTTCCGCGAATCCCTCGGCCAGGCGTTTTCCGTCCTCGCCCGCGCCATGACGACCAGGCTGCAGTCGGAAGTAAACCCGGCTGCCGGGGCCAACGCGCCATCCGCACCCGCCGACCTTGCATGGGGAGCCGCCCGCCTAACGCTCGCCAACCAAGCAGTCTCTGTCTATCTCGGCTTGCCCGCCCAGATGTTGGGGGGCTTCGTTGTGGAGCCCAAAGCCGTAGCCCAGGCTGCGGCGGCCAGCGCCGGATCTTCTCCCCCCCAAGCCGCACCGGCGGTCAGGGAAGAGTCCAAGACTTTCGACTTGCTGCTGGACGTCGAACTCCCGGTCAGCGTTTCCTTCGGGCATGCCCACGTTCCGCTAAAAGACGTCCTCAAGCTGACCACCGGTTCGATCATCGAGCTCAGCCGGGCCGTCGTCGAACCCGTCGATATCGTTGTAAATAATTGCGTCATTGCCAAGGGAGAAGTCGTGGTCGTCGAGGGCAACTTCGGCGTCCGGATTCAACAAGTCATCAGCCGCAGTGAACGCCTAAGGAGCCTCCAATAATGCCCGCTTCCGTGATTCCATACCTCGCCCTGGTCCCCTACGCCGCCGTCGCTCTCGGCCTGGCGGTCACGCTCGTACTATTTCTGAGCGTCAAGGTCGAAATGCAGCGCAATGCCCGCCGGGAGCGCAAACGCGTCGACGACCTCTTGGGCCGCCTGCAGGAGGCCGAGCCGGCCCCCCCCCGAGACCGTCTACGTTCCGGCGGCACTACAGCCCGGCTTCAACATCAACCGCCGCGTCCATGCCGGCCGCCTGTTGCGCAAATGAGAAGATGTGGCCCACGTCGCTGCGGTCTTAGGAGTTCCGCGGGCCGAGGTGGAACTGCTCGCCCGGGTCCAGGCGATGACCGCCGCTGGAGGTGACTAGCGGCGCTCTTCCAGCAGCACGTTGAAGGTCGCTTCCTTGCGGTCCCGCAGGATCACGACCTGCACGGTCGGCGTAGTAACGGTCCGAAGGCGCGCGGTGATCTCCGCCGGAGTCGTCACGGGCTGTTTGCCGACCCGCGTGATCACGTCGCCCGCCTTCATGCCTGCCCTCTCAGCAGGCGATCCGCTGGCAACGGCCCGTACCAACACGGCTTCGGTGACGCCGAAATACCCCGCCAACTGGCCAAACAAAGGCTCGGCATCCACGCCTATCACGGGACTGCGCCAAGTCATCAAGCTGCTGGGCACGTCCTGCCGTTCCTGCGTCTGAACAATGCGCGCCGTCTCGGCTGGCCGTTCGTTTTGCGCCAGGATTTTCGCGGTCAGCACCTGCGCGCTGCCATTGCGCACCACCCGCAATTTCACGTTGCGCCCCGAAGGCGTCTCCCGCACGAGCCGCGAAAAGTGCTCGATGCCCTGGACCTTTTGGCCTTCGTACTCCATCACAACGTCGCCGGCCTGGACCCCTGCCGCTTCCGCGGGACTCCCAGCGCGCACCCGCGTGACCTCAATCCCGCCCGGCTGCCCCAGCCGCAGCTCCTTGGCCCGAGCCGCATCCACTTCCCAAATCCAAATCCCCAGGTAGCTGCCCGAGGCCTGCGCCCACAAAGCCGGCACGGCCATCGCCAGCAACGCTACTCGACTCCACCACTGCATCAATTATTTCGTGCGGCGAACGTAAATCGCCCCTCCACTTGTATTCAACTCTAGCACCGGTCCGCCGCCGTTGATCAAGCCCTGGCCCTGCGGTGACCGGAATCCCACGGTCCGAACCTGCAGCTCAGGAAAATCCGAAAAGATGCGCGCCGCGGTTCCCGAATCACTCCGGGCCCGCACCGCAAGTCCCATGCCGGCAGGAATCAGAACCGTAATATCACCGGACCCCGACATCAGCGACGAATCCGACATCCGACCGCCCGACATCAGCTCCGCCACGATGTTCCCCAGCATGGTAGAAACCGTCATCGGCCCCGATCCGCCCTTCACCCGGATCGCACCGGCGGCAGATTCCGCCCGCACACCATTTGCCGAGCCTACCTGAATCGATCCGCCGCCGGTATCGGCAAACACCGCTCCGCGAGCCTGCACCACTTCAACGATGCCAGCCACCGAACGAGCCCGCACCGTCGAACCGGCCTTCTCCACCCGGACATTCCCGCCCTCAGTGGAAACCGCCACCGCGCCGCCCGCGAACTTGATGCCGATATCGCCGCCGCCGGTCACGCAATTCATCTCTCCAGTCGCGCTTTCGAGCGTAATCGACCCGCCGCCGGAGCTGCACTGCGCCGACCCGCCAATGGTCCCCAGACGGATCTCGCCAAACCCTGTGTGTCCGCGCACATCGCCGCGGATGCGGTCCATCACCAGCGGCCCGCCGCCCGAATCCACCCGTACGCTGCCATCCAGGTCGTACACCTCCACGCTGCCGGACCGGTTGTTCACCCACACGAAGGGCAGTTGCTTCGGCACGCTGATTTCAAGCTCCGTGGTCACTCTAGAGGAACCAGGAGGGTACACTTCCAACCGCATCACGCCGCCCGCCGCCACAAACGGAGCGATCTGCCCCACGGGTCCCCACATCCGATTCGCTTCCTCGGCGGTATTCGCCCGCACCCGTTGCCGCAGTTTGATTTGGACGGTTCCGTCAGCGCTGCCCCGCACCGTCACGTTCGCGCGCGTGAAAATCTCGACCTGCTTCACCTGCGCCGATAGCTGGGCGGGTTCCGAGCCGCCGCTGCGCACCCAATACTGCCCCTCGCGCTGCACGTTCTGCCCCAGGGTGAACGCCGCTGCCATCATCGCCACTAAGACCAACTTTCGCATCCTGCTAATAAACCTCACTCGACGCGTTCATCATGTCCAACAACTTCTGGCACAACTGCCGAAGGTACTCCGGCTCCCTTTCACGCGTCATCAATTCTTGGAGCACCCCGATGAGCCGCCGGTCCGCCACCGGTTCCGCTGATCCGTTCAAGCTCTGCACCAAAAGGTCGATGGCCTGTTGCCGCATCGACGGGTTGGTGTCGGACGCCAGCACGTCGGCCAGCGCGCCGCGTACGTCGGCATCCCCGGAAAACGCCTTCAACCCATCCAGCGCCTTCAATCGCACGCCTGCATTCTGATCGTTGCGGACCGCATAGACCAGCGCATCCCGCACATCCGCCGCCCCAGCGTTCGTGGTCAAAAGCGCCACCGTTTCCGCGCGCAGACCGGCGTCCGAAGAATCTTTCGTCGCGGTAAACAGAAGCTCACGGATATCCGCGTCATCCATGCGCCCATCCACTGAGCGCTGGCGCGTCTCGTCGAGAACGATGTGGATGCGCCCATCCGCCGCCGGCTCCACTGACCGCACGCGTGAGGCACCGACATCCGCCAGGGACATCATGCCTAACCCGCCCATACCGGCGGGAACCATCCGGGCACCTAGGAATCCTACGGCGATCAACGCCACCGCGCCCGCAGGCCGCAGCATCTGCATCGGCATAGTCAGGGTGTCTATGAAGCGGTCCCACCAACCGGCCTGCGCCAGCACCGGGACCACCACCGGACCAGTTTCCATCGCCAAACGCTCCGCCAACCCTTCGCGGCAGGCGCGCAGCAAGGCGGGCGAGGGTTCCACCGCTACCTGATCGAACACCGCCGTCAACTCGCGCTCCCGCTCCAGCGCCACTCGGCAATCCGCGCAGGCTTCCAAGTGCGATTCCACGGCTTCTTCTTCGTCGAACGATAGCTCGCCATACAAAAGCATGGGCAGCTGTCCGCGTACCATTTCACAACTCATACGAACTCCCCCAGGGCGGCCCGCATCTTCTGGTTCCCCCGGAACAGACAATTCTTCGCGGCCTCTTCGGTGGTCCCCAAGATCTCACCGATGTTGCGCAGCCGCAATCCTTGATAATGCCGCATTTCAAAAACCATCCGCTCGCGGGCCGTCAGCCCGCTGAGCACTTCCTTTACTCGCCGCCGGATCTGCCCGCTAAACATCTTGCGCTGCGGATCGCCGTCCGCCCGCTGATCCGCCATCGAATCCACGCGGTCCACAGACCCGTCGGCGGTGGCGATCACCGTCGGCTCTTCCTTGCGCACCTTCCGCCGCCGCATTTGGTCCAAGCACAGGTTGGTCACGATGCGGTACAGCCACGTGTGAAAACTACAGTCAAACCGGAAGTTGTTGAGGTTCTTATAGACCCGCAAAAATGCCTCCTGGTAAATATCTTGGGCATCCTCAGGCGACCGCAACAGATTCATCGCAAGCCGGAGCACACTTTGGTCATAGGCGCACACCAACTGTCCAAAGGCGTCCTGATCGCCCGCCTGGGCAGCCTTGATAAGCGCCGTCTCATCCATTTGTAAGCCCGTTTTATGGGCCAAAGAGGCGGCTCCGAGACTCACGTTTTGATTTTACGACCTGTCCACAGTATATGGGACGTGGCGGGGAGGGAAAGGTAACGGAACCCAGCTAACCTCCAGAAAACGCGGACTCATTAAAATGTAACAAAGAAATGGCATGTCTGTCATAGAACTGTAACTAGATGTCCGTAACATTAAGACATCTTGATTACAGCCGATGCACGAACTCTCCGCCCTCGCCGTGTGGTCACGGCGTTGTCACTTAATATTTGTCTTTTGTTCATGTTGGGTTCCCCCTCGTGGGGTCAAGCCGCGCCGAACGCCGACGTCCAGCAGCTGCGGGACCAGATCGCAGAGCAGATGAAGACCCTCCAGGCGATGCAGGCCGCGCTGGCGGAACAGCAGAAGAAACTGGACGCCATGACCGCTCCCGCCGCTGCGCCGGCCAAGACAGCCCCCCCGGTGGCTCCGGTGAAAGCGGCCACCGCCGCCGCTCCCGTTGCCGCTCCCGCCGCCGCTGTAAAGGCCGAGGCGGCCAAAGCCATTCCGGCACCCCTGAAGTGGTATGAGAAGTACAGCTTCCGCGGCTACACGCAGATCCGCCACAACCGCATCGTCGCTACCAACCCGCTGCTCGGTTGCGATCAGTGCGACCGCAACTGGGGCAACAACAGCAACATCAGCGCGCGCCGGGCCCGCTTTATCCTCAGCGGCGACATCAATGACCGCATCTACATCTACTTCCAGCCCGACTTTGCCTCTAACGCCACCGCCCAGCATTTTGCCCAGGTTCGCGATCTGTATTTCGACATCGCGCTCGACAAAAAGAAGGAGTTCCGCATCCGCGCAGGACAGTCGAAGGTTCCGTTCGGATTTGAAAACATGCAGTCCAGCCAGAACCGCTTGGCGCTGGACCGCAATGATGGGCTGAATAGCGCGGTCTCAAATGAGCGCGACATGGCCGCGTTCTTCTATTGGGCTCCAGCGAAGATCCGCACTCGCTTCACCACGCTGAACGCGGTGGGGCCGGCTGGTCTCAAGGGTTCGGGCGACTACGGCGTGATCGGCATGGGCGTTTACAACGGTCAGACCGCCAACCGCGCGGAGGCCAACAACAACCTGCACTACGTAGCGCGCGTCACTTACCCGTGGCAGTTGAAGAACGGACAGTACATCGAAGCCAGCTTGCAGGGCTTCACCGGACGGTCCACGATTACCAGCGACATCCGCTCGGCTGGCACGCGCGGCACCCCCGACTTCACCTACACCGATCGGCGCGTGGCCGGCACCCTGGTGATCTATCCGCAACCCTGGGGCTTCCAGACCGAGTGGAACGTCGGCAAAGGTCCTGAGTACGACACCGCAACCCGCACGATCCGCAACAAGACGCTGCGCGGTGGCTACGCGCAGACGATGTATATGAAGAAATTCAAGGGTCAGGTCATTACGCCGTTCTACCGCTTCCAATACTACAAAGGCGGCAAAAAGTTTGAGCTCGACGCGCGCCGCTATCTGGTGCGTGACCACGAGCTCGGGGTGGAATGGCAGGCGAGCGGCAATTTGGAGCTGGTCGGCATGTACGCTCACGCGGACCGCACTTACGAAGACGGAGCCCGGCTGAACAACCGGCAGATCGGCAACGTGTTCCGCTTGCAGCTGCAGATCAACTACTAAAAAAGGAATCCCGGAACAGGCGGTCCTGCTCCGGGATTCTTGTTTTCCGAAAGAACTGCTCGACTACTTCAACACGATGCGGGTCGTGGTGCCGCCGACGCGGATCGCCGTGATCTTGCCGTCCTTCGACTCGTAAGTGGTGTCACTGAATTTCTTCGCGGCCGTTTCCGAAACCGCGGCGACTTCGGCCACAACGGTCTTTCCGGACTTGAACACCAGCTTGTCGCCCTGCATCTCGAACTTGTACTCACCCGGCTTCATCTGCGCGGACCCGGCTCCGATGGGGGAGGTGACCGTCAGACTGGCTCCCAAGGCACTGAGAGCAACGCAGCTAAAACCGAATGCAACTGTCAATAACTTCTTCATGAAAAAGGGAATCCTCGAACCAAATGAATTAAGATTGGCGGATGCAGGGGCCGGGATGGCACCTGCGTCTCCAACTCCAGTGTACGGAGATATCGCAGGGAACACGATATGCAATGCGGCGTAAGGAATTCAGCTTAGCTTGCGACCTAGCGTTTCAGCATATCGACAATCTGCGCGCGGGTGAGTGTCGTAATCTCTGTGCGCGAGTGGGCGGTGAGTCCCGCAGTGGAGATCGGTTTGCCGAAGCGGAGCTTGACCGTGCCGCGCTTGAAGTCCAGGGTGTTCATGGGGAGTATGTCCCGGATGCCGATCAAGGCCATCGGAATGACCGGCACCTGGGCTTTGATGGCGATATAGGCCGCGCCGTCCTTGAACTCCTGTAATTCACCCGTTTCTGAGCGCCCGCCTTCGGGGAAGAAGAGCACGGCCACGCCCCGCTCCTTGAGCAGCTTGGCCGCATGTGTCAAGGTGCGCAGGCTGGCCCTGGGGTCCTCAATTGGAACCGAGACGTGCCCGGCACGCTGCAGGTGCCAGCCCATGAAGGGGATTTTGAACAGCTCACTCTTGGCGAGAAAGAAAAACTGCACCGGGATGAAGCCAAGCATCACCGGCGTATCCATGTAGCTGACGTGGTTCGAAGCCCAAACGCACTGCTCAATGCCGTGCACGTTCTCGATGCCCTCGATTTCCACCTTCACGCCGACGATCCACAGCAGCGAACGCGCCCAGATGCGCGCCATGCGGATTTGCGCGCGCGAGGAATGATCGAACATGGCGACCGCCATGCTGATGGTCCCGCAAACGATGGTGGAGATCGCAATGGCGGGAACAATCCAGCCGTACGTCCGGAGTTTAGTGAGCAACGGTGTAATGCCCGCCCAGCAGGTCCTGGCCGAAGTCGCCGTTGAAGTCGCGCCACACGGAATGGATGTGGTTGTTCTGGTCCTGCGTGTTGTCGTATTCGATCAGGAACGCCGGAGTGCGCAGCAGGTAGTAGTGACCCTCGCCCTTGGCGATGCCGCCCATCCAGGCGAAATAGGTCTCGGTCTGATTCTTCTTGTACTGGTCCATGCGGAAGTCGGCGATCATCGGCGGGAAATTGCCGGCGTATTCGGCCACCAGCGCGTCCAGGATTTCCTTCTGCGCGGCGGTCAGGGCGCTGTACTTGATGCCCGCGGGCGGGCCTGCCAGCATCACCTTGCGCGTGTTGTTGGTGGTAATCTCGCGCGGAGCGGCGGGGTTGGTAATTGCCACCGTGCGTTGCTCCGCCGTCAGGGCGTTCATCAGCTCACGCGCGATGTCTTCTTCTCGCTTCAGCGCGCGCAGCCCGGTGCGGGGACCTTCGCGGACCTCGGCGGGGTTGGCTCCAAAGAAGTTCGGACTCGACGCGATCTTACCGTTTACCATCGTGAAGTTCGTCGCCACATGGTGGCCTTCAAAGCGGAAGCCCCAGGTGCCGGTTTCCGACGGCTCCCCGAAAATCGTGACATAGTCCTTCTCCGGATCACGCTCAAACTGCTGCTTGGCCTGCTTCGCTTCCTTCTCTTTCAGAACCTGATCCAGGCTCATGATGGTATGTGCTTTGATGATGCCCTGGTTCGACATCGCGGCGGAGAGCAGCGCCTCAGCCAAATGTTTCTGCGCCGAGTTCATCTCGCGCAGCGGCACGCCCTTGCGGTCTTCCACGGGGATGAAGCGCCAGTTAAGCCGCTCAGCGTCGTCAAAGGGAATCTGGGTCTTCGCGCGCTGCTCCGGCGTGAGCGAGTTCAAGTACGCCTTGGCGGCGTCCGACATCAGGACCGGCGTGTTGACGCGTTCATAGGCGGCGGTGAGCAGGCCGAGCGCGGAAAGGACCAACAATGCGCGTTTCATGGCTAACGCCCAGTGTATCAAACGGGGCCTATGCGCCTATGCTAGTCTGACGTAGTTTGCAACCGATTTCCAAGTTCATCAAGTGGACCATTTGCGGCGTCGCCGCGCTCGGGTTTCTGTTCGATATTTACGAGATACTGGTGGCGCCCCTGGTGGTGCAGCCCGCGCTGCTCGAACTGGGTGGACTGCGTCTGGGTACGCCGGAGTATCGTTCCTGGGCCGGCTACTTCCTCTACATCCCGCCGCTGATCGGCGGCTTCTGCGGCCTGTGGGGCGGCTACTTCACGGACGTCTTCGGGCGGCGGCGTGTACTGACCTATAGCATCCTGCTCTACACAGCGGCGGCCGTCGCGGCCGGGTTTTCCAGCAGTCTGCTCGAGTTGCTGACCTTCCGCACGCTGTGTTACGCCGGCGTGTGCGTGGAGTTCGTGGCAGCGGTGGCGTGGTTGGCGGAGTTGTTCCCGGAGCCGAAGGCGCGCGAGGCGGTATTGGGGTTCACCCAGGTGTTCTCCTCGCTAGGCGGCGTGATCGTGAGCGGCGTGTTTTTCCTCTCCAGCCGCTATGGGGATATGCTGCCCGCGATTCACGGGGCCCACGCGGCGTGGCGCTATACGCTGCTGGGAGGGGTGTTCCCGGCAATACCGCTAATCATCATCCGGCCGTTTTTGCCGGAGTCGCCGGAGTGGGCGCGAATGAAGGCGGAAGGCACGCTGAAGCGGCCCAGCGTGCGGGAGTTGTTCAGCCCGCAATTTTTGCGCGTGACCGTGGTGACCACACTGATGTTCGCCTGCGCCTATGGCGGGGCGATCGGGATGCTGCAGCAATCGCCGCAGATCGCGGGTGGGATGCCGGAGGTAGCATCCCTGCCCGCGGCGGAACGTGGACAGGCGACATCATCGGTATCGGGAGCGCAGGAGTTCGGCGGTCTCGCCGGGCGCGCTCTAATGGCCGTGCTCGCTTTGGTGATCGTGAGCCGGAGGGCGCTGCTGCGCATCGTGTTGATCCCCGGGCTGGTGTTGATCCCGTTCGTATTTCTCTATACCAGCACGCACGACTTACAGATGTTCCGCTACGGAATCTTCGCTGCCGGGATCACGACAGTCGCGCAGCTGAATTTTCTGGGGAACTACTTGCCTCGAGTGTTCCCGGTGTATTTGCGCGGCACCGGCGAGGGCTTCGCGGCCAACGTCGGCGGGCGCATGCTGGGCGCGGGAGCAACGTTTATTGTGACGCACCTGGCAGGCGTGATGCCGGGCGCGAACCCGGGCATTCAGCTCGCCTACGCGGCGTGCGCGATGGGGATGGTGGTGTACTCCACTGCGCTGCTGGCCACTTGGTGGATGCCGGAGCCAGCTGCAAACTTGGAAGGCTAGCCCCATGCGGTACCCTTAAGTTTCATGCCACGAAAGCGTTTTGAGTGGAAACTCCGCGATAAAGTCCTACAGCTCGGCGACCGTACGTTGCTCGTCGGCGTCCTCAACGTCACGCCTGATTCATTTTCCGACGGCGGCCAGTTCCTTGATCCCGACCGCGCATACGCCCATGCCATTGCGCTGGAAGATGCGGGGGCGGACGTGCTCGACATTGGAGCCGAGTCCACGCGGCCGGGTTCGGCGCGGATCTCCGAGGCCGAGGAGTTGCGCCGGCTGATTCCCGTGCTGAAGCGCTTGAAGGGAAAGCTCGGTATTCCGATTTCGGTCGACACCTACAAGGCGGCGGTCGCGGAGAAGGCGCTGGAAGTCGAGGTCGACATCATCAACGACCCCAGCGGCCTCACTTTTGATCCCGAACTGGCCCGCGTGGTGAGCAATGCCAACGCGGGGCTGATCCTGAATCACATGCGCGGCACGCCCGACACGTGGCTGAAGCTGCCGCCGCTTAAGAACGTCATCCAAACAATTGGGCAAGAGCTCGACGCCGCAGTGCATCGCGCGGTGGGCACGGGCCTTGATCGCAAGCGCATCGTCATCGATCCGGGCCTGGGCTTCGGCAAGCGCAAGGAGCAGAATGCCGAAATCGTCGCCTTCCTGGAAGGCCTCATGCGGCTGGAGCTGCCCATCCTTGTGGGCGCTTCACGCAAGCATTTCTTAGCCAAGGAATCCACGGATCAAACCGAGTTCGCCACCGCCGCCGCCGTCACCGCAAGCATCCTGCACGGTGCCCATATGGTCCGCGTGCATGACGTCGCCGCGATGAAAGTGGTCGCGGAGATTGCAGACGATATTCTGCGGGCCGCGATCGCGCACGTGGTCCAGGATCCACTGGACAACCCGGTGTTCCGCGCGGATCGCCCGCCCATCGAGCCCGCACGCCGCCCGGTGCGGCCACCCAGAAGCGGCGGGGATCGCCCGCAAGGTCCGCCGCGGTCGGGGCCCCCACGCTCGGGCCCCCCACGCTCAGGCCCACCGAGCCGCCCGTATCAAAAATGATACCCTGGCGTTCGCCTGCCATTTGAGTTCTTCAGCAGCACAAGGCGGCGACGACTCGTGACGCCGGCCACTAGCGCTTCTGACAGACCGGACAGAAATGCGTCCCGCGCTGCGCGACCAGCGTCTTGCGAATCGGACCGCCGCACTGAGCGCACGCCTCTCCGTCCCTTCCGTAGACCCGATGCTCCACCTGGAACCAGCCCTTCTTGCCCTCCGCGTCCACGTAGTCCGAGATGGAGCTGCCGCCGAGCTCGATGGAATGTGCAAGAATTCCGCGGATCGCCGCCCATAATTTCTCCGCTCGGACCTTGCTCAGCTTCTCCGCGCTTGCCAGCGGGTGAATGCCTGCGGCGAAGAGACTCTCGTCGGCGTAGATGTTGCCGACGCCTGCGAGAAACGTTTGATTCAACAGCAGCGACTTCATCTTGGTCTTGCGTTTCAGCCGTGCGCGGAATTCTTCCAGCGTGATCTCCAGTGGCTCCGGTCCCAGGCGCGCCACGCGCGGGTGGACCTGCGGACTCCACTCGATGGTTCCGAATTGGCGCGGATCGTGATACAGCAGGACTCCGTCATCCAGCGTGAACACGCCGTAGGTGTGCGTCTCCACCGCGCCACTGATGAGCAGCTTTCCCGTCATGCCCAGATGAACGGTGAGGAAGCCTGCATCCAGCGCGATCTGAATGAACTTGCCTCGGCGCGTGACGGATTGAATCGTGCGCCCTACCAGCCGCTTGGCCAGCGCGCCGCGATTTCCCGGCGTCACGTGCGGCGAGGTCAAATCCGCCGCGACAATCCGCTTGCCCACCAAATGCGGACGCACGGAACGCACTACAGTTTCTACTTCAGGCAGTTCCGGCATCTACGTAGACCTCGCCTCCTTCAACCTTGACAGCGAATTTGCGCAGCCGCACATCGGGGTTGCGGTCATACTCGCCGGTGATGCAATCGAACTCCCAGGCATGGAACGGACACACCATCGTGGTGCCGTGCAGCGCGCCGTGCCCCAGCGGTCCGCCGTGGTGCGGACAGATTCCGTCCACCGCGTGAAACTCGTCGCCCACCCGGCACAGAGCCACGGTTTGCCCGGCTACCTGGCACTGCCGCAACGACCCCGGCGGCAGCTGCGCCACCTCCCCTACCTTCACGAAACCCATATAGCTACTATAGAGGCATGCAGTTGCGGACCATTCCCGCCGTTCTGGCCGTCATCGCCGCAGCCTTGCTCGCGCAAGGGCCGCAGGTGTCCATCGAGTCGCGCCAGAAGGCCAAGGCGGATGACGTGCAACGCCCCGACGTCCGCATTGATTCCAGCCTGGTGCTGATTCCGGTGAGCGTGAGCGACCAGGTGGGCCGTCCCGTGGCGGGACTGGAGAAGAAGCACTTCCGCATTATTGACAACAAGGAACCGCAGACCATCGCGACGTTTTCGATGGACGATGGGCCGGTGGCGCTCGGGTTGGTGTTCGATACCAGCTCTAGCATGAGCCGCAACTTGGTGGCGGCACGGCGGGCTGCCGCGCTGTTCGTCGGTATGGCGAACCCGGGTGATCAGTTCCTGCTGGTGGAGTTTGACAGCACGCCTCGTATGACAGTGCCGCTAACCGAAGACCTGGCGCACATCAAATATGAACTGACATTCAATCAGTCTCGCGGTCAGACCGCGATGATCGACGGCGTGTATATGGCCATGAATGAGATCAAGAAGTCGAAGGCGGAGCGCAAGGCGCTGATCCTGGTCTCCGACGGCGACGACAACAACAGCCGTTACTCACCGGGTGAGTTGAGGACGGTGCTGCAGGAGAGCGAGGTGCTGATCTACTCCGTCGGCATGTTCGCAGGCGATCCCACATTCACCAACCCCGGCCTGATGCGCGGCATCTCCCAGGAAACCGGCGGGCGCATGTTTGTGGCGAATAGCGGCCTGCCGGATATCGCGGCCAAGATCAGTATAGACCTGCGCAACCGCTACCTGATCGGCTACAACCCCACCAATCCCGCGCGCGACGGCCTGTATCACAAGGTGGAAGTCGAGATGACTCCGCCGCGAGGGCTCGGCAAGCTGAAGTGGTACTGGCGGCGCGGCTATTACGCACCGACCGAGTAGCGCACGCACCTGCTAGCGGTCTGCGTCGCGAGTCTTGTTCGGGAACAGTCTGATGCGCAAAAGGGGGCCTGGCTCGAATTTCGCCGCCTTTGCGAAAGCTCGTGCCTGTACCCTTTTTGCCCCGTGCATTCTTACCACTTAGAATCAGCGGCGACTACACTAGCCCGTGCTATCCACGCGTAGGCGCGTGTGCCACGTCGTCACACCAGACTTGTGAGAAGTACGGGCTAGCTACCTTCCCGCGGCGAGCGTGCGTAGCTTGCGGGATGCCGGCAGCAGGATCGTGAACACCGCGCCGCCGCTCTCCTGATTCCCTGTGTCAAGGGCGGAGTAAAACTAGACCACTGGGGCGGCAGGAAAGTAGACCAGCGCAGGGGTAGTTGGGGGCATTGATTTGAAGGAGTTACGGGGGGTGGCTGGAGCGTAGGCCTGCGACCAGCGTTGCGGGGCGCGTTTAGGCCGGAGCGGAAGCCGCCCTCGTAACTCGGCACCCGGAGTGGAGGGCGACTACGAACGTTCCTTGCCGGTTCGCTTCTGCTTGCTGTCCTTGAGCCGATAACTCTCGCCGTTCATCTCCAGGATGTGGACGTGATGGGTGAGCCGGTCCAGCAGCGCCCCGGTCAACCGCTCGGAACCGAAGGCGTTGGTGAACTTCCGTATTCCCGTCCCGACGAATCTCGATGATCAACGCGAGCTCGTTATGAAGCTTAGTGCCTTTGAATCCGAAACCCGCCGCCTAGAATCCATCTACAAGCAAAAACTAGCCGCGCTCGACGAGTTGAAAAGCTCCGTACTGCATCAAGCCTTCAGCGGCCAACTTTAGAACATGCCTGACGAACTTCCTCAATCGAGCCTGCTCCTCTATCAAACCCCTGACGGACAGACGCGCATCGAATGCCGATTCGATCAGGACACCCTCTGGCTCAGTCAAGCCCAGATAGCGGAGCTGTTCCAGACTACGGCCCCCAATATCAACATACACTTGGGGGCGATCTATGAAGACGGCGAGTTGAGCGGCGCGGCAACTATTAAGTCTCGCTTAATAGTTCGATCCGAAGGACAGCGGCACCTTCCCGGCAGGTGCGCAAGCGCTCGGGCGACAATGGTGCCTGCATGAACGAAGCGGAGACGAGAGCCGAGCATATCGACCCCGCCCTCAAAGCAGCTGGCTGGGGCGTGGTGGAAGGCAGCCGTATCCTGCGCGAGTATCCCATTACGCTGGGCCGCATCGAAGGCCAAGGGCGGCGGGGGAAGGCGTTGACGGCGGATTATGTCTTGGTCTATCGGAACCACAAGCTGGCCGTCGTCGAAGCGAAAGCCTGGGATGAGCAAGTATCGGAAGGTGTCGCGCAGGCGAAGAACTATGCCGACAAGCTCGCGATCCGTTATACCTACTCCACCAACGGCCAAGGCATCTACGGCATCGACATGGCCGAGGGCTCGGAAGGCGATGTACGGCAGTATCCCACCCCGGAGCAACTCTGGACCCTGACCTTCGCCGAAACAAACGCATGGCGCGACCGTTTCGCCGCCGTGCCGTTCGAGGATAAGGGCGGGTACTTCCAGGGACGCTACTACCAGGACGTCGCTGTTGAACGGGTGCTGGAAGCCTTGGCAGCGGGGCGGGACCGCATCTTGTTGACGCTCGCCACGGGCACGGGCAAAACCTTCATCGCGTTTCAGATTGCGTGGAAGCTGTTCCACAGCCGCTGGAACCTGAGTCGAGAGCCTGTCCGCCGTCCGCGCATTTTGTTCCTTGCGGATCGGAACATCCTCGCGAACCAAGCCTTCAACGCCTTTTCAGCGTTCCCGGAAGATGCCTTGGTGCGGATCGAGCCGGACGACATTCGCAAGAAGGGCAAGGTGCCGAAGAACGGCAACCTGTTTTTCACCATCTTCCAGACCTTCATGAGCGGGCCTCCGAAGGATGGCCACCCGTCACCCTATTTCGGCGAGTATCCGCCGGACTTTTTCGACTTCATCGTCATCGACGAGTGCCACCGAGGCGGGGCCAACGACGAGAGTAACTGGCGCGGCATTCTTGAGTAGTTCAGCCCTGCTGTGCAGCTCGGACTGACGGCGACACCCAAGCGTCAAGACAATGCGGACACCTACGCTTACTTCGGCGAGCCTGTGTACATCTATTCCCTGAAAGATGGGATCAACGACGGCTACCTAACGCCTTTCCGCGTTAAGCAGATCTCCACCACCCTAGATGAGTATGTTTACACCCCAGACGACCAACTGATTGAAGGCGAGGTCGAAGCTGGGAAACGCTACACCGAAAGCAATTTCAATAAGATCATCGAAATCAAAGAACGTGAACGAAAACGCGTAGAGATTTTCATGTCACAGATCGACCAGAGGGAAAAGACCCTGGTGTTCTGCGCGACACAGGATCATGCGCTAGCGGTTCGCGACCTCATCAACCAGATCAAGACTAGCAAGGACCCGAACTACTGCCATCGAGTCACAGCGAACGATGGTGCGTTAGGCGAGCAGTACCTGAGAGACTTTCAGGACAACGAAAAGAGCATCCCCACCATACTGACCACGTCCCAGAAACTGTCTACGGGCGTGGACGCGCGCAACATTCGCAACATCGTGCTGATGCGCCCCATCAATTCCATGATCGAGTTCAAGCAGATCATCGGGCGCGGCACCCGCCTCTATGAAGGGAAAGACTACTTCACAATCTACGATTTCGTGAAGGCGCATCACCATTTCAGTGATCCAGAGTGGGACGGCGAACCTATCGAGCCGGAACCCAGACCCGAGCCGAGGCCAATCACGCCAGATCCACCGGGCGATCCAGATGTCCCACCGTCAGAGCCGCAACCAAGGCCCCAGAAGGTCAAGGTGAAGCTGGCAGACGGTAAAGCTCGAACGATTCAGTACATGATGGTGACGTCTTTCTGGCACCCCGATGGAACTCCGATGTCGGCTCAGCAGTTCATGGAGATGCTGTTCGGGAAACTGCCACAGTTTTTCAAAGACGAAGAGGAACTGCGCGTGATCTGGAGTGCCCCCGATACCCGAGCCAAGCTGCTCCAAGGCTTGTCTGATAAGGGCTTCGGCAAGGACCAGATGTCTGAGATGCAGAGGATCATCGACGCCGAAAAGAGTGACCTCTTCGACGTGCTGGCCTATATCGCGTATGCACTCCCTACCAGCACTCGGCAGGAAAGGGCAGAAAAGGCCAAGGCCGCGATCCACGACCGCTTCAGCGCGAAGCAGGAAACCTTCCTAGACTTCGTTCTGGATCAATACGTGAAGGTCGGAGTCGAGGAGCTGGACCAGAACAAGCTCTCGCCACTCTTGAAGCTGAAGTACAACAACGCCATCTCCGACGCCATCGCCGACCTAGGAAGACCGGAGGAAATTGCCACCATGTTCGGCGGTTTCCAGCGGTTCTTATACGATCACTCTCAAAGCGCACGAGGCTGACGGTTACGCAATCTTCTGCCTAAATGGAGAATATTGGGAGATCCCGCAGCCCTCCGCACAATGACTTCTTCGGGAGCTCAAGCTTTTTGGATGCTCGCCCGTAAAACCAATCAGACCTGCGGTTCTGGTGAATGACTTGACGGGCCGGGCAGGGCGATGAGATGCTTAGCTCCACCCGCAGGGTGACGGGCGGCGCAGGGATCTCGGCTTTGCCATAGCGCACGTAGTTCTATGAGCCTGTCGACATCCATTACTCGGCATCGTTTGAATTGAACCAGGAGTAGCCAATATGGAAACACAAGTAAGAACTCCCAACGCGATATTCGGTCAGCCACAGCGATTCTTGGTTCCATTGTTTCAGCGACCGTATGTATGGAACCAGGAACAACAGTGGGAGCCCCTGTGGAGAGACTTAGATCGCGTGGCTCTTCGTCTACTGAAGAATCCCCAGGCCAAACACGAACCGCATTTTCTCGGCGCAGTTGTCCTACAACAGGTGCAGAGCAGAACGGGCGAGCTGCAAGAGCGAATGGTGATCGACGGACAGCAACGATTAACGACACTACAGATCCTTTTCGATGCTCTCCATGCTGAATTGCTTGGAATTGGCGCTGATATTCAAGCTGGCCGTCTTGAATACCTGATCGAGAACGATAGGCGGTTCTGCAAGAGTGATGAGGATCGTTACAAAGTCTGGCCAACGAATCGTGATCGGCCAGCATTTAATGAGGTCATGGCGGCCCCATCCCCAGTCGACTATGGGTTACTCAAGCACCAGACCGCGCGACTCGTTCAGGCGCACCGCTTTTTCTCAGAGCAAGCTAGAGAATGGCTCAACTCTGAAGGCGCAGAGCAGTATCTGCAAAGAGCGGACGCGATTGAACGTAGCGTGCGAGAGTTGCTCCAGTTGGTCGTGATCGACCTTTCCGTGGATGAGAACGCGCAAGAAATCTTCGAGACCCTAAATGCGCGAGGAGCGCAGCTCACAGCAGCTGACCTGATTAAGAATTTCGTATTCCAGAAACTCCTGGAAGGCGGAGCCGATGTCGAGAAGGCATATGAAGCACACTGGAAGGAGTTCGAAACAGCGTTCTGGGAAGCTGACGTTAGTGCTGGACGGCTTCGGTACCAAAGATCTTCACTGTTCATCAATCACTGGCTAATCTCTCGCACGGGCGAGGAGATCGTCGCAAGTCAGGTATTCAAACGATTCAAGGACTTCGCTGATTACGAAGCGAATGTGCCGATGGATGTATTGTAAGCGTCCGAGCAACCCAGGGTTAGTTTCGGAAAGCAGCCCAACGGGCGGGGGTAAGATCAGCAACTTCGGAAAGCTTCTTGCGGCCCAAGCCGGGGAGGACGGCTTGCAGGTATTCCTTGACGGGCAGGCCCAGGCGTTTGCA
>CANFEY010000065.1 GCA_947446025.1 Bryobacterales bacterium
CGGTGCGGCCAAGGTTCATCCCTCATGGTGTCAGCCTCGTGTTTCGTCTTCTGGTATTTCAAATCGCGGCAACTCAAAAGAGGCCTCAACCGCCTACTCTTCAGTTAGTTGCCGTCGGCGTGTCGCGCGTTAGCCGGACACTACTGAAAATTTAACTCTAGCAGATTACGCCTGTCGATGGGGTCCGGCATTTTCCCCCTAACTGATTTCCGGCACCCACGTCTAATAAGAGCTTGCTATTGGTTAGCGCTATTATAGAAAGCTTGGAGGTTCTTCCATGAAGATCAGTCTTGCCCTCGCGGCGCTGTTAGTAGCAGCCTTTCCCATCGCCGCCCACCACTCCTTCGCGGCGGAATATGACGCCAACTCCAAAGTCGAATTCGACGGCGTGGTGACCAAAGTGGAATGGACCAATCCGCACGCGCATTACTACGTGAACGTCACCGGCGCGGACGGCAAGGTCGCCAACTGGAACATGGAACTGGCCAGTCCGAACATGCTCGCCCGCAATGGCTGGACGCGTAAGACGCTGTTCGAGGGGCAGAAGATCCACGTGACAGGGTCGCGCGCGAAGGACGCGACGAACACGGGGGCCACCAGCACCATCCGGCTGCCCGACGGCAAGATGCTCACCATGACGGGCGTGCAGCAGGGGAAGCAATGAAACACGTACTCGTATCTTTACTTCTGAGCGCCGCACTGTGGGCGCAGGGTCCCGCGGCAGGCAAGGGCAAGGCTGGGCCACCCGCCGGGCCTGCGCCGAAGCTCGCTGATGGCACTCCCGACCTCGCCGGCGTGTGGACCGGATTCGGCAGCAACGCGGGTGACATCAGCAAAGGGCTGAAGGCGGGGTCGGAAGTCTCCATGCAGCCGTGGGCGGTGGAGAAGATGAAGACGCTGAAGTCGCAGGACGACCCGCAGGCCAACTGCATGCCGTCGGGCGTGCCGCGCGGGAATCCGTACCCGTGGCGCTTCGTGCGCGAGGGGAACCGACTCTACGTACTCTACGAGGGCAACATCCACAGCTTCCGGCAGATTTTCCTGGATGGGCGGTCGCATCCTGAAGATCCCGACCCGACGTGGTGGGGGCACTCCGTCGGCAAGTGGGAAGGCAACACGCTGGTGGTCGATACGGTCGGATTCAACGACAAGTTCTGGCTGGACTACCTGGGGCATCCGCATACAGAGAAGATGCACACCATTGAGCGCTACACGCGCACGGATATGAACTCGCTGCAGATCGAGGTCACCATCGACGACCCCGGTGCGTATACCAAGCCGTTCACCACGACGGGGCGGGCTCGGTTGATGCCCGGCGAGGAACTGATGGAGTACGTCTGCCAGGAAAACAACATCGACCTGATCCACGTAAATGCGCCAGCGCAGCTGCCGTAGGGCGGGTTGCCAACCCGCCCCGGACTGACAGTCCACCCTACTATGCTACAGAGCGTACAAATCTTCGGTATTAAAGGTTCGCAGGCCACCCGAGCGGCCGAGCGCTTCTTCAAGGAACGCCGCGTGCAGATCCACTTTGTGGACCTGGCGCAGAAACCGATGTCCCCCGGAGAGATCAAGCGCTTCGTGGACAAGTTCAAGCTGCCCGCGCTGCTCGACACCGAGGGCAAAGCCTACGAAGACGCTGGCCTCAAATACCTTCGCATGCCCGACCCCGACCTGCTGCGCCGCATCGAGCGCGAGCCCAAGCTGCTGAAGCTGCCGTTGGTGCGCAAAGAAAACCGCCTCGCCGTGGGTCACGACGAGGCGGCATGGAAGGAAATGCTCGGTTAGAAAGTCAGACGAGCGATGAAGGTGCCGGTACGCGCGCCGGCTGTGCCGGACGTCGGCAGAACGGTGCCGAAGCCGCCGTTATACAGGCCCGTATTGGCGCCCGTGGTAAAGCGCGTCGGAGCTGCGGTAAAGTTGCCGACGCCCGGTTGCGGCAAGCGCGTGCGGTTGGTCGCGTTCTGGAATTCCACGCGGACGTGGAACACCACGCGCTCCTTGATGCGGAAGTTGCGACTCATGTTGATATTCTCCTGGGGTTGGCGGATACCGCGGAACTGGCGGATGCCGGTCTGTTGTGCGCCCCACTGGCCGTTCGGGATGTTGCCCCAGGCCGCCGGATTCAACACTACCGTCTTGGTCGGATCGTAGCAGTGGCAATTGATGTCCAACTCCTCGGTGTGAACTTTGCCGTCGTAGTCGGTCCAGTTGGTGGAGAAGAGCGGTTGGCCGTTCCACTGCGCCGGTCCGGGGCCGCGTCCCAGCCACTGGCTGATCGGTTGGTTGTTCTGGTTGGCCGGGCGGCCCAGCAGGGTGGCGCTCTGGTATTGGAAGTACCAACCAAGGCCCCAGTCGCCCAGGACGTAGGAAACCATGCGGTTGACGTTCTGCAGTTTCGGCACCTGATACTCGGCCGTCATGCGGAGTTGCTGCGGAATGTCGTTGCCCAGGTCCTTGCCCATGCTGCGATTGAAGATGTCGGGCGAAGACATGAGGTCCAGCGCCTTGGCCAAGGTGTAGTTGAAGTTGAAGGAAATGCCGCGGTTGAAGCGCTGGGTGACGTTTAACTGGAGCGAGTCATACCAAGTCTTGCCCAGCGGGGCTTGCGCGGGAGAGAGTCCCGCAGAGTACTGCGGGAACGGCAACAGGGACTGGCGAACGGTTTGGCCGGTCGTCGAGGTATTGCTGAAGTAGCCGGCATAGGGCTGGAATGCGCCGCGCGCGGCCAGCAGCGAACGCTCCCCGGCGGTGAGACCGGAGATTTGCTTAGCCAACAGCGTGCCATCCGTGGGCGAGTTCAGTGAGAAGCCGTACCGCTGGAGCAATTGCTCGGACATCACGTTGTTTGCCGTCAAGCCTCCGGCTGACCACCATACGCCGCGGTTGGCAACGTAGCTGGCCTCCACGACCAGGTTGCGGTTGATCTCGCGCTGGAGGCCAACGGACCATTGATACTGCTTGGCCGGACGGCCCGCGTTGGGATCAAGGAAGGTGGGCGCACCCACCACTGCTCCGATGGGCTGGCCCGCGTTCACGTCAAAGTTCGGGAAGCGGACTTGCGCCCGCACGTTGGCGGGGACGCCATCCCGGAACTGGCCGACGGTGAGACCAAACCCTGGCGTGCCGGCATTGGCGTCATTGGTTGCCGCGCCGCTGGCCGTACCGGTGGCGGTGTAGACAATTCCGAAGCCGCTGCGCAGCACGGTTCTGCTGTTGATCTGGTAGGCGACGCCCACGCGCGGCCCGATCGCGTAGGGATAGTTCGCCGCGAACTGGCACTTGCATTGGGCCTCGTAGATCTGGCCGCCAGGGTGACCCGCTGCCGACGGGTTGGGAACGTTCATGTCGAAGTTGGCGTAGCGTCCGTACTGTTCCCTGGCGTAGGTGCCGTAGTCCCAGCGCAGACCGTAGTCGAGAGTCAGTTTGCGCGTCACCTTCCAGGTGTCTTGCGCGAACAGAGCCCATTGCTCCTTCGATGTACCTGCGACGATCGGAGTCGCCAGTGTCACGCCGCTCATGCCGCCCAGCAGGAAGCTGGCGAACGCGAAGCCTGTGGTTCCTTGCGAAGTGACCAAGCCTTGTAACCCGGTCTGCAAGGTTGCGTTGGAGCCGAAGGTGTAGCTGCCCGCCGAGTTGGTGAAACCGCGAGACGGGTATTTTTCCAAGCGGTATTCGGAACCGAACTTGAAGCTGTGGTTATTCTTGACCCAGCTCAGGTTGACGACGCCGGAGGGACGCCGCTCAAAGCTGTTGCCCTGCCCGCCCGTACCCAGCGTGCTCATGCCGCCCAGCGCCGCGCTGGCTCCTGTGGTGATCACAGGGAAGGTCCGGTTGATGCTTCCAGTAGGAAGACCGATCAAGGTCTGCGGGTTGACGATTCCGTAGTTGTCCAGCACCGGCGAATGGTCGTCAAAGTTGTTCGAATACCATCCAGCTCCGATGTGCAGCAGCATGGTCGGCATGAGGGTGTGGTCATAGTTGATGCGGCCCGTCTTCGAGTAAATGAAGGTGCCGCGCGCGATGGTGATGGGTTCCGGGAAACCTTCGGCATTACCGTTGGGGAACGAATACGGCGACGTGGTGCCGGTTTCCTGCCAATATCCCGAGAGACGGCCCTTGGAGCCGATGGTCTGGTCGATCTTAATGGACGGAATGTCGGAAACGCGGGTGCTCTTCCACGGATTCTGGAAGTTGGTGCCCAGGATGCCGCGGGCGTTGTTCGGCCCCGTCGGCAGCGGGACCAGCTTCAGCACGTTCACGCTAACCGGATCGAAGCGCGCCACCGGGATGGTGTTCCCTGGGAACGCAGTGCGCAGCGAAACCGGCACGCCGGCAGTGCAATTCGCACCGGTCGGCGGACAGATGACGTCGCGGGTGGTAGCAGGATCGAAGATCGCGCCGTCCGCGGCGGTGTTCCCCAGCGGATCGCGGTAGTCGGCGGTTCCGATGCGAACCAAGCGGTTGCCCGAGGCCGGGATCAACTGGCCGAAGTTCCCTACACGATAGTCCGGGATGGGGACGGTGGGCGTGGACGTGTTCACCATCAGCTTCTCTCGGAACTGTTCCCAGCTCCAGAAGAAGAACGTCTTGTTGCGGCCGTCGTAGACTTTCGGGATGCGCACCGGGCCGCCGATGGTGAAGCCGTAGTCATAGCGCTTGGACGGATTGCGCAGACCTGTATACGGCTGATAGGCGTTGAGCGCTTCGTTGGCGCCGTAGTTGTAGGCACTGCCGTGATATTCGTTGGTGCCGGACTTCATGGTGACGTTGAAGATGCCGCCGCCCGCCGTGCCGAATTCAGCCGAGTAGTTCGAGGTCTGCACCGCGACTTCCTGGATGGCATCAACCGAGGGCTGCGCTTGTCCCGTATACTGGCGCAGACCGCCGGTGTTGCCCGCTGTCTGCCCTTCTACGCGGAACTGCGACGTGTCATCCGGGTTGCCGTTGATGATCATAGTGGCGTTGGCACCGTAGTTCACGCCCGGGATCATCTGCGCCAGCGCGAAGGGGTCGCGGAAGCCCGACGTGGCCGCCGTACCGGTGCCGCCCACTGACAGAATCGGCAGGTTGTTCATCTGCGAGACTGTGACGTTGTGTACCACCGCGCTGTCTTCGGTCTTCAGCAACGTGGCCTCGGCGGTGACCGTGACGGATTCGCCCGTCGCACCGACTTCCAACGCCACATCGATGCGCATGGTCTGCGCCGCGGCCAAGTCCAGGCCCACCCGATTGTAGGTCTTGAATCCGGGCACTGCGGCCGTCAGGTCATAGGTCCCGACCGGAAGCTGCACCACAGAATAATTTCCCGTAGCCGTGCTCACGCCGGTGAACACCGCGCCGTTCGCGTTGTTCTTGATCGTGATCTGCGCGTCGGCGATGACCGCGCCGCTTGGATCAGTAACGGTTCCGGTGATGGTGCCGTTGGCACCCTGGCCGAAGACCAGAGAACTGCTCAGAAACAGGCAAATGCCCAGAGCAAAGTTTCGCATAGACCCCCCAAAGGTTGGCCGTGCAGTAGCCACTAACAGAGACGGCCCCAGGCGAAGTGTATTCCGGTTCACGCCCAATTGCAACGGGGATTTGTGACCGATGATGTTCTGGAGCTTGGCCTTATGGCCTATACGGAACCTGGAAGGCGGCTAAAAAAGGTGCCCCATCTTGTCCCGCTTGGTCCTGAGGTAATCCGATGAAGAGGCGACTGGATCGACGATGGAAGGCACCCGCTCAGAGACGGTAACCCCTGCCTTTTCTAGGGCATGGATCTTCTGAGGATTATTGGACATCAGCCGCACGGCGTGTAGGCCCAAGAAGCACAGTATCCGGCCCGGCAGCTCATAGCCGCGCAGGTCCGCGGCGAAACCGAGCTGCTCGTTCGCCTCCACCGTGTCGGCCCCAGCATCCTGTAATTCATAGGCGCGGAGCTTATTGAGGAGCCCGATGCCGCGCCCCTCCTGTTGTTCATAGAGCAAAACCCCGCGGCCCTCGGCGGCAATTGTCTCCAAGGCCAGCTCCAGTTGGGCTCCGCAATCGCAGCGGGCGCTATGGAACACGTCCCCCGTGAGGCACTGCGAATGGATGCGCACCAGCGGCGGCGGACCTTGCGCAAGATCGCCCATGGTGAGCGCCACCGCTTCTTCGCCCGCGCATTCAAAGCCGAGGATGCGGAAATGCCCGTAGCGGCTGGGGAAATCCGCATCGGCGACTTTGCGTAACTCGGTCGTAGGGGGCAACATCCAGTATAATTGACGCGAGTGGCACAGCACCTAGTCCTGCTTTTCTTTAAGCTCGCTGTGGCAGCGGCGCTGGCCAGTATCCTCACGCGTTCCGCCACCTTCCAGCGGATGCTGCTGCGTGAAGAGCGCACCCTGGGGCAGCGCGTGAAGATGGCCCTGGTGTGCGCGGCGATCTACAGTGCGGGGGTGCTCACGCGCGTGCTGACGCGGGGTTTCCCGTCGCCCGATCCTTATGAAGCGCTCGACCTGGGCCTCGAAGCCGCCCTGGTGATGGGGCTGCTGGGCGGCTACGTCACCGGAATGCTCGCCGGCATCCTGATGTCCCTGCCAGCGATGTTCGTCACCGAACTCATGTCGATGCCGCTGCTGGCGGCGGCGGGAGTCATGGGTGGCCTGCTGCGCGACCTGGCACCGGACAAAGAATACATCTGGAAGATCACCCCGTTCCCGGACCTCAGCCTCTACCGCTTGCTGCGCCGCCCGGATCTCCGCTTGCCGGTCTTCGGGCTTACCTGCTTACTGGTGATCCTGCTGGCGGAACTGCTGCGCTCCACCATCGCGCTCACCATCCAGACGCGCGGGGTCTTTTCGCTGACCAGGGACTGGAAGGACATGAACTCCTGGATGATCGTTGCGCAGTATGCAACCACCGTGTTCGCTGTGATCCTGCCCATCAAGATCTGGCATTCCAGCCGTTATGAGAAATTACTGGAGCAGCAGCAACTGCGCCTGAACGAAGCGCGCTTGGCCGCGCTCTCCAGCCAGATCAACCCGCACTTCCTCTTCAATACGCTGAACTCGGTTGCGTCGCTCATCCGCCAGGACCCCGACCAAGCCCGCCAGGTGGTCTACAAGCTATCGAAAATCCTGCGCCGCCTGCTGCGCAAGCAGGAAAATCTGGTCACGCTGCGCGAGGAACTCAGCTTCATTGACGACTATCTGGCCATTGAGATGGTCCGCTTCGGCGAGAAGCTGCGCTTCGTCAAGGACGTGGCTCCTGCGTGCCTGGATATGCTGGTCCCCAGCATGCTGCTGCAGCCCTTGGTGGAGAACAGCATCCGCCACGGCCTGGCCAGCAAAGTCTCCGGCGGGACCATCAAGGTGCGGGGCCTAGAAGCCGGCGGGCGCTTGCAGATCCTGGTGGAGGACGACGGCGTGGGGATTCCGGAGGCCAAGCTGGCGCGGCTGTTTGAGAACGGAATCGGCGTAAATAACGTGAATGAGCGCCTGAAAGTCCTCTATGGCAGCAACTACAAAATGTGGATCGACAGCCGCCCAGGCGAAGGTGCCAGCACGGGGGTTGAAATCCCACTGCAAACCAGTGGTAACGTAGTTGATGTTGAATTGGTGACAAATAAGAGGTAGTAAAGCATGCGGAGCCGCCATTGAGCGACCTGAACTTCTCACTTTCCTTGCCGCGCAAGCAGCGGCAGCCCAGAGAAAATGACCCGCTACCGCATACCATCGCGGAACGAACGCGGCGCGTATACGACGCCATCGCGCACGTCTATCCTCTGAGTACCTATTTCTTCCACCGCAAGGCGCACGCCTATACGCTGAAGAATTCGGGCATCCGCAACGGGGACCTGGTACTGGAAATCGCCATCGGCAGCGGAGAGATGTTCCGCAAGCTGGTAGAAATCAATCAGGACGGCACCACCATCGGCCTGGACCTGGCTCCCAACATGGCGGCCTATTCGCAGCGCCGCATCCGCCGCGAGTGGCCGGAAGCCGCCGCACACTGCGGAGCCGTCGATGTCCGCAACCTGCCCTTCGCCGACGCCAGCTTCGACGCCATCGTGTGTTGCTACCTGGTGGAACTGCTCAGCCACGACGATATCTACAAGACGCTTGCGGAAGCCCAGCGCGTGTTGCGGCCCGGGGGTCGTTTTTCCCTCATCCTGATTCGCCAGGACACTCCCATCTTCAGCTTCATGTATCGCATGGGCGCCGCCATGATCCGCGCCTTCTGGGGACGCTTGGTGGAAGAAGAAGTGCCGGAGATGATCGGTCAGTCAGGCATGAAGATCATCGACGATCATTCACTGCGCCAAGGCTACTACCCGTCGCGCGTGTTGATTTGCGAGCATGCGGCGGAGCCGGCAATGGCGCAGGCGGACCACTCCCTCACGGTCGCGGCTCGGAAATAGGCACCGGACGTAGTCACTCCGCGCAAAATTAGTTGCGGCCTCAGGCCCCCATCCGTCATAGTTAGAATAGCCGCGCGCCCGCGTGCGGTCACTCCTATATGGGCTTGGGCCTGCGATGCCGGACGACTTTCTGTTCCTCACCGAACTTGTGGGCCTGCGGGTCTTTGACCTGCGGGGCCGACGGCTTGGCGTGGTCAAAGATGCCGCGCTTGTCCCGCTCATCCACCCCGTCCGCATTGACCGGTTTCTAATCGGCGGTGACGCCTCCTGGCTGTCCATCCGCTACGATCAGGTCCGCTCGATCTCGCTCAAGGGCATCTACTTGCGCGACGAGGTCCTCACGCCGTATCACTCCGACGAGTACATGCTGCGCCTCTCGCGCGATTTGCTCGACCAACAGATTATCGATTCCGAGGGCCGCAAAGTGGTGCGCGTCACCGACCTGACGTTTGTCATCCGCGAAGAAAACGGCGGACAGGTGCTGCTGATTGACGACGTGGACATCGGATTACGCAGCATCTTCCGCCGCCTGGTGCAGGGAGTGCTGCCACCGCGCTGGATACGCAAGCTCCAGCGCCCCATCCAGCCGCGTTCCATCCGCTGGGAAGTGTGCAACATCCTGGAGCACGACCCGCAGCGCCGCCTGCGCCTGAACATTTCGAACAAGCTGCTGGAAGGCATGCACCCGGCCGACCTCGCCGATATCGTGGAAGAACTCGGCCCCGACGACCGCCAGTCGCTGTTCGAAAATATGGACCGCGAGGCCGCCGCAGACGCGCTGGCCGAGGTCGATCCCGACATACAGGCCAGCATTCTTGAGTCGCTGGAAGCCGAGATGGCCGCAGAGATCGTGGAAGAGATGTCCGCGGACCGCGCCGCCGACGTGCTGGCCGATCTGGATGAAAGGGCCAGCGAAGAAATCCTGGAAGAGATGGAGCGCGATGAGCAGGAAGAGGTCCGTGAACTGCTCGAGTTTGAAGACGACACGGCGGGCGGCATGATGGGCACCGAGTATCTCGCGCTGCCCAAGTCGGCTACCGTTGCCGATGCCATCGCATCGTTGCGCGCCTTGGAAGAAGTCCCCGAAACGCTCAGCACTATCTTCCTCATCGACGAAGCGGAACACCTGCAAGCATCCGTATCCGTGGCCCGCCTGTTCCTGCACGAAGGCAGCACGCCGCTGGCCGAACTGGTCAGCGAGAAGAAGCGCGAAGTCTCCGTCAACGAAACTCAGGAGCGCGTGCTGGAACTATTCGACAAATACAACCTGCTGGCATTGCCAGTGGTCGGCGAAGACGGCAGACTCGCCGGAGTGATCCACGTAGACGACGTGGTCACGGTCCTGAGGCAACAGTGACGCGCCTTCTCAAACGGTTCCGGTACCAACTGGCGATTTTCTTCTCGGTGATCGGACCCGGGTTCATCACCGCGATGGTGGATAACGACGCCGGCGGCATTCTGACCTATTCGCAGGCCGGCGCGAAGTACGGCTACCTGCCGTTGTGGACCCTGCTGCCCATCACCATCCTGCTCATCGTGACGCAGGAGATGTCTTCCCGCATGGGAGCGGTAACCGAAAAGGGCCTCTCCGACCTGATCCGCGAAGAGTTCGGCCTGCGGACGACGTTTGTCGTCATGGCTCTGCTGGTGCTGGCGAACCTGACCAACGTCATCGCGAACTTCGCAGGCATCGCCACGTCGCTGGAGATCTTCGGCCTTTCCCGCTACATCTCCGTCCCCATCGGCGCGGCCATCGTGTGGCTGCTGGTGGTCAAAGGCACTTACAACTCGGTGGAGAAAATCTTCCTGTTCGCGTGTATCGTGTACGTCGCCTATATCGCCTCCGGCGTGCTGGTGCAACCCGATTGGAAGCAGGCGGCCATCAATAGCGTTACTCCCACGCTGATCTTCAGCGGCGGCTACATCAGCATGCTGATCGGCATGGTGGGCACCTCCGTCGCGCCGTGGATGCAGTTCTATCTGCAGGCCGCCGTGGTCGAAAAAGGCGTCACCGCGAAGGAGTACAAGCAATCCCGCATCGAAGTCATCGTCGGCTGCATCGCCATGTCGATCATCGCGTTCTTCATCATCGTGGCCTGCGCGGGAGCCTACGCGGGAAGGCCGCAAGACATTCAGACCGCCGCCGACGCCGCGCAGGGATTGCGCCCGTTCGGCCAATGGGCGGCTCCTCTGTTCGCCGCCGGTCTATTCAACGCATCTTTATTCGCGGCCTGCATTCTCCCGCTTTCCACTTCATATTCGGTCTGCGAAGGGCTGGGGTTTGAATCCGGCGTCAACAAGAATTTCCGCGAGGCGCCGATTTTCTATTGGCTCTTCACTTCACTCATTGTCATCGGAGCGGGCACTGTCCTGATCCCGGACTTTCAACTGGTGAAGGTGATCCTGGCTTCGCAGGTGATCAACGGCATCCTGCTGCCGATCATCTTGATCTTCATGATCCTGCTGGTGAACAAACCCAAACTGATGCATGAGTGGGTGAACTCCATGGCCCAGAACGTGGTGGGTTGGGTGGCGGTGGCCGTGATGGTCGGGCTGACCATGGCTTTGGTGGCCATCTCGATTCAGGATATGATGCGGACATGATTCGTCTCGTGGCCTTTCTGGCCGCCTCCGCGCTGTATGCCGCCGATGCCGGTCCGTTTGATAGCGAACTGCGGTCGATGATCGAAACCTACGCGGCGGACCTCGCCTCTATCGAGCGCACTTACCCGATCGAGATCAGCGCAACACGCCAGACCCGGTTGGAGCAACTAGCCGGTTCTCAGGATGCGGCACTGCTGGCCACCAACTTCACCGCCCTCAGCCGCAACGGCCAAATCGATTACCTGCTGCTGCGCAACGCCGTCGAGCGCCTGCGGGCGCGCGTAAAGCTCGACCGCACCCGCGCCGCCGAGATCAGGCCTCTGCTGCCGTTTTACGAAGTGATCGTGAACTTTGAGGAGACGCGCCGCCGCATGACGCCGGTGGATCCGCCCGCCGTGGGGCAGAAACTCGCCGAGTTGGCCAAAGCCATCGACGCCGCTCAGGCCGCCAAAGTGACAGCGAAACCAACGGTGCTGAATCGTGCCGGGTCTCGCTTGAAGGAACTGCGCGAGACACTCAAAGACTGGTACTCCTTCTACGACGGCTACGATCCGGTCTTTACCTGGTGGGCTCAGGACCCCTATAAAAAAGTCGATCAGGCGCTGGAGAATTACGCGAAAACGCTCGCTCCGTCCAGCACGGCGCTCATCGGCGATCCCGTGGGCCGTCAAGGATTGCTCGACTACTTGTCGTACAACATGATCCCGTACACACCCGAGGAGCTGCTTACGTTGGCGCGCAAAGAACTCGCCTGGTGTGAGCAGGAGATGATGAAAGCCTCGCGTGAGATGGGCTTCGGCGACGACTGGCATCGGGCTCTCGAAGCCGTCAAGAACAAATACGTGGAGCCGGGCAAGCAGCCGGAGTTGGTCCGCCGCTTGGCTGAAGAAGCCATCAACTTCGTCACCGCGCGCGATCTGGTGACCGTGCCCGCCCTCGCTCGCGAAGACTGGTGGGAAGAAATGCTCTCGCCCGAACGCCAGCTCACCAGCCCTTTCTTCCTAGGCGGAGACCTGATCCTGGTTGCCTTCCCTACCAACACGATGACCCAGGAACAGAAGTTGATGACCATGCGCGGCAACAACGAACACTTCTCGCGCTCCGTCGTGTTTCACGAGCTCATCCCCGGCCATCACCTGCAAGGCTTCATGTCCGAACGCTACCGCAAGTACCGCGAGATCTTCCAAACGCCGTTCTGGACCGAAGGCAACGCTTTCTACTGGGAACTGCTGCTATGGGACCTCAACTTCCCTCGCGGCCCCGAAGACCGCGTCGGCATGCTGTTCTGGCACATGCACCGCGCCGCGCGCATCATTTTTTCGCTCAGCTTTCACCTGGAACAGATGACGGCGCAGCAATCGGTGGACTTCTTAGTGGAGCGCGTCGGCCACGAGCGCGCGAATGCCGAGGCGGAGGTGCGGCGTTCCATTGACGGATCGTACGAACCGATCTATCAGTCTGGGTACATGCTGGGGGCGTTGCAGTTTTACGCGCTTCACAAGGAGCTGGTGGGCTCCGGCAAAATGACGAATCGCGATTTCCACGACGCGATCTTGAAGGAGAACAGCATCCCTGTGGAGTTGATCCGCGCCGACCTCACCGGCCAGCCGCTCACGCGCGATTACAAGCCGACTTGGCGCTTCTACGACTTGCCGGTGAACTGAGCGAACCCCGCGCGCGCGTCCGGCGTCATGCGTGCGAGCGCGTTGCCGTAGAGCCCCGCATGGATCGCTGCTTCAAAGCTCATGCCGTCGATGTGATAGAAAAGGTCCTTGGTAAGCGACAGCGCGGACGCGGACCGCGTGGCCACCATCGCCACGTATGCGTCGACGTAGGCATCGAACTCGGCTGCGGGGAAGACGTGATTCACGATGCCGAACTCCAGCGCTTGGGCTGCAGGGATGGAATCGCCCAGCGCGACAATTTCGAACGCGCGCTTCTCGCCGACCAGCCGACGCAGCAGCGACATCACGATCGCGGCGATGAAGCCGAGCTTTACTTCCGGGTAGACGAATTCCGAACTGTCGGTTGCGAGGATGAGGTCGCTAGCGGTGGCGAGCCCGCAGCCGCCGCCGATGGCCCGGCCATGCACTGCGCTGACGATAGGCTTCGAGTTGCGACGCATTGCGAGATACAGCTCCGCCAGCGCGCGCGCGGAAGCCATGTGGTCCAGCACTTCGTCGGATTGCTGTAGCGCCTTGAGGTCCAGGCCAGCGCAGAAGTCTTTGCCTTCGCCGCGCAGCAGGATGACGCGGACGTTGGCGTCCTGTTCCGCGGCGGCGAGTGCGCCGCGCAGCGCAGCCACCATCTCAGGATTCATCGCGTTGCGTTTCTCAGGCCGATTGAGCGTGATGCGCGCGACGCCGTCGGCGGTGCTTACCTTAATCAACGTCGATCTCCATGCGCAGTAGCGCGGCGCTGTAGGTCTTACCTTGCGGGTCAGCTTTCAGCGCGAAGGTGCCCCCGCCGTCGAGCGCTTCGTGCAGCAGGAAATTCATCGCCTCCAGATTCGGCAGCTCGAAGCGTTCTACTTTCCCCAAGCACACCGTAGCGAAGTGTTGCTTGACGCGCTCCGCTGTGACTTCGCGCACCAACACGGGGTAGTCTTCAGGACGTTTCGCGATCAGCCCAATGTTGACCCGATCACCCTTATCGCCCGACCGCGCGTGAGCCAGTTCTATCAACTGTCGCTTCGCCACAGGGCCACCTCCGCATGCACTTCGGACTTCGGGATCAGCGCCGGCCAAAACGCCACGATCTCTTCCACCTGCGGCCGGCCTAGCCCGAGTCCTGACGCCACCGGCGGACCGCTCAACGCCAAAGGAGGAATCTCGCGCGTAAACCGCTCCACCATCTTGCGGTCGTGCGAGCGAACACCGAAGCGCAGCACCACCTCAGGCAAGTGCAGCTCTACTTCAGGGGGCACAGGCATTCGGTTGAGCGCGCCCGCGCCAAGGAACTCCGTGCGCATCGCGTCGAACTTCAGCCCGAGCCGTTCCAGCCGCGCGCGCAAAATCTGATCCGCTGCCCGAGCTTTCTTCAACGCGTCCGGCCACCCGTACGCCATCTGCCCCAGCGCTTTGTACCCTGCGGTGTAGCTGATTGAGACCTTGTAAAACTTCGTCGCCGGATGCCCCTTGATGCCCTTGAAGCGCACCCGGTCCTCGCCGTCCTGGCGCAGTTGGATCGTCGTGAAATCAGCCACCACATCCGGCGTGATGTAGGCCCGCGGATCGCCGATTTCGTAGAGCAACTGCTCTTTCACGCTAGCGACGGTGACGCGGCCACCGGTCCCTGCGTGCTTCGTCATGACGAACGTTGCATCAGGCTCGGCCTCGATGATCGGATAGCCGACGTCGGCCAAATTCGGAATCGTCTCCCAATCCACCTGGCAGTTCCCGCCCGAGCCCTGCGCGCCGCACTCAGCCACGTGCCCCGCGACGATTCCGGAGGATAGCTTGTCCCAATCGGTAGCACTCCAGCCGAATTCGTGAATCATCGGCGCGAGCACCAACGCCGCGTCTGCCACGCGCCCGCTGACCACAACATTCGCGCCGCGCTTCAGCGCCTCGGCCACCGGAAATGCCCCCAGATAAGCGTTTGCTCGCTGCACTTGGTTGCGGATCGACTCCAGCGGCGCACCCGTATCCATGTTGCGCAGTTCGATTCCTCGCTGCAGGATCTTATCGAGCTGGTCCGTGATATCGTCACCCGTAACGGTTGCCACCGTCAGCGGGATCTTCTGCGCCCGAGCAGCGTCCAGCAAAGCATCGCGGCACCCCATCGGGTTCACGCCGCCCGCGTTCGCAATCACGCGCACGTTGCGATCCCTCAGGTCCGGCAACAACCGCGCGATCAAATCCACAAAGTCGCGCGCATACCCCGCCTTCGGATCCCGTGAGCGCTGCTTCTCCAGAATCGACATCGTGACCTCAGCCAGATAGTCGAGCGTGAGGTAGTCAATGGGTCCGCGCCGCACCTGCTCAACAGGAGCCTCCAGCGAATCTCCCCAGAACCCTTGGCCGTTCGCAATGCGGATCATTCTCTACACAGTGTACTTGCCTGCGTCCAGCAAACGTGCGGCGATGCGGCGGCGGACGGGGACCAGGTTTACAGCGGGGCGCGCGAAGGGCGGGAGCTTCTGGCCTGCGGCGGCGATAACCAAACGCCAAGCCGATTCGATCTGTGTGGTAGCGAATTCGCGGAACACCTCTGCCATGTCCAGCATGTGAGCGCTTCTCGACTGCGCGGCGCGCAGATCGGCGGATTCCAGCGCGTAGGTGTACATCAAAACGTCCGACGCGGCGGCCACCACTTCCTGCTGCGATTCGTCGATCAAATCCAGCAGCGAATCCTTGGGCAGCTTGATGCGCCCAGTGCGAGCGCGCTTCAGCAGCATGGTGGTCGCCAGCGTGCGATTGATTTCGTTGGTACCCTCGAAGATGCGGTAGATCCGAGCATCGCGATAGAGGCGCTCCACTGCGTAATCCTGATGGTAGCCGTAGCCGCCGTGGATTTGCACCGCTTCATCGGTGACAAAACCCAGCACCTCGGACCCGAAAATTTTCACCAGCGAGCACTCGACCGCGAACTCCTCCACGGCGGCCATCAGCGGACGCTCGCGCTGCACTTCCTGCACGCAGCCGGTGATGCGATACGCCATAGACTCATTCACAAACATGCGCGTCGCCATCTCAGCCAGCTTGTGCTGGATCATGCCGAACTCGCTGATCGGCTTGCCGAACGCCTGCCGCTCGCGGGCGTAGCGCAGCGAATGCGCCAGCGCTTCCTTGCATTCCCCGTGCGCGAACATCGCCAGCTTCAACCGGCCCAGGTTCAGGATGTTGAACGCGATGATGTGGCCGCGCCCGACCTCGCCCAGCACGTTCTCCACAGGCACGCGAACGTTGTCGAAGTAGACGGCGGTGGTGGAGGCTCCCTTTAGTCCCATCTTCTTCTCTTCCGCGCCCACGGACACTCCCGCCCAGCCGCGCTCCACCAGAAACGCCGTGAACTTTTCGCCGTCCACCTTGGCGAAGACCGTGAACAGGTCCGCGAAGCCGCCGTTGGTGATCCACATCTTCTGCCCGGTCAAGACGTAGTGTGTGCCGTCGGCGGACAGCACAGCCCGCGAGCGTGTGTTCAGAGCGTCGGACCCGGCGTGCGCCTCTGTGAGGCAATAGGCGGGCACCAGCTCCGCCGTGACCAACCTAGGAACATAGCGCTGCTTCTGCTCTTCGGTTCCGAACAGGACCACTGGAAGCGCCCCGATGCCGGCCTGCGCGCCATGGCACGACGCGTACGACGCATCCCGAGCCACGCCTTCGGTCACAATCATCGCCGACGCCAGATCCATCTCCATGCCGCCGTAGGCTTCGGGGATCATGGTGGCCACCAGCCCCAGCTCAGCCGACTTCGTCAGCACCCGGCGCAGCACCGCGAAGTCCTGATGCAGGATCGCGTCCAGGTTCGGCTCTACTTCCTTCCGGAAGAAGTCTTCCGTAGTCTTGGCGATGGCCCGATGTTCTTCGGTGAAGTCTTCGGGGGTGAAAATGGTGCCCGTCGGCTCGCACAAAAACGAGCCTCCGTAGGGCGGTTTGGCTGTAGGTGTCAACCCCTCTAGTGTATGCTGAGAATGTATGAAAACGATCCTCCTTGTATTGATGGCGGCGGCTGCCGCGTGGGCGCAGGTTCCGGCGGCGGACCCCGTGGTGATGACGGTGGGCAACGAAAAGATCACAAAATCGACGTTCGACGCCATCATCGAGAGCTTGAATGACCAGCAGAAAGCGTCGCTAGCCGACCCCGCAGCCAAGCGCAACCTGGCCGAGCAGATCGGCGAACTGAAAATGATGGCGCAGGAGGCCCGGGTGCTCCGTCTGGATCAATCGACGGCGCTACAGACTAAGATTGTGCTACAGGCCGAAACCGTGCTGGCGCAGGCCGCCTATGCGGAAATGGTCAAGGCTCCGCCGTCAGATGCCGATATGCAGGCTTACTACAAGGCCCACGAAAGCGAGTGGACTGAGGCGAAAGGCCGCCACATCCTGCTGCGCTTCGAGGGTTCCCGCGTCCCCCCGCGCGACGGCAAGACGGAGATCAGCGAAGAAAAGGCCCTGGAAAACGCCACGGCAATCCGGATGAAACTTCTGGCCGGTGCCTCGTTCGCCGAACTCGCGAAAACCGAATCCGACGACCAGGGCTCCGGCGAAAACGGCGGCGACCTGGGTTCCTTCGCCAAGGGAGCAATGGTCGAGGAGTTCGACGCAGCCGCCTTCACGATCCCCGTCGGCGTGGTCAGCGAACCCATAAAGTCCGCCTTCGGCTACCACCTGATCCTCATCGAATCGCGCGGCGCAAAGAAGTTCGACGAAGTCCGCGGGGATATCGAAAATGCGCTGAAACCGGAATTGGGGGCCAAGGCGGTGGAGACACTGAAGGCAAAGACCACAATGACCTTCGACGAAGGCTACTTCGGCAAGGCCCCGGCTCCCACGCCTGCTCCGCTACAGTAGCTTCACCATGAGCGACGAAGTAATCCTTGTAAGTTATTAATAAAAAATAAGATGCCTGTGCGCGTTCATACCTATAGTCCCGCTAGCTAAAACTTCGAATGGAAGTTCGAGAGTTATTCGAATTTGCAATGGGATGGCTTCCGTGATCCGGAGGCCGCCAACGGTCACATCCAGTGCCTGGAAGAACTTTTCCTTCTTGGAACGGACTTTCAATACGAGTTGCTGCGGTGCGAACGCCTGTCCGGCCTGGTTCTTCACGTTCAAGTCAACAAAACTCAGTCGGTCACCAAAGCGTCAAATCGAATCGCCTATGTTCGCCGTGGCGCTGCGAGCCAACCATGTGACAGCCCCGAACTTATCAAACGCCTTGAGTACGCAAAAGGTGTTAGCTCGTTCGAAACAGAGATCGTGAACGTTTCCAAAGAACTGATCGCCCAATCTGACGTGATCAACGCATTCATCCGGGACGTCGTTCCTACTGCCCAACCGGAGTCATGGCCTAGAAAACAAGTTCTTCTGCGCCAAGATCGACCAACGGTGGAAGGCGTGCTGCTCTTCGTAAGAATCGCGAAGCGAGAGTAATCACGCACATTACGGCTGACTATAGGATCAAGACAATCTTTGGGCGGATGGTTGAGAGCGGCATGATAGAGCAGGTTCCTGGCACGCGGACGGGCGGCACGACATATCGTAAGGTCACGACCTGACTGGGCCGCCCTCCCGAATAGCCTAGCGCCAGCGGAATAGTTTCAGCGCTGACCCGAAGCACACCACCATACACACACCCAGCACAGCGACCTGCGGCACCATTTGCCCTAGCCCCGAGCCTTGCAGCATGTTCGCGCGCAGCGCGTCGTTCAGCGCGGTTAGCGGCAGCGCGCGCACCAACGGCTGCACGACGGCGGGAAAGCGCTCCGCCGAGAAAAACACGCCGCTCACGATCCACATGGGGAGCTGCACCAGGTTCATGATGCCGGATGCCGCTTCAATGGTCCGGGCGCGCGAGGAGATCAGCAGGCCGATGGAGCCAAAGGTGAGCGCTCCCAGCAGGCACAGCAGAGCGAACTGCCACAGCGGACCGCGCAGAGGCACGCCGAACACCCACACGCCGAAGCCCAACGGGATACCCACCTCGCAAGGCAGCAGCACCAGCCGCCACACCAGGAATGAGAGCAGGTAGTGGTGCCGAGGCATCGGCGTCGCCACGATGCGCTTCAGCAGCTTGCGGCGGCGTGTGTCCACTATGGAAAACACCAGGCTCCACATGCCGCCGTTCATTAGGCCCATGCCGATCATCCCAGGCACCAGAAAATCGATGTAGCGCGAGCCGGGTTCGCGGACCAGCGCATTCGATGCCGGCACGGGGTCGGAGCGTCCGGCCGCGCTCTGCACGGCGCGGTCGGCCACCAGGCGGGCGCTGCGGGCGTCGGGGTTAGCTTCGTCGTACCGGTAGACAACGGAGGCATTCGGACCGGGTTCAGCAATGAGCGCCACCCGGCCGGTGTGCAGCAAGTTGAGCGCGGCCTCGGGCGTCCGTTCCTCCACGCGCAGCTGCGGATCGGCGCGCAATGCAGCAGCCAGCTGCTGGGTGACCGCAGCCACTGGGATGGGTTGCGGTGCCTGGTCGCGAAACGCTACTCCGAGCCCGGCGGTGAGCAACAGCGGGAATGCGAAGTTCCAGAAGACCGCCTCCGGTTCGCGCACGAATTCGCGGAAGCGCAGCAGCGTCAGCTGAAACAGCGGGTGGCTACGCATCGCGCAAGTGCCTCCCGGTGAGCGATACGAAAACATCTTCGAGCGTGGCAGAGTGCGTACTGAGTTCGGTGAGCGGCAGGCCCTGCCGCGTGAGTTCGGCCAAGAGGGCTGGCACGGCCTGATGCAGCTCCGTGACTTGCAATTGTGCGGCCCCCGCCTCGAGTTTCGCGGAGCGCACTCCGGGAATCCGCTCCAGCGTGCCGAGGTCCAACGCGGCATCGCCCACCGAGAACTGCACCACGTGTTCCACGCCGATGGACGCGATCAATTCCCGTGGAGTGCCCCGCGCGATGGCTTGGCCGTGGTCCATGATCGCCACACGCTCACAGAGCTGCTGCGCCTCGTCCATGTAGTGCGTAGTCAGAACAATGGTGCGGCCGTCTTTCTTGAATTGGATGATCAGGTCCCACAGCTGACGCCGGGCTTGCGGGTCCAGGCCCGTAGTGGGTTCGTCGAGGAACAACAGGTCGGGGTTGCCCACTAGAGCGCAGGCCAGCGCCAGACGCTGCTTCTGCCCGCCCGAAAGGTTGCCCACGCGCGCGTCCCGTTTCTCCTGCAGCTGCACGTGCGCGATGGCGTCTTCGGGCGAAGGACCGTTGCGGAAAAAGCTGCGGAACAGCTGAATGGTCTCCAGCACCGTGAGCTTGTCGGAAAGCTGGGTCTCCTGCAGTTGGATGCCGAGGCGCTGCCGCAGTTCCGCCCCGTGCCTGCCCCACTGCATGCCGAGCACCTCCACCACACCGGAGTCCGGCTCGGTCAAGCCCTCGCAAATTTCGATGGTGGTGGTCTTGCCCGCGCCGTTGGGTCCCAGCAGGCCGAAGCACTCGCCCGGGAACACTTCCAGGTCGAGGCCGTTCACCGCGGTGACGTCCTTGTAGGCTTTTTTGAGGTTTGAGACCCGGAGGGCTGCCGCAGGCATCCCCCAGTATGAATTACAACCGCACGATATTGGGCGACTGGATGCCCTTAAGCGCGTTGCGCGTATCGACCACTACCTTCGAGTTCTTGACCAACGCTGCGTAGTCGAACTTTTTGTGGTCGGTGATGATGACCACGCAGTCGGCTTCTTTCACGCCCTTGGCTTCATCCGTGGCCGTCATGACCACCGGCTCGTGGTCAATCTTCGGAATCCACGGATCGCTGTAGGTGACGTCAGCGCCCAGTTCCTGCAGCAAATGGATCACGTCGAGCGCCGGAGACTCGCGGACGTCGTCGATGTCGCGCTTATAGGCCACGCCCATGATGTGGATGCGCGACCCCTTCACAGACTTGCAGTTATTGTTCAGCGCTCCCTGAATCTTGGTGACCACGAAATGCGGCATATCGCCGTTGATGGAACCGGCAAGCTCAATGAAGCGGGCTTCGAAGCCGGCTTGTTTCGATTTCCACGAAAGGTAGAAAGGGTCGATCGGAATGCAGTGCCCGCCCAGGCCGGGACCCGGATAGAACGGCATGAACCCGAACGGCTTGGTGGCCGCCGCATCAATCACTTCCCAGACATTGATATTCATCCGGTCACACATCCGCGCGATCTCATTCACCATGCCGATGTTGATCATCCGGAAGGTGTTTCGAGCAGCTTGACCATCTCCGCGCTGCGCGTGGAGCCCACGGGAACCACCGTATCCAGCGCCTGCGCATAGAAGAGCGCGCCGATCTCCGTGCAGGCCGGCGTGATGCCGCCGACAACTTTGGGAATGTTCTTGGTCTGATATTTCGGATTGCCAGGATCCACGCGTTCCGGCGAGAAGCACATGAAGAAGTCTTCACCCACCTTGAGGCCGCCCTTCTCGAACATGGGCAGCATCAGTTCGTCGGTGGTGCCGGGGTAGGTGGTGGATTCCAGGATCACCAGCTTGCCGGGAACAAAGTGCTTGGCCAGCGACTCGCACGACTTCACGATGTAGCTCATGTCCGGCTCTTTGCTCTTGCCCAGCGGCGTCGGCACGCAAATGTTAATGGTGTCCAGGTCCTTGACCACGCTGAAGTCCGTGGTGGCCTTGATGCGGCCCGCGTCGAACAAGTGCTTGAGCGTCGCGGTCGGGATGTCCTGGTTCAGTAGTGTCCGGCTAACGCGCGACACGCCGACGGCAACTAACTGAAGAGTAGGCGGTTGAGGCCTCTTTTGAGTTGCCGCGATTTGAAATACCAGAAGACGAAACACGAGGCTGACACCATGAGGGATGAACCTTGGCCGCA
>CANFEY010000066.1 GCA_947446025.1 Bryobacterales bacterium
AAGGTTCATCCCTCATGGTGTCAGCCTCGTGTTTCGTCTTCTGGTATTTCAAATCGCGGCAACTCAAAAGAGGCCTCAACCGCCTACTCTTCAGTTAGTTGCCGTCGGCGTGTCGCGCGTTAGCCGGACACTACTGATCGTAAAAGTATGCTCCGAACCGTCTACCTGCATGGCTTCGCTTCGAGTCCGCAATCGAGCAAAGCGCAGTTCTTCAAGCGCAAGCTGGAGGCGGCGGGAATTGAGGTGGAAATCCCGCAGTTGGATGGAGGGGATTTTGAGCGGCTGAGTATCACGGGCCAGTTGGCGGTGGTGGATAAGGCGGTGGGGGGACGGCCCGTGGTGTTGTTCGGGTCGAGCTTGGGGGGCTATTTGGCGGCGCTGTATGCGGCTCGGCACGCGGAGGTGGAAAGGCTGGTGTTGCTGGCTCCGGCGTTTCAGTTTCCCAGCCGGTGGCGGGAGCGGTATTCGGAGGAGGATTTGGCGCGGTGGCAGAGGGATGGTTCAGTGCCGGTGTACCACTATGGCGAGGGTCGCGAGATGCGGCTGGGGTACCAGCTGATTGAGGATAGTGCGCAGTATGAGGGGGAGCCGGATGTTCAGCAGCCGACGCTGATTTTCCACGGGGTGAAGGATGCGGTTGTGCCGATCGGGGTATCGGAGCAGTTCGCGGCGCGGAGGGCGAATGTGGAGCTGCGGCGGATGGATTCGGGGCACGAGTTGACGGACGTATTGGAGGAGATGTGGGGGGTGGTGATCTTGCGCATGACGGGCGGATTTTTTGGTCACAGATGAAGGGGATGGCCGCGTCATCTCTTGCGCAATTTGCGGCGGAGGTCCGGCCAGAATTCGGCGAACGAATTTGCGGCGATGCGGCTGAGAAATCCCAGGGAGATGCGCCCCGTGGTTTGCCCCACCGTGCGCTGACTATCCGGCCGCCAGCTGTTTGCGATCACGTTGCTGGCGGGTACGGCGATGAAGCGGGCGTAGGCCGGCATCGCGTTGCCGTTGCGGTCGTAAGAAAGGAACGCAGTCTTCACCGCATGCCACGCGCGCCCTTTGGCGGACGCCGCCGTGGCGCGGCGGTAACGAGGATTCTCACCCCACAGCGCGCCCAGCTCTGCTTCCATCAAGCTGCTGGTGGCGGCGCCGCTGAGGCGCAGGGCGTTGCGCTTGCCGAAGCCGTCCCAGTGCGGGCCGTACTCCGGCGGGTTGTTGATGGCCGTCGCGATCGCACTGGTAAACGCTCCTCCGGCCATGCTAGCCGCGCCCACAGAGGAGAACGCCGCCCATCGCAAGCGCTGCGCCTGCGTGATCGGCTGCGCGAACGCGCTAGATGTGGCCAGAATAAAAAGTAAAGTACGCATTAGATTCGGTGGAAGCTCTTCAAAATATCGCGCGTCGAATACCGCAGGGCGATGGGACGGCCATGCGGGCAGGTCATGGGACAAGCCGTCGCGGCCAGACTCTTCAACAGCCAATCCATTTTTGCCATGTCCAGCTTCATGTTGATCTTGATCGCCGCGCGGCACGCAATCGTCGCGGCCATCAACGCCCGCGATTCTTCGAGCGACGCCTTGCGCAGCTCCCGCTCTGAGATTTCCAGAATCTCAAAGATCACCTTTTCGATATCCGCGCCGCTCACCCCCGCGGGCGCGGCCTTGATGGCGATGGTGCGGTTGCCGAAAGGCTCCGTCTCAAAACCCAGCGCTTCCAGCTCTTCCGCGATGCGGGCGTATTCCAGCTGCTGCGCCGGGCTTACCGTGATCACCATGGGCAGCAGCATGCGCTGGCTCTCCACGGCTCCCCTGGCACGCTGCGCCAGCACTTGCTCAAACAGGATGCGCTCATGCGCCACATGCTGATCAATGATCCACAGCCCGTCCCGTCCCGCCGCCACGATGAAGCTCTCGTGAATCTGCCCTAGCGGTCGCAAATCCCGCAGCGCTTCCAAACTCTCCGGCTCAGGAATGTGTGCCCCGGGAAACAGCGGACCGTGCGTCTCCGGCACCGCCAGCCGCCCCAAGGGCTCGGCGAATCCCGACGTGCCGGCTCCTGAGGGCTCCACGAAATCAAACCTCGGCGCGGGCGATTGCGTTCGGCGCAGCACGAAGTCCGGCACGTGGCCAGGATCGCCGGCGGGCAGCGGAGCGTCGAAACTCATGTTCGCCATGCGCTGGCTGAACTCGGAATACGGCAGCCCAGCCCCCGGCTGCGGCGCGCTCTGCTCCGGAATCCGCGATACAGGCCGCTGCGCCATCAGAATCTCGCGCACCGAATCGCGCACAAAATCGTGGACCAACGATCCGTGCCGGAACCGCACTTCCGTTTTCGAAGGATGCACGTTGACGTCGACTTCCTCGGCATCGCAATCCAGGAAAAGCAGAGCGAACGGAAAACACGCCGGCGGCATCAGGTTGTGATACGCAGCGGAAATCGCATGCAGCAGCAGCTTATCGCGAATCAGCCGCCCATTCACGAATAGATAAATCGAGTTCCGGTTCAGCTTCTGCACCTGCGGCCCGCTGACGAAACCCCGCAGCCGGAAGCGTCGCGTCAACGGAGCTTCTTCCGGCTCCATCGGCATCGCCAGATCGCGCGTCAGGTCGCCTAAGTCGACCAGTTCATCCAGAATCTGGCTCCCGAACACCTGAAACACGCGTTCCCGCAACGTAGCCACCGGCGTTGTGTTCAGCAGTTCGGATTGATTGTGCCGCAGTTGGAAACTCTTCTGCGGGTGCGCCAGGCTGTAGTGCGTCACCAGCGACGCCAAGTGCGCGATCTCCGTCGGCTCACTGCGCAGAAACTTCTTGCGCGCCGGAACGTTGAAGAACAAATCCCGGACCGTAATGGTGGTGCCTTCCGCCAGCGCCGCCTCATCGCAGCGCAGCAGCTTTCCGCCCGCGATCTCCACCGCCGTACCCGATTGCTCGCCCCGCGCGCGCGTCTCCAGCAGCATCCGCGACACCGACGCGATGGACGGCAGCGCCTCCCCGCGGAAACCCAGCGTGGCAATCCGCGTCAGGTCCTTGTCATCCGAAATCTTGCTGGTCCCGTGCCGCTCCAGGGAAAGCAGCGCATCGTCGCGCATCATCCCGATGCCGTTGTCCACCATGCGGATCAACCTGCGCCCGCCCGCTTCGGCATCAATGCGAATGTCCGTCGCCCCCGCATCCAGCGAATTCTCCAGCAACTCTTTCACCACGCTCGCCGGACGCTCCACCACCTCGCCGGCGGCGATCTTGTTGGCAACGTTGTCGGAGAGAATGCGGATGCGGCCCATGTGGGAAGGAACCTCATTATCCCACGTCGCGTCTTATAGACTCACACACAAGCCAAAGCGTGACTTACAATAGTCAGGAGTCTCCAGTTCCGATGAAATCACCCAGCTTTCGCCTCCTCTTCGTTCTTGCGTCCCTTGCCGTTGCGCAAACGCCGCCCAGCTTCACCATCAACACCATCGTGGGAACAGGCACCGCGGGCTTCACCGGAGACGCAGCCGCGGCCAACGCAGCGCAAGTGAACTTCCCCATGTCGATTGTCCGCTCCGCCGCGGGAACGCTCTACATCGCGGACACTTTCAACGTCCGCCTCCGCACGGTGCAATCCGACGGCGTCATCCGCACGGTGGCCGGCACCGGAACGCGCGGCTTCAGCGGCGACGGCGCGGCGGCAGCCTCCGCCCTCATCAGCGCTCCGTACGGCATCGCAGTGGACGCGGCAGGCAACATCTACTTCTCTGACTCGCAGAACAACATGGTCCGCAAGATCAGCACCACCGGCACCATCACCCGCATCGCAGGCATCGGCGTACAAGGCTACGGGGGCGACGGCGGCAACGCGGTGGATGCGCTGCTGAACCTGCCCACCGGCCTTACCGTGGACGCCGCCGGCAACGTTTTCGTAGCCGACACGCAGAACCACCGCATCCGCAGGATCGGCACGGACGGCAAGATTGCCACCGTGCTCGGCACAGGCCAACCCAACTTCGACGGCGACGGCAAGCCCGGAGACCAGGCCCCCATCTTCTATCCCGAAGGCGTCGCACTCGACAGCCGCGGCAATCTCTACGTTGCAGACACCTTCAATCACCGCATCCGCATGTTGTCCTCGCAAGGCATCGCGAGCACCGTCGTCGGCAACGGCACCCCGGCCTTCCGCGGCGATGGCGGACAAGCCCTCGGAGCCTCCCTCAACTATCCGCGCGGCGTCTTCGTCGACGCCTCCGGCAACATCCTCATCGCCGATTCGATCAACAACCGCATCCGCATGGTCACCGAAAACGGCGTGATCCGCACGGTGGCCGGAGCAGGTTTCTTCGGCGACGCCGGCGATGGCGGCCCCGCCGTGCAAGCCCTGTTCCGCTATCCCCGCGCCGTCATCTCCGATGGCTCCGGCGGCTTTCTGGTCCTCGATACCGACAACCACCGCATCCGCCAGTTGACGCCCGTGCCGCAATCCCCCACCATCAACCGGGACGGCGTGGTCAGCTCCACCGCATTCGGCGGCTTCCGCACCGCCGCCCGCGGCTCATGGCTCGAAATCTACGGCGCGAATCTGGCGCAGGGAACCCGCGAATGGGCGTCCAGTGACTTCACGGACGGCAAAGCCCCCACCTCTCTCGCAGGAACCTCCGTCACCATCGGAGGCCGCCCCGCCTACGTCGCCTACGTCAGCCCCGGACAAGTCAACGTGCAAGTCCCAGACACGCTGGCCGCCGGACAACATGACGTGGTCGTGAAGAGCCCGCTCGGTTCCAGCGTGGCCTACAAAGTCACCGTCGATGAGGTGCAACCCGGCCTCTTCGCGCCGCCCGCGCTTTCCTCCGGCGGCCGCCAGTACGCCGGCGTCATCCTGGCCGACGGCTCCCTCGCCAGCGTGACCGCACCGAAGGTCCGCCCCGGCGATACCGTCACCCTCTATGGCATCGGCTTCGGCTCCGTCGCCCCGAACCTCGCCGCCGGCGAAATCGTCCGCAGCGCTAACTCCGTGGTCCTGCCCCTGCAGTTCTTCTTCGGCGACGCGCCCGCCACCGTAACCTACGCCGGCCTCGCCCCCGGCACCCTGGGACTCTATCAACTCAACGTCGTCGTCCCGCAGGTCCCCGCAAGTGACGCCATCCCGCTGCGCTTCAAGCTGAATGGCACAGACGGAGCGCAGGCGCTCTTCACCTCGGTCGGCAAGTAATGTTAAGACGCGGTTAAATCGCGCCAACGCGGTAATTCCCGCCCAGATGCCGCCGTCCTCTCTTGTGAACGGAGATGACGCGATGACCACAATCCAAAGCCGGACCAATCAAATGCTGCTGACGCTGGGGGTCCTGCTCTCCGTGCTGGTGGTGTGGAACGCTACCTCGCAATACCTCCACTGGGAGCAACTCCGCGCGCGCTTCGTCTCCACCGGACGCCGCGTGCCTCCGGCAGGTCCCGCGGAAACCAATCTCATCGTGAACGGCTCGGCCGCCGTGGCGCTGCTCGGCGCGGTGGTGTTCATCGGCTTGCGCACCCGCTACCACCGCCGCGCAAAACGCTGGGAACAGCAATTGGCACAGGGCCGCGCGGTTCAGAATCAGCTGATGCCACAATCCGGCGTCGAGATCCCCAACGTCCAAGTAGCCGCGGAATTCCTGCCCGCCTTCGAGGTCGGCGGCGACCTCTACGACGTCTTCTCCACCCCCGACGGCCGCGTCGCGTTCTCTCTCGGCGACGTCTCCGGTAAAGGCCTCCCCGCGGCCTTGCTGATGGGCATGATCCAAGGCGCGGTCCGGTCCGCCGCCTGGTATCGCGACTCCAGCGCACATGAAGCCTTCGCCCGCCAGCTGAACGCGTTGCTCTGCAGCCGCAGCGCCGGAGCCAAGTTCGCCAGCCTCTTCTGGGGCGCCTACGATCCCCAGCGCGCCAGCCTTACCTACGTCAGCGCGGGTCACTGCCCCGGATTCCTGCTGAGCGACCGCGGCATCCAACGCCTGGATTCCAGCGGCCCCGTGCTCGGGATCCTGCCGCAGTCCAGGTTCGAGCAAGTCAGCGTCGATTTCCGGCGCGGCGACATCCTGGTCCTCTACTCCGACGGCATCGTCGAAGCGGCCAACGCTGCCGGCGAAGACTTCGGCGAAGACCGCCTCTGCGCCGCCCTCAGCCGCTGCAAAGGAGCCTCCGCCGAAGCCGCCCGCACCGAAATCCTCCGCGACTACCGGGCATTCTTAGGTAAATCCGTGCCGGAGGACGACTTGACCCTGTTGGTCCTCGAAGCACGCGGCGCCGTCGCCGCCCTACAGGCTGCGGCTTAACCGGTGGTGCGCAATTTTTTTGGGGCCACAGATGAAGGGGATGAAGGGGCTTCGCGAATCTCGGTTTCCTCCATCGCGGCTTTAGTGATACAGTAGCGCCGTGAAGCTTGTTGTCAGCTTGCTGGTTGCCCAGTGGTTGAACTATCCGTCGGCCGGCATTCCTCGGACCGCGGATGGGAAGCCTGACCTGACCGCTCCGGCGCCGAAGCAGTCGTTGAGCGGCATCTGGCATCGCGTTCCTCCGCCGGGGACGCCGTCGGGGGCGAACTTCGGCAACACGGTTACCTACTACATGCCTGCGGGAGCTACGGTTCCGTTGCAGCCATGGGCGGCTGAGCTTTTGCAGCAACGCCGCTTTGGGATGCTGGGCGCGGGGCGGCCGTCGGAGCGCTGTCTGCCGCACGGCGTGCTGGGCAGCATGTTGCCGAACATTCCTTTCAAGATTGTGGAGACCCTGGGGCTCACGCTCATCCTGACGGAGCAGTTGGCGCAGTTCCGGCAGGTGTTCACGGACGGGCGCGGGTTGCCCCCGGATATGCAGCCTGCGTGGTACGGCTACTCGATCGGGCGTTGGGAGGGCGACGTGTTTGTGATCGACTCGGCGGGCTTCAACGACCAGACGTGGCTGGATGACAGCGGGCATCCCAACACCGAACGCATGCGCACGCAGGAGCGCTTCCGGCGGGTCGACTTCGGGCATATGGTGCTGGAGGTGACGGTGGATGATCCTGGCGCGTATACGAAGCCGTGGTCAGTGACGATTCCGCTGGAGCTGATGGCGGACACGGAGTTGATTGAGGATGTGTGTGACAACGAGAAAGACGCTCCGCACAACGGGCTAAAGTAGTGTTTTTGCGCGGGCGAATTCGGCGACGCTCCAGGCTTGGGCGGGGCAGCCTCGGGGGTAGCGGGGTTCGTCGCCGTCGTAGATCTCGGCAAGGGAGCCCAGGCAGCCTCGGCGGGCGGATTCGGATTCCAGGCCTTGCAGCAGATTGCGGCAGAACTCCAGGGTCGCGGTGGTGCGTCCGAAGGCTGTGAGGTAGCCGTCGATGTACGGGCCGATGAGCCAGGGCCAGACGGTGCCTTGATGATAGGCGGCGTCGCGATCCACGGGGCCGTCTTCGTAGCGGCCGCGATACTCGGGGTCGGCTGGGTCGAGCGTGCGCAGGCCGACGGGGGTGAGCAGTTTCGTCGAGATGCAGCGCATGACTGCTTGCTGTTGCGCTGGTTTCAACAGGTCATGTGGTAGGCTCACGGCGAAGACCTGGTTAGGGCGGATCTTACCTACGGGACCATCGGGGGCCAGCACGTCAAAGAGGCACTCGCGGGCGGCGTTCCAGAACTTCTCACGAAAGGCGGCACGCACGCGGGCGGCGGCTGAACCGTAGTGCGCGACGCCCGCGGCATCGCCGAGTTCCATGCTCCACTCCGCCATGGAGCAGAGGGCCGCGTGCCACAGCGCGTTGATCTCGACCGGCTTGCCGTGGCGCGGGGTGACCACCCAGTCGCCGACCTTGGCGTCCATCCAGGTGAGTTGGGTGCCGGGAGTTCCGGCGCTCAGCAAGCCATCCGCCGGGTCGACGCCGATGCCGTACCAGGTTCCGCGGGTGTGCCAGGTGACGATTTCTTTCGCGGCGGGATAGAAGACGTTGCGGAGGAACGCTCGGTCGCCGCCAGCGGCCAGCCACTGGCGCATGGTCTGGAACATCCACAGCGTGGCGTCAGCGGTGTTGTATTCGGGCGCTTCGCCAGCATCCGGGAAGCGGTTTGGGATGACGCCGTTGTTGAGGTGGCCAAGGAAGCTCTCGAGGATTTCGCGGGCTTTGTCGAGGTGCCCCGGAGTGATCAACAGGCCGGGCAGCGCGATCATGGTGTCGCGGCCCCAGTCTGTGAACCAGGGGTAACCGGCGATGAGGGTGGGTTTGCCGTCGGCACGGCGGACCAGGAATGGATCGGCTTTGCGCGCCGGTGGTTCGCACGCGCCGGTGCCGTCGATGGAGGCGCAGATGGCGGTCCATTCTCCAGGCTTCAGGGCGAGGGTCCAGATGCCGGGGGTGAAGAGGTCCTCGCGGAAGTCGAGGCCGCGGTCCAGTTCGGCGAGGTATTCGATGTTGTTGTACCAGTGCGCGTCTTCAGTGAATTCCCCTGCACCGCGGAACTCCATGGGCGGCAGGCCAGCGAACGCGTCGTGGCGGGCGTGCGAGAGGCCGTGATAGTCGCGATAGGCGAAAAACGGGCGCAGGCGCAGCGTTGCTTCGGCGCTGGAGCGGTAGCGCAAGACCACGGCTTGGCGTCCGGGGACCAGGTAGACTTGCTTTTCGACGGTCGTGCCGTTGAGGCCGTAGCGCCAGGTTGCGCAGGGGGAGTGTTCGAAGGCTTCGAGGTTTTCGTAGCCGCGCGGGGCGACGGTTCCGGGGTATTGGCAGGCGCTGAGGGCGAAGGATGTGTCTCCGATGGCGACTTCTTCTTCGACGCGGGAGAGCAGGACGAAGCGTTCCACGGGGGGCTTCAAGGACGCGGTCAGCAGGGCGTGGTAGCGGCGGGTGTTGACTCCGGCGACGGTTCCCATGGCGAACGCGCCGGTGCCGTTGGTCTCCAGCCATTCCAGTTGGGAGAGGTCGCTGAGAGTCATGCACTGGGTATCCATGTGTGCATCTGGATTATTCCATAGGCGGAAGGGAATTGCACCGCGCCTGGGCATCTTGCGCAGCGGTTAGAATGAAATCGGGACGCGCGTGAAAAAACAACTTTCCGCACTCGATTTGGTTGAGAGAGCTTCGGCCCGCTCGGCATGCATCGTCCATGCTGAACTGAAACAAGGCATCGATAGTCTCGCCAGTATTGCTGCAACCGCACCGCTGATTGTTCTATAAGCATTTCTCAGCCCAATTGGAAGACTTTGACATTGAAATGCGGAGCGCTTCTCTTGGGCTAGTGAACACGCTAACCGAGATTCGGTCAAGCAAACAGTAAGAATTCGACGGGGCAAAAAGGGTACAGGCACGAAATTCGCAAAGGCGGCGAAATTCGAGCCAGTCCCCTTTTTGCGCGGCAGACTGTTCCCGAACAAGTGTTGCCGAAAGGCCCCGGATCAGCGGGGGCGCGGCAGGCGGTTGCGCGGGCGGGTGTCGAGCCTTTGGCCGAATTGTTTGTGTTTGTACCAGCCGCGCTTGGCTTGCGCGGACCATTCGGTCATGAAGGCGGCGGAGGACGTGAAGAGGGCGAAGGAACGCTCGGCGGACCACTTGAAGAGGGCGTCGTGGGCTTTGGCGTCGAAGCGGGCGGGCGGGGCGGGTTGGCGCAGGTTTAGTTGTTGCGAGTCGCGCGCCTTCTGGAAGGAGCTGGGCAGCGTCACGGACGCCTCGCCTGTGAACACGCGCAGCGTGCCGGCTTTGGCGTCGAAGGCGTAGAGGCCGGGTTTCAGCAGTTCGGTCTCCGAATCGCCCACGCGGATTCGCGGCGCGCCCTCCATGGAGTCTGCCACTTCGATCAGGGCCATGCCTTCATCCAGGGATGCCAAGGGGCTTGCGGCGCGGGTGTCGAGCATGCGCAGGCGGGTGTTGTCGAGGAAGCGGGCGATCACGCCGACGCCTAGAAATACTTCTGCGCGGCCAGCGTCGGTTCTGACGAAATTTTCGCGGCCCAGGGGCATCGGCAGGCGGGCTGATAGGCTCCGGGCTTGGCGGCCGGTGGTGGCGTTGCCTTCCAGATGGTAGACCAAGCCGGCTTCGCTGGAAGCTAGGTACTTGACCCTGGCGGCACCAGGGGTATCTGGGAACTTTACGCCGAACCCGGAGTGCGTCCTCTCTCCCCAGGCTCCGCCGCCCCAGTTCTTGTAGCTGCCCGCATCGCCTTCCAGCATGAAGGAGCGGTAGGCGGACCAATAGTAGAACTCGTCGAGTTCCTTGCGGTCGAAGGGGCGGGTGCTGTTTGGGGTGCGCTCTTCGCCACGGACTAGGCGGAGTCCGCCGAGCAGCACTTCGCCGGCGTACACGCGCACGGACTGCGTAGCTGCGTCGAAGCGGTAGACGCCTTCGCGCGTTAGCTCCACGTCGAGCGTTCCAGCGTGGACGCGCACGCGGCTGGCTTCGAGGGAACGGGACAGTTCGATGATTACCTCACCTTCCACCAAGGTGATGGCGGCGGCCTCGACGCGGGTGTCCTCAAAGCGGACCTGTGCGCCGGTGCCGGTCCACAGTGCCGCGTTGGGACCCAGCAGGACCTCGGCATGGCCGCGCGGGGAGGAGACGCTCTGCCCATCCTGCAATTGCGGCAGGCGGCCTTGGCCCGATGAGCGGACGGTTTTGCCATCGATGCGGAGGTCGCCTTCGGCGGAGTAGACCATGCCGGCGCGGGCCGCCACCAGCTTCTGCGCGAAGACGGCGGGACACAGCGCTAAGAGGATGACCAGAAGCATGCTTGCTAGATTCACCCGTTATCGTACACGATAAACTACATGGATGAAGCGGCGGTCTACGGCGCAATTGGAGAAGACGGTTTCGCGCGGCTGACGGCGGCGTTTTACCGCAAGGTCCCGAGCGACGACATTTTGGGTCCGATGTATCCGGCGGAAGATCTGCCGGGGTCCGAGGAGAGGCTGCGGGATTTTCTCGTGGGCCGGTTTGGCGGGCCTCCGCGCTATATTCAGCAGCGCGGGCATCCACGGCTGCGGATGCGGCACATGCCGTTCGCCATCGATCAGGCGGCGCGCGATCGCTGGATGCACTTGATGACGAACTCGGTTGCGGAGGCGGGGCTGCCGGAGGATGCCGCGGCGGTGTTGCTGGACTTCTTCGGGGCGATGGCGACGTTTATGATCAACAAGGGAGGCTAACGATGAATCGGCGAAATTGGTGTCTGACACTATTTACCGCTCTGGGCTTCGCGCTGCAGGCGGCGGAGCCTGATCCCAAGGTGCTGAGCTACAAGTTGCCCGCGCAGCTGAAGTGGACGGATACGGAAAGCGGGATCAAACAGGCGATTCTGATGGGCGATCCGTCGAAGCCGGGAATGTACGTCATCCTGGGCAAGTGGGAGAAGGGCAAAATGAGCCGCCCGCATTTTCACGGCTCAGACCGCTATATCACCGTGATCAGCGGGACGTGGTGGCTGGGGACGGGGCCGAAGTACGATCCGGCCAGCACCAAGGCTGTACCCGCCGGGACCTTTGTGACGCACTTCGCCAAGCAGATCCACTATGACGGCGCGAAGGATGAAGACGTGGTGTTACAGATTGTGGGAATGGGTCCGGCGACGTCGACGAATGCCGAGCAGAAGTAGGATCGCCAAGGCCGCTCCCAGGAAAGCGGCTGAACGGGGTTCGGGCACCAGCACCAGGTCGCCCGCCAGAGGGTCTAATGAGGGGACCGCCGCAGTTCCCTCAGCCGGATAGTGAAACGCCGAATCAAACGTTGCCCCTGGTACTTCCAACAGCCATAGGGGTCCTGCGAGTTCCATAAATGCAGCGTAGGTCGTAAGCCCGGGTGGCGCTAACGGAGCCGCTTCAGTCTTTTCAATCGGCCCACCGATAAGTCCGAGCTGTCCAAGCCCGATAAGTACCAAAATTCTTAGCCGTTTCGTCATGGAGCTTCACCCTCTCGGATGGGAGCGTACCACACGTACCCTAGGGTACTTCAAGATCCAGTACTTTTGCCCCGGCTACGAATACAGAAACCAAGTCCGTGATGCGGCCCACTTGCAGGAACCGGGGATTGCCGCCGGGGTTGAGTTCGCAGCGTTCGAGGACCCAGGTTCGCTCGTGCGGGACCAGGACTGCGCCCAGGCCGGCCTCCAGAGCGGGGTTGATGTCGGACTTGGGGGAGTTGCCGATCATCCACGACGCGGCCTTGTCGAAGCCTTGTTCGGCGGTGAGTTGCGCGTACGCGGCGGTGTCCTTTTCGCGGACGATGCCGGTGTGGTTGAAGTAGCGGGCCAGGCCGGAGCGGTCGATCTTCATGCGCTGTTCGTCTGGATGGCCTTTGGTGAAGAGGGCCAGGTCGTGGTGCGGGCTGAGCGCGGCCAGGGTGGCTTCCACGCCGTCTATGATTTCGAGCGGATGCTCCAGGATGGCTTCGGCGAAGCTCATGATGCGATGCAGGTCATCGGGCGCGATGGAGCGCTGCGCCAGGTGATGGTAGGCCTGTTGCAGGTTGCGGCCGAAGTTCAGGGAGCCGTAGCCGTGGATTTGGGAATTCACCAGCTCGATTTCGTTGAGCGTGTCGCGAATTTGCGAGTGGGTGAGGTGAGAGTGATCGAGGAAATCGACGAAGCGGTCAAAGGCTCGCTCGAAGTAGATGTTGTTTTCCCAGAGGGTGTCGTCGGCGTCGAAAATGAGGGTCATGGGTGCCTGTGAAAACCGTTGAGGGGGGCAACGCCTTTGACGGCCAGCTCGCGGCGGACGTGTTGGGCGAAGGCGGGCAGGTAGTCGGCCAGTTTGCGGATGCGTTCCTGCTCGCTGCGGCTGATGAGGATGGACTGGCGGAATTCCAGATCCTTGATGGCGCGCACCAGGCGGAAGCTGACCAGCGGGTCGGCCAGGCCGGCGTCTTCGAGCGGCTGGTTGTTCCACATGGACTGCAGGGCGTTGTAGGCGTCGATGGCGGTTTGGCGGGCGGAGGGCGAGGCTGGTTCGGTGCCGGGCTCGTCATCGAAGAATTCGACAGCTCCGCGCAGGAACTCGCGCTCTTCGTTGACCAGCAGGATTTCGAAGCGGCGGCGGCCGAGGGTGACGATGTCGAGCCGGCCGTCGGGGTATTCTTTGAGGACGCCTTCGATGGTGGCGGTGCAGCCGACTTCGGTCAGTCCCTTGCCGGTGACCAGCACGACGCCGAACTCGGCTTTATCGCGCATGGCCTCGCCGATCATTTCCTTGTAGCGCTCTTCGAAAATGTGAAGTGGCAGATGCCCGCCCGGCATCAATACAACTTCGAGTGGAAAGAGCGGAAGAAGCCCCTGCTGCATGCTACTATTATGGCGTCCCGCCCTATGATTCTGAAACTGAAGCGCACCCCCGGCATTTATCTGGTTGGATTCATGGGCTGCGGAAAATCCACTGTGGGCCGCGCACTGGGGGAGGAGTTCGGGTGGCGGTTCGTGGACCTGGACGCGGACATCGAGAAGGCCGAAGGGACGCCGGTCGCGCGGATTTTTGAGGAGCGCGGAGAGCCGGCGTTCCGGCTGCTAGAAGCGGCGGCGCTACGCAGCGTGGTGCGTAAGATCGAGTGCGGGCAGCCGCACATCGTTGCGCTGGGCGGCGGGGCGTATGCGCAGGAGAACAACGCGCAGATGCTGGTGGATAAGGGTGTGTCCATTTGGCTCGACTGCCCGTTTGAGATGGCGCAGCGGCGGGTGGCGGGGGATGAATCGCGGCCCTTGGCTCGCGATGCCGAGAAGTTCCGCGCGTTGTACGAGCAGCGGCGGTCCAGTTACGCGCGCGCGGATCACCGGATTGAGGTTCGCGGGGATGAGTGCGCGGACGTGGTGAAGCAGATCCTGGCGCTTGGACTGGTCTGAGTAAGAACGACGTGAAGAAGCACGCGCTGCAAATTTTCCGGGCGGCTTTGGATGCGGCCGAACCGCAGCATGCGGTGTTGCGGCATGTGCGGTCCGACGGGCGGACGCTGATTGCGGGGCGGCAGCGCTACCGGCTGATGGACACCGGGCGCGTGTTCGTGGTGGGGGCGGGGAAGGCCGGCTCGGCGATGGCTGCGGCGGTGGAGCGACTGCTGGGGCGCCGCATCACGGACGGCCTGGTGATGGTGCCGGACGGGGTGACGGCGCGCGTGCGGCGCATCCGCTTGCAGCAGGCGCGGCATCCTTTGCCCGACCAGCGCGGCGTCGAGGGCGCGACCGCCATTGCGGACATTGCGCGGCAGGCCACGGCGCGCGACCTGGTCATTTGCGTCATCTCCGGCGGGGCTTCCGCGCTGTTGCCCGCGCCGCTGCCTGGGCTGTCCCTGGAACGCAAGCAGTCGATCACGCGCGCGCTGCTCAACGGCGGAGCCACGATCCATGAGCTGAACACCGTCCGCAAGCACCTCAGCGCGATCAAGGGCGGGCAACTGGCGGGGTTGGCGCATCCGGCTCGGGTGCTGGCGCTGATCTTGTCGGATGTGATTGGAGATGACTTGGATGTGATTGGGTCGGGGCCCACGGTGGAGGATCGCACCACGGTGGAGGATGCGCGGGCGCTGCTACGCAAGTACGGCGTGGAGGATCCCGGCGTGCTGCGCGAAACTCCTGAGCTGAACGGGGCGCGGGTGCAGAACCTGATCGTAGGCAGCAACAAACTCGCGATCGACGCCGCCGCGGCGAAGGCGAAGGAACTCGGCTACAAGCCGCTGGTGCTTTCGACGTTCATCGATGGGGAAACGCGCGACGTGGCGGCGATGCACGCGGCGATTGCGAAGGAGATCATCGCGAACGGGCGGCCCGCCAAGCGTCCGGTGTGCATTCTTTCGGGCGGCGAGACCACGTGTACGGTGCGCGGCACCGGCTTAGGCGGACGCAATCAGGAGTTCGTGCTGGCGGCGGCGATTGCGCTGGAGGGCGTGCCGGACGTCACGATCCTGAGCGGCGGCACCGATGGCATCGATGGGCCGACGGACGCGGCGGGAGCGATCGCGGATGGGGCGACCGTGGCGCGGTCGGGCATGGATGCGCGGGCATATCTGGCGAACAACGACTCCTACCATTTCTTCGAGCCGCTGAACGCGCTGCTCAAAACCGGTCCCACGGGAACCAACGTTATGGATGTTCGGATGCTACTGCTCGACCGGCCTCGGCGGTGAGCCTGCCGGGAGCGCCGCGGGCTTGCCTGACTTGCGCAGCGTGATGTCGCCCCGGTTCACCTGCACATCGATCATCGGACCTCCGGCGTTGCTGATGATGCTTGCACCGCGGTTGCCTTCGCGGTTTTGCTTGACGCCGTTGAGGTAGTCGCTATAGGCTTCGCCGCGCTGGGTCACTGCGTTCATGTTGAACTTGGCACCTTCGGGAAGCGACATCTCCACATTGCCGGATTGCAGGCGGACGTTCACCTCAGAGAGGGGCGTGTTGGAGGCGCTCAAGCGCACGTCGCCACGCTGCAAGTCGATGGTGGTGGAGCCCGTGACGTCGCTGAGGACGATGTCCTTGGTGGTGGAGTCAATACGGAACGGTCCGGTGATGCGGTTGCCGCTGATGTCGCCGATGGTTAGGCGCAACTCGCCAGGGATGGCCTGGGCGGTGATCTCGGATTGCGAGGTCTTCCAGCGCACTGGCTTGGGTAAGTCGTGGAACTGGATCAGGCCGCTCCAGGAACCATTGACGGTGACCTGGCCGGCGATCTTCTCGATGTCCACATCATTGCCGCGGCCACCCAGCTCCAGTGCGCCCTTGACGTTGACGGCGCGCACGAGCTCGCTGCCCTGCACGTCGATGCGTGCGTCTCCGCCGATGTTTTCGAGGCGCACGCTGCTGTCATTGCCGTTGATCTCAACCGAGCCGGTGATGGCGCTGACGTCGAAGTCGCCGTTGCGGCCGGTAGCCGTGATGGCGGCGCCGCGCGGGACAGCGATGTCGAGGTCGGCCGAAATGCGCCGCCGGAACGGATTGCGCTCCTTGCTGAAAATGTCGCTCTGCGGCTGTACCACGCGAATCACCACTTGGCCGTTCAGGCTGGTGACTTCGACGCGGGTGTCTTTGCTGGTGCGGTCGGCGGTTGCCTGATCGGTGGCGCGGATGGTCTGGTGTCCGGTGACCTTCACTGCGGTGCCGTCGCCGCCGACGATGCGGGCGTTGCCTTGGAAGCCTTCGATGACCACGCGCGGGTTGGCTGTGGTTGAGGCTTCGGCGGTGACGGGGTATTCGTAAGACTCGCCGAAGACTTCCAGGCCCCCCCACTCAAATCCGGCGCGCGGCAGCCAGGAGGTGAAGCCGCGCACCGCGTGCAGGCTGGTGCCGAACATGCACAGGAAGACCACCAGTACCCATTCGCCGCCGGATACGCCGCGCGCGGGCAACGGCACGCCGCGGATGGACCACACGGCGATCTCCAGCACGCGCAGCCCGCCCCACAGGATCAGCAGGAACGGCCAATACTGGGCCAGGTAGTCCAGCAGCGGCAGCTCCGGCATGACGTTGCGCGCCAGGAACAGGGCACCGATGCCGATCAATAGCAGAGGGCCGACAAGCGATCCGCGCCTCATTCTTTTTCGCCTCCGCCTAAGTACCCGGCCAGTTTCAGAAGCCCGAACAGAATCAGCAGCGCGGGCCAGGTGCGGTCAATGCCGATGCGGTCCATTTGGTCGGCGGCCATCAACGCGCCCAGCGTGACCAGCATGATAGGTCCGCGGATGGCGTCAATGAGGGAGTGTTGCCGGGGCGCATGTGGAGCGGGATTACTTGGGTTCATTGCTGTCTCCTTTCATGCGCCCATAGAGCATGTAGACGCCGAGCGCGATCATCGCCACCGGCCAGTAGCGCATCAGTTGGCGGATTTCGAGGACGCCGAGGTTGTTCAGCAGGAACACCAGTCCGAACACAATCAGCAGCACGGCAGCGACCGGAAAGCGCGAGTTCTGCTCCACCAGCCCGAGGCCGGAAAACTCGTCAACGGGTAACCCCTCGCGCTTGCGCCGCGCCGTGTGATACGCCTCAAAGGCCATGTAGAACCAGAAACCGGGAATCAGCAGGCCGAACAAGGGTCCGGCACCGTAGGCGTTATCAGCGGCCATGAAGAGCAGGGCCAGAAGGATTACGTGGACGATGCCCTTGGCGTACTGGCCGTTGTAGATCGCGCCCACGCCGGGGATCATGCCGAGCACAAAGGCGGCTCCAGGCGACCCATCTTCGCCGCGCGGGGGAGGTGGCGGGGCGGTGTAGGGAGACTGCGGTTCGGGCTGCGGGGCCGCCGCGGGCAAGTGGTCCGCGCAATAGATGGTGCCATTGGCAGTGCGCAGATTGGCTTCGTCCAGTCCGGTGCCGCAGGTGCGGCAGTAGCCTACGATTTTGATGTCCGTGTCACTCATTGTTGTTTCTGCTTTTCTTGGTTCTGCTTGTCTTTTCCCTGCTCCGCCAGCCACTCTTGATACCGCGTCTGAATTTCGTATACGAATTTCAAGCTCTGGTAGTTCTTCACGCCGCGATCCCAAATGCGAGTCACGCGGTCTTCGGCGGTGGCATACAGATTCGCAGGGCTCAGATCCGCCCACTCGCGCACGCCTTCCATACGCAGCAGCATTCCGAAGGAGAGCATGGTCATGGCCATGCCCATGGCGAAGCGCGGTTGCAGGACCGGTTGGAGGCGCTTGCCGAATAGTCGCTGCCAGAAGGGCGGCTTGACGATGTCATGGCCGGCGTTGTTGCCGATTTCGAAGAGAATCCGGTTGACCAGCTCCGGCGGAGGTTCCGGGATCTGCGCCCGGTCCATGAAGGCTACCGCTGCCATTGCATCCGCTGCCATCTGTTGGCAGCCGGGGCAAGCGGCGAAGTGGGTTTTGAGGTCCGCTACGTCACGGTCCAGCAAGGTCTGATCGACATAGTCCGCCAGCAGGACTTCCACGTCGGCGCAGGTCAGGCGGGGGTTCATGCCACTGCCCCTCGCAGCCGCAAGACGCGACCCAATTCCGCCCGGCCGCGATTCAGGCGGCTCTTCACCGTGCCTTCGGGCACGTTCAACACCTGGGCGATCTCTTTATACTCCATCTCCTCCAGATCGCGGAGGATGACGGCTTCGCGCAGTTCCGGCGACAACTTCTGCAAGCCGGCTTGCAATACTTCACTGGCCTCGCGGCCGGCCAGGATGCTATCGGCCCGCGTTGATCCGCTTGTCTTTTCTTCCAGCATCGGCAACTGCCCTTCAATCGAGTCCGTCACGCGTTCCAGCTTGCTGCGGCGGTAGTGATCGATGAGCAGGTTCCGTGCCAAGCGCGAAAGCCACACCGCGAACGACCCTTCGCCCAGGCGGTAGCTCCGCAGCGATTTGAAGACTCGCAGAAAGACATCCTGCGTCAGATCCTGCGCCGCGTGATCAGAGCCGGTGAAGCGATAACAAATCGCATACACGCGCCGCGTGTGTACCTTGACCAGATCCTCCCAGGCGTTTTCTTCGCCTGCCAGGCACCGCTCCACCAGTTGCTGATCAGGGTCCATGAAAGTTTGGGTCTTACGAACCGGCAGCATCCCCCACAGCCGGGCCGGGGTGGCTCGGAGAAGGGTGGAAGCCCCGCCCAGCATGGTACCCTGCCGATCTGTGGCGATTGCAGCCATCTCGTCTCCTCGCATGACCTCGATTTCCCCGCGCCGGAGGGCGGAAATTCATTCTCCAATAGTCAGAACGAAATCCAAGCATGAGAAGTTCGATCTATTCTACGCTAAGCTAGATTGATCGTAACGGATTGAAAAAGAGCCACCTAGGACTGGTCATCACCGTCGCCCTTGTGGCCGGCGCCGCTGTTTTTCTGTACCTGCGTCTGGACCAGTCGGGGTTTGCCTGGGAGCGCTTCGTGGCGGTGATGCAGGGTTTGCGCTGGCCGTGGATGGCCGCTTCCATTCCGCTGATTCTGGCCGCCTATGTGGTTCGGGCCCTGCGCTGGAAGGTGATGATCCGTCACATGGCTCCGCAGGCCACGCTGTGGCAGTTGACGGTATCCACGTTTATTGGCTTCACCGCGGTGGTGCTGTTCGGGCGCGCGGGGGAGCCGGTGCGGCCCTACTTGATCGCGCACAAACAGGGCCTGCCGTTTTCGAGCCAAGTGGCGGCGTGGTTCGTGGAACGCATCCTGGACCTGCTGATGATTCTGGCGCTGTTCGGTCTGGCGCTGACCCGGACCGGGAGTGTAGGCTGGGCTCCGGATTCCTGGCTGCACACGGCTCTACAGGCCGCCGGATGGGTGGCCGGGGTTACGGGAGCCGGATGCCTGGCCGGATTGATCGCGCTGCGGCGCTACCGTGGGCAGATCCGCAGCCGCCTGGAGCAGGCATTGTCGTTCCTGCCGGAAGTCCCGTTGGCCCGCGTCCGTGGCTTCATCCACGCCTTCGATGAATGCATGGAGTCCACCCGCGACCCGGCGTCGCTGTGGATGCTGGTCGGGCTTACGGTAGTTGAGTGGACGCTGGTGGCCGGCGTGTTCATTTCAGTACTGTGGGCTTTCCCCGAGGTGTCACGCTTGACCGTGAGTGAGGTGCTGACGACGATGGGCTTTGTCACCTTCGCGGGTGTGATCCAAATTCCTGGTGTGGGCGGTGGCATGCAGATCGCCGCCATCCTGGTGTTGACGGAACTGTACGGCATCGGCGTGGAGGCCGCCAACGGTGTCGCGCTGGTGTTGTGGGCCACGAATTTCCTGACCGCGTTGCCGCTGGGACTGTTCATGGCGTTTCATGAGGGCATCCACTGGCGTACCATGAAGCATGTGGGAGACGACCTTTAGGTGACTTGTCCGTTCTGCGCGCATCGTGAAGACAAGGTAATCGACTCGCGCGAGAGCAAAGAAGGCGACGTCATCCGCCGCCGCCGCGAGTGCCTGAAGTGCGAGCGCCGCTTTACCACCTACGAACGCAGTGACGACATCCCGTTCATGGTGGTGAAGCGCGACGGCCGCCGCGAGAAGTTCGAGCGCCAGAAGGTGCTTGAAGGCTTGCTGCGGGCGTGCCAGAAGCGCCCCGTGGGCGTAGCGAAGCTGGCCGAGGTGGTGGACGCGGTGGAATCGCGTCTGTCTGAAAACGCCGACCGCGAAATTTCGACGACAGAGATCGGCGAGATGGTGATGCAGCGGTTGAAGGTCTTGGACAAAATCGCGTACGTGCGCTTCGCCTCGGTGTACCGCGACTTCCAGGACGTGGAGGCGTTCTTCACGGAACTGAAGGATCTGTTCCAGCGGAGGAGCTAGTGCTTGTGCTCCGGTGCCGGTGCCGCAGGCGCGGCCGCCTCTTCCTTCTCCATCTTTTCCATCATCTGCGAGTGCGCCTGGACTTTAGTCTGTAATTCCTTCACCAACTCGCCATGGGCGGCGAGCTTTTTTGCCAACGCGGCGGGTTCCTTTTCGGCTTGCACTGCGGCAAACGACTGCGCCAATTTCTCCACCAGCGCCGCCATTTCGCGATGGCCGCCCATCATCTCGGACATGTGGTCGGCCATTTGACCCATCTTGCCCATCTTGCCTTTGGCGGCAGGTGTCTACGCGGCCACCCCTAGGCTGGTCAGGAGCATGAGAACGGGAAGCGCGAAGTATTTCATGCCCTACTACGGAGCACGTTGGGTGCCAGACTCCGTCAGTTCTTCGTCACGCTGAAGCCGGTGACGTTGACGTCCGTGTTGTGGGCGAAGCGGAGGCCGTAGACGCCGTCCAGCGACTTGAGTTTCCCCGCGGTGACCAGCGTGGCCTTGTCGTAGCCCGCAACCACCGTGCCGTTGATGATGCACTCCACTCGTCCGGCGCGGACTGTTACCGCGATCTCCTGCATCACCGGCTGCATGCGGGCGGCGGCCTTGTGAACCGCGGGATTCGGCTCGCCTTGGCCGTTCATCTGAAATGCCGCGGGTCCGAAGCCGCGCACAATGAAATTCCCGTTGCCGTAGGCGGCGCAATACAGGTAGCTTTGTTGCGCGGTTCCCAGATCATTGCCCGCGATCATGATGCCGTAGGGGTGCGGGTGCGTGTTCACGTTCATATACGGCGGCTCAGTAGTGTCCGGCTATAAGTCGAACAGATTCAGCTGGTTGAAAAATGGGTCTGATTTTTCTCCGGTATGTTGTAGCTGAAGGGCCTGTAGAATGGGCGTCCGCTCGAAAATGGTGACGCTGACAACCTGTAGGATTTGGTAGAGG
>CANFEY010000067.1 GCA_947446025.1 Bryobacterales bacterium
CGGTGCGGCCAAGGTTCATCCCTCATGGTGTCAGCCTCGTGTTTCGTCTTCTGGTATTTCAAATCGCGGCAACTCAAAAGAGGCCTCAACCGCCTACTCTTCAGTTAGTTGCCGTCGGCGTGTCGCGCGTTAGCCGGACACTACTGATTTGATCTAAGTCCGCTGCTGGTGGCCAATCGGGTCATCCGCAACGAAGTGGTGGCACGGCCCGAATTGACGCTGCCCGCTGGTTGGCGGCTGCGCGGGCTGCTGGAGGCCGGTCCCATGACCAGTGGCAGCGAACGCAATTTGCGCTATGCCACCGAATCCACGCTGGGGCACATGCTGGGCGGCACGTCCGAAATTTATGGGACCTACAGCACACTGCGCTTCCAGAAACCCAGCGAAGTCGGCTACTATGCTCCCAACTTAGTGCAGACCATCGAAGGAGCTTGGCGGACAGACATTGACCGTACGGATTTTTCCTTATCGCTCGATTTCGGAATTGGGCGGGGCCGGGCGCGCGATCACGGGGACAGCTTCGGGCCGTGGGGGCAGTCGTTGCGGGCAGAGACGTACGCGTCGTTTTTTGTAGGCGAGGGCCGGGAACTGCGTTTTTCGGCGGAGTTTTACTCGAATCAGTTTAATCCAGCGCTGGCGGCCTCGCCCGCGTGGAAGTACACGTCGGTGTCAGCAGCGTTTCTGGCGTCGCGGTGGTAAGTCATGGGGTAGGAAACGCGCGAGCTGGAAAAGGAACTGGGGCCGCGCTCCGACCAACGAAGAGATCTCGCGCCGCATGGATATTCCTGTGGAGAAGGTCCAATCCTCAAGACGCTCTTTCCGAAAGAAGAGAAAGTCATCCGCCTGCGCTTCGGCATAGGCTGCGAGCGCGAGCACACGCTCGAAGAGATCGGCCAGGAGTTGGACGTCACGCGCGAGCGCATCCGCCAGATTGAAGCCAAAGCGCTGCGGCAACTACGGTCGCCGGAGCGGGCCCGGCACTTAAGGGCGTTGCTGGCAGCCGGTAACCGTTCTTCCTTTTTCCCGGGGGAAGTAAAAGATCAGGACTCACGCTTCGTCTACTCTCCATGAGAGCCGCTGTCTACACCCACTATGGACCTCCTAGCGTTGTCCATATCGAGGGCGCAGCAAAACCCGTTCCCGCGGACAACGAAGTCCTGGTCCGCGTCCATGCCACCACGGTTTGTGCCGCGGACTGGAGCGTCAGGTAGGAAGATCCATTTGTTGCCCGGGCGACCGGGTATTCGGCGGCACCTTGCTCAGTTCGGCACGCACGCTGAGTACGTCTGCTTGCACGAGCATGCTCCGCTGGCGATCAAGCCCGCGAACATGACGCTGGAGCAGGCGGCTGCGGTCTTTTTCGGCGGCGAGACTGCACTGACGTACCTGACGAGAACCTCCATCCCGGCGGGACAAAGGGTTCTGTTCTACGGAGCTTCGGGCAGTGTGGGAGTCTTTGCGGTGCAACTGGCCAAACATTTTGGAGCGCATGTTACCGCGGTTTGCAGCACGGCCAATCTCGACCTGCTGAATTCGTTGGGCGCGGATGGAGTCGTCGATTACACGAGGGGCGACTTCTCGCAAAGCGGACGGGTCTATGACGTGATCTTCGACGCGGACTACAAGAGCGGGTTTTGGCGCAGCCTGAGATCCCTGAAACGGGGCGGCTTCTACGTTCTGGTGGCGGGTCTTGGCAGGGACTGGTTTGCGGCGAACATTCTGGGAGGACTGCTGGGCGGGATTTGGGCTTCGGTCACGGGCGCGGGAAAGGTCATCCAGTTTCGACGTCGGGCGGAATGGAAGACCTATTGTTTCTCAAGGCGCTGATTGAGGCTGGCAAGCTACGGACGGTGATCGATAGACGCTACTCACTGGACGAAATTGGCGAAGCCCACCGGTATGCGGAAGCCGGACACAAGAAGGGACACGTGATCGTTGTGTTGTAGTTCGGAGGCAGGCTGGCGGGCTCGGCACTAAGGGCGTTCTTGGAGGCGCGGTAGGCTCGGAATTATCTGAGCCCGGCGGAGCGGCACGGGGGCTCACATTCGTTCCATAATCGTCGATAGAGCAGTTAGAGGAAATTGCTACTCGACACATGAAAGTCAACGAATCGAATTTGCAAGGGCCGAGCGGGCTGGCCTCGACCGGGTCTACCAGCGGGGTTGCCAGGCCCACGCAGGCTGGACGGCAGGTGCCTGCGGGCGGGGCGGCTCCGGTCGGCGACGGCTCTGACGGGGTAGCGCTGTCGGGGCTGGCGCAGACGTTGCGCAGTCTGGATGTAGAATCACCGGAGCGGCAGGCGCAGGTGGAGCAACTGGCGGGGGCGTACGCGCAGGGCAGCTACACCGTGGATGCCGAAGCGGTGGCAGGGGGGATTGTAGACGATGCCCTCAAGCATCGCTAGCATTCGGGAGCAGGTGGCTGCGGCGCGCGTAGCGATGCTGGAGCCGGGAGCGGACCTGACGGGCGTGCTGCAAACACTGCAATCCGCCGCGGAGGAGTTGCGTCAGGCGGGGCCGGAAACGCCGCGTGAGGAACTCGAAGGGTTGCGGCTCGAATTGGCGGGTGCGGCCAAGCTCGCGCGCAACGGCGAGGAATTTTGGCGCGGCTGGGGACGGCTGCTTGGACTAGATCCGGGCTACTCCTCTGACGGCGCATTGGCCGCCGTGCCAACTACATCCAGAATCGCGGTGCAGGGCTGATGGGGAACCTCTTTACATCGCTGCTGAATTCGACGGGCGCGCTGCGGGTCTACGGGCGCAGTTTCAACGTCATCCAGAACAACATAACGAACGCGAACACTCCTGGGTACGTGAAGCAGGATCAGGTCCTGGTGTCGCTTTCCTTCGACCCGGCGCGCGGGATGGCGGGGGGCGTGGTTGCCGGTCCCATGGTCAACGCCCGGTCGTCGTTCCTGGAACAGTCGGTGCGGGGGCAGAACGAACTCCTGGGGGAGGCCCAGCAGCACGCGATGGACCTGGGTGTGGTGGAAGGGCAGTTCGACCTGACGTCGACCTTCGGCGTTTCGAGCGCTCTGAACGGCTTCTTCAACGGGTTTTCGCAGCTGGCGGTGAACCTGAATGACACGGTATCGCGTCAGGGCATCCTCGATTTGGCGGGGCAGGCTGCCAGCGCGTTTCACCAGGCTGCCATCGGCCTACAGAATGTTTCGACGAACGTCGACCGGCAGACGCGGGACAGCATCGCGGCCATCAACCGGTTGACGGGGCAGATCGCGGGGATCAATCGGGTATACCGGTCGAACGCGGGGGCGGCGGCGGATGCCGGCATGGACGCCCAACTGAACGCGGCGCTGGAGGAACTCTCCGGCCTCGCCAGCTATACGCTGGTCCGGACGGCGGATGGGGCGGCCAATGTGTACTTGGGCGGGCAGACGATCCTGGTGATGGGGGACCGGCAATATCCGGTCAACGTGGACTTGTCGACGCCGGAAACGATCATACGAGACGCCGCGGGCACCGACATTACCGGACAAATCCGAGGCGGGCGGCTAGGGGCGCTGGTAGAGGAGAAAAACACCACGCTTCCGGGATACCTGGCCGACCTCGATGCGGTGGCTGTGACGTTTGCCGACAACGTCAATGCGACGCTGGCCCAGGGTGTGGATCGCAATGGGCTGCCTCCCCCGTTCGGACTATTTTCCTACAACGCCGCAGCGCCGTCGGCGACGCTTTCGGTGAACCCTCTGCTGCCGGATCAGCTTGCTGCCGCGTTGGCCACGGCTCCGGGGGGCAACGGCAATGCGGTCGCGCTGGCGCAATTGTCCAGCGCTCCGGTGGCGGGCGGCTTCACCTTGTCCCAGGCCTTCGGCGCGCTGGGGGCGAAAGTGGGCCGCGATGTTTCCAATGCCCGGAATGAACAGGCTCAGTATCAGGACACGCTCGCCCAGGCTCGGTTGTTCCGCCACGAATCGACGGGTGTTTCGCTGGACGAAGAAGCCGTCAAGGTGCTGCAATTCCAGCAAGCCTACCAGGCGGTCGGAAAGTTGATCGGCGTGATCAACGAATTGACGGACTCGGTGCTGAACATCATCCGCTAGGGTTTCCAAATGATCACTTCCCTCAACGCTTCTGACCAGCAGTTCCTGAACAACCTGAACCGGGTGGCGGATCGCATGAACCGGGCGCAGCGCCAGCTCTCGACCGGCGTCAAGATGGCCCGCGTGTCGGATGATCCGGATCAGGTTTCGACCTTGCTCAACGCCCGCGCGAGTTTGTCCGTAGCGCTGCAGCTCCACTCGAATCTGGGCCGTGTTTCGGCCGAAGTGGATGCCGCCGAGCAGGGGCTGCAAAGCTCGGTCCAACTGTTCGAGCGCGCGCGCACGCTGGGCGCGCACGGCGTGACGGGCACCCAAACTGCATCCGCGCGCGCGGTCACGGGCCAAGAGATCGGCGCGATCATGGAGCAACTCGCAGGGATCGCGGGCACCCAGGTGGAGGGGCGCTACATCTTTTCGGGCGACACCGACCGCCAGGTCCCCTACACCATCGATCTAGACCTACCCAGTCCGGTCAGCGCTTACCTGGGCGCAGGGTCCACCCGGTTAGTGCAGCACCCGAATGGCACTACATTCCAAGTGACCCACACCGCCCAGGAAATCTTCGATTCGTCCACGCCCGGGGCCAACGTCTTCGCCACCCTGTCGGCGTTGCGCGACGGACTGCTGGCCAACGACGAGGACGCCATCCGCACCGCGCTCGACGGCATGACGACCGTAGGCGACCACCTGAACAGTGAACTCGCCTCCTACGGCAGCTTCCAGAACAGCTTGCGGAATGCCCTGGACTTCGGACAAAACCTACAGCTCCAACTGCGCACCCAGATAGGGAGTCTCGAAGATGCCGACGCCACAGAGGCGATCCTCGAGCTGAATCAGGGCCAGGTTCAGCAGCAGGCGGCGCTCACTTCGCGGGCGCAAATGCCTCGGACCACACTCTTTGATTTTTTAGGCTGAGAACTTCCAGGTGCTCGGCGCACTGATTAGGAGCGATGCCCCGATTTCTCCTAATCCTTATTTTTGCCGCTTTGGCCCAACCTGCTTTGGCCCAGGCTCCGCCCGCTACTGACGCCCAAATAGAAGCCCAACTGCATGACCGGCTGGCCAAGTCCGTGGTCGGCAAGGACGGGTTCACCGCCAAGGTAAAGGGTGGGGTCGTCTACTGGGAAGGCACTACCTCGGTTGCGCAGCATAAGGGGGCGGCCACGCGAATGGCGAAGTCCTCGGGGGCGCGGCGGGTGGTGAACAACATCCGGGTGGTGAACAACGGCAAGGCCAAGAAGGCAGGCGGATCGCCTGCCCTACCCAAGCCTACGGCTCGGGTGGTTCCGGAAGCTGCTGCGGCACCCCCTCCGCCCGCCCCGCTCAAGCGCGTGACCGTGAAATGGCGCTGAAATTGCTCAGCGTCCTGCCCTCCGATGCTAGACTGAGAGTATTGCCATGAGTTCGCTGTCTCCACGGCTACAGGTACGGGTCCAACAGAAGCAAATCCTCACGCCTGGACTTGTCCAGATGGTCAACTTGCTGCAGCTGAACCGGCTGGAGTTGAAGGACATGATCACGGCGGAGATTGCCGAAAATCCGGTCCTGGAAGAAAGCCTTGATGGCACCGAAGAACTAACCCCCGAAGAACTCCAGCCGCTGCTCGAAGCCGAGCGCGCGGGCGACCCGGCGGACCAAGGCATTCTGGACGTCACCCCCGGGGCTCCCGACAGCGACGCCGGCTACCTAACCGAATCCGAGCCGCCCCCGCCGGTTTCCACCGACGCCACGGCCGACGCCCCGGAAGCCCCCGCCTCCAGTGACCCGTTCGACGAAATCGACTTCGGCTCCTACTTTGACGACTACCTCGACCCCGGCTTCAAAACCCCGGCGGCCGAGACCAGTGACAAACCGTCCTTTGAGACGTTCCTCTCTTCGCCCGTAACCTTGTCGGACCACTTGCAATCGCAACTGGCCCTGGTGGCGCTCTCAGAAAACGTGCGCGACGCCGCGGCTGGGGTGATCGGCAATCTGGACGAAAACGGCTACCTGCTTTCGCCGCCTGAGGATATGGCTACCGAGGGTCAGCACACGCTCGAAGACGTGGCGGAGGCGATCCGCGTGGTGCAGACGCTGGACCCTTCTGGAGTGGGCGCGACGGATTTGCGCGAATGCCTGCTGCTGCAACTCGACAGCCGCAACGCCAAGGGTGGCCTTGCCTGGAACATCGTGGCCACGCACCTGAAGCTGGTGGAGACGCGCCAAACCAAGGAACTGGCCAAGGTCCTGCGGCGGCCGATGGAGCATGTGCAGATCGCGCTCGACGTGATCCGCCACCTGGATCCCCGGCCGGGCCTGCGTTATTCGGGTCCGGGAGCGCGCGTGGTGGAGCCGGACGTCTACATCTACAAAGACGGCGACGACTACATCATTCAGGTGAGCGATGACGACATTCCCGTGCTGCGGCTGAATCCACAATATCGCAAGATGATCGACCGCGTGCATGAGCCGGATAAAGACGTGCGCAACTACGTCAAGGAGCGCTACGCCAGCGCCATCCAGCTGATGAAGAACATTGAGCAGCGCAAGCAGACCATTCTGCGCGTGTGCCGCTGCATTGTTGAGCGCCAGGGCGACTTTTTAGAAAATGGCCTGGACCAGCTGCGGCCGATGATGATCAAGGAGATCGCCGAAGAGATCGGCGTGCATCCTTCCACGGTGAGCCGCGCGGTTTCGAGCAAATACGCACACACACCGCAAGGGGTGTTTGAGCTGCGCTACTTTTTCTCAGAGGCGGTGCAGGGCCCCAGCGGCAGCGCTACTCCGCTGCTGCTCTTGAAGCGCCGCGTGAAGAAAATGATCGACGACGAGGACCGCGCGCATCCGCTGACCGACGAACAGATTACGGACCGGCTGCAGAGCGAAGGCATCGACGTCACGCGCCGCACCGTGGCCAAGTACCGCGAAGACATGCGCATCCCCTCCACGCATCAGCGCCGCGCCCGCGAATAAGCGAGATTCATGCAAGTAACCTACACTGGAATTCACCACGACTTACCCCCGAAAGTACAAGCGAAAGTAGACGCGAAGTTCGCCAAGCTGACGAAGCTGTTGGACGGCAACGGCGAGCACAAAGCTCACGTCATCCTCAGCCAGCAAAAGCGCACCTATCGAGCCGAGGTCACGGTCCAATACTACGACCATCAGTTCGTCGGCCTGGGCACGAATGAAGACCTGTTCAAGGCGATGTCCGCTGCGCTTGAAAAGCTGGACGCGCAGGCTGTGAAGCAGCGCACCAAGTGGCGTTCGACGCACCGGCGCGAAGCCAAGCCATCATTGGTTCCGAAAGATCCGCCGGCCCCGGTATCGCGGGTTCCCCGCGTGTACAAGGCGCCTCCGAAAAAGAAGCCGCTGACGCTCGATGAAGCCATGCGCCTGATCGGAGACAGCACCCACATCGTCTACCGCGCCACAGAGACTGAGCGCATCACGGTGCTGGTGCGCCGCGCCGACGGGCACTTCGACTTGATAGAATCCTGACATGGCTTCTCCCCCGGTCCCCGCCGCCAACACTGAGCTTGTGATCATCACGGGCTTGAGCGGATCAGGCAAGGGCACGGTACTCAAGGCCTTCGAGGACCTGGGATACTATTCGGTCGACAATCTGCCGATTGAGCTGATCCCGAAGTTCGCCGAGCTGACCAAGGGCGCTCCCAACATCCGCAAGGCAGCGTTGGTAGTGGACATCCGCGAAGGGTCGGCGCTAGAGCGGCTGCCCGCGCTGTACAAACAGATCCGGCGCAAGGTCCCGGCGCGGCTGCTGTTTCTGGATGCGGACGATGCGGTGGTGCAGCGCCGGTTCAGCGAAACGCGCCGCCCTCATCCGCTGGGAACCAAGCAGAGCGTGGCCGCCAACATCCGGCATGAGCGCGAACGGCTGGAGCCTATCCGCAAGCTGGCGGACCCGATCATCAACACCAGCCACTTCAACGTCCACGAACTGCGCGAGACGATTCACTCCATCTTTGGCGCGGACCGCAAGACCGCTTCGGGCCTGCTGGTGCAGGTGAATAGCTTCGGATTCCGCCACGGCATCCCGCCGGAAAGCGACCTGGTGTTCGACGTGCGCTTCCTGCCGAATCCAAACTACATCCCGGCGTTCAAGGAAAAGACGGGCAAGAACGCGGGCGTGGCGCGCTACATCCGCAGCTTTCCGCAGACGCAGGAGTTCATTGAGCGCATCTCCGCACTGCTGGTGTACCTGATGCCGCACTACATCGGCGAAGGCAAGAACTACCTGACGATTTCGTTTGGCTGCACGGGCGGGCATCACCGGTCGGTGATGATCGCGGGGGAGATCCGAAAGCGGTTGGGGGATGCCGGGTACCGGGTGAAAGAGAACCACCGCGACATCAAGAAGTGACGTTACGCGAATATCGGTTCACGCGACGGCTTGCAAAAGCCCTGCTCTTCGGCGATGGCAAAGAAGCGTTCGACGGCGGATTCATCTAGCGCTTGCGTATAGGCGTTGACGTAGAGGTCGATGTGGCGCTGCGCGACGGTGGGGTCCATTTCCTGGGCGTGTTGTTTGACGTAGGCGCTCGACGCTGTGGGGTTTGCGAAGGCGTAGTCCACGCTGGCTCGCAGGGCGGCATCGAACGGCTTGGCCTGCGCGAGCAGGTCGCGGCGAATGGCGATGGCCGCGAGCGGCAGCGGGCACTTCATCTTCTCTTGCCAGAACTGGCCGAGGTCTTGCAGCAGCACGAGTCCCTTTTGCTGATAGGTGAAGCGGCCTTCGTGGATGAGGACGCCGCAATCGGCGTCGCCTCGGAGGACGGCGTCTTCGACCTGGTCAAAGCGCATGGGGATGGTTTCGAATTTTCCGAACAGCCGTAGGAGCAGAGCGGCTGTGGTGGTGTTGCCGGGAATGGCGACGCGCCCGCCGACTTCGCGCTGCGTGCGCGAGATGACGATGGGTCCGACGCCGAAGCCCGCTGCACCGCCGGCGCGGAGGAGGGCGTAGCGGTCGCGGAGTTGCAGGTAGGCGGCTAGAGAGATTTTGGTGGCCTCGGCTTCTCCTGACGCGGCGCGGAGGTTGAGGGCTTCAATGTCGTCCATGTGGGGCGCGATGGCGGGTCCCCTTACATGGGAAGGGACCAGGCCGTGGACCAGGGCGTGGAAGGCGAAGGTATCGTTGGGGCAGGTGGAGAAGGCGAAGCTCAGGGGCACTTGTCTAGGTTAGCGCGAGGGGTCAGTCAGTTTCAGTTCGACTGTTTTGGTCTCGGCCTCGCCGAGCACGATCTTCTCGCCTTCTACCGGCGCATCGTCAAGAAGTGGGGGCGTGGCGGCGCGGATGCGGTATTCGCCGGGGGCTAGGCCTCGGAACTCGAAGGTGCCGCCGGGTTCCAAGGGGGCCATGTAGGAGAAAGGTTCATTGCCTTCAAGCAGCGGGTGGGTGTCGGGCCAGCGGCGCAGGATGACGACCGCGTCAGTGGAGCCTTTCACTGTGCCGGTGATGGACGCAGGGCGGTTACTGAGCACGATCTCGAGTTCGCCGCCTGGGACCAATGTGATGCGGCCGTCGGGGACGGGCAGGCGGTTGTAGCGGAATGCCTTGATGTAGTGCGACGTCGGAATACGGGAGACGGTGATTGCGTAGCGCGCCCAGGGCAGGCTGCGTGCCAGGCGAAGCCCTTCGCCGGCCGGCTCAATGGTGGAACCGGATTCGGCGCATCTTCCGGACGAAGTTGAATCAAACTCGGGGCCGACGGAGGCGGTTGGGTCCGCAAATCCTCGGGGCGAATCGTGCGCACGGGCACGAAGCCCGGTAGCGGGGTTCCGTCCACGGTAATGAAGCGGATGGTCAGGTCGGTCGCGGGAGAAAGCACCAGCCTCGCCTGCACGTTTTGGTTGGTGATGGTGATGGGCGCGAGCGCCCAGCGGAGGGTTTCCTTCTTGCCCACGGACACGGCCAGCGTGTACGATCCCGGCGCGAGATTGCGGACCAGAAACTGCTTGCGGCAAGGCGCGGTGACGGAGGGCTGTCCAAGGATCCGTGGATCACGCGGTAGCTTGATGAGCGAGTAGGTCCACTCTTCCGTGGTGCAGTCGCCGGCGAGTTCGATTGCGGCCCGGTGATAGCGGGTCTTGCGCAGCACGATGGTTCCGATGTTCGCGGGGGTGCCGGGCGGCACTGGGATGGGCAGCGCGGTCTTCGGGTCGGTCACGCCGCCGGGCCAGTAGGTGGTTTCGATGGCCTCGTCGACGATCTTGGCGTCGGCGTCGCTGTAGTCGGTGATGCTGAGGGCTTGCATGTTTTCGACGGCAGTGCGGACTAGGTAGGGTCCGGGCGGGAGTTTTTCGGCAGTGAAGTTGCCGTCCGCGTCGGTCACCGCGGGCGTGCCGCGGCCGAAGGTGAGCAGCGAATCGGCCGGTTGGAGGAAGACGCGAAAGTTGGCGACGGGCTTGCGGTCTTCATCCACCACTCGGCCGCTGAGCGAACTGGGGTTCATGAGCACGATGCGGTGGTCCGATGTTGCGTTGCGCACCGCCAGGAAGAGTTGAAGTTTGAAGGTCTCACCGCCCGGATTGCGTGGGCCTTCGTCGGGTGTGACGTAGCCGGGCTTCTTCACTTCCAGGCGGAAGTCGCCGAGGTGGCCGGGCTTGAAGGTGAACGCTCCGCGGGCATCGGTGGAGATGGTTTTGAAGACGCGCGCGTCCAGCGTGTCGCCGTTGGGGACGAATTCGTAGAGAGTGACTTCGGCTCCGGCGAGCGGGGTGTTCGGACCTTGTTCGATGACGACGCCGCGGATCTCTGGCGCGGGTTGCGCGAAGGCGGATGCCGCCAGGAGAACGAGCAAAACCCTCATGGCGACTACTGTATCGCATGTTGAGAGTACCCTGTAGAGATGCCTTTGCATACGCGCATTTTGCTTGGACTCGCCGTCGGCGTCGTCGCGGGCGTGTCCGCGAATCTGGCGCTGGGGCCTGCGGATCCGAACATTCAGTGGACTGTTGAGAACATCACCAACCCGGTGGGGCAGCTGTTCTTGCGGCTGCTGCTGATGACGGTGGTGCCGCTGGTGTTTTCTTCGTTGGTGGTCGGCGTGGCGGGGATCGGGGACATCCGCAAGCTGGGGCGGGTGGGACTGAAGTCGTTCGCGTACACGTTCGGGATTTCCGCCGTCTCCGTGGTAATCGCGCTGACGGTGGCGAATGTGGCAGCGCCGGGAAAGCGGCTGGCTCCGGAAACCGCGCAGGCGCTACAGGAACGCTACGGGAAAGACGCGGCGTCGCGTGTGGTCTCGGCGCAATCGGCGGCGAAAGAGGCTCCGTTGTTGCAGGTGATCCGGACCATTGTGCCGTCGAATCCGATCACGGCCGCCGCGGCGGACCCGCCCAACATGCTTCACATCATGTTCTTTGCGCTGCTGCTGGGAGTGGCGATTACGCTGGTCCCGGGTAACGCTGCTGAGCCCGTGGTCAACTTCATGGAGGGGCTCTTCGCGATTTCCACGAAGATCATCGAACTCATCATGTGGGTAGCACCGTTCGCGGTGGCGTGCCTGTTGTTCAGCAACACCGCGAGCTTCGGGCTCGATCTGCTCGGCGCGTTGCTGTGGTACATGGTGACGGTGCTGGTAGGGCTGGGGCTGCACATGTTCGGCGTGTACTCGTTGTCGCTGAAGCTGCTATCAAATTACTCGCCGGTCGAATTTTTCCGACGAACGAAGACTGTGATGCTGACCGCCTTCGCGACGTCGTCTTCGAATGCGACGCTGCCTACGGCGCTGCGCGTGGGTGAGAAAGAGCTCGGCATTCCGCGCGAGATCAACAGTTTCGTGCTGACGGTGGGGGCGACGGCGAATCAGAACGGGACGGCGCTGTATGAAGGAGTCACTGTGCTCTTCTTGGCTCAGTTGGCGGGAGTGGACCTGACCATCGGGCAACAGATTCTGGTGGCCTACATGGCGATTTTGGGCGGCATCGGGACGGCGGGCGTGCCCTCAGGGTCCATTCCGTTTATCGTGGTGGTGCTGGCGACGGTGGGCATCAACCCCGCGCTCATCGCCATCATCCTGGGCGTGGACCGCATTCTCGACATGTGCCGCACGACGCTGAACGTCATCGGCGATCTGACGGCGGCTGTCTATGTTGCCCACTCCGAAGGGCATGAGCTATTGAAGCCCTAACCGTTCCTTGACCCAAGCCATCATTCTAGACTTGTAGGCCAGCATGGGCGGCTGCGACTCCCAGAAATTCATGCCGTGGCCCGCGTCGGGGACGGGGAACAACTCGCACGCAGCGCCGGTGCCGCGCAGGGCCCCGCACATTGTTTCGGATTGCTCGAAGGGGACCAGTTGGTCGGCGGTGCCGTGAATCATGAGGAACGGTGGGGCGACCTTGGTGATCCAAGTCTGCGGGGAGAGTTGCTTGAGTCCGGCCATCAGCATCGCCTCCAGCGGCGAACCTTTCAGGGCGCGTCGAAGCGCCTCCGGGATGCGCGGCGAGCCGTCGACGAGCTTCGCCAGATCGCTGGGCGAATAGAACGCCACAATGCCCTGCACGGGTTGGCCCGTCGGCTTAAGCGCGGCCATCGACGCCAGGTGCGCCCCCGCCGATTCGCCGATGAGGACGATGCGGGCAGGATCAATGTTCCACTCCGCCGCGTGACCGCGCACAAATTCCACCGCGGCGCGCACATCGTCCGCGCCACCGGCCAGCGCGGCGAGGCCATCCGCGCTGATCAGCGAGGCGAGATCGCCTGAACGGGCCAGCCGGTAGTTGATCGAAAACCAAGCCATGCCGCCATCGGTGAGCGGCTTGAATAGAGGGCGCACGCTGCGTTGTTTGTCGCCTGTGACCCATGCTCCGCCATGCACGATGATGGCCGCCGGATATGGTCCAGGACCGTCCGGGATGTTTGCGTCCATGCGCAGGGATTGTCCCGGCACCTGACCGTATTCCACATCCTGCAGCGCGCGCGCGGGCAGCAGCAAGCCAGTAACAAATAGCAAAAGAAGTCGGTGCATCGTTACTTCAAACTATACACGTAGATCTGTTCGTTGTTGCTTGGATTGGGATCGGTAATGCCCAGTCCGCCCGCCGCCGTGATCGCGACATACTGCTTGCCGCTCTTGCCTTGATACGTCACCGGCGTGGCGATGCCGTCGTATTCCATGCGTGTCTCCCACAGCATTTTCCCCGTGCGGCTTTCAAAGGCGCGGAAGCGCTGGTCATTGGTCGCGCCCACGAAAATCAGCCCGCCCGCCGTGACGATGGTGCCGCCTCCATTCACGCGGCCGGTGTTCCGTTTACCCTCCGGCAGATCCTCGGTCACGCCCAGCACGACCTTCCAGGCGACCTCGCCGGTGCGCGCGTTAATGGCCTGCAAGTTTCCCCACGGCGGACGTTGGCACGGCCAGCTCTGCGATCCGAGGAGCCCGCCGTTCGCGTCGGTCTTGCGGTCCCAAAATTTCGACGGCACCGGAGCTCCGTACGCGCTGCGCTGATCGTAGGGAACGCGCGCATTGTCCGGCATCTTCTCAATCCAGCCGATGCTGGCGTAATCGGAAGTGTTCACGAAAATATAGCCCAGGTTCGGATCGGCGGACATCCCGCCCCAGTTCGTGCCGCCGATGGCGCCGGGAAAAATAACGCTCGATTGCGGCGGCGCCCCCGGAGCGCGGTACACCCACGGAGTAAAGGGACCTTCGTTATACAGCGGCCCGCTCTTCCGCACCAGTTCCTGACACGCGGCCGCGTGCTCCGGCGTGGTGTCTTCGGCGGTGACCATGTCTTTCGCCGGATCGAAATCGTGCCGCGCAAGCGGCTGTGGCAGGCGCGGAATCGGTTGCGTGGGCGAAGTGAATTCGCCCGGAACTTTGCTCTGCGGTACAGGCTTTTCGTCGATGCCGAAGACCGGCTCGCCCGTCACGCGATTCAAGACGTACATATAGCCGACCTTGCCCGTTTGCGCCAGCGCGGGAACATCGCGGCCATTCACTTTGATATCCATCAGCGTGGGACCGGGCGGCAAATCGTAATCCCAGATGTCATGGTGGACCGTCTGGAAATACCACAGCATCTTGCCGGTCTCCGCTTCGATGGCGACCACCGAATTGCCGTACAAATTGTCGCCCTTGCGGTCCGCGCCGTAGTAGTCGCTTGCCGGACTCCCGAACGTGGTGTAGACAATGCCGCGCGCTTCATCCACGGTCAACCAAGCTCCCCAGTTGTTGGCACCTTGACGCCCTTCGGCGGCTCCATCAGGCCAAGTGTTCCCACCGGGCGTGCCGGCTTGCGCGACGGAGACGAACTCCCACAGCTTCGCGCCCGTCTTCGCGCTGAAGGATCGCGTGTTGCCGGCGGGACCTTTGGCGGGCTGCTCGCCACTTGCTGCTCCGATGAAGAGTTGATTCTTGTAAACGGTGGGTGCCGACCCGTACGCCACACCCAACGTCACCACGCCTTCCTGTCCGAACCCCGGATCAATCTTGCCGGTGCTAGCCACCAGACCCACCATGCGTGTGCCTTGCGTGTAGATGATGCGCGCTGGACTGGTGGCGTCTCCCGGCCAGAAGGCTACGCCGCGCGCGGAAGGATTGCCTTGCCCGGCGGCTTCATGCACCCACAGCTCCTTGCCGTTGTCTGCATCCAGCGCGATCACGCGCTTGCCTGCGGTAATGTACATTGTGCCGCCGATGACCACAGGAGTCACAGCGAAACCGCCGCCTCGGCCGGAGCGTTCGGCGTCCGTGCGAAGGCGGTAGGTCCACGCCGGAGCCAACTTGCCGGCGTTCGACGTATTGATCTGCGTGAGCGGCGAAAATTTCGTGTTCGCCAAGTCGCGCGTGTAGCGCGGCCAATCGCCCGCCGGGATGGGCGTGGTCTGTGCGTGGGCGAGCGGCAGCAGTGTGGCGAGTGCAAAGCAGAACTTCATAGGGAGAGCGTCCTTGGCTTACCAGCTTACTCTGTTCCCGGAGGTGTACGCTAGAGAGGATGAAACGGTTGATACTGGCAAGTCTTAGTGCGGCGTTGGTGTTGTGGGCGCAGGCTCCCCCGGAGGGCGCGGCGGGAGCGGCGAAGGGAAAGGCCAAAGCCGCGGGGCGCGGAGTGATTACGGCGGAGACGAAGGCTCCCACGCCGCCACCAGTTCCGCAGGTGCTGCGGTTGGTGCGTGCGAATACGTATCTGGTCACCGGTCACGGCAACAATGCGGTGTTCCGCGTGACGCCGCAAGGGGTGATTCTGACGAATACGAAGCTGGCCGGGGCGGGGGATTACGAACGGCTGGTGGAGTTGATTCGAGGCATTACGCCGCTGCCGGTGAAGTTCGTGTTCAATACGTCATCGAAGCCAGAAGCCGCGGGCAACAATGCGAAGTTCCAGGCCGCGGGTGCGGAGATCGTCGCCGGTGAACGAGTGGTGACGCTGGGCGGGTCTGAGGTGCGGTCCGTGGGCGTGGGCGGGAGCACAGTGGTGTACTCTCCCGGAGAAAAGCTGCTGGTCCTGGGCGACGTGGATAAATCGAACCCGGCCGTTTCGAAGTTAGATTGGACGCTGGCCGTGCCCGCATCGGGCGAGCCGGTGTACCGCTGAGGCGAATCATGAGTGATGGACGCGAGGAACGCGAAGAACAGAAAGCCCGCCGTGAGCGTGAGCGGCGCGAGGCCGGAGAAGATTGGGCCGAGCGTGGCTCGCCGGACGATTGGGAGCCGGAGCGCCCGGATTCCTAAAGGCACCCATTTGATAGCCACGGATGAACACGGATAAGGCGCTTGGCAGGACAAATCGATTCGTCAAATCCGTGTTTTATCCTTGGCCCCAAACCTGGTGCCCGGGGCGCAGGAAAACAACTACGGACTAACGCAGCGGAACCCGATGTTGTAGTCGTAGTCGCCGGTCTCGAAGCGGCGCCGGTAGGAGAAGCGGATCAGGTTCGGGTTGTCCCAGAACCCGCCGCCGCGCAGCGACTTGTACTCCGCCGTGGCCGGACCAGCGGGATTAATGGTCTCCTGATTCAGCTGCACCGTGTACCAGGTGTGCGTCCACTCCACCACGTTGCCCAGCATGTCGTAGAGTCCCCAGGCGTTGGGTTTCTTCTGCCGGACGGGATGAGACTTGAAATCGCTGTTGTTCCAATACCACGCGACCTCATCAATGTTGCCGTACCGCGCCGTCGCGGAACCCGCTCGCGCCGCGTATTCCCACTCGGCTTCCGTCGGCAGACGCCCGCCGATTTCCGAGCAGAAGAAATTCGCGTCCTCCCACGTGGTCATTTCCACCGGGCGGTCCGGGCTTTGGAAAATGCTGGGGTTGTAGTTGACCAGAATGCTCCAGGCGGTCTGCGTGACCTCAGTCTCGCCCAGCCAGAAGCCGTTGGTCAGCGTGATCTTGCGGCGCGGCGACTCATCCTCAAAGCATTCCTTGTCTCCCACCGAACAGCCGGTTTCGATGGTGCCCGGCGGAATCCACACGTAGCGCTGCTTATCCACCGGATTCGTCTTTACATCGCCAGCCTTGGGCCCGCCCTTTTGCTTGCCTGCGTTGGCCTGAAACGCGCTGCTGGGCAACGCCAGCAGGAAGGCGAAAGCAGCAACGGCTAGAATGTACTTTTGGTAACGGCTTCGGTCCACGTGGTCCCTCCCAAACGATTCACTCTATCATACCGGGCATGCAAGCGGCAGTCGAATTGGAGTATACTGGCGAAGGCTTCTGTGCACAGATTCCGTATTCTGAGAGGATCATTTATGAGACGAATTCAACCCAGTGGACGCGCCTTGCTATTGTGCGCTGGCGCCGTTGGTCTGATTGGGGCATTGGCTGTCATGCCCACGCTAGGGCAGCAAAATGGCAAGGCCAAACAGGCCGCCCCGAAGCAGGCCAAGGCCCAAGCAAAACAGGTGGTGAACGCGAAATCGAAATACGTCAGCCCCGCCGGTTACATCAGCGGCGTGGTCACCGGCGAACGCGGACCGGAAGCCGGCGTGTGGGTGATTGCCGAAACCAGCGAACTGGGCACCGGCTTCATCAAGATTGTCGTCACCGACGATCAAGGCCGCTACACGCTGCCCGAACTCCCGGGCGCGAACTATAAAATTTGGGTGCGCGGTTACGGACTGGCCGATTCGACGGCCGTTACCTCCAAGCCCACCACCGCGCCTCTGGCGCTGAAGGTTGCCAATGCCAAGACCCCGCAGGAAGCCGCCAAGGTCTACCCTGGTGACCTGTGGCTATCTCTGATGGAACCGCCCGCCAAGAGCGCGTTCCCCGGCACGGGCACGGGCGCAGCCGGCAACGGCATCCCGGTGGCGATGACCGATCAGGATCACTGGATCAACACCCTGAAGTCGGGATGCAACTTCTGCCATCAGCTGGGTGTTGGCGTGACGCGCGACGTGCAACACGTCTTCGCCGCCAAGCCTGACCTCAAGACCCACACCGAAGCTTGGGAATGGCGTCTGGGCACCGGCGTGCGCGGCACCAATATGTATGGACTGCTGGGTCAGATGGGAACGGTCCCCACCTTGAAGGCTCTCTCTGATTGGACCCAGAGCATCGCCAACGGCGCGGTTCCTCCCGCCCCGGCGCGGCCCTCCGGCATCGAGCGCAACATCGTTACCACCCTTTGGGACGTAGGCGACGATCACTCCTTCATGCACGATCAAGCGACCACTGACAAGAACAACCCCACCGTCAACGGCGGCGGACCCAGCTACGCGGTCAACGCGGGCCACGGTCAATTGGTGATCCTGAACGTGGACGACAACTCGACCTATGCGCTCGACATCCCGACGCGTGAGGCACGGGACAAGGTTCCCTCGCGCTTCCCGTCTCCGAACCGCCCGTCCCTGTTCTGGGGCGACGAGCACCTGTGGTCCAACCCGCCGTACAATCCCGCCGACCCGCACAACCCCATGCTGGACAGCAAGGGCCGCGTGTGGCTGACCTCCAAGATCCGCGGCAATGCTGACCCGGCCTGGTGCTCCGATCCGGCTAACAAGTACGCCAACTGGTTCCCGCTGCGCTCCAGCGGACGCCAAGCGTCCATCTACGACCCGGCCACCAAGCAGTTCACGCTGATCGACACCTGCTACGCGACGCACCACGTCCAAGTGGACAACGACTATCCGAACGAAGCCATCTACTTTAACGAGCTGGGCGGCCCCATCTTCGGCTGGATCGATTCCAAGATCTACGACGACACCAAGGATGAGCAGAAGGCTGTCGGCTGGTGTGGTCAGGTGCTCGACACCAACGGCGACGGCAAAATCACCAAGCCGTGGCAGACCATGCAGCAAGGCCGCGCGGGCGACGCGTCGGTCCTCTACACCACGGACACCACCGGCGGTGCCGCTGCTCCCGGTGCCGCTGCGGCGGCCACCGGTAAGGGTAAAGGCAAGGCAGCACCGGTTGCTGGCAATGCTACGCCGAATGCCGCCCTCGATACCGAGGTCCGCTACAACCTCTACGCCGTCATTCCGAGCCCGATTGACGACTCGGTTTGGGGCGTCTCTGAGAGCCCGTTCCCGGGCATGCTGATCCGCCTACAGCGCGGCAACAACGCGCCCTCCACCTGCAAGTCGCAAATCTTCAAGATTCCGGCTGGCGGCTACGATCCGCGCGGTGTCGACATCGACAGCGAAGGCGTCGTATGGACCGGCTTGGCTGCAACTAGCCATCTGGCCAGCTTCGACGTGCGCAAGTGCAAGGCGCTAACCCCCGCCAAGGCGGATGGCAGCCAGTGCCCCGAAGGCTGGACGCTGTACCAGACCCAAGGTCCGAAGTTCAAGAACACCAACATCCCGACCGACTTCCACTATTACAACTGGGTCGACCAGCACGATATCATCGGGCTGGGCAAGGACACGCCGTTCGCGACGGGTTCCAATTCGGATTCGTTGATCGCTCTGAACAAGACCACCAACAAGTGGACCTACTTCCGCGTTCCCTATCCGTTGGGCTTCTACGCCCGCGGCATGGACGCGCGCATTGATGACATCAACGCTGGATGGAAGGGCCGTGCGCTCTACTCCAACTACGGCACGCATTTCGTGTGGCACATTGAAGGCGGCAAAGGAACCAAAGGCAAGGTTGTTAAGTTCCAGATCCGGCCTGATCCACTCGCAAGATAGTTTAGTAACCAGTAGTGTCCGGCTATAAGTCGAACAGATTCAGCTGGTTGAAAAATGGGTCTGATTTTTCTCCGGTATGTTGTAGCTGAAGGGCCTGTAGAATGGGCGTCCGCTCGAAAATGGTGACGCTGACAACCTGTAGGATTTGGTAGAGGC
>CANFEY010000068.1 GCA_947446025.1 Bryobacterales bacterium
CTTGGCTCGCCCGGACAGGTTCGTCCGCAGGCCCCCTACTCCGCTGCCCCTTCCAAAGGAGGTCTGGATCAACAAACCACAAAGCTCAGACGAAAATACTCTCTAAACTCCATCCCGGAGTGTCTCAAAGTCGTTGACACGCACCGCCCTTACGGCGGGTGGGTGGTCGCAAGTCTACTTTTGGTGCCGTCAAACGGCGGAGCAAGCGGGCGGGGCTGTGCGACGGGCTCCCTTGTTTGATTCGTTCGATATGCTTGTCATTCAACTGGATGCTGATGTAGCTGAAAAGCGATACGCGGATGATCAGCGAATCGCTCCGGCCCCGACGGATCTGCCGTGTAACCATCCGTGTCCTCCCCCGGAGGCGACCACGAATGCACTTCGTCGAGTGTTGCTCGGCTGGATGGGGGAGGTGGTAGTCCCGCCCAAGACAGTTTTATGCACGCCGTCACGCGAGATTGAGACGTGGCTACTGGTGGCTTTGTTCCCCGCAAACCAGTTTGCCCATGGCGCAAACCTGGAGTGCCATGATCGCGCCCCTGCTCAACTTCAAGTGCAGCCTCTGAAGAGTCGGCTCATTCGCGGAGGGAAGAAGGAAATAGGTAAGTATCAAGAGCGGGCTTCCGATATCGCAAGTGCCTGGTCGCATGTCAGGGCGCGGTGTTCCGAGGCGGAGCGCTTTTCGGTTGAATTCACGGCTGCTGTCCCACCTTAAACGCTGAATGCTCGTAGAGCGTATGGTGACTTCCCCTTCCCACCTGTTTTGCGGCATAATAACAAGAGTCCCCAGCTATAGTTAGGAACAGAGGTTTGAAGAATTAAATGTTGATGATCCGCTTGGCGCGCTTCGGCGCGAAGAAAAAGCCCTCCTACCGCGTTGTCGTGATCGACAAGGAACGCGCGCGCGACAGCCGCGCCGTGGAGATCGTGGGCACCTACCACCCGATCGTGAAGCCCACCCAGGTGCTGCTGAAGCATGACCGCATCGCTCACTGGATGTCGCAAGGCGCGCAGCCCTCTGATACGGTGGCGCGCTTGCTGCGTAAGAATCCCGCTCCGGCCGCTGCTTAGTTGCAACAATGCTACAATTGTCGCAACAAGACTGGAGGTAACGGGTGAAAGATTTAGTCGTCGACATCGCGAAAGCGCTCGTCGATAGTCCAGATGAAGTTGACGTCAAGGAAGTAGCGGGTGAACAGGTAACCGTTTTTGAACTGCGCGTGGCCCCCACGGATTTGGGCAAGGTCATCGGCAGGCAAGGCCGTACGGCTCGTTCCATTCGCACGCTTCTCGGTGCAGCCGGAATGAAGCTGAACCTCCGATTCACGCTTGAAATTCTAGAGTAATGTCCACCTGGGTTGTGGTGGGCCGGCTCTTTCGCACGCGCGGCCGGATTGGGGAATTCATCGCTGAGATGGATAGCCCCGATCCAGCCCGCGCCGAACGCCTCACCACCGTCCTGCTCCGCAAGTCCCCGCAAGAGAAAACCTTTGAAGTCGCCAACGTGTGGTTCCACGGCGACCGTCCCATCCTTCAATTCACCGGCATAGATTCCATTTCCGCGGCCGAACCGTGGGAGCACGCCGAAATCCTTGTCCCGCCGGAAGAGCGGGCGCAGCCCGAAGAGGGCGCGTATCTGCATGCAGACCTGATCGGCTGCGTGGTGGAAGAGCGCGGCTCCGTCATCGGTACCGTTGAGGGCATCGACGAATATGGCGGGCCGCCGGTTTTGCGTCTCACAACGCCCGAGGGCAGGGAACTGTTGGTCCCTTTTGTATTGGCGATGTGTACGGAAATTGACGTGGCGGCGAAGCGCATCCGCATGGAGTTGCCGGAGGGTTTGACGGAGCTGTGAGCTACTCGATCACCGGCCAGCCCGTTGGCCTCGCGTCCGGAAGATTGAACAGCACCGCGTGGATCTCCTGAATAGCTCCCTGCTTGATCGCGAAGAACTCGGCCACCAGCCGGTCTTTCGAAGTCGCCACCGACGGGCTCTTCGGGCCGCTCTGCAATCCGAACCGCACAATGGAAAGTACGATCCCGCGTTCTTCGTCCACCACCGGGTAACGCCGGTCCCAGATATTGCGGCCCATGAAGCGGCCTTCGTCGAAGCCCTTGGCCGTATCGTTGAACACGCCGTCCCGCAGCGTGCCTGTGGTCTGTAACCCGTTCTCAAAGCGCACCGAATCCGGCAGCAAGCGCGCCCGATGATACGCCTGCGTGCCGTTGGTTTGGAACGCGCGCCAGTAACTCTCCGCCGCCGCGATTAGATCGTAGTAGGAATCCCGCTCCGCCTCGCGGATCGTCAGCTTCAGTGCCGCGGAGACGTCCTTCAGCCAGTTGTCATCCCACAGTCCGTCGGCGTCGCCTTTGTTCGCTTTGATGGTTTCGATCTCCGTGATCGCGCCGCCCTGCACCTTGAGACGCAGCATGTAAAACGTCTTCGTGCCATCGGCATTGCGTAAAACGGCCTCCGTCCCCGTATCCCCGCGCCGTGTGTTCACGGCGTCAAAGCGGTACACCGTCTTCGCGGCGCCGTCCCAGAAGGTAGACGCCAGCGGCTTCTCCGCTCCGTTCTCGGTGATGCGGGCCTTACCCGCCTGCGGCAGTGCCTTCGCGTCATTGGCGATGAGCGCCTTGAAGTAGGAGTCCACAAAGCCGGTGAGGCAGGCACGGTCACACGTCGGCTGCGCGAGGGCAGCGTGTGCAAACAGCGCGCCAATCGCGCACGCTCTGGTCGTCAAGTTCAAAGATTTCGTCATGGCTTAACTCCTATTGCCTATTTCCCATCCACCGAAAGCCCGAGTAACACATTCCCCGGAGCGCCGCCCGCGCCCACATACCCCGAGCCCATGAACAGCATGCCGCCCGAGATCACCGGGCCGGGGCCGTCAATCGACCCGCCGCGGCCGGGCACTCCGTTCACCGTCTTGTACTCGCGCTGCGTGTCGAAATCCCAGATCACTTTGCCGTCGCGCGTGGAATACCCGCGCATGTGGCCATCCACTGAACCTGAAAACGCCACGCCGGGGATCGCCGTAACGGCCGCCGACTGCGCGGGGGAGCAACGCGCGCGTGTGCCGCACTTGGCGGGGGGCGCACTCCACACTTGCTTGCCGTCGGAGATACGCAGTGCGAACATGCCGCCGCCTTGCAATGGGTCGGCGTCGGTGGACGTCGAATACGTCAGCATGATGCGTTTGATGTCGGAGTTCGCCACGTAGACGTTGGTGCCATCGCTGGCCGAGCCCCATTGCACGCCGCCCATGGTGCCGCCTTTACCCACGCGCGTCTGCCACAGGACTTCGCCCTGCTGATCGGGATTGATCGCGTGTACCATGCCGGATTTCTGACCCGCCACCAGCGCCCGGCGGCCGTTTCCCAAGTCGACCAGGATGGGGCCCGAGGAGAAATCGAAGTCGGGGCCGTTGGAGTCGGGGCAGTTGGTTTTGTCCGGCAGGCGGCAGGCCGAGACGTAGGCGTCCTGCTCGGTCATCTGCCTGGACCACAAAAGTTTGCCGGTATCGAGGTCCATCGCCAGGAACGCATTGCTGCCGCGCGTGGGCGGGTCGCTGTAGTTGTTGCCTGTGGTCGCGTAGATTGCGTTGCGCCGTGTGTCGATCGTGGGACTGCTCCAGATGGGCGCGCCGGAAGGGCCGTAGAGCTGCGTTCCGGCGGCATTTTTCTTGGTCGGCTTGGGCGTTTCCTCGATCGAATACGTCTTCCAGACTTGCTTGCCGGTGGCGGCGTCCAGCGCCGTGATGCTGCCTCGAAACTTGCAGCACTCATAGCCGGGTCCAGTGCTTGCGACCTCTTCGCCGGATGCGATGGGCACGTAGAGTTTGCCTGCATTGAAGGCGATAGACCCGGTGACGCGCGCGACGGGCGAATCATCCGCCTTCACTTTCCACACTTGCTTGCCGGTGGCGGCATCGACCGCGTAGACGTTGCCGCTCTGGTCGCCGAAGAACGCCATGAAGACGCCGCCTACGTTTTCAATACGAACCGCGTTGCGCACCGCGCTGCCAGCTTGCATCCACCAATGAACGCAGCCCGTCGCGGTATCGAGCGAGTAGACTTTGCCGCCGGGGCTGCCGATGAAGAGGCGGCCTCCCACAACGGTTGCCTGCGCCATCACGCTCTGTTCGCCCGGGAAGCCGAAGGCCCACTTCACTTTCAGCTTAGGCACGTTCGTTGCGGAGAGCCCCGCATTCGCGGCGGTCTGGAAGCGGGCATTGGAGGTGCCCTGGCCCCAGCCGTTCCAACTGACTTTGGAAAAATCTGGTTCGGGACTGGCTTTGCACATCGCTTCCGGCGACGGCAAATCGACCAGCTTGTCGCTGAGCGTCTTGCCGGTGACGAACTCCGCGATGGTCCGCCGTTGCACGGCGCTGTAGCGGCTCGCCATGGACACCATCGCTCCGGTTTCCACGGCTTGCAGCACCCGTTCCGCGCTGAACTCCCGCAACGCCGCGCGCGCCGGAGCCCGGTCCATGCCGCCCTCATGGCAGGACGCGCACGCGCTCTTGAAGAGGTCCTCGCCGGACTGCGCGAAACCGGTCACGCTGCACGCCATCAAAGCCGCGATTGGAAGAAGGAGCTTCATGTCGATCTAGTTTAGCCGATCTCGCATCTTCTATAGTGGTTCAGGAGCGACCATGAAGTTTACTTGTTGCATCTTCTTTCTCACCACGGCGCTGGCCCAACAAACGCCGCTGCCGATTCAGGACACGCAGGCACTACGGTTGTGGACAGGAGCTGCCCCCGGAGCGTAAGGCTCCGCGGAGGCGGACATCCCGACGATCACCGCTTACTTGCCGCGCAGTACTCCCGCAGGAATGACGGCGGTGCTGATCCTGCCTGGAGGTGGCTATCGCAACTTGGCATCCAACCACGAGGGCCGTCAGGTGGCCAACTTCTTGAACGCCGCTGGAGTCGCACCCTTCGTCCGCATGCAGCCGACTGGCACATCACACCGGACCGCATCGGCATCCTTGGATTTTCCGCAGGCGGGCATCTAGCCGCCACCGCCTCCACGCGCTTCGACCGCGGCAATCCCCAGGCATCCGATCCGGTGGAGCGCCCCGGCAACAGGCCGGACTTCGCCATCCTCGGCTACCCCGTAATTTCGATGACCGAATCCTGGACGCACCAGGGGTCGAAGACCAACCTGCTGGGTGATCAGCCGTCCGCGGAGCTCGCGCGTAGTCTCTCTGCAGACCTGGCCGTCACCGCCCGCACGCCGCCCACATTTTTGTTCCTGACCAACGCGGACACGGTGGTCCCCGCGGAAAATAGCGTCTCCTACTACTTGGCCTTGCGAAAAGCCGGAGTCCCGGCGGAAATGCACATCTTTGAGAACGGTCCGCATGGCGTGGGTCTGGCGCAGGATGACGCCGCGCTCAGTGAGTGGCCGAAATTGCTGCTGGCTTGGTTGCGGGGACGCGGCCTGGGCCACTAGGATTTCTGGTGCCGCCTGCGGTCGCCTTTTAGTTCAGCCGCGAGGTGGCGCATTCCATCGCCACCTTCAAGAAGTTCAGCACCTTCGCGTTGCCCACAATGTACGGATTCGCCGCACCCGCGGCCCGGTTGGCCAGCAACGGCACATTCACTTTCGATCCGTCCCAGTCGGTGTGATTTGCAAGGATGATATCCGGCGTCCCGCGCACCAGGTCACTGAAGCGTTGTGCCGATTTGATGTAGGTCTGCACGGATTCTTTGTCCGCGTTCAACCCCACGCCTCCCCACAGTGCCGCCGTGTGTGTCACGCCGCGGTCCTTCACTTGGAATACGGTGGAGATCGTGCCGGGCGTGTGCCCCGGCGTGATGTAGAGCGTGATTGTTGTATCGCCAAGCGTCAGCTTCTGCCCATCGGTGGCTTCCATGTCACGCCTCGGCTTGGTCCCGTTGGTGCGCTTGTCGAGCACGTCCCAATCGGCGGGCGACATGATGACGCGCGTGCCGTAATGGTCCTGCAGATACTTTGCTCCGCCGTCGTGGTCGGGGTGTGGATGGCTGACGACGGCGTACTTGATGTTTGCCGGGTCCAAGCCGAGCTTCTTCATGCCGTTCACCACCTCGTCTTCGACGGAGTAGTCAAACAGCGTGTCCAGCAGGATGATGCCCTGCGAAGTTGTGATGGCCCAAGCGGAGTATTCGGATTGGCCGAAGAAGTAGAGGTTGTCAAAGACCTTCACCGGTTCACGATGATACGTCGACGGGTCTGGCGGACCGGCTTGCTTCGGAGCCCCGCCGCCCTTTGCCTGGCCGCCACCCTGTTTCGCCTTGCCCTGCGCCGCGCCTAGCGCCGCTGGCCGAGGACCTGGGCCATTGCACTGGAACTCAAACAGATTCTGGAAGTCACTTCCCGCAGCAGCCCTTGCGGCGGCAACGTGCGCCTCGGGAGTGTCTTGCGCCACCAAGGTGAACGCGGCCAGCAATAGGTAGAGGGTCTTCGCCATGTCTGGCATTGTAACGCAGCTGCCGCCGGCTTATTTCCCCTTCGGCGCGGCCCGCGTGAACATCTCCCACATCAGCCCGTTCACGTCGCGCACGAACACATTGCCCGCGCCCCCCGCGCGCATCACCGGAGTTCCTCCGCCCGTCACCACCGACCCGCCTGCCGCCTTCCACTGATCCACCGCCGCTGGCAAGTCGTGCACCACCATCGTGAATGCGGGCGAGCCTGGGTCCGCCGCGCTCATCGTCCGCTTCGCAGCGCGCGCCACTCCTTTGTATTCGATCAACGCGAAGTCCGCCGTCAGCCCCGGAATCGAGCCATGCGTAATCCGCCACTGCGCGCCTTGCAGGCCGATGAGCTTCAGCACAGTCTCATTCGTGCCCCAAGCCCCCGTAGGCCGCGCCGCGAAGCTGAACGCTTCCCGATAAAACTTCAACGACGCGTCCATGTCTTCCACGGAGATCTGGATGCTGCCACCCAGCACGTCGCCCGTCAACGTCGCGGCGCTCGCCGGCAACGGATCGGGCTGCTGTAGCTCCACGAAGAATCCGTCGGGATCGCGGACCACTACTTCGCGGAACTTGGAGCTCGCGTTGCCAGTGGGATTCACCGGAGCACCGCCCGTCGTCACAACCTCTACCCCCGCCGCCTTCAGCTTCGCCATCACCTTTTCGATGTCGCGCACTTGAAGCGCTAGCGTGGCGCAGCCTGGGTCCTGAATCGCAAAGCGGTCTGCCTTGCGAGCGGTGCCAGTGAACTCCGTCAGCTCCCACCCGAAAGTCGCACCCGGAATGCGGAACACCGCCGCGCGGAACTTCGCCCCCTGTGTCCCCGTGAAGCGCGACATGTCGGCATCCAGCGCCTGCGGTGCCGCGGCCAGCGGATCTCCGTTCGCCGTTAGCCCCAACAAGTCGCGATAGAACGGCACCGTCTTGTTCAGACTGTCCACGGCGTGCGCCAGGTTCCCCAGCGCGATCACCGGCGTCTGTCCACACAAAAGCGCGGGAAGCGCGAATACAAGGAAGGAGAATTTCAGTTTCATGATGTCCTTGTCCGTAGAGTGTAGCTCACCACCGCGTTTGCCCGAGCCGGAGTCACGCGTTTCCGAAAAGCGATAGCCGCTCGTCGCTCCTCGCCCCTCGACAGCACCGGAAGGATACGGCTGGCCGTGAGCCATGAGACCCCGAATGCGAACAGCCACGCGAACTCAAAATAGAACACAAACCTCGGGATTGCATCGCTGAACTTGAATACCGTGTCGGCCACCAGTGCCAGGATGGATACGACGATCACCACGCCACACACAGCGTACAGGCGCGCCCGCCGATCCTCAGCGTAGGCATTCGCATGAGCACGCTTGTAGAACATGTAGCAGAAGTAAGCCAACACCACGAACATGATGGCTGCAGCAATGTAGTGAAGTCCCAGAATCGTCTGCGCGTGCCCATCGCATCCACAAGGGTAGAGCGCAACTCCCAGCGCCGCCAGCGCGGCAATCTTGCTCAGCACCATCTCTCCACGCGAGAGGCCATTTTACGCAAACAAGAACGGCGAGATCGCGAACAGGAATCCCACAAAGACACTCTGCGCCCAACCGCCCCGCCAATAGGATTCGCTGATCGACTTCAGCAGCGGATCCCCCGCGAACAGGCTAGTGAGTCCCCCCCAACGTCAGTGCGATCAACCCGACCAATAGCTTCATGGTCCGGTGATCAATCTCAGGCTTCTTCGGATTCGGCAACATGGCGTCTCCTCCCCATGAACAAAAAAAGGGGACGCCGGAGCGCCCCCTTCGTGATTCCATCCGCGGACTACAACTTCCCGTAGAGCGCGAGCAGGCGAGCCCACGCTTTCTCGGCCAACGGCTCGCTGTACACGCCCGAATCCGGCGGACACCAACCATGCGCCGCGCCCGTGTACACTTCGATCTCCGCCGAAAGCTTCGCATCCTCGAATGTCTTCTTCAGCACGTCCTTCTCAGTCGGCCGCGACTTGTCGTCGTTGTCCGCAATCGCGATGAGGAAGTTCGCCTTGCTCTTGGACGCCTGCAAATGCGGGCTATTCGCACCTGCACCAACGAGTCCTCCTCCATGGAACGACGCCACCGCGCCAACGCGATCCGGCATCGCCGCCGCCGTGCGGAATGCCATCGGTCCGCCCATGCAGTATCCCTGCGTGCCCATCTTGCGGTTCTTCGCCACCGACGCCTGCGTATCCAGCCACGCGATGAACGCTTTGGCATCCGTCATGTGCGTGGTTTCATTCAACGCCTGCATCTGCGGCATCATCTCCGCAATCGCCGAAGGTCCGCCTTTGGTGCCCTTCGTCTTCCTATAGAAAGGATTCACCACCAGCACCGAATACCCGGATTCGGCGAGCCGCTTGCCCATTGTCCGAGCCGCCAGCCGCAATCCGAAAATGTCCGGCCAATACAGCACGCCCGGAGCCGTTCCCGTCGCCGGATGCACGAAGTAGCAGTCGGCGGTCCCGTCCGGCGTCTTGATCTCCAGCTCGGATTCCACGACGGTCACCGCGTTCGCCACCTGTGGCAGCATCATCGCCACACCCGCGCCCAGCGCCACGCCGAACTGTGTCCGCGTGATCAGCCCTCGCGCTTCCCATAATTTCCGGTCGTCTTCAAATCGGTCTTGATCGCACATAGTCGCTCCTTGTTTGTCAGCGTGTTTCGGGTCGGAACCCTTCTGGATATTCTAGCGCTACTCGCCGATGATCTTCACCAGTGCCCGCTTGCGCCGCCGCCCGTCGAACTCGCCGTAGAAGATCTGCTCCCACGGGCCGAAGTCGAGCTTGCCCTTCGTCACCGCCACCACCACTTCGCGCCCCATGATCTGCCGCTTCAAATGCGCGTCGGCGTTGTCCTCTCCGGTGCGATTGTGCCGGTACTGCGCCACCGGCTCATGCGGTGCGGGCCCTTCCAGCCAAGTCTCGTAGTCGTGATGCAGCCCGCGCTCGTCGTCATTGATGAACACCGAGGCGGTAATATGCATGGCGTTGACCAGCACCAAGCCCTCCACCACGCTGCTCTCCCGCAGGCATGCCTCCACCTCGGTCGTAATGTTGACGAACCCCCGGCGCGCGGGGACCTCGAACCATAGTTCCTTGCGGTACGATTTCATAGGCTGAAGATAGCAGGAGCGCGAGCATTCTATGAAGCGAGCAGAGGTGCTTTCAAGGTTACTGAATGAAATCGCGGCTCGAAAGGCAGCCCATCGTCCCCTCCTGCTAGGAATAGATGGCCGCTGTGCCTCTGGCAAGACCGCGTTGGCGGGCGAACTCGCGGCGGCGTTCACCGCTCGGAACCCCTCCATGGAAATCCTGCGGCCATCCGTTGATGGCTTCCATTCGCGTGAACGCCGCTACCGGCAGGGTGAGTATTCGCCGAACGGCTACTACGAAGATGCGTACCGCTATCAAGCACTCGTGGAATACCTGCTTCGCCCTTTGTCCGCCAGTGCCTTCCCGGTGCAATGCAGGCAGGTGTTGCGGGACCTGAGAACCGACCTTCCCAACCCTGCGCCACCCACTTTTGTTGGTTCCAACGCAGTGTTGCTTTTTGAAGGACTATTTCTCTTCAGGGCGTCGATCAACGAGTATTGGGACTTCCGCATCCTATTGGATGTGAATGCCGAGGAATCCATTTCCCGGGCCGTCGCAAGAGATACCGGCATCATCGGTACCGAACCGGTCGTACGGAAGAAGTACACATTGCGCTACGAGCCGGCTTGGCAGCTCTACGTGGAGGCCGAATCCCGGGCGATAAAAGCGCACTGGATCATCAGTAACGAGGACTTTCGCAATCCGCGGGTTGTAAAGGCACCGGCCTAATGCCGCGGGCTCCAGCGTGTTGGGTCATGTTATCCTACGCATTCGGTATGAGACCGCTTTTCACCGCGCTCTGAACCCTCATCCACATCTATGAAGCTCACTTGGACCAAGACAGACGAGGCTCCCGCTCTCGCCTCGTACGCGCTGCTGCCGATCCTGAAAGCCTACTTTAAGGGTACCGGTGTGGAAATCGAAACGGCTGACATCTCGCTCGCCGGACGCATCGTCGCCAACTTCCCGGAGCGCCTGACGCCCGCGCAGCGCATTCCCGACGAGTTGACCCGCCTGGGCGAGCTGGCCAAGACACAGGAAGCGAACATCGTCAAGCTGCCGAACATCAGCGCGTCGATTCCACAGCTCCGTGACGCGATTACCGAGCTGCAAGCCAAGGGGTTCAACATTCCATACTACCCCGATGCCCCCTCCACTGATGAGGACCGCGCGGTGCAGGCGAAGTTTTCAGTCGTCCTAGGCTCGGCGGTAAATCCCGTGTTGCGCGAGGGAAATTCGGACCGGCGCGCGCCGGGGGCTGTCAAAGCGTTCGCGCGCAAGAATCCATCCAAGATGAAGCCGTGGCCCAAGTCCGGCTCGGTGACGCGCGTCGCCCACATGGCGGACAAGGACTTCTTCGGTAGCGAAAAATCCGTGACGGTGAACTCCGCCACGGAAGTGCGGATCGAATTCGTGGATGCCGCCGGTGCAGTGAAAGTCCTGAAGCCGAAAATCTCGCTCACCGCCGGCGAAGTTGTCGACTGCGCGGTCATGAACGTCGCGGCATTGCGCAAGTTTTATGCCGAGCAAATCGCCGCCGCCAAAGCCGACAACGCGCTCTTCTCTCTGCATCTGAAGTGCACCATGATGAAGGTCTCTGACCCCATCATGTTCGGACACTGCGTCACCGAGTTTTTCGGCGACGCCCTGCGCAAACACGCCGGTGCGCTGGCGGAGGCCGGAGCCAACGTAAACAACGGACTGGCCGACGTGCTCAGCAAGCTGGACCAGCTTCCAGCCGCGAAGAAAGCGGAGATCGAAGCTGACATCTCGGCTTGTTACGCGACGCGCCCCGGCTTGGCGATGGTGGATTCGCGCGCCGGCCGGACCAACCTGCATGTGCCCAGCGACGTGATCATCGACGCCTCCATGCCTGTTGTGGTCCGCGACGGCGGCAAGATGTGGGACAAGAACGACGCGCTGCAGGACACCGTCGCGGTCGTCCCTGACCGCTGCTACGCCACCATGTATCAGGCCGTCCTCGAAGACTGCAAGCAGCATGGACAGTTCGATCCGGTGACCATGGGCAGCGTCTCCAACGTTGGCCTCATGGCGCAGAAGGCTGAAGAGTACGGCTCGCACGATAAGACTTTTGTCGCAGCCGGCCAGGGCACCATCCGCATCGTCGATTCCAGCGGCACCACACTGCTCGAACAGGCGGTCGAGGAAGGCGACATCTTCCGCGCCTGCCAGACGAAAGACGAGGCCGTCCGCGATTGGGTGAAGCTCGGCGTAACCCGCGCGCGCGCAACCGGCACACCCGCCGTGTTCTGGCTCGACGCCGATCGCGGTCACGATGCGCAGATCATCCTGAAGGTGAAGACCTATTTGAAGGATCACGACGTATCGGGTCTCGAAATCAAGATCCTCAAGCCGGTCGACGCAATGAACTTCTCGCTCCAGCGAATTCGGCGCGGTCAAGACACCATCTCCGTTACCGGTAACGTGCTGCGCGATTATCTCACTGACCTGTTCCCGATTCTCGAACTCGGCACCAGCGCCCGCATGCTTTCCATCGTGCCGCTACTGCAGGGCGGCGCCATGCTCGAAACCGGAGCCGGCGGTTCGGCCCCCAAGCACGTGCAGCAGTTTGTCAAGGAAGGGCATCTGCGCTGGGATTCGCTCGGCGAATACTGCGCGCTGGCACCGTCGCTTGAGTTGATCGCCGCCAAGACCGGGAACCAGAAAGCAGCCGTGTTGTCGAAAACGCTCGATCAGGCCGTTGGCCAATACCTCGATGACGCCCGCTACCCTTCGCAGAAGGTGAATGAGATCGACAACCGCGGTTCAACATTCCATCTAGCGCTGGCGTGGGCAAACGCACTCGCCGCCCAGAACGAAGACGCGGACTTGAAGCAGCGCTTCACTCCGCTAGCCGCCGCGCTAACCGCAGCCACAGGCACGATCACGCAAGAGTTGCTCGCTGCCCAAGGCAAACCAGTCGACATCGGCGGCTACTATTTCCCCGACGACGCCAAGTGCGCCGCCGCCATGCGCCCCAGCGCTACCCTCAACGCGCTCCTTGATCGAATGTAGTCTGCCTTATTGGGCTTCGCGAATGTGGCGGAGCCGGGCCTGCAACTCCTCGGTCAACTCCAGCTCGACTTCTTGGGCGATGAGCCCGCCGCGTCCATGCCCCGGATATGCACACGGTCGGGTGAACAGCTGATGGATCGCGTTGCGGGCCTTGTCCGTGTCCCGGTAAAGCAGCATGTCCAAGCCAGCGGAGTGGCGGAAGCGAAACCTACAGGAAGACCGCTAGCCCGCCAACCAACTCGTGCGGCACGCCGGCCTGCTCCAACGGCTGCGAGAGTTTCTGAAGCGTGCCGACTTGCTCGAATACACGTGCTTCAAACAGAACGTTTACGAACTCCCGCTTGGAAGCAGCATCCCAACATCGCGTAGTGTCTTGCTCAGCCTCACCTCTGTTCCGGCGCGGCCGCAGGAGCAGGCTTCGCGGGCGCGGGCACTGGCTTCGGGAACGCCTCCCTGCCATCCAGCGCGAGCACGAACAGCAAGGGAGCATTCTCCACCTTCGCGTTCGTCGGACCCTCCACCGTCGCGGCGCGCCCCAGGCCGCCCATGAATGCCACGTACTGCTTGCCATCCACTTCGTACGTGATCGGCGGAGCCATGCCAGTGCGCCCGGTCTGCACCTCATACAACTTCACGCCTTTGTCGGCGCTGTAGACGCGGAACATACCGTCATTGGCGACATGCATCACCAGGTTGCCGGCCGTAGTCACCGATCCGCCGCCGATGCCGCCGCCGCCGTCGCCGCGCCACACCAGCTTGCGGCCCACCGGATCCCATGCCTGCAAGCCGCCCGCAATCTCCGGCGGAGCTTCGGGGCCAATGGACCCAGTCAACTTGCGCAACTCGCCCGTAGGCCGGACGTAGCCGGTGGAGCCCGGCTTCAACTCATCGGTGGCCTTGTAAGGGAACGGCCGATAGGACGCCGGAATGTACACCAGCTTGGTGTTGGGATTGTAAGACATGGGCGACCAATTGTGCGCGCCGCCGCCCGTCGGGTAGATCTCCACACCGATCGGGTCGTTGTCGTAATACGCCTGCGGGTTCACAATCGGGCGGCCTTTTTCGTCGTGGCCAGTGGCCCACGTCACCTTCACGAAAGGATCGGCCGAGATGAACTGGCCCGTCACGCGGTCCAGCACGTGGAAGAAGCCGTTCTTCGATGCCTGCATGATCACCTTGCGCGTACGCCCGTTGATGGGCAGATCCAGCAGCATCAGTTGCTGCACGCTGTCGAAATCCCAGTTGTCATTCGGCACCGTTTGGTAGTGCCACTTCAAGAGGCCAGTGGTCAGATCCACGGCCACGATGGCGCACGTGTATAGATTGTCCACATTCTGCGCGCCGCGGAACTTCTGCACCCACGGCTCGGCGTTACCGGTGCCCACGTATACAAGGTTGGCCTCAGGATCGTAAGCAAAGCCGTCCCACACCGCGCCGCCGCCGCCGTTCTTGTAGAAATCGCCGCCCCAGGTCTTGGCTGCCGCGCGCATCGCTTCGTTCTCGAAGCCGAGAGCCGGATCGCCCGGGACCGTATAGAAGCGCCACGCCCGGCGTCCCGTCATCGCATCGTAGGCGTCGAAATATCCGCGCGTCGGCCGGTCACCGCCCGATACCCCGATGACCACCTTGCCGCCCGCAATCCGCGGAGCCATGGTGATCGTGTACATGTCCTGTGAATATGCCACGCGGGTTTCCCAGACGGGCTTGCCGGTAAGCGCGTTCAGCGCGAACAGCCGCCCGTCGATGCCGGGAGCGATGATCAGGCCGTTGTAGATCGCCAGGCCCCGCTGCACATTGCCGCAGCAGATCTTGGAGCGGACCGCAGTCTGGTTGATCTCCGGGTCCCAGCGCCAAATTTCTTTGCCGGTGCGCGCGTCCACCGCGTATACCACACTCCACGCCGTAGTTCCGTAGAGGGTGTTGTTCCACATCAGCGGCGTGCCCTCCTGATTGCCGCCACCGGCGCCTACCACGTACGACCACGTGAGCCCGAGCCGACCCGCGTTCGTAGTGTCAATCTGCTTCAGCGGGCTATAACGAGTCTCGCCCTGCGTCTTGCCATAGCTGAGCCACGATCCGGGAGCCGCATCCGTCGTCGTGCCGCTTTTGCGTAACACCGCGTCGTCTACCTTCAACGCTTGGGCAATGCCCAGCGAACAAAACAGCAGCAATCCAGCAATCCGAAGTCGAGTCTTCATGGAGCCTCCTCAAAATGGCGTCCTTATATAGTGCCATCAATCGGCGGCGATTGCCTCCCCCCTGCGCGAATCAATCCAAGCGCGCGCTGGTCCAAAGATCCATGGGCCCGGCGACGCGTCCCTCGCGCAGTGGAACGCAGTCCTTCGGAAACTCTTGTACGATCTCTTCGCCCGCCTGCTTCAGTGCCATGAGGAAGCCATCCAGGTGCTCCATCGCCCCGCTGGGTTGATCGTGCAGCACCACCAGGCTCCAATCCTTCGCCGCGATCTGCTCCAGCGCCGTAGCCACCCATCCCTCGGGATCGCGCCAATCTCCGGGCACCGAGTTCCACAAAACAGCGCTGTAACGCCCCGCCACCAAGCGTTCCACCACCGCCGGATGCAGCAGATGCCGCCCCAGTTTTCCCGCCCGCCCATACGGCCGGAACAGCCGGGGCCTCTGCTCCAGCCACCCCAGCGATTCTTCCGCCTGATCAAACTCGCGCAGCGCTGTAGCCCGGTCCAACTCCCCGAGCGGATGCGTGTGCGAGTACGTGTGGTTCCCCACCCAGTGCCCCTCATCCCGAGCCCGCATCGCCAGCGCGCGCCCCTCGCGGGTGACCACCTTTCGCCCCATCACAAAGAAAGAAGCCTTGATGGAGTGCTTGGCCAGCATGTCCAACACGTGCGGCGTGACCTCAGGTTCGGGTCCGTTGTCGAAGGAAAGTGTTACCAATGCGCTATTATCTCAGAGTCGTCGCGCCTTCATGATTTTTCACATCCTGACCATCTTCCCCGACTTCTTCAACGGCCCTCACGGCCTTGGTTCTATGACTGGCGGCGTCGTCGAACGCGCGCGCCGGGCTGGACTGCTCGATGTCCACATTCACGACCTCCGCAACTGGACGCATGACCGGCATCGCACCGTGGACGACCGCCCGTTCGGGGGCGGGGAAGGCATGCTGCTGAAGGCCGAGCCCATCTTCGAAGCCGTCGAGTCAATCCTTCCCCAGCGCGGCCCGGATAGCAGCGTTGTGCTCCTCTCCGCGCAAGGCCGCAAATTCGATCAGGCCACGGCGCGGTCCTATGCCGGACGGAAGGAACTCCTTCTCATCTGCGGCCGCTACGAAGGGGTTGACGAGCGTGTAGCCGAGCATTTGGTGGACGACGAAATCTCCATCGGCGACTTCGTGCTGAGCGGCGGCGAACTCCCTGCCGCCATCGTGATGGACGCAGTGGCTCGGCTGCAGGAAGGCGTGCTGGGCAACAAGGATTCCGCCGTGAATGAGTCCTTCAGCCAGCCCCAACTCCTCGACTGCCCCCAGTACACTCGCCCCGAAGAGTTCCGCGGCTGGAAGGTGCCGGAGACACTGCTCGGCGGCAACCACGCCCACATCCGCGAGTGGCGCAAGCGCGCTGCGGCGGAGAAGACGGCTCGGCTGCGATCAGACTTGCTTGACCAGACCTAGTTATCGGGTACCCTGGAACAACGGTTTGATCGTGGCGCAGCAACTCACAAATCCGCCGACGCTCCCCGGGCGGAGATTCAGGCCTGGTTTCGCATCCGTCTGTCTGTCGATCCTCTTGCTCGCCGCGGTCGCCTACGCCTTCCAGAAACCATTCCGCGTCTACCGCAGCCTGGAACCCTACGACAACGTCCCGGTGCCCGAAGGCGGCGACCGCCCCAGCGAGTGGGTGTTCGGTCGCCTGATGTATCCTTCCTCGCCCTACGCCCGCTTCGGCGGCTACGGCAACTGGCTGCAGGGCGGCACCAGTTGGACCGTCGACTATCCCCGCGGCGACCGCCACTTCGTCACCGCCCTCCAGAGGCTCACGCTCTTGGACGTCCGCCCGCTGGAGCAACCCGTGAATCCAGACGACGGCGACGACATCTACAACTGGCCGTGGCTCTACGTCGATCTCCCCGGCAGCTGGGATTTGACCGACGCGCAGGCTGAGAAGATCCGCGATTTCCTCCTCCGCGGAGGCTTCCTCATGGCCGACAACTTCTGGGGCCAGGAGGAGTGGGACATCTTCGAAGCCGGCATGCGCCGCATCTTCCCTGACCGCGAGATGGTCGAACTGGACACCGACCACCACCTCTTCCACTCCGTCTTCGACGTCGGCGAGCGCTATCAAATCCCCGGCCAATGGGCCATCCGCCGAGGCACCATGAACCGCAACGGCGGCGTAATCCCCTATTGGGGCGGCGTCTTCGACGACAAAGGCAGAGTGGTCGTCGCCATCTCCTTCAACTCCGACGTGGGAGATTCGTGGGAATTCGCCGACGACCCGACGTATCCTGAGCACTACTCAGCCCTCGGTCTCAGGCTCGGCGCGAACTATGTGGTGTATGCGCTGACGCACTAGGCGGAGGGGCCACGGCTGCATTAGCGGCACAAATGATGAAGCGTGTCGATTCGGGCGGTAGGGCGGCGTGGCAAGCCGCGCGGCGGTTGGAAACCGTCGCTCTTTCGTCGCGATGACCTAAAGGCTGGTTGCCAACCGGCATGCAGGACGCCATCCCGCTGGACCTTTGGCCCGGCTACCGCATCTACTTCGGTAAGGACGGCGACCGAATCGTCATCCTCATCGGTGGTGGCATCAAAAAGCGCCGGCAACAAGACGTCGCCGCCGCGCAGGAAGGCTGGGTCGACTACAAAACGCAGAAAGAAACAAGCAATGGCACTGACCCACCACTTCAAAGAAACCATCCGCGCCCGAGCGCAGCGCGACCCAAAATTCCGCCAAGCCCTTTTGCGCGAAGCCGTCGAATGCATCCTGAACGGCGACCTCAGAGCGTTATCGAACTTGTTGTCACGCCACCCGTAGTTCAGAGCACGTGGGTCCAAAAACTTTGCGTGACTTAGCGCCTTCGCGTGACAATCTGCTAAACTCTTGAGAGGTACTAACGAAGGAATTCTCTGCCATGATGCACGCCGCGCTCACCAAGATCCGCAATAGCCACTTACGGGCCACCGCCCACCCCACCTTCCGTGAGGGGGACACCATCAAAGTCCACGTCAAAATCAAGGAAGGCGACAAAGAACGCCTCCAGGTCTTTGAAGGCGTCGTAATCGCCAAGAACAACACCGGGTTGAGCGAAAACATCACCGTTCGCAAGATCAGCTTCGGCCATGGCGTCGAGCGCATCTTCCCCTTGCAGGCCCCTGTGGTCGACCACATCGACGTGGTCCGCACCGGTCGCGTTCGCCGCGCCAAGCTGTACTACTTGCGTGGTTTGAAGGGCAAAGCCGCCCGCCTCAAGGAACGCGTCTAAGGTCATTTGTGCCCAGCAGCCGCCACGAACTCGCACTGCGGCGGCAGGGATACTCTGCCATCGCCGGCGTGGACGAAGCCGGTAGAGGCGCGCTTTTTGGACCCGTTTTCGCCGCCGCCGTCATCTTAGACCCCGCGCGCCCCATCCGCGGCCTCAACGACAGCAAACTGCTTTCCCCCGAACGCCGCGAAACCCTCGCGTTGCGCATCCGTGACCGAGCCGCCGCCTTCGCCATCGGTGCGGCCGACGCCTTCGAAATCGACCACTGCAACATCCTCGAAGCCAGCCGCCGAGCTATGCAGCGCGCCATTGCCCAGCTTTCCCCCGCCGCCGACAGCCTGCTGATCGACTTCGTGAAGCTGCCTGTCAATCTGCCGCAGCGCAATCTAACCCACGGCGATTCCCTCAGCTTCTCCATCGCCGCCGCGTCCATCTTAGCCAAAACCGCTCGCGACGCCGCCCTTACCGCCTGGGACGCCGTCTTCCCCGGCTTCGCCCTCGTGTCCAACAAAGGATACTCCTCGCCTGATCACCTTGCCGCCCTCCGGCGTCTCGGTCCCACCCCGCTGCACCGCTTCAGTTTTGAGCCCGTCCGCGCCGCCCACCTCGGCACTCCCTGGATCGGCTACCCCCAGCCCCGCCTACCGCAAGGGGAACTATTCGCATGAACCGCAGGTACCGTGTCCTTCGCTACTGCTTCGCCCTGTTCACCCTCGAAGTTGGCCTTTTTCTCCTCGTCTTCCCATGGACTGACACCTGGCTGTTCAACTACTTCGAAGACTCCAGCGACCTGCTCCGCAGTCTATGGCTGGACCCCTATTTTCGCGGTGGAATCAGTGGTTTAGGCGTCGTCAATGTCTACCTGGCCATAGCCGAATTACTCAAAACGCTTCGCGGCGAATAGTCCAATCCTCCCTCCCAGTACTTTTGTTTAAATTCCTGTTGAATTTCTAAGGCGAACACCCAACAATCAGTAGTGTCCGGCTAACGCGCGACACGCCGACGGCAACTAACTGAAGAGTAGGCGGTTGAGGCCTCTTTTGAGTTGCCGCGATTTGAAATACCAGAAGACGAAACACGAGGCTGACACCATGAGGGATGAACCTTGGC
>CANFEY010000069.1 GCA_947446025.1 Bryobacterales bacterium
ACTTGGCTCGCCCGGACAGGTTCGTCCGCAGGCCCCCTACTCCGCTGCCCCTTCCAAAGGAGGTCTGGATCAACAAACCACAAAGCTCAGACGAAAATACTCTCTAAACTCCATCCCGGAGTGTCTCAAAGTCGTTGACACGCACCGGCATCTGGCAGGCGAACCGGCCCCGGCCCGGTAGCGCGCACCATCCGTGGCCCGCGCGGAGCGGTCCGAGCTACACTCGTAGCATGCGACTCACGTTGCCTGTTTTGGCGGTCCTCAGCCTATCTGTTTCGCTGCACGCCCAGCAGCCGGTGCGCGGAAGCCTCTTTTCCATCTTTGGCGAAAATCTTGGGCCCGCGCAGTTCGCGCAAGCCAGCGGCTTTCCTTGGAGCACGAACCTGGCGGGTGTAACGCTCACGCTGACTCAGACGACCGGAGCCCTTGCCAACACTGCCGACGCCATCCCGTATTTCGTGTCCGCTGGTCAGATCAACGCCGTCCTCCCCTCGACGCTGAAACCGGGACTGGCGAGTCTGCGCGTGACGTATCAAGGCCGCAGGAGCAACGCGATCACGGTGCAAATCGCCGACGCCGCTCCCGGGATTTTCGCTGTTTCCAGCGGAGGCTTTGGCCCGGGCATCGTGCAGAACTTCGTCGCAGCGGACAATCAGCCCATCAATTCATTGAACAAGCCGGCCGTGCGCGGACAGTTCGTCACCATTTGGGGCACGGGGTTGGGACCGGTTCCCTACGCCGACAACATCGCGCCCACCGCGGGCAACCTCGCCACGGCGGTCTCCGTTACCATCGGCGGGCGGCCCGCAACCAAGCAATATTCAGGACGCTCGCCGTGCTGCGCGGGGCTGGACCAAGTGGTTGCCAGCGTCCCGGACGATGCTCCCCTGGGCTGCTGGGTCCCCGTGCAGATCAAGGCGGGGGGCGTGGTTTCGAATACGGTGACCATGGCCATCGCAGCACCGGGCGCGACGTCGTGCAGCGATCCGAACAACCTCCTTTCCGGCCTCGCGCGCTCCACCGGCACGCAAGGCTACATCCATGTGCAGCGCGTCAACAGCATCAGCGACATGACCGATGCGTTGTCGACCGAGATCTCGGATAGACTCTATGCGCGTTTCCAGAACAAAGCCCCGTCAGATTTCTCCTTCGACCCCTATTTATCCTATCCGCCCGCCGGAACCTGTTCAGTGCATCAAACCTCGGGGAACGCCATTATCAACCCGATTCTCAGAGGCGCGCCCCTGGCCACAGCAGCCCTGACGCCAAAGCCCGCTCTGACATTTAATAACGGAGTTGTGAATGCGCCAACGCTGGGATCGACCGGCTCGCCGCTTTACTCCGTCCGGCTCGGCGGGACCATCGATTCAAACCCCGTCGGCATCGCTCTGTCAAACAGCAGCGCAAAAGTGATCCTGGACCCCGGCGGACTCAACGCCACAACATTGGCTTTGAAGTTGGTTTCGGCCCCGGCCTGGGCTCAGCGCGACACGTTGCGCATTATCAACCGGGCCGCGCCCCTGGTGCTGACTTTCACGCCGACTGATGCGATCTCGCCCACGGCCATCACGCTTAACGCCTACGCCTCATACGCGAACGCTACGGTTGCGGTGCAGTGCCTGGCTCCACCCGGCGCTACCACCCTTACCATTCCGGCAGACACATTGGCGAACCTGCCACACACCTATGCGGACATCGACGGATCGTATTCCACCCTCGCCATCGGGACGCTGAGTACAAATGGTGTGACTTCGTTTTCGAATTCTTTGGTGACCAACGGCCTGATGCTGTTCTCTCCCTGGCTCACGGTATCGGTGGTGATGCAATGAAGCAACTACTTTTGGCGGCTCTGTTGGTGGTACCTGTTTTGGCGCAAACTGAGGCTGGGTTTGGCGAACAAACGCTCGTAGGTGACGGTGGCCATGATTACAAAACTTATGGCGAGTACCCCAATAATGACATCCTTCTGTGGGCGACCTTTGTAGACTTGACCCTGGGAAAAGCATACTTGTCGTTTACTCTCCAGAGATGCAAACCTACCTCGGTTGGCTTCTGCCCCAACGTGAACACCATCGCCAACCCTAAGATCATCAGTGACATTAAAAGAATTTCCGATGATTTCAATAAGAAATATGCGGACTTCGATAAGAGGATAGATTTCAACGATACTTTGAGCGCGGCCGGGCCGGCTGCGTCGCCGCTGATGCGATTCGCAACGGTCGCCAATCCACAACTGATTTTACTCAGCGGATTCGGCGACAACAATGTCTCCCTGTTCGATCTGAAAACCTACGCCCAAAGCAACACCGTGATCCTGCCCGACGGCATGAGTCGAACGTTCGGCTTGCGCCCCACCCGAACCGGCCTCAGCCGCGAGGTCTGGACGCACCACTTCAGCACCACCGGCGGGCAAATGGTGATCAGTGATCTGGCCGTCGGGCGGATCGCGGGGACAATTCCCATTGCCACGGCCCAAAATTTCACAGCCGTAGACATCGTGTTCAGCAACAATGGCAAGACCGCGTACGTCGTCTCCACGGAGCAAACGGCCGACGCGGATGGCAACTTCGCGGCGCTGCGGATCTTTGATGCGGATGCGCGCACGCTGAAGTCGACCGCGCGCCTGCCGATGGCAGTGGTGGATTCCGCGATGATGGCTCCCGACGGACTCACGATTTACTTGATCGGAAAGGGTTCCCTCTTTCGGGAACAGATCGGCTATTACGATGTCCTCTCCGGGACCGCGGACCTCCGCACGTTCGCGCAAGAACCGTTGCTGAACGCTGCCGGAGCACCAACGGGCCTCTTCAACAATCTTTTCCCTCTCGGCAAACCGCAGATGCACCCGGACGGGAATCGGCTTTTCATCCTGCACAACTTCCAGGTGCGGGCCGGCTCCACCGCCACCGCCTATGCGGTGTCCGTGTTTGATCTTTCGCAAAGAAAGGTCGTCAGCAAGTTTCCGGTTTCGTTCGCTAGTGACGGGAAGGGTCTGAAAATGGAGCTGGACCAGACCGGGGGGCGCCTCACGATCCTCAGCGACAAGGGCCAAGTGCAGCTCATGGATCCGATCAGCGGGACGGTGACCGGCAGCTACCAGGCCGCCGCCACAACGGTCGACATTTTCACGACGCCGCTGATCCCTTAGCGATATACTCTTGCGAAGGAGGCTGCGGCCATGGTTCATACTTCACGAGCGCTTAGGCTGGCCTTCGGGCTGGGCTTGAGCGCTCTTTTCGCTTCTGGGCAGACTTGCGACAGGGCGTGCCTGAAGGGTTGGGTCACGCGCTACCTGGATGCGATGGTGGCGCACAATCCGGGCGCGCTGGCGCTGGCTCCGAACGTGCGCTTCACCGAGGACAGCAAGGACCTGAAGATCGGCGACGGGCTGTGGAAGACAGCCACGAAGCTCAGCGGCTACCGCCAGGACTTCCTCGACGTGCGTCAGCAGGCCGCTGCGGCGCACGTGCTGGTCGACGAAGGCGACAAGACCGCGATGCTCAGCCTGCGGCTCAAGGTGGCGGACGGGAAGCTGACGGAGATTGAGACGCTGGTGACGCATAGCGCCACGGATGGAAGATTATTCCAACTGGACGGCGTGAAGCAGGTCCACGCCAACGCCAGCGCCACGCCGCCGGCGGGGCAGCGGATGAGCCGGGAGGAAATGGTCCGTACCGCGATGTTTTACCCGGCGGGGCTGATCATTGGGGACTTTGCGAAGGCGGACACACCCTTCGCGGCGGACGCCTATCGCCTGGAGAACGGCGTGACCACGGCCGGGGTCGGCTGCGCGCGCGCCGGCTGCGAGAACATGCAGAAGCAGACCATCATCAAGCACCCCGACCTCACCAGCAGCGTGGTGGCCGTGGATGAAGAAGAAGGCTGGGTCCTGCTGTGGATGAACTTCGGGGACACAAATTCTTACGGCCCCGGCAATGCGCTGATCCCGTTTGAGGCGTTCAAAGTCTGGGGTAGCCAGATTCGCGCGGTGCAGGCGTTCATGAAGGTGCTGCCCAAGGCGACCGAGCGGGGCTGGAAGTAAGCGCCGAAACTTCGGCACCTCACGTGCATCTAATAAAGCGTCATGAAGCCTCATAGGCGCACCTATCCTCACATCCTGTACCCGATTCTATTGGCTGCCGGCGTTGCCGGTATCGTGCTCTGGCGGCGCGATGAGGAGGCCGGGCCTACAAAATTACCGGAAGATTTGACCGGAGCCATCAAAAGAGCAGTGGCTGCGGCGAAGGATGCCGAGGTGGAACGCTTCTACCAGCATGCGGGATTTGCTCCCGTTTGGAAGGACCGCCGCGAGCAGGCGGTGGCGGCGTTGCTGACCGCTCGGGCGCGGGGATTGAAGCCCACGGACTACCTGGATGGCCTGAATCAGGATGCCGCCGAAGCCGACGTTGCCTTGACCAAGGGCCTGATGCGCTACGCGCACGCTGTGCGCTTTGGGCAGGCGAACCCCGGCATTTATGGCAAGAGCGAGGCTGTGTCTTTAAGCGACTTGGCCTGGGCCATCACCCAGGACCCGGCGGGCATCGAGGAGGGACTCCGGAAACTGGACCCTCCGTTCGCCGAGTACAAACGGCTGGAGACGGCGCTGGCGCAGTATCGCCTGAAAGCCGAGGTGGACGTCACGGCGCTGGAGCAGGTTCAGCAGATCGAACGGACCATGGAGCGCTGGCGGTGGCTGCCGCGTAGCTTCGACCGCGGGGCCATCCTGGTGAACATCCCGGAGTTCCGCCTGCGGGCGATCGATGAAGACGCTCAGGTCGCGCTTGAGATGCGCGCCATTGTGGGCCTGCCCACGCACCAGACGCCGCTGTTTACCGGGAACCTCAAGTATTTGGTCTTCGGACCGTACTGGAATGTTCCGGCGAGCATTCTGGCGAACGAACTTATCCCGGACATCACCAAGGATCGATCCTACTTGGCCCGCAACGCCTATGAGGTGGTGAACACAGAAGGGCGGGTGGTATCCACCGGAGAGGTTTCCGATGAGATCCTTGTGGGATTGAAGTCAGGTGCCTTGAGCGTGCGGCAAGTGCCGGGACCGAAGAATGCGCTGGGGAAAGTGAAGTTCATGTTTCCCAACCAGAACAACGTCTATCTGCACGACACGTCGAACCGCAACCTATTCGCCAAGGAGCAGCGCACCTTGAGCCACGGCTGCGTGCGCGTGGAGAACCCGCAGGCGCTGGCCGAGTGGGTCCTGCGCGGGGAGCAGGACTGGACCGCGGATCGGATCGCGCTTGGCATGAAACAGACCAAGCCGCTTCAGGCCAATCTCAAGCAGCCGATTCCGGTGTTCATGCTGTACCACACGGTAACGGTGAGCGAAGACGGCGAGGTCCACTTTTGGAAAGACGTCTACAACCAGGATGCGCCTGCTACCACTGCCGGACCCGGCCCACGTCCACGTGAATAAAGTTGGACGCGGCATAATAGCCGACTCCGCCGCGATGCAGCGCTAGCGCGGCTTCGCGCATCTTCTTGAGCGGAACTCCTGGCAGGCGGATGTCGATGGCTTCGGCCAGCATGTGCAGGCTGTTTTTGGCAACCCCGGTCGAGGTATTGCGCAGATGCTCGTTGGATTTCGGCGTGCGGTAGCCGCAAATGATCTGTAATTCGGCTCCTGTACGGTCCACGGAGGTCTCCAGATCTGCCAGCAGATCAAAAACACGTGGGTCGTATTGGTGGACGTCCCCGGTCCGGTGGTCGCGCAGGAAGTGGTTCAGCGAATCGAGCGCGCCCGCGACGTAGGCTCCGCCACGGCGGTAAACGATGTCGATGTGTTCCCCGGTATGTGTGTGAAACAGGCGGAGCCGGCTTTCCGGCAAAGCTTGGGGAACCGTTAGGGGTAACGCCGGGGTCGCGGGAAAGAACAGAAATAGAGCGAGGGCAATAAAGCGGTATTGCACAGAGCACCTCAGTTGTAAAAATTGGGAGCAGGTGCTCCACTCCCACTATAGCGAACCTCAATGAAAGTCGTGCGATGGGACCATGGCACGCAGCGGCTGGTCCAGCGCGGAGAAGTTCTTTGCCAGAACGTGAACCACGCGGTCCACGTTCTGGATTTTGCCTTCCACCAGAAGCCAGGGGTGGCTCAGGATCGTCAGGCGTTGTTGCTCGAAGACGTCGGACATGACGACGATGTTGGCGATGCCGGTTTCGTCTTCCAGACTCATGAAGAGGATTCCCTTCGCGGTGCCGGGGCGCTGGCGGACGATCACGTTGCCGGCCACGCGGACGGGGCTGCCGTTGCGGATCGCAGATAGGCCGGCGGCGGTGGTGACGCGGAGCTGGTTGAGGTCGGCTCGGCGGTAGGCCAGCGGGTGCGGTCCGATGGTAAGGCCTTGGCCTTGGCAATCTTCGGCCAGCCGCTCACCGATGGTCATCGCGCGCAGCGGGCTTTGGGGGTGAGCTTCCGGGAGGTAGGAGAGCATGTCGCTGACGGGTTGAACGCTCAAGGCGGCTTGCCACAGCGCCTCTCTACGATGCGCTGCACCGATGGAATTGAAGGCTCCCATGGCGGCAAGGCGGTTCATTTCTTCTTTTTGTAGCACCGGCACGCGACGGGAAAGATCCTGAATGGACGTGAACGGCTGGTTCCGCACGATCTCTTGCGAGGCGATTTTCCGCAAGCCGCGCACGTAATTCAGGCCCATGCGGACGTCGCCTTCTTCCAGCGTGCACACGGCGCGCGATTGGTTGATATCCACGTGGCGGAAGTGCAGGCCGTGGCGCTGCGCGTCTTTCACCAAGGTTGCGGGATGGTAGAAGCCCATCGGCTGGTTGTTGAGCATCGCGCAGGTGAACACTGCCAGGTAGTGGACCTTCAAATAGGCGCTGGCGTAGGCGATGAGCGCGAAGCTGGCGGCGTGCGATTCGGGGAAGCCGTACATGGCGAACGACGTGATGGAGCCGATGATGCGGTCCTGCGTTTCGCCGGTGATGCCGTTGCGTGCCATGCCAGCGCGCAGTTTTACCTCCAGTTCCTGCATGCGTTTCACGGACCGCTTGAAACCCAGGGCGCGGCGCAGCTCTTCGGCTTCGGCTCCGGTGAAGCTGGCGGCGACCATGGCCATCCGCAGCAGCTGCTCTTGAAACAATGGCACCCCGAGCGTGCGGCGCAGCACCGGCTCCAGCAATGGATGCAGCGGATCGGCGGGCTCGCGGCCCATGCGGCGCTTCAAATACGGCTGGGCCATCTTCCCCGCGATGGGGCCGGGGCGGATGATGGCCACTTGAACCACGATGTCATAGAAGCGCTCGGGCCGCATGCGCGGGAGCGAGGCCTGTTGGGCGCGGCTCTCCACCTGAAACATGCCGACGGTGTCGGCGCGTTGCAGCGCGTCGTAGACTTGCGGGTCCTTGTGATCGAGCTGGCCCAGGTCGACCTTGCGGCCGTAGTGCTGCTCAATCAACTGCACGGATTCCTCCAGCACCGCCATCATGCCGAGGCCCAGCAGGTCGACTTTGATGATGCCGAGGTCGGCGCAGTCTTCCTTATCCCATTGCACGACGACGCGCCCGGGCATGGACGCGGGTTCCAGCGGCACCACCGAATCGAGCTGGCCCGCGCAGATCACCATGCCCCCGGAATGCTGGCCGAGGTGGCGCGGGTAGTCTTGCAGCGCGATGACGAGTTCCAGAAATTTCTTCACGCGCGGGTCTTTGTCGTCGAGGCCCGCGTCGCGGAATTGTTTGGCGGGGGTCTCTGACGTGTCGGTCCAACCCCACATGGGGACCAGCTTCGAGAGCTTCGCCAGCGTGGGTTCGTCGAAGCCCAGCACCTTGCCCGCCTCGCGCGCGGCGGAGCGTCCGCGGTAGGTGATCACGTTGGCGGTCATGGCCGCGCCCAGCTTGCCGTAGCGCTCATAGACGTATTGGATGACGCGCTCGCGCTGTTCGCCGGAGGGCAGGTCGAGGTCGATGTCGGGCCATTCGTTGCGGTTCTCGGAGAGGAAGCGTTCGAACAGCAGCTCCATGCCCACCGGGTCGACGGCGGTGATTTCGAGCGAATAGCACACCGCGCTGTTCGCAGCCGAGCCTCGTCCTTGCACCAGAATTCCCTGCTGCTGGCAGAAGCGGATGATGTCCCAGACGATGAGAAAGTAGCCGTCAAAGCCGAGCTTCTCAATCAGCGCCAGCTCCTTCTCGATCTGCGCGCGAGCTTTTTTGTCGTAATCGCGCCCGTAGCGTTTGCGCGCGCCTTCTTCGGTGCGCTTGCGCAGGAAGCTCGATTGCGTGTCGCCGTCCGGCACGGGATAGCGGGGGAATTCGTAGCCGAGGTCGGCGAGCGTGAACTCAAGCTGCGATGCGACCTCCACAGTGTTGGCGATGGCGTGGGGCACGTCGGCGAACAGCCAGGTCATTTCCCGAGTGGACTTGAGATACCGCTCCGCGTTGCGCTCCAGCAGACGGCCCGCGCGAGCCAGCGTCGTCTTGTTGTGCAGGCAGGTGAAGAGGTCGAGCAGCTCGCGCTGCTTGGGACTGGCGTAACACACGCCGTTGGTGGCCACCAGCGGCACTTTCATCGACCGGGCCAGATCCATCACCGCTTGCGTGCGGACTTCCACGTCGCGCTCGAAGTGGCGCTGGATTTCGAGGTACACATGCTCGCGCCCAAAGGTGCGTTGCAGCTTCTCCACCGCTGCGCGCGAGGGCGAGTTGGCCAGGCACAGCAGCCCGCCCCCGAATTCTTCCAGTTCGTCCGGCGTGACCGCGGCCTTGCCATGTTTGCCCACCCGCAGCTTCGCCCGCGTCAACATCCGGCATAGATTCTGGTAGCCGGTCCGGTTGCGCACCAGCAGCGGATAGCGCGCGCCGTCGTTACAGCGCACCTCCGATCCCAAGTAGGCGGTCAGCCCCTTCTTCTTCATCGCGGCGTGGAAGCGCGGGGCTCCGTAGACGCCGTCAAAGTCGAGCAGCGCCATCCCCGGCTGGTCAAGCTGCGCGCACACCTCGGCGTACTCTTCGGGAAGCGCGCCGCCGCGCAGAAAGCTGAAGGCGGAGCGGGCGTGGAGTTCGAGGTACATGGGTGCCCTACCATCATAGGGGAAGAAAAGACGAATATGGAGATAGGCGATAATTGATGCATGGCAACTTTGCCCACGTCGCTGCTAACCGAGGAGCAATACCTCGCGATGGAGCGCGCCGCTGAATTCAACCGCACGCAATGAAGCCAAAATCGTGAAAGTCTGGTTGAGTTGCTCTATTACGTGGAGGGATTCACCGGTAAGAGGATCGTGCCCCATTGGTTTAAAACGCAATACGGAGAACAGCTCAATAGGGCTACCAGCGAAGGTACGGAGCCAAGCGGTTGTGTACTCAGCGTGACTCAGAACCTTGTCACGCAAGTCTGAGGCCTCACTAAGGGATCGGATCACTTCTTTCGACATAGCAGTGTATTATCACACCCCTGCGAAGTGGAGAATTCGCATTGTTTTTGACGCTTGACGTCCCTGTCTTCAATAGGCGAACATAAAGCGAATATGACCGCCGCCCCTGTCCTTCGTGCGTCCCAACTCCAGCGTTCCTGGGAGACTTTTCAAGCCACCTCCGTGGAAGTCCCTCGCGGCGGGCTTACGGAGATCACTGGGCCGGAGTCCTCCGGGCGGACGTCGGTGCTGTGCTCGCTGCTGGCGGCGGCGACCGTTCGGCAGGAGGTTTGCGCGCTGCTCGACGTACAGAACTCCTTCGACCTGCGCAGTGCTTCCGACGCCGGGGTGCGGCTTTCGCAACTGCTGTGGGTGCGCTGCGACGGCAACGTGGAGCACGCGCTCAAGGCGGCGGACATGCTGGCGAACGCGAGCGGGTTCGGGATGGTGGCCATCGACATGGGCGATACGCCGGACAACGCGGTGCGCCGCATTCCGCTGGCGGCCTGGTTCCGGCTGCGGCATGCGGTGGAGAACACGCGGACGGCGCTGGTGTCGCTGGCCGGCCGGACGCATGCGCATCCCTGCTCCGTGCTGAAGGTGGAGCTGCGGCGGGAGCGCGTGGAATGGTCGCGGTACTTGAAGAGTTTGACGGCGTCGGGTGAGTTGGTGCGGAGCCATCAGCGGCAGTCCGTGCAGTTGGCGTTTGAGAGGTAAGGAATGTTCGCCGCCGTTCATGCGCCTGGAAATCTGGAATTGCTGGTGGAGTGCGCGGAGCATTTTTCGCCGCTGGTGGAGGAGACGTCGCGCGACACCATCGTCTTCGACATTCGCGGGCTGAAGCTGATCTACGGTGCTCCGGCGCACATTGCAGCGGAGATCGCGCGGCGCATCGCGATCCCGGCGAGCGTGGCCATAGCGGCGAATCCGGATGCAGCGATGCATGCGGCGCAGGGCCTGGCGGGGATCACGATCCTGGAGCCGGGGCGCGAGGGGGAGGCTCTGGCTCGGCTGCCCTTGCAGTTGCTGGGTGGTTCGCCGGAGTTTGCGCGCACCCTAGATTCGTGGGGGATCCGCAACTTCGGGGAGTTCGCTGCGCTGCCGCCGTTGGGAGTGATTGCACGGTTAGGGGATGAGGGCGCGCGGCTGCAAAGGCTCGCGTGCGGGCAGGGGAATCGGCTGCTGCGGCTGCGGCTGGACCCGCTGGCGTTCCAACTGGAGCGTGAGTTGGACGATGCGATCCTCATTCGCGAAGCGCTGCTGGAGGTCGTGAGCCAGATGCTCGACACGTTGTTCGAGCGGCTGCGGTTTCATGCGCTGTCCACCAACGAACTGCGGCTCAGCTTGACGCTGGAGCGCAAGCCGGCACATGCGGTCCAGCTGCGGCTGCCTGTGCCGATGCGGGACGCGAAGGTGCTGCTAAAGCTCCTGCATCTGGAGTTCGACAGCCGCCCGCCCGCGGCACCGGTGGTGAAGGTTCAGTTGGAGTTGATGCCCGCGGAGGCACGCTCCGCCCAGCATGGGATGTTTGTGCCGGCCGCGCCGGAGCCGGAGAAGCTGGCGATCACGCTGGCGCGCATCCGCAATTTGGTGGGCGCGGCGAATGTGGGTGCGCCGGAGTTGCTCAACACGTACCGGCCGGATAGCTTCACATTGGGCGCGTTGATGGTTGGCAAGGAGGGACCGCTCCCTTACGGTCGCGGCTCGGTTGGGAAGGTGGTTTTGCGAAGGTTCCGGCCTCCGCGCACGGTGCAGGTGCGGCTGAACGATCAAGGGCAACCGGCGATGGTGCTGGCGCAAGCGGTCACTGCGTGCGCCGGTCCCTGGCATGCTTCCGGCGAGTGGTGGACGCCCACGGCGTGGAGCCGCCAGGAATGGGACGTGGAACTCTCCGGCGGCGGCCTCTTCCGCGTGTACCTGGACCGTATGATGGGACGCTGGTTCGTCGAAGGCAGCTACGACTGATCCTGCTTATTTTTGCGGAACCGGCGCACGAAATACACCGAGCCCCAGCGCACCAGCGCCGCGGGAATCAACCGCAGGGCACCGATCAGGAGCCGGTAGCGCCAGCCGGGAATCACGATCAGCTGGCGGCGGGCGAAGCCAGCGAGGCTGGTTTCCACCACCGAATCCGGCGTCATCCAGAAACCGGCGGGGATGGCCGAGCGGTCGGCTCCCGTGACGTCGTGGAATTCGCTGAGCGTGTAGCCAGGGCACAGCGCCTGCACGGTGACCGGCGAACGCCACGCGCCCAGCTCGATGGATAGACCCTCGGTGAAGCGGTTCATCCAGGCTTTGGTGGCGCAGTAGCTCACGTTTTGCGGAGCGGAGGCATAGGCAGCCACCGAAGACACGTTGATAACGCCGGTACCGGCGGCCGCGCGCGGCGTTAGATTCGCCAAGGCCGCGTGGGTCAAGCGGGCCACCGCCACCACGTGCAGGCGGTGCATCGCATCCTGACCGGCGGCGTCGGTCTCAAAGAAATAGTGGTTCGTGCCGAAGCCCGCGTTGTTCACCAGCAGCGCCAGATTGGGTGCGCCGCGGACCTGCTCCGCCAGTGCCTCCAGTTCAGCCTGCTGGATCAGGTCCGCAACGAATACGTCGGCGGTGATGCCGTACTGATCGGCGAACTGCCGCGCCAGGGTGCGGATACGGTCCTCGCGGCGGGCAACCAGCAGCAGGTCATAACCGCGTGCGGCCAGCTTGCGGGCGAAGGAGGCTCCGATGCCGGAGGAGGCCCCGGTGATGACGGCAAGCGGCCGCATCAAGACTTATCCAACCGGTTCCCGCGCGCCGCCCATTCAGCTCCGCCAAGCACCAACATGGAGGTGAGGAAACTCAAGAAAATCAGCGTGGCGGAGTAGCGGAACACGCCGTACTCGCGCTGTAGCTTGGCATCGAACAAGGGCCACAGCCAGGTGTTGATGGTCTTCAGCACCTCCAGCAGAATCCCCACGCCGATGGCCGCGGGGACCACTCGCTGCACAGGAGGCCGTCCGTTGGGCAGATAGCGGTAGATCAGATACAACACCCCTACGGTGATGGGAACCGCGGCGGCCTTGTAGAACAGCACCGAAATCCAGCGCTCCACCGCAAAACCAGTGAGGTTGCTTTGCCGCACCGCCGTCATCGCCAAAGACAGCAACGCCAGCGTGCCGCACACAAAAATCAGCACCAGACTCACCAGTTGGTTGCGCAGGAAACTGCGGTTGGTGCGGATGCCCCAGGCTTTGTTGAGCGCGACTTCGAGCGGCTCAAAAATTCCGTTGGCCGAAAACAGCAGAATGAAAATAGACAACAACTCCACCGGCTGCGGAGCCGGTAAATTGCGCCGCATGAAATCTCCCATCGCGCTGGGAAAGAAATCCCGGAACGCGAGATCCATGGCATTCACCACCACCTGCGGATCGAACATCAGCCTGCCCAGGGACACGCACACAATCAGAAACGGAAAAAACGACAGCAATACGTTGGCGGCGATGGAAAACGCGAACACGTGAACTTCCGTCTCCATCCAATAGCGGAAGGTGGGGGCAAGCGCCGTCCAAATGCGCCGCGGAGTGCTGGACATGGATTACACTCTAACACTTACCTAAAGCTTCCCCCGTACGCCGTCCGATATACTGAGTACCATCACCGCCATTTCCGCTCTGAGGAGAATTGTGAAAGTTTCGATATTAGGTGCTGGATACGTCGGTCTCACCACCGGTGTTTGCTTAGCGTTTTTGGGTCACAAAGTCACCTGCGTGGACCCCGACAAGCGGAAGATTGAGGCGCTGGAACGCGGCGAGGTGCCCTTTCACGAGCCCCACCTTGCGGAACTGATCGAGCTTGCCAAGCACAACCTGACGTTCACTACCGAATACGCTCAGGCGATTCCCGAAGCGCAGGTGGTCTTTGTGGCGGTGGGAACTCCCACGGGCCAGGGAGGCGCGCCGGACCTGCAATATCTGCGTTCGGCGGCGCATGGCGTGGGCGAACACTTGGGGCCGCACTTCACGGTCATCGTGAACAAATCCACGGTGCCCATCGGGAGCGGCAACTGGGTGGGATCCCTGGTGCGGGATGCGGTGGAAGCCCGCGGCGCAAGCGCCAGTTTCGCGGTGGCCTCGAATCCCGAATTTCTGCGCGAAGGCACGGCGCTGCACGATAGCCTCTATCCTGACCGCGTGGTCATCGGCGCGGACGAGTCGAAAACCGCCGAGGTGCTCTACTCGCTGTACAGGCCGATGCTGGACCAGACGTTCCACGAGCCGCCTTTCCTGCCGCGCCCGGATCGCATGGCCGCAGTGCCTCTGATCTCCACCGACCTCGCCTCGGCGGAACTCATCAAGTACGCCGCCAACGCGTTTCTCTCCCTGAAGATCAGCTACATCAATGAAATCGGACTCCTCGCCGAGCGCGTGGGCGCGAACATCCAGCATGTGGCGCGCGGCATGGGCCTGGACGCCCGCATCGGTACGCGTTTTCTGCAAGCTGGCATCGGCTGGGGCGGTTCGTGCTTCGGCAAGGATACGGCGGCTCTGGTGGCAACCGCGGCCGAATACGGCCTCGACATGCAGATTGTGCGCGGCGCGCGTGACGTGAACCAGCGCCAGCGCGAACGGGTGGTGGAAAAACTGCTCGCCGAGATGAAGATTCTTAAGGGCCGCACCATCGGCATCTTAGGCTTGGCCTTCAAGCCCGACACCGACGATCTGCGCGAGGCTCCGGCGCTCGACGTGGCCAAGAAGCTGATCGAACGCGGCGTGCGCGTCAAGGCGCACGATCCGGTGGCGATGGACGTGTTCCGCCGCCACTACCCGGATTCCGGCGTCATCCTGTGCGACACCGCCGAGGAAGTCGCCGCCGGCTCCGACGCCGTACTGCTGATCACCGAGTGGCCCGAGTACCGCGACCTCGACTGGGACAAGCTGGCTCCCACCATGCAGTCGCCTGTGATGCTCGATTGCCGCCACGTGCTGGACCGCGCTCGTGTAGAGCGCGCCGGTTTCAAGTATCTGAGCCTGGCGTAACGAAGTTGCAGGGTGTCACTCTAGCGGCCAGCACGCCGCCGCAGTAGACCCAGGGCAGCAAGGCCGCCGCCGATGAGCACCATGGACGAAGGTTCCGGAACGGCGGCGCTGCTGGCTCCCCGCAATTCAATGGTGTAGCTCCCTGTGCCGCCGCCACCGCTCCATCCGGTGACGGGTAGCGCCCCGCCCGGTCCCGTGGGACCGTATTGAGGGCCAAAGGGACTGCTAGGGAAGATCAGCCCATTCGCGTTGTTCGGGTCGTTGTCGTAGGAGCTAATCGCCAGGTAATAAAGTCCAGGCGTGGGAGCGCCCAAACTCAGCGTTGCATCCAAGTTACTGCCGCCGTCATCATTGGCCGCGACGCCGATGCCCGCCGAATCGAATAAGAACAACTGGGGGTCGCCGAGAGTTCCTGGCTGTCCCACCGTTGTGGCACCGAACGCTCCGCCTGTCAGGAAGATCGCGTACATATCCACACCTGAAGTGAAACTGATGTTTCCCGACAGCGTATCAGCACCCGTCAGTCCGGATACCACTTGTGCAGTTCCAGGCAGATTTCCGGCATCTCCGGTCTCAACAATGGCCGCGGCCTGTCCTAGTCCAGCACACGCCAATGTGAACAACGCAATCCTTACGCTCATGAACCCTCCGTCTGTCGAGAGTAGGTCCTTTACAGATTTGCGCACATAGGCCTAACGTACTTACGGTACTGGGACCACAGGTGCCCGTGGCTTTCACCGCGAAACGCAGGTGGATCTGCAAGGATTCGGGGTGGCCAAAGTAGAATGGCTTGACCGCCTCACGCACGTTTTCGCGGAGTTCCGTCCCGTGTCGGCTTCGGTGAAATGTTCCGTCCATCCCAAACCGTTCTTCCTGCCGTGATATAGTCTATTTAGGTTCGCACCCACCGTGCCTAAGTAATGACACGGGGGGCGTGAGCTCCTTAATGCCGCGCGAATAGGGCGGCCTTTGCATGAACCCTAGGGTTCCGAACCATATCCGGGTCTTAGTAGCAAAACCGGGCCTTGACGGTCACGACCGTGGTGCCAAGGTCATCGCACGCGCATTGCGCGATGCGGGTATGGAGGTCATTTACACCGGCCTCCGCCAAACCCCGGAAATGATCGTCAACACCGCGCTGCAGGAAGACGTGCAGGTCATCGGCCTGTCCATTCTCTCTGGAGCGCACAACGCCATCGTGCCTCGCGTGATGGAGCTTTTGAAAGAAAAGCAGATGAGCGACGTGCTCGTCATCATAGGCGGCATCGTACCGGATGAAGATGCCGCGCAGTTGAAGCGATTGGGAGTGGCGGGCGTGTTTCAGCCCGGTGCTTCGCTCGCCGAAATTGTGGATTTCATCCAAACTTCCGTGGGCCAAGCGGTCTGAACGGATAGGAGAAAGAATTAATGCAAGAAAAAGTGAACATCGCGGTGTTCGTCGATTACGACAACATCGAGATCGGACTCAAGTCCACGCTGCGGCGCGAATTTGATGTCTCCCTGGCGCTGGACGCCTTGAAAGAACGCGGAGACCTCGTCGCCAAGTTCGCCTACGCCAACTGGGGCCGCCAAGACGGCGCCACGCGGCAGATGGCGGAGAACGCGGTGCAGATGGTGCAGCGCGTGCCTTCCCCGCGCGGCGATAAGAATGGAGCCGATATCAACCTCGCGCTCGATGCTCTGGAAATGGCCTTCACGCACACCCACGTGACCGCCTTCGCCATCATCAGCGGCGATAGCGACTTCATTCCGCTGGTCAACAAGCTGAAGGAATACGGCAAGATCGTCTACATCGTGGGAGGCAAGGCCTTCACTTCAACCATCCTCCAGCAGAATTGCAACGAGTTCATCAGCTTCGAATCGCTTCTACAGGACGCGCCGGCGGCCTCGCCGACTCTGCCGGGCGAACAGCGTTCCTTCCGCAAGGATCGCGAACGCGGCGACCGTCCGGATCGTGGTGATCGTGGCGACCGGCCCGAGCGTCAAGACCGCGGGGATCGCGGCGATCGTCCGGAGCGTACGCAGCCGCAAGGCGGCGGAGGCGGCGAGCGCCGTCAGCGTCCTGACCCGCTCGATCTCACCCAGGCCATGCCCCTGGTCGAACGCGCGCTCCAAGTGCTGGAACGGCGCGGCGTGCAACCGCAGCTCGGGCTTCTCAAGTCCACCATGCTGCAGCTCGATTCCGCCTTCAGCGAACGCGCTTACGGCGCGGGCAGCTTCTCTGATTTCGTCGAGAAATTGAAGAAAGCCGAACTGGTCAACGTCACCGGTTCCGGCGGACGCTATGTCATCGAACGCAAGGGCGGTGGCGCTGCGACGCAATCCAACCTCCGGCCGGAAGACCTGCTCACGCCGCTGCGTGACGTGCTGGAAAACCACCGCATCGAACTCGAAAACGGCGTGACCGTCGACGACCTGGCTGCGTGGTTCAAGGAAGAACAAACCTTCGACACCACCGACTACGGCTTCCAGGCCTTCAGCGAGTTCCTGAACTACGCGCAAGACAAAACCGTGGTGCGCATGGAGCCGACCGAAGAGCAAGGCATGCTGGTCTACATGGGAGCCGAATTCTATCCACCGGCAATCCCTATGGTGGCCGAGCCGGAGCCCGCCGAAGAAGACATCGAAGAGGAAGACGAGCCGCAGCCCTACGTCGAAGGCCAGCCGACCATCTTCGAACCCAATCCTCCGCCCGTCAAGGCGAAGCGTGCCCCCGCCCGCAAGCGCGCTCCCAAGCCGAGCGGCGGCGGTGGCGGCAATACCGGTGGCGGAGCAGGCGGTGCCCAGCGCCGTTCGCGCCGCAAAAAGCCAGCCGGCAACTAACTCATGGGCATCGAACGGATTTTCACCGACGGCGGCGCGACCCCGCGTGGCCACTATACTCCGGGAATCCGCGCCGGTGACTTTATCTACGTCAGTGGACAGGGTCCCATCGACCCTGTCACTGACGTACTCGTAGTAACAGACGTAGAAACCCAAACCCGCATCACGCTGGAAAACGTAGCCCGTATCCTGGCCGCAGCGGGGGCGGGCGTGACCGACATCGTCAAGGTGTCCATGTTCCTCCGCGACATCAGCGATTTCCAGGCCATGAACCGCGCCTACGCCGCGTTCTTCGGCGACCACAAACCGGCAAGGACGACGATTGAGGCGAAGTTCCACAAGTCGGAAATGCTGGTAGAAGTAGACTGCGTCGCCTATAAGCCACAGGGCTAGCTAGAGTCCAGGCGGATGAATCAACGGGATGACTTCACGTTGGTTGCGCCGGTACACGCGAAAGTCACTCACGTCAATCGTAAGCACTGGACTGACCCCCAAACTTGAGACATTGTAATTTGACACACTTTGCAGGGAAAGGGACTGCAAGTGGCAAAGAAGAAGCGAGCGGGGAGATATCCCCTGGCATTCCGGAAGATGGCGGTGGAACGGCTGAAGGGTTGCGACAACGTC
>CANFEY010000070.1 GCA_947446025.1 Bryobacterales bacterium
CACGGTGCGGCCAAGGTTCATCCCTCATGGTGTCAGCCTCGTGTTTCGTCTTCTGGTATTTCAAATCGCGGCAACTCAAAAGAGGCCTCAACCGCCTACTCTTCAGTTAGTTGCCGTCGGCGTGTCGCGCGTTAGCCGGACACTACTGCCCTAGAATAAAGGCGATGCGCCACATCCTACTCGTGGGAGCCTTTGCCCTCACAGCACAAGCCCAGTCCCCGGAGGCAGTCCAACGGCGCGCCGTCGAGGAGCGATTGTCCTCCTTCAGTCCGGCTGATCGCGCGTGGGGTGCTTACCTGGCGGGAAACTACAAACTACCCGAGTTTGTACCCCGAATTCAACAGCTTTTGCTAGAAGACGACTCCCTATTGCAGCGCGCCGCTCTCGACGCCTTGATCCGGCTGGAAGCGTCCGAGGTGCCTCAAGACTTGCTCACCAAGTTGCTGCCTAAACACTTCGACCCCGTTGCGATCCTCCTATTGCGCAATCCTGCTCAAGCACAGCCAGTCTTCCTACGGCTGATGAATGACACGCTGACCGACCACCAATGGTTCGTCGTGCACAGCGGGCTCATCGCCAGCCGCGCGCCCAGGCAAGCCGCCGCGCTGGTGCTCGATTGGACCCTTGGGTTCCGTATTAGGGTCGTGGACGCGGCAACGCCTGACCGCCAATCCGCGGGTGGTATCGGCGCCTGTTGGGATGGGCCGCCGCAGCTTCGGTCGAACTACCCGCCCGTTGTGAATTTCGAGATTGGGCAGCATCGCTCCATTCCATTGCTCGGGGGGCCACCTGCTCTCACCTACGACAAGGATTCATGTGTCTTCAATGAGGGCATTGATCGCCGCACGTTCACTCTCGACTACCTCCGCTACCTTGCGGCCTATGAAGCCCCGCTACCGAATCGCCGAGTGCTGTTCACAGGGGACACCGACTTCACGAGGTCAATGGCCGCGCTCAAAGCCGAGTTGGGAAACTATCTACTCGGCCTGCGCGATGCGCTCGTCAAAGCCGGCTCAATCGATGCGCAAGAATGGCGTCAACCGAAGATAGAAATCGAGGCCGAGGACGCACGCTCGGGCCCACACACTCCGCTCCCTTCCGTGGACTGGCTGATCTAACCCATCAACTGCAGCGCCACCGACCGTTGGTGCGCCGCCCTGCGGTGCTCGAACACATACAACCCTTGCCACACCCCCAGCATCATCCGCCCACCGGCCACCGGAATCGCAATCGAAGTCTGCCCGAACGCTGCCCGGATGTGCGACGTCATATCGTCCGGCCCCTCCACCGTGTGCCGGTACCAAGTCTCGCCCTCCGGAACAATGCGGTCGAAGTATTCGGCCAAGTCCAGCACCACGTCCGGGTCCGCATTCTCCTGAATCACCAGCGACGCCGACGTGTGCTGAATGAAGATCGTCAGCAACCCTTCCGCTACACCCGTCGAGGCCACCCACCGCGCCACCTCACGCGTGATTGGATACAACCCCTTGCCCCGCGTCGCCACGTGCAGTTCGAGCATCATCGCGGAGTCGCCTGCAACTTCCGCCCATCCGGGAACTCCACCGTAAAACACTTCATCGCATACACCCCCGCGTCCCTCGCGCGAGCCCCCGTGCACGAAATCTCATCCCCCGGCTTCAGCGTTTCCTTCGTCCACCCATTGCGCCGCAACACATTCAACGCCTCGGCTTCCAGCGTCCACCTGTGTCCCTCTGCCTGGAGATAAATGTAAGAGTGCGGATTCATCCACCGGAACTCCGTCACCATGCCGTGAATGGTGGTGGACTTGGTCATGTCGAACGGAGCGGTCGAGTGATGCGCGGATGCGATCACCGCAGCCAGCAGAAAAAGCGTCCTCACTTCGTCAAACTTCGAAACACCGCCGTCACGAACGCATCCCCCGGCCCGTACAGCGGATCGTAGTCGCGCGTCGGCTTAGCCGCGACCACCTGCTGCAGCGTCATCCTCTTCTTCACCATGTCCTGCACACGGTCGCGCACAATCGTCACCATGTCGCGATATTCCAACAGGTCCGCCTCATCGCACACTCGCCCATGAGCCGGGATCAGCATCGTCCCGCCTTCCTGCTTGTCCGCCGGAATCGTCAAATCCAGCAATCGATTCAACGCCGCGACTTCTCCATTAATCGACCCGCCGTTCGCCACATCAAGCAACGGATAGCGGTCCGGTGAAAAAATCTCTCCCGTCGCAATCACATCCGACCGCCGGAAGAACACCACGCTATCCGCATCCGAATGCGCCGCGGGCATGTGCAACACCTCCGCTGCCTCGCCGTTCATGAACAGGTCCTTGTGCGAAGACGCGTACGTGTTCCCCGGCCAAGCCGTATCCCGTGCACCCGCCTGCGTCATCCGAGCCGTCACGTTCTCATGCGCCACAATCGCCGCCGGAAACGCCGCATTCGCGCCCGCCACGTTGCCGCCGGTGATCGTCTGCCCCGCCGCACTCAGCGCTTCATTGCCGCCCGTGTGCGCCGAGCCCGCGCTGGTATTCACAATGGTCCGAATCGGCTTCTTGCTCAGCGTCTGCAACGCCGCCTTCACATCTTCGCCCGCCATCGCATCCACCAGCAGCATCCCCTCCGGACCCACCTGAACCGCCATATTCCCCAGCGGCCCCGCCAGCAGGTGAACGTTGCCTTGCACCGCTAGCGTAGTAACCGGTGCCGACAACGCCGGCGGTGCTATCGTCTGCCGACCCGCGCCGGCGGTCCTGTCCGGGTACATCGTCGCCGCGCCGCCTCGCTCGGACTCTCCGCTCAAGTTGTGCGCCGCCGGAAACTCCTTCAAGAACGGATTCGTCCCCGGCAAGTGATGCGGCACGTACCCCTGCACGCGCGGAACCTCTTCCACCGCCTCGCACGGATACGGATCGATCCGCTGATGCACGTCCACTTCAAAATCCGTGGACCGCACGAACGGCTCACTCAAATACACCGGATCGTGTACGATGCTCACCAGCGTCAGCCCATCGCCATGCCGGACCCAATGCTCGGTCAACGTCGCCTGATCGCTCCGAGGTACGCCGTTGCGCCGGATCCACCCCGTCTTCAAGTGCGTCGTCGTCACCACCAAAACATCGCCGGCCCACTCGCCCGTCGAAAACCCCTGCCACGTGTGCGGCGCAAATGGACCCGGATGCGGCCGTCCATCCATCCAAATCGTCCGCTCCGGTGCCTGCCAGGAAATATGCGTGTGCCACGCGATGGTCTGCTGCGTGTCTCGATCCACTTCCTTCCACAGCCGCAGATTCGCCGGCCCGCGCGGACCGTAATCCGCCGGATGCGGCTTGCACTGATGCTCCGGCAGCGTCAGCAAAGACGCGTCCCACGAATCCGCCCGCAGCCGCGCCGCTTCCGTGATCGGCAGCCCCAAATAGTCGCCGATCTCCGGCCCCGGAATCCGCTCCGGCTGGTCTTCATGAAAGCGCGGAGCCCACTCCCCCGCCAAATCCACCTGAGCGATCGCAGGCACGCATAGTAAGAATAAGAGTCGCCGCATTTCAGTGCTCCCACGTCATTGTACATAATAGAGGTCTATGTCGTCGTTTGGAGAAGTCTCCGCGCAAGTGCGCCAGTCCGTCGATCAACACCGCGAAGCCTTCCTCACCGCGCAGCCCTTCAAGCACGTCATGATTGAGGATTTCTTTGATCCAGCGTTCGCCGCCCAGCTGTTGGCCGAATTCCCCAGCTTCGATAAGAAGCTCTCCATCAACGAAAGCGGCCACGCTAGCGGCAAGTCCGTCAACACCAACATCCGTACCATCAGCCCCGCCTACCAGCAACTCTACGAATTGCTGGGCTCGCGCCCGTTTCTTGATTTTGTCAGTCAGCTCTCCGGTATCCCGGACCTGCTGCTCGACCCCAAAATGTTCGGCGGCGGCACGCACGAAAATCTCCACGGTCAGGACCTCGACCCCCACGTTGACTTCAACTACGACGAATCCCGCCAGCTCCACCGCCGCCTCAACTTGATCGTCTATATGAATCAGGAGTGGCGCACCGAATGGGGTGGAGCGCTCGAGATCCACTCGAACCCGCGCCGTCCCGAAGAGAATCAGATCCACTCCTTCGATCCGCTCTTCAACCGCTGCGTGATGTTTGAGACCAACGAATATTCCTGGCACGGCTTCCCGAAGATCCATCAGCCGGAAGACAAGCGCCACTTGTCGCGCAAGTCGATTTCGATCTATCTCTACACCAAGGAACGCCCCACGGAAGAAACCGCTCCCGTCCACGCGACCTTCTATGTGCAACGCCCGCTGCCGCCCCGCTTCGCCGAAGGGCACCGGCTCACCGCCGAAGACGTAGTAGAGTTGCGCCGCCTGCTCACCCGCCGCGACCAGTGGATCGAGCTGTACCAGAAAATGGAGCTTCGCAAGAACGCCGAGATCGCGGAGTCTTCCGCCTATTGTGACTTGTTAGCCAGCCGCACCCGTGTCCCTTTAACCGGCTACGCACTCGTCCAAGAAGCCAGCGAAGGCCTGCTGGGCGATGAGTGGGCGTCGTCCACCGTACGCCTGCGCATCCAAACACTGCAACCCGTCACCGCGTTGCTGGTCCGCGGCTACCGCCCGGAGTCCGCCCCGGCAACCAAACTCCGCGCTCTTGTCAACGGGACTCCTGTTGCGGAGTCCCCCATCTCCGGCAGCTTTGAACTCAACGTCCCAGTGACGCAGGAGTCCTTCGAGCTGTCGCTATTCTCTGATTCCCATCCCGGCTGGGCCAAGGCCACCGGTGACGACCGCGACCTCGCGTTCATCCTGACCGAACTACGCGTGCTTCACGCTACCGCACCGCGCAGCTGAAATTCGACGCCTCGTCCGTGCTCCCTGCCCCGTCGTACACAGCCACCTGCGGCCACGCACACAAGGGCCGGGTCCGGTCCGTCGCCCCGCTGCGCACCCGCGAAGCCGGAATCGATTCCGGCGCATGCCCCTGCTCCACCCACTGCGATAGCGCCGCCATCATGTTGAAGGTCGACGTGCCATCGCCCCCGCCGCAATGCCCCATCCCTGGCACCATGAACAGCCGGATGTCATCCTCCGCCGCGCTCTTGCCCACCGTCTTCACCACGGAGCTGAAGTAGTTCACGCTGTTGCGAGGCGCAATCCCCGGATCTGCCCAGCCGTGATACATAAGCAGCTTCCCGCCGCGATAGAAGAACGGCCGCAAGTTCGGATCCACCGAATTCATCAACGGCCCAATGACCCGCTTCGCCCGAGCAATGTCCCGCTCCGCGTCGAACGTCAGGTAGTCCCACTTCGGATCTTGGAACACCAAATACCGGTACGTCTCATCCGCAATTCCCAACGGCCGCTGCCCGCTGAGCGTGTTCCACCCCGTCTCGCTCCCCGGCTCCATGCCTGGGAATAACCCGTTGGGACCCGCATAGGTCCGCCGCGCGGTCTCCACTTGCGCAGCCGTCAAACACGTAGGCGCATCCGCCGCCTTACATTGCAGAATCTTCGGATCGAAGCGGCAGCGCATCGGATTCTCAATCACGCCGTCCTTCACGCCATCCAGCGAATCGCAGGCCTTGATCGAAGCGTCATGCAGCAGCGCGAACTTCGTAGCCGGGATCACCGTGGCCGGATCGCGATTCGCCACCGTAGCCGTCCACACCTGCGCGCCATGCAAGTTCGTCGAGTAATTCGCCGCCGCCCCCGCGATGATGCCGTCGTAATCCGCCGGATACCGCTGGACCTCAGTTAACGCCTGCCGCCCGCCCGTCGAGCAGCCATTGAAGTACGCCTTCGACGCAGCCCGCCCGTAGTTCGCCTCAATGATCCGCTTCGCCGCGACAGTCATCTCATGAATCGCGCGGTACGAAAAGTCGATGACCTTCTCAGGATGCCCCGGAATAAAGTCCGCCGCGTTCCCGCCCAAATGCCCCGTGTCCGTGCTCGCGGTAGCGTAGCCATCGGTAAGCGCAGTCGCCATAGCCGGATAACTGATCGTCCCCGCCCAAGCTCCGTTCCCCACCGATTGCAAGTTTGCGTTCCAAGCCGCACCCACAGGCATCCAAACTTCAATCTTGATGACCGAGTCGCTCGACGGCGTCAGCGTAGCCGTCACCCGGCAGAACGCCGGCAACTTCCCGAACGCCGGATTCTGCTTCCCCTTCGCCCCTCCGGGTTGCTGAAACGCCCGCGCCGCAACCGTCTCGGCCGCCGTGATTTCCGTGTTGCCCAGCTTCAGGTCCTTGACGCCTTCACACCCGAGTCCAAATGCGAGAGGTGTACTGCAAATGAGGGTAAGCAGAGTGGTCTTCATAACGGTGTCTATTGTACTGCACGCCCGGCGCTCCTGGAAGCCTTCTATGGGTGACACATGAGAGCGTGAGAGTTTTCCCCGCCATCGCGCACTTTATTGGTGAAGGGTGGACGATGATTCAGGTTGTGATTGACACCAACGTGGTGCTCTCGGCCATGCGGTCGAGAAAAGGCGCATCCTTCGCACTGATCCGCACCATGGAATCGGGCGTCTGGCAGCCGAATATTTCCGCCACGCTCCTGCTTGAGTACGAAGCGGTGCTCTACCGCCATGCCCACGCAGCAGTTGTGCCCACCCAGGTCTGCGATGCCGTGATCGGGGCATTCGCCGCGCTGGGCCGCTGGAATCCAATCTATTTCCGTTGGCGGTCGTTTCTAGCCGATCCTGCGGATGACTTCCTCTTGGAACTCGCGCTGGCGAGCGCCGCGGAGTTCGTCGTCACATTCAACTTGCGCCATCTGGTCCCCTTGAAAGGCTACGGCATCCGGGTTGTAACGCCAGCACAATTCTTGAGGATAATGGAGGAGAGAGCAGTAATGAGCCGAACTGTGCAAGTTCCAGATGAGATCTACCTGCAGGTTCAGCGCGCCGCAGCCGAACGGCACGTTTCCGTGGACGATCTGATCGCCAGCGCGCTGAACGATCAGCTAGCCGCCTACAACGCTGTGAAGCGCCGCGCCGCGCTGTACTCACCTGAGGCGTTCAGCCGAGCTCTCGCCCAAATCCCGGACGCCGAACCCGATGATCGGGACCGGCTGTAATACAGCCAACTCTTCCCTCTTCGGAGTAGTTTAGGGGAGCAGGGCCTTAATAACATCGACCAGGGTTCTAGTTGGTGCCGTTCCAAAGTACACGCGTGTGTTGGGCTCTGGCAACAAGGGTTCACTGATGGACAGAACAGACACGCCTAGTCTCTTGACCGCTGCCTCCTCACTCCACTTCCAAGGCATGGTCTTTGTCCAGACACCCTCGTCGGGATTTTGAGGATGTAGCAACGGTGGACCGTAATCGGCGAGGATAATCTTCTCAGCGTACCGTCCAATGGTTTCGCGTCCAACCGTTGGACCAACTACGTTCCAACCGGCCCGCTGAAACAACGCCGACTATCGCAACGAAGACGGCAGCGATTCGCCCCTTGAGACTGGATGCACCGAACAAAACGACGGAACCTATGATTGTGAACGGAATACTGAGCAAGGACATCGCCCCGCTCACCTCCCAGGGTCCGTTGCTAGCGGCTATTCCGACGTCGTTGAAAGCAAACGTGGGCACCCATTGAAACCAACCCAGGCGACCGAGAACTACGGAGCCACGCAGCTAAAATTCGCCGCGTCATCCGTCGAGCCCGTGCCCTTATACTGCGCCGTCGCCGGGTAGCTGCACAACGGACGCGTCCGGCTTGTCTGCCCATTCGCAACCTTCGCCGCCGGAATGCTGGCGGGCACCGTGCCCTTCTCCACCCACTGCGTCAGCGCGCTGAACATATCGAACGTAGCCGTGCCGTCGCCGCCGCCGCAGTGGTTCATGCCGGGGATCATGTACAGCCGATGATTCTGCTGCACCTTCGCCACACCGCCGTTCGCCTTCGCCACCAAGTCATAGTAAGTCACGCTCGAACGCGGCGAAATCTGCGGATCGTTCCAGCCGTGATACTGAATGATCTTCCCGCCCCGATCAAAGAACGGCTTCAAGTTCGGGTCCATCGCATCAATCACCGAGCCGATCTTCATCGCCGCCGTCATATCGGCATCGAAGTTCAGTGCCTTGTAATCGTAGTTCGCGTCCTGCTTCACCACGTACTTGAACATATCCACCGCCACGCCGAACGGGTTCGCGCCCGCCATGGTGTTCCAGCCGTTCTCGCTGCCTGGTTCGTGGCCCGCGAAGTACACTTCGCCTGTGCGCGGATTCTTCACGTCAGCGTAGATCTTGTTCACCGTCTCCACCTGCGCCGGAGTCAGGCAATCCGCCGCATCCGCGCCCGCGCACTGAATCGTCTTCGGATCGAACTTGCATGCCCGAGGATTCTCCAACACTCCGTCCTTCACCTTGTCCAGCGCATCGCAAGCCGCGATCACAGCGTTGTGTACCACGGCGAACTTCGCCGCCGGCAGCGCGCTCTCCGCATCCTTGTGCGTCTGCTGCCCAATCCAAATCGCCTGCGCCGCGCGCCCCGTAAACTGCACCGCCGGCGACCCCGCCACGATGCCGTCGAAATCCGCCGGGTACATCTGCGCCGCCTTCAACCCCTGCCGCCCGCCAGCAGAGCAGCCGTCCCAATACGACTTCCGCACCGGGCTCTCATACTTGGCCTGCACCAGCGCCTTGCCGATCACCGCCATCTCATGCACGGCGCGGTAGCCGAAGTCGACGACTTTCTCCGGATGGCCCAACGCAAACGCCGCGCTGCCACCTTCGTGCCCCGTATCCGTCATCGCCGACGCGTACCCGCGCCGCAGCCCGTCAGCCAGCGTCGCCGGAGTGATCGACCCCGTCCAGCCGCCGTTCCCATTCGCCAGGAAGTTTCCGTTCCACCCCGTCTCCGGCAGCCAGAACTCAATGTTGATCAGCGAATCCGCGCTCGGCTTCGACACCACCTTCACGTCGCAGAACGCCGCCAGGTCCGTGAAGCTCGGCCCCGCTTTCCCCTTGGCCGCGGGTGCTCCCGCTCCGTACGCCCCGGCAGCCACAGCCGTAGCCGTGATGGTCGCGTTCGGCACCTTCACCGAATTTAAACTTTCGCAAGTAGCAGCCGCCAGTGGCAGACCGGCCAGCAAGAACAATGAGAGTTTCATACAGACTCCTTCGACATGACAGTGGATCACCCATGATGATACCCGATTCAGATGCGGCACGCCCTCAACCTGATCGAGTCAGTTTTCTCCCGGCCGCTCCGCCGACAGGATCGTCACCAGAGGACTTACCTGCTTGCCCGACGTCAACTTCAATCCCAACTCCTCTTCCAGCGCCGCGAAGACAGAGCGCTTCTCAAACCGCGAGTCCAGAGCCGCCCCGGCCACCAGAGGGTCCCCTTCGCCTACTTCCGGAGTCCAGGTTATGTGTACATCGTAGAGCCCGGTCAACGCCGTTCGATCGATCACGCTGCGCCCAAGATAGCGTGTGAGAAAGTCCACCATAAGCGGCACACTCACCGCGTAGCCGCCGATCATGCCATTTCCGAAGCCGATCCCGGGCCGCGCCGCCGGGTCAGGGTTCGGCTTCATCTTGATGCCCGCCTTGGCCACCTCCAGGAAGTAGACATTCCCATCTCTCGATTCCTTGGCCGCCCGCAGATGAAAGCGCTGTTCCAAGAGCGCTTGCAACGGCCCCTCCAGCGCCGCCCCTGACAACCGTCTCCCCGCGCCGGTGCGCATGTCGATATCCCAGCGTTGAGAATTCGCCCAGCCCGGCCCGCCCTCGATCCGGAATTCAGGCACACCGTACGCGGTCGCGATCAGAAACTTGAGGCTGGCTCCCTGAGCGCGGTAACTGCCGTCCTCGCCCGTCGAGGTCTGAAGAAACTGCACCGCCGAAGGCTTCACCGTCGCCACTTCAAACGCCGTCTGGCCCAGAATACAACTCGCCGCCGCGACGGCCGGCATCAGGATACGGATTGCTGCGTTCATTCCGGAATTACAACACATGCGTCCCTGCGAAGCTAGCCCGTCGAATTCCAGCGGACGCTGTTGTATAGTAGGCCTGATGAAGTACACCATCGCTCTTTGTCTGCTCGCAGCTGCTTCACTCTGGGCGCACCACTCCGTCACTGCCGTCTTCGACACTGGGAAGCAGATCTCCATCACCGGCGAACTCACCGAAGTCGAGTGGGTGAACCCGCACATCTTCCTCCACATGAAAGCCAAGCCTTCTACCGGAGGCGAAGTGAAGGCTTGGAAGATCGAAGGCGGCCCCCCAGCGTGGTACCGGCGCTCCAATGTGACCAAAACCACCTTCACCAAGCGCATCGGACAATCGCTGACCATCGACGGCTACCCCGCGAAAGACGCCTCGTCCTATCAGTGGATGCTCAAGGTGACCTTCGCTGACGGCGACAGCATGGAATCGATTTCGGCGGCGGATGCAGCGAAGTCCAAGTAAGGAGACCTCTATCATGAACTATCGGATTCTCAGTGCGATGCTGGCGATGGGCGGGTTGGCGCTGACGGCGCAACAGGCGAAGCGTCCCGACTTCAGCGGCATCTGGCAGTACTCGGTCGCGACGGCCGGCGGCGGCATCAAACAAGTGGTTGGCGGCAAGGCTCTGGTCGCCGTGCCCGACCAAAGCGGCCGCGCCGCAGCCAAGGGCGGAGTCACCGGAGCGCTGCCATCCGACAACGCCCCATCCTACAAGCCTGAGTTGTTGGCCAAAGTCAAAGAAGCCGACGCCAACCAGACGCAAGCCGACAATACCTTCGCCTGCGGCAAGCCCGGTGTCCCTCGCCTCGGCCCGCCCCGCAAGATCGTGCAGTCGGCGAACGAATTGCTCTTCTTCTACGAAGACATGTCCGGCGATCAATACCGCGTGGTCCCCTTCGCCGCCAAACATCGCGAAGACGTGGACCCGTCCTTCAACGGCGACTCCATCGCCCGCTGGGAAGGCGACACGCTCGTCGTCGAAGCCACCAACTTCGTCACCGACACATGGTTCGGCGAATACGGCTACATCCACTCCGACGCGATGAAGGTGACCGAGCGCTTCTGGAAGCAAAGTGAGAACATGGCCTACCAAGTGATCGTTGACGATCCGAAGATGCTGGCCAAGCCTTGGGTGCAAGCGGCTCGCGTCATCCGTCCCTCCGACGATCTGCTGCAAGAAACACCCGTATGCGTGGAAGACGACGCCCACCGGTTGACCAATAAAGATCACCACCTGCAACGGTGAGACTGCTCTTCTTAGTCTGCGTAGCGGCTTCCGCCCACGACATCATCACCACTCCCATCACGTGGTCACGCGAAATCTCGCGCATCATCTACACGCGCTGCGCCAGCTGCCATCGCCCCGGCGGCATGGCATTTTCGCTGATGACCTACAAGGAAGCCCGCCCCTGGGTAGTCGCCATCCGCGAAGAAGTCCTCACGCGCCGCATGCCGCCGTGGGGAGCCGTCAAAGGCTTCGGCGACTTCCGCAACGATCAAGCCCTCACGCCCGAAGAGATGGAGCTGATCGTCAACTGGAGCGAAGGCGGCGTGCCCGAGGGTGAAGAGAAGCATCTGCCCAAGCCCCCGAAATTCGACAAGCCACCCGGATTGCCCAAGGGCGGAATCGTGGTCAAGGGCGACTACCAGCTCGGCCGCAAGTTCACGCTAGACGGCATCGTGCCAGTCGCCGCCGCCCCCATGAAGCTAGTAGCCGAACTCCCCGACGGCAGCATCGAGCCGCTGCTATGGCTAGAAAACTACCGCCCCGAGTTCGCGCACCCATTCCTTCTACGCAAACCCCTGGATCTCCCCGCAGGCACCTGGATTCGCGGAGTCCCCCCCGGCGCAAGCATCCGGCTGCTACAAAAATAGGGACAGTATACTCAACTCCCGATCTCCTCAAAGCAGATACTGCCTTTCCGCCGATGCTGTATTGTCAATGCTTTACAGCACGGAGATCGGGAGTTGAGTATACTGTCCCTACCTGTCCCCCTACCGCGTGTAACTCACCCGCCAGATCGACATCGACCCATCATCCGTAACATACAACGCCCCGTCCGCCCCCATCGCCACACTCGCCGGCCGACCCCACGGATTCCCCTGCGCATCCGTAAACCCAGTCAAAAAATCCTGATAAACGCCCGTCGCCTTTCCATTGCCCTCGATCGGAATCCGTATGACCTCCGCGCCCGACCGGTTCGCCCGATTCCACGACCCGTGCTCCGCCACAAACATATCCCCCCGCATCGCCGCCGGGAACGCCGTGCCCGTGTACCAGCTAAAGCCCAAGCTAGCGCTGTGCGGTTGAATCAACACGTCCGGCACGATCACCTTCGCCTTCAACTCCGGATGCGGATTCCCCAGCCGTTCATCAATATTCCCGCCGATGTAGTAATACGGCCACCCGTAAAACCCGCCCTTCTGCACGCTGGTCACGTAGTCAGGAACCAGGTTGTCGCCCAGGCCGTCGCGCTCGTTAATCGACACCCACACCTCGCCAGTCACCGGATGCACGCCCAGCCCCACAGGATTCCGAATCCCAGACCCATACACCCCCACAAACGTCCCATCGAGCTTGTACTCCAGCACCGAGGCCCGATTCTTCTCCGCCGGCACCTTGTCCGGATCGTCAATGTTCGACCCCGATCCCACCGAAACAAAGATGCTGTTGCCGTCCTTCGACACCGCCAGGTCCCGCGTATCGTGATAATCGCCAGGAGTCGACTTAATCGGCAGGTCAGCCATCTTCTGCGCCGCCCCAGTCGCTTTCAAATCGCCGTTCTTGTAAGGAAAGCGCACCATCGACCCCGCGTTGCCCACATACACCCACTGCGGATTCGCCGCCGGATAAAACGCGATGCCCCACGGCCGGTCGAGGCCCGAAGCGAAAACAGAAATGTTGGCCGGGTTGCCGCGCGCTACCTTCAACTCGCCCGACTTCTTCTCCGTGAAAAACAAGTCCCCGTTCGGAGCCGACCGGATCTGCCGAGGCTCGGTCAACCCGCTCGCATACAACTCCACCTTGAACCCCGCCGGAGCCTTCGGCATCGCACTGCCACGAGCAACCATCTTCGGGAAATTCGTAGCAGACTTCGTCGCCCCAGGCGCAGGCAAATCCTTCACCGTAATCTTGCGCGCCTTGCCCGGAGCCGCGTCCACCGCATTAAAGAAAGCCTTCTGTCCCGTGGCAACGTTCGCCGCCGGAATGTCGTTCGCCGCCTGCATGCCGATCCAGCCGCCAGCCAAGACGAATGCACCGGCACTCAATATGGAGAGTCTATTCATAGTGTCAGTTTAGCGCTATCATGACGGCATGAAGAGGCGAGTGTTTCTCGGCGCGCTCACCGCGAACCTGCTCCCCGCGCAGGACCCCAACACCATCTTCATCTGCCCCATGGACCCCGACGTCCGCCAGCACGACCCCGGCACCTGCCCCCGCTGCGGTATGAAGCTCGCCAGCGGACTCCCCGAGCCCACCGAGTATCACCTCGACCTCACCACCACCCCTCGAGCCATCCGCCCCGGCCAGCCCATCAACCTCACCTTCGCCGTAACCGACCCCTGGAAGCACCGCCCCGTGACCAAGTTCCAAGTGGTCCACGAACGCCTCTTCCATATGTTCATCGTCAGCCAGGACCTCGAATTCTTCCTGCATGACCACCCCGTCTTCGCCCCCGACGGCCAGTTCCACTACAACAACCTGGTGCTGCCCAAGCCGGGCATGTACCGAGTTCTCGGCGACTTCTACCCCGACGCCGCCACCCCGCAGCTCATCTCGAAAACCCTGCTGGTAGCCGGCCCCGCCCCCGCTCCCATGCAGGTGAGCGAGGCCCGCAAGTCCGACGCCATGACCCTGGCCACCGTGCCCGAGCGCCCCATCGCCGGCATGAACACCCAGCTCCACTTCACTCTCACCCCCGGCACCGGCCTCCAGCAATACCTAGGAGCCTGGGCCCACATGCTGGTCGCCAGCGACGATTTGATCGACCTAATCCACCTCCACCCCTTCATAGCCGACGGCAGCCCGCAGATCCAATTCAACGCCACGCTGCCGCGCCCCGACCACACCTACCGCGTCTGGGTCCAATTCCAGCGCAACGGAACGGTCAACACGGAGCGCTTCGACGTCCGGGCCACCGATCTCCGATAATATTCCGCTTGACGCGTGAACTGGTTTATGGCATAAACTAAACATGGACGCCGCCGAGCGCAATCGACTCATCGCCGCCACCCGAGGCTACAGCTCCTTGCGCGGCCTCATCTATGCCCCGGCTGGGCTGATGAATGCCGCCTCCCCTTTGCTGGACGCCGCGTGGCCCCGAGGCGGCACGGCAAGAGAATGGGTGAGTGTCGCAATGTTCGCCTCTGTGGTTGTGGCTTTCTTCGCGGCTCTATCGTTCTATCGGCGGCGCTTCGGCGTCGTGAGGCACAGCTTCTCCGCAGCGCAAATTATCGGAGTCATCGCCTACACCGCCGCGATGTTTGCCCTGCGCGGACCCCACTCCGCCAGCTTGCACTGCGTCTGGTGGGCGGCCTTCTACCTCGCCTGCTACCTGTCCCCCTACGGACTACGCGTCTACAGCCTTTGGTTCGCGGCCTTGTTCCTGGGACTCGGTGGCCTAACGCAAGCAGGCATACTCCCCAACGAACAGTTTCTCCCGGGCGGCACGCATGCCGTCGGTCAGAGTTTCATCTGGCTAGCGCTCTCCATCCACGGCCTGCTCGACCACCTGCTGCTCCTGCGCTTGCTTCCACGCACAGCCCCATCCACGGTGCCGAATGCCTGATCTCCCCGCCCCCAACCGCTTGGTCCACGAGCCCGCGCGCCTCGCGATCCTGACCGTCTTATCGTCCTGCAAAAGCGCCGACTTCCTGTTCCTCGAGCAAGTAACCGCCCTCAGCAAGGGAAATATCTCCGTGCAACTGACCAACCTGGAAGCCGTCGGCCTGGTGGAAATTCACAAGGAACTCCTCGGCAAGAAAACCCACACGCTCGTCACCTTGACCAAGCTGGGCCGCGATGAAGTCCGCGTCTACTGGAAGACCATGGACCGCCTGCGCTCTTTCCGCGCCGCGCCCCTCAAGCCGCAACAATCCTACTAGTCCTACGGCCGAGCCTCAACCGTCGCCACCGCCCCATCCCGCAACCGCACCGTCCCCGACGCCACCGTCTGATTCCGGTACTGGTAAATCTCCACCATGTGCCCGTCCTCGTACAACGTGATCTTCGACGAAGGCTTCCCCAGCGCCAGCAGCGATTCCCGAGCCATCCCCCGCTCAATCTGCCCCAGATCCACGTTCACCGGAGGCTCCGGCGGCAGCGGCGGCCCCAGCGGCGTCCGCCCCGTCATCCACGATGGAGCCGTCGTCTTCCGCGTGCTCGCCACCACCCGCTGCAACGGCGGCGGAGGCGGAGGAGCGGTCGGCGCAGCCGGAACATTCGCCGCAGGCGTGCCCGGCGCTCCCTTACCCGTCGCCCCCTGCTTGCCTTTGCCTGCCGATCCCCCCGTGTTGAACCCTCGCGTCCCCTGCCGCAGGCTGTTGTTCACCTGGTCACTGATGCGCTTGCCCGCCGCGCTCCCGATCGACGCCGCAATGTTCATCCCAAACTGCCCAAAAGCCGCCGGCCCAAACACCGCCGCGCCGAACAAGAAGATCGTCAAATGTTTCGTCATCGAGAAGTCCCAGCCCATACTATCAACCCCGCCCCTCCCCATCGACCCGGCATTCACCTTAGTTGCCCCCGTCATTGCGCTCGGGTGAGTTTGCCCAGGGTACCGGGCCGCCCGCGAAGGTAGTACCCCCCTGGACAAGATTCCCCTCCACGAGTGCCTGCCGGTCGATTCCGGTTCACTGTTTCAGTGCATGAGGTCCGTAGTGCGGAATAGGCGGGGCTGAAGGGCGACAACAAGCGGCTGGGTAGGATGTGCGGTTGACAGTGGATTCGGCGCTCGGGATTCGGTCCCAGACGAATCCACTCCCCGCACCGCCATCACTCTGCGCGAAGCCCTGAGAACTCCATTTCGAACTCCCCACGCAACCAGACCGAGCAGGAGTACAATAAAGCCATGGCGTCGAAGACCTACCATGTCATTCCCACCAGCAAAGGTTGGCTGCTTCGCAAAGCCGGGACCACAGACAAGCGTGTCTTCACAACCCAGCGCGAAGCCGTCGCAAGCGCCCGTCGGCATTTCAATTCGACCGGCCAAATCGTAGTCCACGATGCCCAGGGCAAAATCCGCCGGGCCGTCTCGTATGGACTCCCCAAAATCCAACCGCCCCGCGCCGGCAATCACGCCAAAGCAATGAGGATCGAAAAGGCGATCACCTCGATGATTCTCGGAGATGTTCTCTCCCCGGCGAACTAACTCGTGGCGAAAGCGTACGTCCGCAGCAAGGACATCTTCCTCAACTGCCCCTTCGACGCAACCTACAAGCCGATCTTCAACGCCGTCCTTTTCACCATCGCGACCCTCGGGTTCCGGGCCCGCTGTGCGCTCGAAATCGACGACGGCGGTGATACACGCCTCGACAAAATCACGCGCATTATCGGCGAATGCAAGTACGGCATCCACGACATCTCCGCCACCGAACTAAACCCCGCCATCAATTTGCCCCGCTTCAACATGCCCCTTGAACTCGGCCTGTTCCTGGGGTGCAAACGCTACGGCAGCCCCACCCAACGCAAGAAATCCGTTCTGATCCTCGACCGCGAGCCCTACCGCTACCGCGACTTCCTCTCCGACATCGCAGGCCAGGACATCCACGCCCACGGAGCCGACCCCAACCACGCCATCACCGAAGTTCGCAACTGGCTTGCCTCCAAAGTCCGCCCGCTCCCCGGCGGAGCCGTAATCCAAGAACACTACGCCCGTTTCTCCGCCGCCCTCCCAACTATGTGCGCCGACTCCGGCCTCGACCCCACCGCCCTCACCTTCGGCGACATGTCCCTGCTCATCAGCAAGTGGCTCATCTCCGCGCGATAACCGCGGGCCTTCACGCGATGCGCGCCAGCAACGGCTCCTTGGCATCTTCCAGCGCCCGCACCGCCGCGTCACCGTTGGGGACTGCCACAGAAGCCCATCCAGCGAGCGGCCACTGTCCCTAAAACAAATTCGTGGCTTTGTGATAACATTGGCGCTTAATGGCTGAAACCGCCAACAAAGCCAAGATGGCCGACAAACTAGCAGCCGACGTTTTTGGTGAGTTTTTCTGGGAACGGACCGGTCCGCTGAATACAAACTGGGACTGCGTCAGCAGTTCCCACAAGGCACCTACCCACCCCTCCGACGTGGTTTTTTTCTATGACGAGCCGTACCGTCCCACGCGTCGGTATGTGACGGCTGATCTCAAGAGCTATGCGCTCGGGAGCATTACCCCGTTCATCGTCCGTAGCGCCGCTCGACGATTAGCCACATCGCTGGCATGTGCTGAAAACAGCCAGTCCTTTCAAGACAAATACTTTCATCCCAGCTCTTCTGCTAGAGTCTCCGGAATGTTGTTTGTCTATAACCATGATAACCAAGCCGCGGATCACGAGTTTTCGCCCTTGCTAGCGGCGATCGACCCCGAAGACTTAGAGATACCGCCGGGTAGTAAGCTTGCCGTCTTTGGGCCCACAGACATTTTCTGGATGAACAACGTTGCACGCGACATCGTTCACATGCGAGGCCCCTCCGTGCCAACATGAGTGAGACACTCCTCGACCGCTAATTACCGAGCAGGGCGAGAAAGAATTTCATCCATGAACAACCATAAGGTTCCGGCGCCAGCGCCAGCGGTATTGCTGCCGGTGGGACGTAGGGAGCCCGAGCGAAG
>CANFEY010000071.1 GCA_947446025.1 Bryobacterales bacterium
CGCTTCGCTCGGGCTCCCTACGTCCCACCGGCAGCAATACCGCTGGCGCTGGCGCCGGAACCTTATGGTTGTTCATGGATGAAATTCTTTCTCGCCCTGCTCGGTAATTAGCGGTCGAGGAGTGTCTCACTCATGTTGGCACGGAGGGCGTTTTGCGCGAGTTTGGCTCCAGTCTAGACTATTGCGTCAGTCGATCGACTTGGCGTCGAGTCGGCCCTCGCTCAAGACGACGGGCTGGTTCTTCAACGGTCTTTCTTCCCTTGGTTGCATTTGCGGCACAGTGCTTGGAGATTCTCCAGGGAGTTTCCTCCGCCTCTCGCGACGGGATGAATGTGGTCAACCTCGAGTTCAACCGTGTGATCGCTCGATGGACTTCCGCCGCATTTTGCGCACTTATAGCAGTCGCGCTTCAACACAGCCCATCTATCCTTCAGGGGAATTGTCACTCGCGGAACCGAGGCTGCATTGCCTGCGAGTAATTGCTCCCTGGAAATACGTCCATCGTGAAACTCGGCAAGACGTTCGCCTGCGGAAAGCAGGCTTCCCCAATGGCGTCTGTATGGTCCCTCGGAAATTCTTGCACCATGCGCTGCGATCTGTCGCTTCCCGGGACGAAAACCCAATTCCTTCCACGCGGCCTCAAGATTGTCAATTAGGTCCGCTGGCGAGTGTCGCCTTTCTCGTCCGCCGACAATACCGATTAGTTTCAAACTCCGTTTCCACGAGCCAAACCGACCGATTACCGTCCCCGAATGAGGCCGATTTCCAGGAAGGTCATCGTATTGTGTTGTCGTGAAATAGCTGTTATCGAAAGTGTTAGCGGCCTTTTGTAAAGCGACCATAAGATCCTCGTCGCTCAGACGAGTGCGTTTAGCCAGTAGATCGAACTTGAAATCGTCACCCATCGTTTCTGCTGAAGGCTAGCACAACATTGGCCGAATTTGAATAGCGTTTCAGGAATCTCCCGCCTTGTCGCACAGTGTAGAGCGATCGAACTCCCGTGGCCATCGAACGGCCTCGCCGAAGGATCGGACGGGTGCAGGCGGCCACACGCGTTACCCCGCTGGCCCAACCGAATTCCTCTGCGTCTCTTTGCGCCTCCGCGTGAGATCCGTCTTACTTCCACCACTTACGCGCGCAACCGCCCCATCCTCAAACTCCCGTATGTCGTCATCCATCGAATGCGCTCGCGGAAAACGCGCCGAAGGAAGTTTTGACCAAATCGAAAATTACAAAACGAACTCCTCACCCCCGCAGCCGCTGGTAGACGCCCCAGGTCTCCCGCACCGCGCGGTCCCAACTGAACTCCGCCACCCGAGCGCGGCCGCGCTCCACCAACTCGTAGCGGAACCCGTCTTCCACCGCCAACCGAGCCAGCGCGTCGGAGATATCTTCCTCATCGTGCGGGTCCACCAGCAACGCCGCGTCGCCGGCGACCTCGGGCATGGCGGAGCAGTTCGATGTCACCACTGCGACCCCGCGAGCCATCGCCTCCAACACCGGCATGCCGAAGCCTTCGTCGAGCGAGGGGAACGCGAAGATGGACGCGCGCGCGTAGAGGTCTTCCAATTCTTCGCGCGTGACGTAGCCCGCTACCGTGATGTCGGCGCTGCGTGGGCTCTTGCTCACCGCCGCTAGCTCCTCTGCTGCGCCGTAGCCATCGGCCGCGCCTGCGAGCACCAGGGTCCACTCACGGGGCATTCTCTCGAACGCGCGCACTAGGCGAGCCACGTTCTTGCGCTTCTGAATCGCGCCGACGAACAGCACCATCTTTTCGCGGCGCGGCTTCACGGCAGCGGGCGGTTCCACGCCGTGCGGCACCACGTGGATGTGGGCGGGCTCGACGCCGAGTAACGATTCTACTTGTGACGCAGTGAACTGCGACACGGCGATGATCGCATCGCTGCGTTCCGCCGCCTCGCGAGCCTGCTGCGTGAAGCGCGCGCGGAACTCCGCGCTCGAATACTCGCCTGTCATCACGAACAAGTCATGGAACGTGGTCACTGTCAGCGGAGCCTTCCTGTCCACCCGCTGATTCAGCGCATGGAAGATCTCCGCCCGCGGAGCGTTGTGCAGCAGCCGACGATGCGCGTTGGGTGGCAGCGTCTCCCGCAGCGAACGCAGGAAGCGGTGCGGACGGTAGTGGAAGTAGAACTGCTCTTCCGGATGCGCCGCAGCCAGCCCAAAGAGAATCCGGCGCGAGTAGACGCCGACGCCGGAAAGGTTCCGGCCCAAGCTATACGTAGCATCCAGTGCGACAGACAACTGACTATCGTCTCACGGTCAACTGGCCGTTGTTGCGGGTTTCAAATCTCCAGCCGCCAGTTCGAGCAACCGGTCCAGTGCCATCGGTCGCTCCGGATCGAACACGGCCACGCCCAACGAAATTCCGCTATGCGCCGCGGCTCCGTGCAAGCGGGCCCAAATCTCCTCCGCCGACTCGTGTTCGGAATCCAAAACAGACAGTGCAAGATGCAGCAAGCCCACCCGAGCCACCAGGTCCGTCGCCCCTGCCATGTTGCGCAGTTGCTCTGCCGCGTCGACTACGCCCAGGTCCCGCCCTTGATCGTCCGTGAACTGAGCCTTCGGTTCCGCCAGAATCAGCAACTGCCGCCGATGCATGCTCTCCGCTAAGTGCCGGTCACGGTCCGCCAGCAACAGGAACGCGTCGCGGCTCAGCAATCCGGTCAAGGAATCCACCATGGACGCCGCGCGCGTCGCCGCCAGCAGCCGATGCCGCTCAATCGCGCTGCGAATCGCTTTGGCCAGTGGCGCGCAATCCACTTGGCCGCGCACCAGGAAATCCTGCGCTCCTTCGCGCAGCAGACTCTCCGCTAGCGAGGGCTCGTCCACAATCAACACCACCGGAGTCTGCGGAGCCGCCGCCTGATAGCGCAGAAACGTCTCCTTGCCGTGGCTGTCACTCAAATCCAAGCCGAGCACGATCACGTCGAAGCGGCCGGCGGCTAGATGTACCGCCGCGTCCTTCCAGGAATCGGCGTACTCAGCCTCCACCTGCGTCCATTGGCTCCACTCCCGGCTGCCGTCGAGTTCGGTCAACACGTCTCTGAGGAAGAGCAGCTCGTCCGGCTCGGATTCCACGACCAACACGCGAAGGGTCATTCTAGAAGAACTAGTGTGTTGAGCAGGCATGAATTCTCAACTCGCGATCTCGTATTCTTTGAGCTTCCGGTACAGAGTTGTCCTGCCAATCCCCAGCAGGTGCGCGGCGATGGCGCGGTCGCCCTTGGTGTATTCGAGCGCGTGCAGGATGGCGCGGCGCTCCAGCTCAGCCAGGGGAATGATGCTGCCTGGATTCGGTATGACGGCAACGGGAATCCCCGAGTGCATCGCGGATTGCGGCGGCTTCGGAGGCGGCAGCGTTTCGCCGACGCCGGTCGCCCCTACTCCGGCCGACATCGTCATGTACTGAACCTTCTGCTGCATCGCAAAGTTGATCAGCGCCGATGGCAGGTCCGCCGCATGCAGCAGCGGACCCGAGTTCACCGCCATCATGTGCTGAACGCAGTTCTCGAGTTCGCGGATGTTCCCCGGCCAATCGTAGGCCAGGATGGCTTCGAGCGCCTCCGACGTCAAACTGTACGCGCCGTCCGCGCGCGCCAGAAAGTGGTTGATCAGCGACGGGATGTCTTCCTTGCGTTCCCGCAGCGGAGCCAAGCGCATATTGATCACGTTGAGGCGGAAGTAGAGGTCGCGCCGGAAGGTTCCCTTTTCGACTTCCTTGGCCAGATCGCGATTGGTGGCCGCGATGATGCGGAAGTCCGAGCGCCGCGTGCTCAGCGAACCCACCGGGCGGTATTCCTTCTCTTGCAGCACGCGCAGGAGCTTGGCTTGCAGATCGAGCGGCAGCTCACCCACTTCGTCGAAGAACGCGGTGCCTCCGTTGGCCGCTTCGATCAACCCGATTTTTGCGTTGGCCGCGCCGGTGAACGCGCCCTTCACGTGGCCGAACAGTTCGCTTTCCATCAGCGGACCGACCAAGGAGGAGCAATCGATGGTCACAAACGGTTCGCGCGAGTTGCGTGTCTGCGCGTGGATCGCCCGGGCCACAACTTCCTTACCGGTTCCAGTCTCTCCCAGCAGCAGCGCCGGCCAGCGGCACTTGCCCATCTTCTCGATCATTCTTCTTACGTGACGCGTGCGCGCCGAGTGCCCTACCAATACGTGGCGGGATTCTTCAGGTGGGACAGAGCTGTACTTAACGGGGATCATTTTCTTAAGGAGTAGTGGGCTGGCCGAACGTAAATTCTACGTTTCTTTTCGACTTAGACCTAGACCCGCGTAAGGAGTATGGGGGTAGGTATGGAGGGGGTAGGGGAGTCCCGCGAATGGGGGTAGTTCTAGCGGCTATGGACGATAACTGCTTGACCTGTCACGGCTTTCACCTCGCCGGCGAGCTTCTGGGCGAGGTCCAGGGTCAGATCTTTCCCTACCCACACCCGCCACAGGGGGGGATTGGCATCGGTTGGGACCAGGCGGGCGTCTCCCATCTCTAATAAGGAGGTGCGCACGGCTTCGGCGCGGTCGCGGCTGGAGAAGGCTCCGGCTTGGACGGCGAACTCGCCGGTCGAGGGTGCGGACTCGGGTGCCTTGATGACCCGGAGTTCCACGCGAGCAACTCCGGTTCGCAGCATGTCGATTTCTCTGGCCGCTGCCCGCGAGAGATCGATGATGCGGCCGTCGACGAAGGGACCTCGATCGGTGATGCGCACGTCGACTTGTTTTCCGTTGTTGAGGTTGGTGACTTGCACCCAAGTTTGAAACGGAAGTGTGCGATGCGCGGCGGTGAGTTGCTCCATGTCGAAAATTTCTCCCGACGCGGCGCGGCGTCCGTTGTATGGTTCGCCGTACCAACTCGCTTCACCTTTTTCTGTCGTACCGATGGCTGCGGGTTTCAGTGGAGCCACAGGAGCGCGCGATGGTTTGTGTTTTGCGCAGCTGCTCAACATCACGCACGATGCAGCGAGCAGCAACGCAGCGCGAGTGAACGGGCGTGATGAAGCGTTCAACAGCACTAAAACAATTCTACTCGACTACGTTTTTGCGTTTTGAAGACGCCGCGCGGGAACGTGGCCCTTGCCTTGCTTGCATTTTTTTCTTGACATTGAATTGAAAGCATCTTATAAAGGGGACACAAGCGCGTGCTGCTGTAATGGTGCGCGCCACTAGATGTAAAGGGAGAATCAATCAATGATGAACGCAACCAAGAAGAAAGCGGCCGCGAAGAAAAAGGCGCCCGCCAAGAAGAAGGCCGCTGCAAAGAAGAAGAAGTAGTTGCAGCTGACTCGATAAAACGAGTTCAAAAAATCTGGCCCCGAGCAATCGGGGCCTTTTTCTTTTTCAGCTGGTTTGCTAAGGATTGAGTGTATTTTTGAACTACAACGCGCGCGAGTTCAGATACGCGCGGAACTCCGGGCCCAAGTCTTCGCGCTTCAATGCGAACTCCACCGTTGCTTGCAGGAAGCCTTGCTTGTCGCCCGCATCGTAGCGCGTTCCTTCGAACACGTAGCCGTAAACCGGCCGGCTCTTCAGCAGCAACTTGATTGCGTCGGTCAGCTGCAACTCACCGCCCGAACCCGGCGTGATGTTCTCAATGGCGGAAAAAATATCGGGTGTGAGAATGTAGCGCCCGATGATGGCAAGGTTCGAGGGCGCAACCTCGGCTTTCGGTTTCTCCACCATGTCGGTGATGCGGAAGAGACTCCCTCGGCCCGAATAATCCGCCACCGCTTCGCCCGCGACAACGCCGTATGCGGAGATTCTTTCTCGCGGAACTTTCATCAACGCGACGACGGGCGCGTTGTACTTCTCATAGACCTCGAGCATCTGCAACAGCACGGGAACTTCGGCATCGATGATGTCGTCGGAGAGCACCACGGCGAACGGTTCGTTGCCCACCAATTCACGCGAGCGCAGCACCGCGTGTCCCAGGCCGAGCGCCTGCTTCTGCCGCACGTAGCTGACATCGGCTAAGTTGGCCGCGTGCCGCGCGGTGGCGAGCAACGCGGTCTTGCCGCGAGCCTCCAGGTGATGCTCTAGCTCAAAGCTGTGATCGAAGTGGTCTTCCATGGCCGCCTTGCCGCGTCCGGTTACAATGATCACTTTTTCGATGCCGGAAGCCAGGGACTCCTCGACGCCGTATTGAATCAACGGCTTGTCGACCAAAGGGAGCATCTCTTTAGGCATCGCTTTGGTGGCGGGAAGGAATCGGGTCCCCAGGCCTGCGGCGGGGAAGACGGCTTTACGGACTTTGGCTGTCATGTTCTCTATGGTATTCGGCGGAGCGGCACGCCGTCATTAGGAAGCCCCAGGCTTGCGCGTGGGGCTATTTTCCCGGTTCGCCCTTCATGCCCTGTTCGTTGAGCACAATGATGTCCACGCGCCGGTTGCGGCCCCGGCCTGCTTCCGTGTCGTTGGAGGAAAGCGGCGCGGTGTCGGCGTAGCCAGCGACGGAGAGTTTGTTCGAGGGAACGGCGAACTTCTCCGTGAGGATCTTGAGCAGCGCGATGGCGCGGGCGGAGGAGAGATCCCAGTTGCTGTGAAAGCGCGGCGTGTTGATGGGCCTCGAGTCGGTGTGGCCTTCGAGGCGGACGCGGTTGGGAAGCTGGGTGATGGCGGCGGCCACCTTGCCGATGCTGGTGTAGGCGTTGGTGGAGATGAAGTCTTCGCCGGAGGGGAACAGCGCGGCCTGGGCAAAACTGACCACGAGCCCCCGGTCCGTCATCCGGATTTCAATTTCGCCTTTGCTGACTTCCTGCGAGAGTTCGCCCGAGAGCACGCGCAGGGACGGCATCAATTCGGCCAGCTGCTGTTCGCGCCGGACCTCGTCGGAAGGCGGCTTGGCGACTTCGGGGACCTGCACCTTGTCTTTGCCGGGGACTTCCTTGGTGGGCCCGTTGATCATTGCAGCTACCATGGCGGTGATATTGTCGCCTTCAAGAGCCTTCTTTACGCCATCGGAGACCTGTTGCGCCTTGCCCTTGTCGCCCTGCGAGGAGGCAAACATGACGACGAAGAAGGCAAAGAGGAGCGTGATGAAGTCGGCGTAGGAGACCAGCCAGCGCTCATGGTTCTCGTGTTCGGGGTGCTTCTTCTTGCGGGTCACGCGCCTAAGCTCCTTCGACGGCCGGGACTCCCGCGCCCGCTGCCTCGGGGGCGGCCGCGCCGCTGCCGATGGTGAAGGCCTCAAGCTTGGAACGCAGCAGCTTGGGGTTCAGCCCCTCCACGATCCCTGCGATTCCTTCGGCGATCAGCGTCCGGCGTTTGGTCTCGGCATGCGCGCGCGCCTTGATCTTCTGCGCCATCGGCAGGAAGAGCAGGTTCGACAAGCCCACACCGTAGACGGTGGCAACGAACGCCACCGCGATCCCGTGGCCGACCTCTTCAATGTCGGCAAGGTTTTTCATGACTTGAATCAAGCCCATCACCGCGCCGATGATGCCGATAGTGGGGGCATAGCCGCCGGCACCTTCGAAGACTTTGGCCTCAGCTTCGGCGCGGCCCTCTTCCATATCAATTTCGAGTTCCAGCATCGCGCGGATCTCCTGCAAGTCGCAGCCATCCACGGCGAGCATGAGTCCTTTGCGCAGGAACGGGTCAGCTACTTCTCCGGCGGCTCGTTCGAGAGACACTAGGCCGTTCTTGCGCGCCTGCGTGGCGTACTCGATCACTTCTTCGAGAACATCGCCGATGGGCGGCACAGGGTCATTCACCACGCCCAGCATGCGCTTGAGCGAACCTTTGAGGACCTTCATGGGCGTTGCCACCATCACCGCGCCCAACGTTCCGCCCAGCACGATCATCGCCGCAGTGACCTGTGCGACGTCGGCGATCTTGCCGCCTTCCAGCACCAGCCCGCCCAGGATCGCCCCCAGCGCCACAATGATTCCGGCGAAGGTGGCGATATCGAGGCCGCCACTGGTCTTCTTAGCGTTGTCTGCCATGGGTTCGCCGTCAGCTCAACTTGATTTCTGAGTGCAGGCGCCGCCGGAAGTCCACGACCTTCTCAACGATGTCTTCCGCCGCCTCCAGCACTACGTACTTCTGGCCGTTGGTCAGGCTGATGACGGTGTCCGGCGTGGTCTCCATGTGCTCGATTAGATCCGAGTTCAGGATCAGAGGACTGTGGTTGATGCGGGTGACGCGGATCATGAGGGTTCGCGGATTTCTCCTGAGAACCTCATCGGCAGGGAAGGGATGGACTTGAAGGGTTAGCGTAGAAGCTGCAGAATCTCGGTGAGTTCCTTGCGTACGGAATCCAGCGTGGAACTGGGCACATCGAACAAGCCGGCTTGTACCTTGGCGGGTTTCTTGGCCGCAGCGGCCTTGGCGCGTTTGCCCGTCGCGGTGGCAGCCGGCTCGGCCTTCGCGCGGGCTTCCAGGTGCTTGCGCGCGCCTTCGATGGTGAAGCGCTTCTCATACAAGAGCTGCTTAATATCGAACACCAACTGCACGTCTTTACGCCGGTACAGCCGATGCCCGGTGCCTGATTTCTTTGGGCCCAGCGACGGGAATTCCGTTTCCCAGAAGCGCAACACGTACGGCTTGATGCCCGCCAGACGAGCCACGTCGCCGATGCGGAAGTACAGCTTGTCAGGAATCTCTTCCGCGGTGAGCAGCGCTCCGGCCGGAAGCGCGTCCTTGCCGTCGCTAACTGCGGGAGCAGCATCTTTTCCAGGAGCCGCAGCTGTCTCAGGGGTGTTCATGAGGGTACCCTTATTCTAATGTCCTTGCTCGCAGGAATCCATCCCGTCCGTGAAGCGCTCCGCGCGGGACGCCCGCTTGATCGCGTCCTGATCGTAAAAGGAGCGGGCGGACCGCGCCTCCAAGAAATTATAGACCTGTGCCGGGAGCGCAAGGTAGTGGTGCGCTTCGAATCGCGCGAGGCACTCGATCGAGCATCCCAGAAAGCATCCCATCAGGGCGTGGTGGCGTTCGGTGCCGCGGAGAAATACGCCACGTTGGAACAGACCATCGCCACAGGCGGCCTGCACGTAGTCCTGGACGGCGTGGAGGACCCGCACAACCTGGGTGCCATCATCCGCACCGCGCACGCTGCTGGCGCGGTCGCCGTAGTCATCCCCGAGCGAAGGGCCGCCGGTCTTACGGAGACCGTGTCACGCTCCGCTGCGGGCGCGCTGGCGTATGTGCCGGTGGTGAAGGTCGCGAACGTCAACCGCGCGCTGGAAGAACTCAAGAAGGGCGGCTACTGGATTTACGGGTTGGACGAACGCGGGCCGGAACCGCATGATCGCGTAGAGTACGCCTCGCCCACGGTGATCGTGTTGGGCGGCGAAGGCAAGGGCCTGCATCAGACCACGGCGCGCCACTGCGATTTCCTAGTGCGCATCCCGATGGTCCCGGACGGCGTGGCCAGTCTCAACGTGAGTGTCGCGGCGGGCGTGGTGTTATTCGAATGGCGGCGCCGCGCGGCAGCTGGTGGCCCACGTAGTTAGCGTCGTAGAGGCGCGCGTCCATGCGGGACACGTTCTTGAGGATTGTTGGAGTCACCAGCGGCGTGTGCGCGATCTCACACAGGTAGTTCGGGATCTCCCACACGTCGCCCTCCACGGTCTCCCAGCCGAGCTTGTCGAAGCGCGCCAGGTTCACGGGCCGCGAATAGTTGCGCAGGGTCTTTTCGCCGGCGGCGTTGAAGTAGTGCTCAAAGTAACTCAGGGCGAGTTCGCGGATGGTGCGATAGACAGGCTCCCGGCTGCGCAGGCCCGCATAGTTCGATTTCGCCAGGGAGCCCCAGCAGCCGTTGCGTTGGTAGACGGCCAGCACGTGATCCGAGTCGCGTACGGCCTCCAGGTCGACTAACAGGGGCGGGTAGCCGAGCCTGCGCAGCGCCGCGGCGGCGAACATCGCGCCTTCCATGCAGTGGGCTTTCCGTTCCTTGAGCGCCATGCGCGGCGAATAACACGTGGCTCCGCGCGGTTCCAGATTGTAGGCGATTTCGTTGTCCAGGAAGTGTTGGATCGAATTGGGGGTCTTCAGCCGGGGAGCCTTCATGTTATATACTCGACGCTATCAGATGTCTCTGCGATTGGGCGACGAACTCGACGACTACTGCATCAAGTGCAAGCGCTTGGCCAACCACGTGATCGTGTCCTTGGTGGATGGCGCGGCGGCGAAGGTGCGTTGCTCCTCGTGCTACGCCGACCACAACTATCTGCATGAAGTGGTTCCGCCGACCAAGAAGGAACTGAAGCTGGCGGCGGATGCACTGGCGGCGGGCACACCGCCAGTCGAACCCTAGTCGTCTTCCTTGTGGCGGCTGGCTTCGCCGGGCTCGTCTTTCCGTAGTTCTTCTTCCATCTCGCGCAGAATCCGTTCGCGGTCGTCGCCGTCCAGGTCCTTGGACAGCCGCTGTAGCGCCACGCCGATGACGTCGCGGTGATGAAGCCGCGATCCAAGTGCGTCGGGCGCGCTCAGCTTCAGCCAAATGTGGTGGGCCAGGGAAACGTCCTCCGGCCACAAGCGCGGCGGGTGCGGACCCAGATCGACGAAACTTGACTTGCGGTCGGGGCTGACGATTTCGAGCGAGAAGGGATGCTTCGGCTCCGTCATCCGTTCCCAGGCCCGGCCGATGCGGCGGGCCAGTTCCTCCGACTCCATGCGCGCGCTCACGCCGGTGACCAGGCGGGATGCCTTGAGGCTGCCCGCGGTCTGGACCATGGCATCGAACGGGTTGATGCCGGGAACCACCAACAGCTCCACGTGTTTGCCTTCCTTCTCAGCAAGTTCCACTACGTGGCTGAAGAGTTCTTTCTCGTATTCGCTGAAGACCTGATTTTCGGAAAGCTCAAATTCGCCCGCGCCGGTGGAGACGGGGCGCACGGTCATCACGACGATGTCGTGGCGGCGGAGGTTGGTTTTCGTGAGCACACGGCGCAGATGCTCCATGCGGCGGTAGTCGCGGACGGAGACCAGCACGCAGCCGGGGCGGGCTTCGAGATGCGTCGCCTCCACTTGCGATTGGTGTTCCAGGTTGAATTGTTCCAGGCCCTGCTTCTCGTCTTGTTTACGGCGCTTGTTGATTTTTTCGGAGATGGTGAAGGTGACAAACAGAACCAGAGTGAAGGCGATGCCCCAAGTGGTGGCGATCTGTTTGGTGGTGATGATTGCCAGCGCCACGGCTCCCAGGAGCGTAGTGGTGGCCATCAAGCCCAAGGGGATCTCGCGGCCCGCGATGCGGATGTTCCCAGGCATCTTGTATTCCTGGTCATGCCGCTGGAAGCGCAGAGCGGTGACGCCCAGGGCCTTGAAGAAGAAGCTGAGCACAACGCCGAACGCGTAGGCCTGGGCCAGGATGGTGACGTCGCCGCGGCTGGCCACAATCGTGAATAGCTGTAGAGCCACGATGGTGTTGATCAGGTGGTGGGTTGTGCCGTAGCGCTTCTGTGGTTTGCGGAACCACGGAACCAGCACTCCATCTTCGGCCACGCGATTCAAGACGCCGTTGGCTCCGATGATGGAAGTGTTGACCGCGCCCGACAGGATCAACCAGCCGACGATGACCACGAAGATGTGGAACCCCAGCGTCAGGGGCACGGGTCCGGCAAGATGGTCGGCCAAACCGGCGAACAGGTTGCTTACGTACTTGGGACGCTCAGAGTCGGGAATCACCATCGCGGCCAGCAGGGTGAGGAGGCCGGTGCAGATCACTGCGTAGACGCATACGATGTTGGCGGCGATTTTGAGATTTTTCAGCTTCGGTGAGGCGATTTCGCGGTACACCTGGGCCAGCGTCTCGAAGCCGCTCATAGAGAGGAGGGAGTGTCCAAAGGCCACCACGATCATGACCACCGGCATTTGCAGCCAGCTGGTGCCGCGCAGCCAGCCCTGCGCGTCTTCAGAAAAGTGCAGATTGGATGGGATCGGCGGCGGCGGCACGTGGCTCCAGCCGCCACGGATGAACAGGGTGATGGGAGCCCAGATGAGGATCATCCCGACCATCACGGTGGTGACCTGCATGATGCGCAGCGCCTTGCCGCTGGACTCATGCACGCCCTTGAGGTTTTCGTGCCAGAAGTACAGGGTGATCAGAATGGCCAATCCCGCGGAGAACATGTTGACGTCCAACTGGGTTTCATGGCCGGCGCGGCGTAGCAGATCGTTCAGCAACGACCCTACGTATTGACCCGCGCTGACGCCGCTGATGGGGCCGGTGAGAATGTAGTCGAACACCAGCGCGGAGACGGAGAGCTTGGCCATCACGGGTCCCATACTCTCGCGGACGACAACATATACGCCGCCGCGGACATACATGGAGCAGCTTTCAAGGTAGATACTGCGTACCGCAAAGCTGAACAGCATGACGGCGAGCACGAACCACGGGGCGGAGGCGCCGATGGCGTGTTCCGCCTCGCCGCCGGCGTAGAAGGCGGAGGAGGCGAGGTCGCTGAGGACGATGGAGGCTCCCCGCCAAAAACTGATGAAGGAAAGGGCTACAGTAGTGGCGACGACAACCTTCGGCGTCCCCGAAGGCCTCGGACCATCTTGTGGTGACATGCTCTGACTATTCTACATTCCTTCGAAGAGGCGAAGCGCGAGGACTTCAGGCAGGCCCGCCGCGCGGATCTTGGCGGAAGCGCTTTGGACGTCGTATTCCACGCGCCGGTAGTCGACGGTTTGGTCTTCAATGGAGTAGAGCGCGTAGGCGGCGCGGGGGTCGCCGTCGCGGGGTTGGCCGACCGCGCCGGGGTTGATGAGGTAGTGGTAGCCGTCCTCCAGGGTGAGGGGACGGTCGCGGCGGATGCGGGCGATGCCGGCAGGGGCCAGGCGGAATCCGCCCTGCACGTGTGTGTGGCCGAAGAAGGTGGCCGGAAGCTCCAGGTGACCTTCCATGAGCGCGCCGTCGTCCATGTTGGAGAGGTACTGGTCTTCGTCGACGGGCGAACCGTGCACCAGCAGGAACTGGCCCAGCGGCTCTTCGATGCGCAGAGGGCCACGCTGGAGTTGGGTGAGATACTGACGGTTTTCGGGCGTGAGGGCCCGCCGCGTCCAGATGGCGGCGGCACGGGCGTGGGGGTTGAAGTATTCCAGGCTCTCGGAGCCGGAGCAAGCCCGGTCGTGATTGCCGCGCACAACGGCGGCGGCCTCTTCGCGCACCCATTCGGTCACGGCGTTGGGGTCCGCGCCATAGCCGACCAGGTCGCCGAGGCACAGGATGCAGTCGTAGCGGCCTTCGGCGTCCGCCAGGACGGCTTCGAGGGCTTCTAGATTTCCGTGTATGTCGCTGAGGATGAGGTACGCCAAGGGTCTACACCATCTTATCGGCTGATTTGGGGGGATGGAGTGCCTGTCGGCTCGCTGACGGTCGCCGTTCAGTGCTGGGGTGTGCGGGGCGGCGCTGCTCCGGCGCAGTGCTCCCTGCAGCACGGTGCTCCCCCGGCAATGAACGGCGACCGTTAGCGAGCCGACAGACGGTACTCCGCCTGATACCACGCCATCCTCTCGCCCTGCCCGTCCAGCAGATACGCGATTACAGCATCGATGTCCTTCTTCACCCACAGGTACCGCGTACTCCCTGCCGCGCCCACAAGCACATGCACGTGTGTCGCGCGGACATGGGCTGCGGAGAGGAACCATGCCTTGTAGTGGCAGACTTCAACCATCGCCCGGAGAACGATCTTGCGCTGGGCGGCGTCCATTTGGAACGGCTGCTGCTGGATTCTTGACTCGACGTACTGACGCAACTTTGGGCGTGGTTCCGGGAGGCCCGAGCCGAAGCGGTTGTGGGCGTGGCCGATGGTGCCGGGTTGGCCGGGGAGATAGGTGCCGTAGCACGAGAACGTGATGAAGTAGGTCACATGAGGATAGTGGGTTGGGGTGGAGGGAAGTTCTCACCGTCTGTCGGCACCCTTACGGTCGCCGTTCATTGCTGGCTGCCTGCCCCCCAGACCGCGCCACACCCCCCGGCACTGAACGGCGACCGTGAGGGAGCCGACCCCACCACCCCTCAAAGCATCCCCCCCACCGGACCCACTACAATCTAAGGATGTCTCTCATCGTAATCGGATCTGTCGCCTATGACGGCGTCGAAACGCCTCACGGCACAGTGGACCGCATGTTGGGCGGCGCGGCCACCTACATCTCTCTAGCCTCCAGTTACTTCACCAAAGTCGGCATCGTCGGCGTGGTCGGTGACGACTTCGCGCAGGAAGATCACGACCTGCTGGTCAACCACGGCGTCGACACCGAAGGCCTGGAGCGCGTCGCCGGCAAGACGTTCTTTTGGAAGGGCAAATACACGCCCGACATGAATGACCGCGAGACGCTGGTCACGGACCTGAACGTTTTCGCCGATTTCGAACCCAAGCTACCGGCCAGCTACCTGAATTCGCCGTACCTGCTGCTGGGCAACATCCAGCCGCGCCTGCAACGCATGGTCCGCGCGCAGATGAAAAACGTGAAGCTGGCGGGCGGCGACACCATGAACTTTTGGATCTCCGACTTCCGTGAAGAACTGCTGGCCACCATCCGCGATTGGGACTTCCTGCTGATCAACGACGGCGAGGCGCGCATGCTCTCCGGCGAGACCAACCTGCGTAAGGCGGCCGACAAAATTCTGTCCATGGGTCCGCACACCGTGGTGATCAAGCGCGGCGAATACGGGGCCATGCTGTTCCGCAAGGATTCTTACTTCGTGGTTCCCGGCTACCTGCTCGAAACCGTGTTCGATCCCACCGGCGCGGGCGACTGCTTCGCGGGCGGCTTCATCGGCTACCTGGCGCAGCAAGGCTTCGACCTGGCGAACGGCAAAGTGGACCGGCATGAGCTGAGCCGCGCCGTGATCTTCGGGTCCGTCATGGGCAGCTTCTGTTGTGAGCGTTTCGGCGTGGAGCGCTTCCGTACCTTGAAGCGCGCGGAGATTGATGCCCGCTTTGAAGAATTCCGCCAATTCACCAGCTTCTAAGAAAGCTCCTGCCCGCTCCGGGCTCCGTGGACCTCTGCTGGCATTCCTGCTGCTGAGTGTCTACGGAGCTGCCGCAGCCTGGGCGTCGTGGACCCAGGGCTACACCTACTTTTACGGCGATGCGGAGGCGCATCTCAACATCGCCCGCCGCATCTTCGATTCCCGCACGCCGGGGCCGGAGCAGATCGGCACCGTTTGGCTGCCGCTCCCGCATGTCTTGCTGGCCGTGTTCGCGCGCAACGATGCGTGGTGGATCTCCGGCTTGGCGGGCGTGATCCCTTCGGTGTTGTGCTTCGCCCTGGCGGGAGCATTGCTCTTCGCCGCAGCGTGGAGGGCGCTGGGTCCAGGGACGGGGCTGGCGGCGGCCTTGCTGTTTGCCACCAACCCGAACATGCTTTACCTGCAATCCACGCCGATGACGGAACCGGTGATGGCGGCTGCGATCTCGGCGTTGCTGCTGGCGACGCTGTGCTACCGCGACAAGCAATCGATCTGGGCGCTGCTGGCTGTAGCGGCTGCCTCCAACGCAGCTTCGCTGACGCGCTACGAAGGCTGGTTTCTGATCCCGTTTCTCACGCTCTACGTGTGGATCACGGCGCGCAACAAGCAGCATCCCTATCTCTTCGCGCTGCTGGCATCCGCGGCACCGGTGGCGTGGTTCGCGCACAACCTGTACTACTACGGCGACGCGTTGGCGTTCTACAACGGACCCTACTCGGCGCGCGCGATATTTGAAAGGCAACTGGGCGAAGGCATGGTGAACCCCGCCGCGGGCGACTGGATGCTGGCGGCGCAATATTACGGAGCCGCCGCCCGCCACGTGATCGGCGACCCGATGTTGATCGCAGGGGCCGCGGGTGTGTTCGCCGCTTTGTTCAAGCGCGCCTGGTGGCCGGTGCTGCTGCTGCTGCTCCCCAGTGTGTTCTACGTATGGAGCATTCATTCTTCCGGCACGCCGGTCTTTGTGCCGGAACTGGAGCCGTACACGCGTTACAACACGCGCTACGCGCTGGCGCTGTTGCCGCTGGCGGCATTCGCGGCGGCGGCGGTCATTGCGCTGCTTCCCGAGCGTATGCGAGTCGCCGGTGCGATTGTCCTGATGTTGGGTGCTGATTTCTGGCATTCCCGCGCCGGGGTTCCGATATCCTGGGAAGAAGCGCGGCTGGGATCGGAAACGCGGCGCGACTGGACCACGCAGGCGGCGGACTACTTGAAAGAGAACTACCAACCGGGTGCGGGCATCGTTTTCTGGTTCGGCGACCTGGCCCCGGTGTTCCGGCAAGCGGGGATTCCGATTCGCGAAGGACTGTACCAGGATAACGGGCCGCTGTGGGACTCTGCGCGTTTCCAGGAACAGGCCTGGGCGCTGGCGCAGGAGGGCGATCCGGTGGACAAAGCCCTGCGCGGACGCGGGACATTCGAAGTGACTAAACGCATCGAAGTGAAAGGAGCACCGGCGGTTTTGATCTACCGCCGCAGTCAGTGATGATTCCAGCGACCATTCCATTTGTAAAGGCGCACGGTGCGCGTAACGATTTTTTACTCACTTGGCGAAGCGAGCTACCCGCAAACGCGGGTAATCCCGTGGACCTATCGCAGGCGATCTGTAACCGCTACACCGGCGTGGGCGCGGACGGCTGGATCATTCTGGACGACGCGGCTGGAGCGGATGCGGCCATCGAATTGTGGAATTCCGACGGCAGCCGCAGTGAAATTTCCGGCAACGGCACGCGCTGTGCCGCCGCGCTGCTGGTCAAACAGGGCCGCGCGAGCTCGCCGGAGATCCGCATCGCCACCGGTGCGGGTCCCAAGACGCTCCGCTTGCTGGATCGTAAGGACAACGCTTTCTCCTTTGAAATGAACATGGGGCAGGCCAAGGTGGAGGAACTGCAGTGCCGCCTGGTACCCGGCAGGGAAGCGGTCATCCTGAACGTCGGCAACCCGCAGATCGCCATCTTTACTGGAGACTTCGATTTCGATTGGCGCACTCTGGGCGCACAATTGGAGCGCCACCCGCATTTTCCCAACCGGACAAACGTATCGTTTGTGCGGGTTGTGGACGATCATACGTTAGACGTGCGATTCTTCGAGAGAGGTGCAGGGGAGACTATGAGTTCTGGTACCGGTTCCACGGGCGCTGCCGCGGCAGCAATGGCCCGGGGGCACGTGACCAGCCCCGTGCGTATCCTTACACCTGCCGGGCCTCTGGACATCCGGCAGGTGGGCGAAGAATTACTGTTGGCTGGACCCGCTGAAATCACAGTGGGCGGCGAATTCTACCTTTAGGCAGAGCGACAAACTATGAGCAAACTTTCGGAGAACCTGGCGCAGAAGATCAAGTCCCACACGGCCCAAGTGGGCGTGGTGGGTTTAGGCTACGTGGGGCTGCCCCTGGTGGTGGAATTCGCTGAGGCGGGATTCACGGTCACGGGCATCGACCTGGACCAGCGCAAGGTTGACATGATCAACCGCGGCGAAAGCTACATTTAGGACCAGTAGTGTCCGGCTATAAGTCGAACAGATTCAGCTGGTTGAAAAATGGGTCTGATTTTTCTCCGGTATGTTGTAGCTGAAGGGCCTGTAGAATGGGCGTCCGCTCGAAAATGGTGACGCTGACAACCTGTAGGATTTGGTAGAG
>CANFEY010000072.1 GCA_947446025.1 Bryobacterales bacterium
ACGGTGCGGCCAAGGTTCATCCCTCATGGTGTCAGCCTCGTGTTTCGTCTTCTGGTATTTCAAATCGCGGCAACTCAAAAGAGGCCTCAACCGCCTACTCTTCAGTTAGTTGCCGTCGGCGTGTCGCGCGTTAGCCGGACACTACTGTCTCAGTAACATGCGCATGGGTGATTGCTCCTCGTCAGAGCTTAGCGCAGCGTGAAGGTGTAAAGCGAAGGCCCGCATTGGATGCTGACGTACTGCTTGCCGTTCACGCTGTAACTCATGGGACCCGCCGAGACAGATGGGCCGAGGTTGGTTTCCCACAGCAGCTTGCCGTCGCGGGCGTCGAGCGCTACGAACTGTCCGTCGCGGCCACCGGCGAAGAGCACGTTGGACGCGGTGGTGAGCACGCCGCTTTCGGTGGACGGCGCGCCGAGGCGGAAGGTCCATTTGCGCTCGCTGGTGGCGGGGTCCATGGCGATGATGGAGCTGAAGACTTCGTCGCTGCCGCCGCGGCCGGGGCCTTGGCCCATGAAGCCGCCGCCTTCTTTGAATTCGAGGAGCTCGCCCCGGCGGTAAGTGGCTGAGCTATTTTCCCAGGCGGGGATGTAGAACAGGCCCGTCGTCGGGCTGAAGGAGGGCGGGTACCAATTCGTGCCGCCTTGATTGCCGGGGTAGATGAGGACGCCTTCGGGCGTGGACACGGTGCCGGGGGCGCGGATGGGACGGCCCTTCTCATCGAATCCGTTCACCCAGTTGGTCTTGATGAACGGCTTGCCGGAGAGGAATTCCCCGGTGGTGCGATCCAGCACGTAGAACACGCCGTTGCGGTTGGCCCACATCATCACTTTGCGCGATGCGCCTTTGAAGGTGATGTCGGCCAGCACCGGTGTCTGCGTGGAATCCCAATCGAATTCGTCGTGCGGAGAAAATTGGTAGTGCCACTTGAGCTTGCCCGTGTCGGCATCGAGCGCGATCACCGACGAGCTATAGAGGTTGTCGCCGTTGCGGTTGTCGCCGTTGTAATCGGGGCCGGGATTGCCGGTGCCCCAGAAGGTGAGATTCGTCTGCGGATCGTAGGAGCCTGTGGTCCAGATGGGCGCGCCGCCGTGCAGGTAGGAATCGTTGGGCTTGCCGTCTTTGCCGAGCCATGTGTCGTAGCCGGGCTCGCCGGGTCCGGGCACTGTGTTGAAGCGCCAGACTTCCTTGCCGGTGCTGGCGTCGTAGGCGGCGAGGAAGCCTCGGATACCGTATTCGCCGCCGGCGGGGCCGATGATCACTTTGTCTTTGACGACGATGGGGGCGACGGTGAGCGAGTATTGCAGCTTGTGATCGGCGATGCGTGTGTTCCAGAGTTCTTTGCCGGTCTTCGCATCGAGCGCGATCAGCTTGGCGTCGAGCGCCGCGAGGAATAGTTTGTCGCCGAGGATCGCCAGGCCGCGCGTCAGCTTCCATGGCGTGCGGACGCCGTCTTCGGGCTTGTGCGAATACTGCCAGATAGTCTTGCCGGTGGCGGCGTCGAGCGCGAAGACATCGTTGGGGCTGGAGGCTGTGTACATCACGCCGTCGGCTACGATGGGCGTGATCTCATGCTTTTCGAGCGAGCGCCCTTGGAAGACCCAGGCGAGCGTGAGGTCGCGCGCGTTGGCGGGGTTGATTTGCGTGAGCACGCTGTGGCGCTGGCTGTTGAGGTTGCCGTTGTAGGTGAGCCAGTTCTGCGGCTCCTGACTCGAACGGAGGAGGCGTTCAAAGGGGACAGGCTTTACGGGTGCTTCGCGATTGGGCGCTCCGCCGCGGCCTCCTTGAGCGAAGAGCGGGGCGGCTAGGGCGGCGAGGAGCAGCAGGCGCGTCATGGGAGGGTCTCCATTGACCGGTAGGTTAGCACCTCGGCGCGCGAGAAGGAATCGGGCCCTCGGGAATGTCGCTTAGTTCTCGGAAGGCCTCTCTACACTGTCTATGATCAAAGCATCGAAGGCTACCGTCGCCGCGTCAAGCTTGAGTCCTAATTGCTCCCGAACCGCCGTGAAGATCGACGGGGCGGAGCCTCCCGCTGGGGCATCCTGATTCGCCTACTGTAGCGTGAATGCGTAGGTCCCCGCCAAGCCTGTACGATCCACCACTGGCCGCCCGGTGGCGGTGCGGAGAACGAATATCAAGTCTTGCATCGACACGGCGGCAGCTTCGTATGTCGATTCCTCCCGCCCGCTCAACCAAGCAGATGGTCTTTGGCCCGCGGCAGGTGAGCTCTGCTTGATCTTGGGACCACCCTCTTCCAGCGTGAGCACGTAGCTGGACACGTCCTTGGTGCCGCGATGGGCGGTGAACTGAAATCATTCTTTGAGCAGCGCCTGAAGCATCTGCCGGAACTGCGGCGATGTCGGAGTTCCTTGGGCGGTGGCAAGGACTTCGTAGCGGTCCTTGCCGAATAGATCGGTCGAACGAAACCACCCTGGACCACCGGAGACTTGGAACGCCTCGACATCGTAGGCGTACTGAACCAGGTCCCCTACCGACACGTGCTGCGCAATAAAACGCCCGCCCTCGGTGCGAATCCCAATCGGGCCGCTGCCGGTGAAAGGCGAGATTTTAGTCGCAGCGGCCTCAAACGACGGTCCTGGTTGCGCGGCGATCCGGAAGCTGGTCAGAGCAGCGAAGAACAGTGCCGTGCCTAAACGCATCGGATCCCCCTACTGGTCCGCGGGAGGCGGAGCGCCGCCCTTACCCTTTTGTGCGTTCGCGGCGGGGATGCGGAAGGCCATGAACTGGGCCTGGTTCTTGCCGTTGATGTTGCCGCCGACGGCGATGGCGATGAATTGCACGCCGTTGACCATGTAGGTCATGGGGCCGCCGGTGGTTTGGGCGGGCATGTAGACGGCACCGACGCGTTGGCCGGTGGCTTTGTCGTAGGCGCGGAGCATTGCGCCTGTGCGGCCGTCGGCCATGGTGACGGTGCCCTTCTCGCCGGCGATCACCAGCGTCTTGGTGACCAGCGTGATCGCCGCGCCGCTGCGGCCGACCTTGCTCAGGTCGATGCCTTTCAGGGCGGGATTGTTCTTGATGTTGTCCGCGACGTCGCCGTGCGGAGTCTGCCACAGGATGGTGCCGGTCTTGAGATCAAGGGCCGAAATCTGCCCGTAGGGCGGCTTCAGCAGTGGCAGGCCTTTCACGGTCAGGTTGCCTTGGGCTCCTGGTGCTCTGCCGGACTTCATGCCGATGTCGTTGTCCGCGGGCACAAGGGAGATGCCGAGGACACCTCGGCTGGAGCCTACGTAGACGACGCCGGTTTCAGGATCGATGGAGCCGCCCATCCAGTTGGAGCCGGAGAGTGACGACACCAGCGTGGCCCACGGGCCTTCGGCTTTGCTCTCCACGGGCGGCGTGAAGATGGGGCCGATCTTGTAGTTCTTGATGATTTCGAGCGCTTCTTTGCGCATCTCCGGCGTGTAGTTGATCAGCATGTCTTCACTCACGCCATTGTTCTCATAAGCCGGGGGGGCTGTCGGGAACGGCTGCGTCGGCGCATACCATTCGCCCTTGACAGTACCCTTCTCCACGGGACGTTCTTCGATGGGCCAGATGGGCTGGCCGGTTTCGCGATTCAGTACGTACAGAAACGCCTGCTTACTGGGCTGCGCGACGATGGGGACCTGCTTGCCCTTGATCTGAACGTTGGCCAGGATCGGAGGCGAGGGGTTGTCGTGATCCCAGATGCCGTGGTGGACAAACTGGTAGTGCCACTTGCGCACGCCGGTTTCGAGGTCGAGTGCGACCAGGCTTTCGCCGAAGAGGTTGTTGCCGGGGCGCGGTCCGCCGTAGAAGTCGCCGGTGGGGGCTTCTACGCCGACATAAACGACGCCGGCCGCTTCGTCGATGGAGCTTTCGCCCCACGCGCCGGTGTTGCCGGTGTAAGACCAGGAATCATTCAGCCAGGTTTCGAGGCCGAATTCGCCTGGCTTCGGGATGGTGTGGAAGATCCACTTACGCTTTCCGGTGCGCACATCGTAGCCGCGCACGTAGCCCTTGACGTTTGTCTTGCTGGCCGGATTGCCGCCGGGGTCGTGGGCCGCGCCGACGACGATGGTGTTGCGTCCGATGGCGGGCGTGGAGTGGATGCCGATGTCGCCCTTGAGGGGATCGATGGTCTGGTCGTCTTCCAGCATCAGGTCGACCACGCCGTCGGTGCCGAACGTGGGAATGCGGAGGCCGGTCTTGGCGTTGAGTTCGATCATGCGGTAGCCGACGGTGAAGTAGACGATGCGCTTGTCTTCGCCGTCAGCCCAGTAGGAGAGGCCGCGGCCGGAGAGGCGGCGGGGGGAGACCTCGGCGCGCTTGCCTTCGTCTTCGCGGTGGGTCCAGATGATTTCGCCGTTGGCGGCGTCGAGCGCGACCACATCGCGGCGGTCACCGACGGTGGAGTAGAGCACGCCGTCGATCACCAGCGGCGTGGATTCCAGATTCGCTTCCGCGGTGGGACCGAAGTTGGCGGTGCTGAAGGTCCACGCGGGGGTCATCTTCGAGAAGTTGGTGGCGTCGATCTGGCTCAGCGGGGAGTAGCGGGTGTTGGTGATCTCACCGCCGTAGGTGCGCCAGTTCTGATTCGGGGCCGCTCCTTGCTGGGTGGTGGCTCTGGGCGCCCACAGGGCAAGCAGCGCGGCGGTGGCTCCTAGTGTTTGCGCAATTCCGAAAAATCGTTTCGCTCTGGGTGACATCGTGGTTTCTCCTCGACGGTGAGATATCAGGCGAATTATAGCTCACCAGGAAGTGGAGCGGGTCACGGGGATGGCGTTTGACGGCTTGAGGCAGTAGAATCTACGAAGGAAGAAAACACAACATGAAACCCTCAAAGACCTCGAATCGTTGGGCCACGGTCCTAGTTGCCGCCGCGGCGGCGCTCGCTGCGTATGCGCAGACGAAGTTGCCGGCCGACATTGACGCGCAGTCGCGGGCCCGACTGCCGTACTTGAAGAGTGCCGAGGTAGACGCGAAGGGCAAGAAGGTGGTCGACATCTTCGGTAAGGGTGGGACGGTGAGCGGGCCGCTGGCGTTCGCGACGTACAACGGGGCTGTGGGGCAGGCACTGCTGGATCTGCATGACGCGGCGATTGGCGGAACGCTGGATGCGTATACGCGGGAGCTCGCAATCATGGTGGCGTGCCGTGAAACCAACTACAACCTGGAATGGAACGGGCATGAGGCCAGCGCGCTCAAGGCGGGGGTTGATGCCAAGGTACTCGATGTGGTCCGCAACGGCCGCGCGCTGGACGGGCTGAATGAAAAGGACGCCGCGGTGATCCGTTTCGGCCGGCAGCTGTACAAGGACAAGAAGGTCGATTCGGCCACCTTCGCCAAGGCGGTGCAGTTGTGGGGCAAGCGGGGAGTCATGGATATGGTGGCGGTAATGAACACCTACGCGGTGAGCGGCTTTTTCGCGATTGCGGTGGATGAGCACGCCGCGGAGGGCAAGGCTGAGTTGCCTGCGGTGAAGTAAGGGTTAAGAAGAGCAGCCATGAAACGCCTGTTGCTTTGTGTTCCGATGATCCTTTCCGCGGCGTCGCTGCGGATTGTCCAGACCAACGCGGGCGGGGATGTGGTGAGCATCATCGACCCCGCCACCAACAAAGTGGTGATGACGATTCCGGATCTGGAGGTGGCGCACGGTGTCGGCTTTTCGCCGGATGGCAAGCGCGCGTACTTCACGGTGGAGAGTGACAGCACGGTGAAGTCGGCGGACCTTGCCACGGGCAAGATCACGGGATCGGTCAAGCTCACGGGGCATCCGAACAACATGTCGGTTTCGCGGGACGGGAAGTATGTCTTCGCCGGGATTCACGTGGCTCCGGGAGCGGTGGATGTTGTGGACACGGCTACGATGAAGGTGGTGAAAACGCTGCCGGTGAAGGGCGCGGTTCATAACACGTATGTCACGCCGGACGGAAAGTACATGGTGGCGGGGTCGGTGTTCGGGAGCATCTTCGAAGTCTTCGATGCCGCGAAGCTGGAGCATGTGTGGGAGCTGAAGATGAGTTCCGGGGTGCGGCCGATTGCGTTTGAGAAGGCAGCGGATGGATCCACCGCGCGGATGTTTGTGCAGCTTTCGAATGTACACGGGTTCGCCGTGGTGGACTTCAAGGCACGCAAGGAAGTTTCGCGGGTGGAACTTCCCGAACAGCCGCGCACGGGCAAGGCAGGGGCGGGCGCGCCGGCGCATGGGATCGGAGTGACGCCGGACAATAAGACGCTGGTGGTGGATAGCTCGCTGGCCGACGGCGTGTACTTCTACTCGCTGCCGGACTTGAAGTATCTGGGATTCGCAGCGACGGGCAAAGTTCCGGATTGGGTGACGTTTACGCCGGACAGCAAAGTAGCGTACATTGCGAACTCGGGTTCGAACACGGTGAGCGCGGTGGACATCGCGGCGCGCAAGGTGCTCGCGACGATTCCAGTGAGTGAAGCGCCGAAGCGCAACGGCACGGTGCTGGTGCCTTAATTCGCGCTGCGAATCCAGCGTTCGATAGTCTTCCAGTCGGGGTCCTCACGGGTTTTAAATTGCTCCCCGCCGGAGTGCGCCTTGTCGCCGCCGGCATCTTCGGCCAGAGGGTGCTTGAGGATGGGGCTTGCCAGGACGTCGGCGAAGTTCACCAATTGCGAGACGGCCTCAAAGTTGAGGTGCGACTGCTCCGGGGTCCATGCGGTCTGGCCTTCGGGGAGCAACTGCAGTTGGAAGCGCGAAAGTGCGGCCACGTGGCAGGAGACGCACCGGGCGTGCGAGGGACGCTTCTTGAGGAAGATAGGTTCGACTTGGGTGCGGTAGGTTTCGAAATCGAGCGACTGAGCGAGTGCGATAGCGGGAACGAGCGCGAGGAACAGCAGTTTTTGCATGGAGGGGAACGCGGCGGCCCGAAGACCGCCGCGGGTTGGCGAAACCTACTTCATCGCCAGCGCCTTATCCACATCCGCCTTGGATTGCGGAGCGGCCGAGGCGTGAACGTTGATGTAGCGGCCGTAGTCAAGGTTCAGCTTGGCAAGCACAGGGCCAAGCGCCTTTACGTGGTCATTGGCGGGCTCGCCGGGGTTGACCGAGAAGTCGCCTTGGAAGAGCACCTTCTCCTTGGGCATGTAGGCGAAGATGAGGCCATTGGAGTGGGGCGCGTTGGGGACGTGGTACATCTCTACCACGCGGGTGCCGTCGGAGTAGACCTTCTTCTCCACCACGGTTTCCACCTTGGCGGGTTTCGGGTTCTTGGCGAGAACGTCGGTCAGCAGCGTGCGCGGCGTGTTAAGCGACTTCTTGAGAAACTCCTCATTGTTCTTCTGGGTGATGAGAGTTGCGCCGTCGGCCACCAGCGCGGGGAGGCCGCCGGTGTGGTCGGAATGCGGATGGGTGACCATGACGTAGCGGATGGGCTTGTTAGGGATGAGCTTCTTGGCTTCCGCGACGTAGGCTTCGCCGCGGGCGATGGACTGGCCGGCTTCGAGCATCATGATGTAGTCTTTGAACTCGACGATGACGGAGTCATAGCTGCCGCCCCCGGTGGTGAGTCGATAGAGGCCGTCACCCAGCTTTTCATTGGTCACAACCATGGGCGGGGGCAGGGGAGCGGGTCCGCCTTTGGCAGCTCCGGGAGCGGGTCCACCCTTGGCAGCCGCGGGTGCGGGTCCGCCTTTGCCAGCGGGAGGAGGCGGGGGGACGGCGATGGAAGCGAGGTCAGCCGGATTGCCGCGGGCAGCGGTCACATCCACTTCAAAGAACGGGAAGCCGCCACGGGTTTGCACGATCTTCGCGGGAGCCATCACGCTGCCAAAGTCTTTCCAGCCGGAGTAGGTGGCCACGATCTGCATGTCGCCCATGATGTTGTCGCCCAGCCATGTTTCCACGTGGTCGACCACGTTCTTGTTGTTGATGTAGCCGTTGATGACGTAGTCTTTGCCTGAGACCGCCTTCACCTTGGGACTCCAGGTGAGCACGGTGAAGCCGCCCTTCTTGCTGGCGGTGGCGTTGTTATCGGCGGCTCCCTTGAGGAAGCCCCAGGGGGTGAGGTAGAGTTCCAGCGAATTGTTCCACGGCGAGGAAACGTCGGCCTGAGCGGCGCTGATCTGCTGGGAGAATGTTCCGGCGACGAGTGCGGTGGAGCCGCCGCCGCCCTGGTTGTTGGTGGCTCCAGTGGCGCGCGATGCGGGAGCCGTGATGTCGATGGCGCGGACGTAGTTGTTGATGGGCCGCATGGGGTTATGCTGCCCGAAGCAGATCAGCGCAGCGGCATTGGCTCCGCACTGCTGGAAGGACACGTCTTTGGCGGCTCCGGAGTAGGTAATGGATTTCAGGTCGCCCAGCGCTTTTTGGGCGTTGGCGATGGTGGTTTTGGCGTCTTGCGCGAAGGCGCTGCCGCAGAGGGCGGCAACGACGGCGAATTTCTTGAACATAACTTCTCCTTGTCAGCTGGTTCTCGGGAGGGCGTACCCGTCCTGAGTATTCTAGCTCGACGGCGTCCTCAATGACAGGCCCGCGCCAGCCGAGGGGTGAGCATCCATTGAAGGGTGCCGCCCGTGATGGAGACCAGCGCGCCTTTCTTGAGGTCGATTGCGACGGGGGCTTGGAGCAGGAGGGCGATGAGGGCTTCGAGGTGCGGCGAATGTCCTACGAGGAGCACGCGGGACACCTCTGGACAGGAGCAGACTTCTTTCCACAGGGCGGCGGGCGAGCCGGACGGGAGCAGGCGGCGGGTGGTGAGGACGGGGCAATCGGGGAAGATTTCGGCGGCGACGGCGGCGGTTTCCTGTGCTCGGCGGAGGAAACTGGTGAGGATTAGTTGCGGGTCGGCTTTGGCCTTGCGCGCCAGCGTGAGCACGTTGCGAACGTCGCGTGTGCCTTTGGCGGTGAGCTGGCGTTCGGCGTCGGGTTCGCCGGGCTCTGCTTGGCCGTGGCGGAGGATGAAGATTTGCATAGCATCCGGTGGGTTCATCGCTTGATTTTAACGGCCAGGGGGAGGCCGTAGATTTGCTCGAAGGCTGGGGAGACCTGTCCGGCGTGCCACTGTTCGATGTCGACATCGTGATCGGAATAGATGCGTAGTTCCACGGAGGCGGGTTGGGGAAGGGCTTCGACGCGGTCGACGAGTTGCTCCTGGCTCTGGTCGAGCGCGATGGCCGCGCGCAGCAACGGAGTCAGCAATTCGACGGTGCGGCGATCCTCGGGCGAGAGGGCTTGAAAGGGCTCATGGTAGGGGTTGGGGAGGGACTTGCGATGGTAGCGGCACAGGTTGGCGATCATCAGGCGCTCCTGGTCGCTGAAGCCGGGCAGGTCGGAGTTGGCCACCAGATACATGGAATGGCGATGATGCTTGGCTTCATTGACGAAGTGCCCGATGTTGTAGAGAAACGCGGCGGCTTCGAGGACGCGGCCCTGGTGCGGGGCTAGGCGGTGCAGAGGGCGGAGTCCGTCGAAGAGCATCGACGCGAACTCAGAGACCTTTTTCACGTGGGGCATGGAGATGCCGTACTGCCGGGTGAGGGCGCGCACCATGCGGCTTTGGTCGGCGTCCATGCGGGCTTTCTCCAAGCCGACCTTGCGGCGTGCCAGGTCGGCGATGATGCCGTCGCGCACACCGGCGGCGGAGAAATACATGCGGGGCAGACGCATGCCCAGCATGATTTCATTGAGGACGGCGACGCCGGCGACGATGATTTCGGCGCGGCGGGGGCCGATGCCGGTGACCGCGGCGCGTCCGGCCAAGGGGAGCGCGGAGACTTGGCGGAACAGCTCGCGGACCTGGCGGCCGGTGGCGGAGAGGCGGTCGGCTTCGTCGCGCCGGGAGCGTTTGAGGTCGTTGACCGCGCAGATGGCGGCGGCTGCGGTGGAGGAGGTGGCGATCATGCGGTCCACGTCGGTCTGGCCGAAGCGGGCGATGGCAGGGGCGATGCGTTCCTGGATGTAGCGCTGCATGCGCGCTATCTCTTTGGGGTCGGTCGGGTCACTCTTGAGGAACATTTCGGTGAGGCGCACGGCTCCCAGCGGTTTGGAGAAGGCTTCGACGAAGTGTCCGTGTTCGGCCAAGATGAGTTCCGCGCTGCCGCCGCCGATGTCCACGATCAGCAGGCGCTTGGTCTGCGGCCAACGGGCTTGTACGCCGAGCTGCACCAGACGCGCTTCTTCGAGTCCGGCGACTACGTCCACGGGAGCTCCCAGGATGGCTGCGGCGGGTTCGAGGAAATCGTTCTGGTTGGAGGCGTCGCGCAAGGCGGCGGTTCCCGCAGCGCGGACTGCCAGGACGTCGTGCTTGCGGATCTCGGCGGCCATGCGCGTGAGCACTTGCAGGCTCAGGTCGATGGAGGCTTGGGTTAGGCGGCCTTCGCGAAAGACGCCAGTGCCCAGGCGGACTACTTGGCGGTCCTGGGCCAGGATCTGCCAAGGCTTGTTCTGGTCCACCTCGGCGGTGAGCATGCGAATGGAGTTACTGCCGATATCGATGGCGGCGTAGCGGGACATGGTTCCTTCCATGTTGCCATCTTTGGCGGGTGAGATCGGGAGTTATGGTGTCTGACACCGATCTTTTTTTATCGGAAGCGCTCTTCCAGCCACGGATCTCCGCGCATGTGGTAGCCGCCTTCTTCCCAGTAGCCGGGCTTGTCCGAGGCGCGGAATTCGAGGCCGGCGACCCACTTGGCGCTTTTCCAGGCGTAGAGCTGGGGGATGATGAGGCGCGCGGGGCCGCCGTGTTCGGCTGTGAGGGGTTCGCCATCGTGGGTGAAGGCGACCAGGGCGTCTTCGGCCAGAAAGTGTTCGATGGGCAGGTTGGTGGTCCAGCCGAAGTCGTGGCCGTAGACCAGGACGTACTTGGCCTTGGGCGAGACGCCGCCGCAGTGGCGGAGGATTTCGTGGACGCTCACGCCTTCCCACACGTTGCCCAGGCGGGACCAGCGGGTGACGCAGTGGAAGTCGGCGAAAACTCTGACTTTGGGCAGGGACTGGAATTGCTCCCAGTTCCAAGTGGTAGGGGACTCGATTAGGCCCTGGACGGTGAAGGTCCACTTGGCTAAGTCGATGGCGGGCGCACCCGAGGAGTCGAGGACTGGCCACTTGAGCGTCCGCGACTGATGCGGGGGCACGCGGTTGTCGCGGCGCGTGTCGGGGCTGATGATGACACCCTCGCCGGCGTCTTCGGGGCTCGGAATTTCCTGGCCTTGTAGTTTTGTGGAGTCCATTCCGAACATTTTCTTAAGCCTTCCTCATCACGGCGACGTGGAGACGGACAGGGTAAAGGGACCGGTTTCGCCAAAGTAGACCGTGGTCACTTCAATGAGATAGTCGCCCGGGGCGAAGCCTCCGACGAGGCGGGCGTTGGTGCCGCCGCCGCTGTCGTCGTCTTCTGCCAGTACGGTTCCCGAGGGGCTCAGCAGCACCAGGTAGGCGTCAAAGGCAGTCGAAAGCAGGCGCAAATCCAGCTGTTGCGTCGTGGGTACGGTTAGGCGGTATGTGACGGCGTAACACTCGTCGCAGGTAACCGATCTGGGTGAGGAGGTTGTCAGGGCTCCGATGATCGTCTGGCCGATCGTGATGGGCGTGGTCGCGGTGGAACCCGAGGTTCCGGTGGCGCTTAAGGGAACTGCCACGGTGGGACGGGCCGTATCGTTACTGATGAGCGTAAGCGATCCCAATTGTGGGCCGACGGCAGCCGGAGTGAAGCGGATGGTCATGGCTTGTGTGCCCCCGGCGGAAACAGTGAACGGTGTCAGGCCGGTGACCACGGTAAATCGAATGTTGGAACTGGTTGCCGTGCTTACTGTGAGCGGGGCCGTACCGGTGTTGCGCACCGTTAGCACCAGGTCCTTGGCCTGGAGAACAGCCACGCTTCCGAAATCCAGCGCCGCGGGTGTGACGTCGATGGCAGGTGCGGCTGCAGCGCCCGCGCCGGTGCCGCTGAGGGTAACCTGGAGGGAAGGCCGCGCGGCATCGTTGCTGGCCAGCGTTAAGGTGCCGGACTGGGCACCCGCCGCGTTCGGTGAGAAGCGCACGTTCAGGGAAATGCTTCCGGCCGCACCCACGGTGATGGGGACTGCCGGACTCACCAGCGTGAAGCGGGGGTTGGAACTGGTCACGCTGCTCACGGTGAGATTCGCCGAGCCTGTGTTGCGGAGAGTGAGGGTCAGGTCTCTGGATTGGCCCACGCTGATGTTGCCGAAATCCAGGGCGGCGGGTGTTACGTCGATCACGGGTGCCGCTGCGGTTGCGCCGGACCCGGTCAGAGCGACAGCGACGGAAGCCTGCGCGGCGTCGTTGCTGGCGATGGTCAGGGTGGCGCTCTGCACGCCCGCGGCGTTCGGCGAAAAGCGCAGGGTGACGGCTTGCGTTCCATTGGGGGCCACGGTGAAGGGCACGGCGGGACTCACCACCGTGTAGCGAGCGTTGGACGATGTGACGCTGGTGACGGTCAGATTCGAGGTGCCAAGATTGCGGACGGACAGCGTAAGATCGCGGGTCTGGCCGGGGGTGACCGAGCCGAAATCGAGCGTAGTGGGCGTCACGCTGATCTGCGGAGCCGCGGTCACGGGGCCAGCGACCGCCACTGTAAATCCTGACTGGCTGGCAATGCCGCCTACTGTGACTACCACGGGAACATTCCCGGAGGGGGCGTTCGCAGGAACAACCGCGTTTACCTGGAGCACCCCGGCCACGAATCCGGGAGCAGCCCCGGCGTACAACACCTGGGCGGAGATGCCGCCGATGGTCACGGTGACCGATTGACGGGGCTTCGGGAACACGCTTGCGTTGACGTTGCCATCGGCGACGTCGGGGTCGCCGGTGCCTTCGCCTGTGCCGTACAAAACCACTGCGCTGCCCTTGGCCGCCGGATTCGAAAGGGAGTTGATGGAGGAGTTTTGATTCAGGATTGCGCCCTGGCCGGTGCCGCTGGAGTTGGCGGAGAAAAGTCCGGGCGCGGCACTGGCCACGTTGAGGGTAACGGGATCGCCTCTGCGGCCCTGATACTCCACGATCATCTGCGTGGTGGAGCGGCCTGCAACCGAGTAGGGCACGATGACCGAGGTTTGTCCGGCTAGCGCATACACGAAGGGAGAGGGGACGCCATCGAAGAACACGCGCGTGGAGCCGATGGAGTTCGAGACACGGCCGTCGGGGGCGAGCGCTAAGCCGACCAGTGCCGGAGGTCCCAGGTTGCTGCCGAACAGCGTGACAATTTCTCCCGGTGCGACCGGGCCGCCCTGGAAGCTAGCGGCATTCAGCACGCCAGCGGCGCTGGCCGAGGGACGCGCTCCGGGTTGTCCCAAGGGCAGAGCGGTGGCGGAAGCGACAGCCGGATAGCCAGTGATGCTGCCGGATGCGTTCGTCAACCAAGCCGCTGCCAAGACGGGCTGCGAGGCGGAGATGTTCAAGTAGGCGGCGGTGCCGGAAGCCCCGACCGAAGCTCGGCCAAACCCAGGCACGCTTTCGGTGTTGGCCGCACTGCGCGTTCCGTCGGCGGCGATGGGCGTGACGGTCACGGTGGCAGACGCGCTGTTGGGATTGTAGACGTAAACGGTGGAATCCTGCGTCAGGAAGGGCAATGCCGAGGCGGACCGCGCCTCGCTCACCAGAGGCAGGCTGACGTGATAAGCGGGGACGAAGGCGGAGTCCATCGTCAGCAGATCGCCGGCGACTCCGGCGGCTCCATCCACCTGCACGGAAGTGATGCTGCCTCCGTCGACGCCGAAGATGTCCGCCAGAGGACGGTTGTACTGCTGCTGTGCCGGCAAGTCAACCGTGACCGGATTGCCGGCAGACGCGCCCGAGGAGGTGCGTCCCCGGAGTGTCAGCCTCGCGGTGGCGGTGCCCAGGTTCACCAGGCGCAGTACTCCCGCCGCTCCCGCTTCTCCAGCCCGCAGCGCGAATTTGGAGACCGGATTCAGTGCCGCGTCGGTCATGGGGATTCCGGCAAGGCTGGTCGCCGCTCTTGGCGTTGAGTAGACACCGGAGACTACGATGTTCTGCGTCGCGGAGACTACGGCGTAACCGGCGAATCCCTTGGGCAGCGTTGGGAATAGGCCTTCGAGTTTTCCGGCAAACGAGGCCTTTGGCGCGACGGTGGAGGAGTAGACTCCGCGCTCGGTTCCGTTGGTGTTGTAGAGCCGGACTTTTACGTTGGCGGAGGCCCAGGAAACGTTGGCCACGCGCAGCTCCGTCGCTTTGCGGGCCGCGAACTCGACGGCGGGGAACAAAAACAGAGTGCCGGGGGCCGAGGCAGGAGTGACTTCAAATAGGGCACCGTGGTCGGTCCAGGTGACGCCTTCGACTGCTGGGAGTGTCGTCCAGCTCTGAACCCAAAAGGGTGCGGGCGTGGCGGGGTCAGCGAGGGTACGGGTTGCGTTGTTGCCCCGCAAGACAGGCCGGGTGGTGCTGCCGGTTCCGGTGGAATTGTAGGGCGTGAGGATCAGGTTCGCGTCCGTGGCACCTGTGTTCACCTGCACGAAGCCAGAGGCCGGATTGGTGAGGAACACGCCGCTCTGCGCGAATGGGGGGAGGACCGCTAGAGAATACGACGGGTCCAAGCTGTCGATATCGGCTTCGGCGGTCTTGGTGGTGGTGTTCAGCGTGGTGGGATAGGAGCGCAGAGCACCGTTCGCGTCCACGGAAACAATCTGTAGGCGCGATTCGGCGAAATTCGGTTCGTCGCGGGGCAGGTCGTCGGCGGAATACTTCAACGTGAGGTGCGCGCCGAAGGTTCCGTCCCTGGGAATCGGTGGATCAAAGGACCAAGTAGTGGGAATGGCAAGGAAGGAGGTGTTCTGGACTGCGAAATACTTCTCAAAGTCCTTGACTGTGCTGCCGAACTTGTTGACCAGGCCCACGGTCGCTACAGTATTGCGGACTGGGCGGGCCGCAGAGGTGTTGCGGATTGCGGTCAACGCACCATTGCCGAACGCTACGGCGGCGTTGGCAGCGTTGGCGGCAATCTGAGATAACCCGGAAATGAAACCGGTGTAATTCAAATCGGCGTGCGCACAATCGACACAATCGCCTATCAGTCGGTAGGACACGTGCAAATTTTGCGGGTCGCCGCCAATGCTCACGTCAAATTCGTCCGTGAGTACTTGCGTGCTTGCTGCCGGCATCGTTCGAACCAGACCGTCGTTGTCTGCGCCGGGATCTACGAAGACGACGCGCCGCAGTTCGTACCCGGGGGCTGGGGTAAACGCTGCTAGGTTGACCTTAATGTGATTTGAAACTCCCTTAACCAAACACTCGGTGGGCTGATTCAATGCGCAGCGGTCCGGCACCGGCGTGACAGAAAGGATCCGAACGTAGTCGGAAGCAACAAAGAGGGGTGCGAACGAAACGACCTGGCCGTTTATCAGCCGCAATTGCGGGGTAATTCGGGTCAGGATGGTTCCCTCGGGGATTTTTCCTTCAATCCGACCAAAAACCTTGGTCGTTCCCCGTGTCACCTGCAGGTTTCCCTTAAGCTTCAGGGAATTGGGAAGCGGGTCGCCCGCGGAGTCAAGCGTGGTAAAGCCCGCGTCCAGTGTGGCGCCTTGGCCGGCCAACGTGATTTCCGCCTGCAGAAATGCGTTGGAGACTTCAGGCACTGCTCCGAACCCCGCCGCCAGCGAATTTGCGAAGTTAATGCCCGCGTGGGCAACTCTATCGCCCCACTCCCGAAAAACCTCCAGGCCGCCAGTAGTGTAAGAGACCGTCAGCTTCGGGTTGAAGGAAACGCCGAGGATCACGGTGTAAAGCGCGGGATTGCTGGTGGCGAGCGTGGGACCGCCGCCTGCCTCGCGCAGCCGTGCTTCCAGGCGTAGCCCTCCCACGGGCCGGTCAAACGGTGTTCCCGCGGGTATGTCGAAGGCCGGCATTTCGCTCTCGCGAATCACGGAAAGCGGGGCCCGGAAGCAATCCCCGCCCCAGCGGTTCACGCCCAGCGTAACGGGTTGGGGAGCGGAAGTGGCCAGCACGTCGCCGCTGCGGATTAACGCAAGGACGATCTCCGCCGGACGCGTGCCACTGTAAGTATAGGTCCCCGAGCCGCAAAACGCGGGCAGGAAATCGGCGGTGGCCAGGATCGGGTCCACCGGAAACGGCAAAGCAAGGTCCAGGCGGATGAAGTCGCATTCGCCGGCGTCGCGCGGATCGCCGGTGCGCGGCTCCTTCGGGACCGGTGCCCGCGCGGGGCATGATGCTCCGATGGTGTAGTCGACGGGGGCGGACTCAGTATTGGTGATCGCGGTTCGCAGGATTGCCTTGAGGGTAAGTTTGGTTGCCGTGGGCGGAATTGCTCCGACGGTCAGGGTAAGCGGGACGTTCGAGGAGCCTGCGGGAATGGAGCCGGAGGTGGCAGACCCGACCAGCGAACCCGAGGGATCCCGCAGTTCGGCAACCACCCCTCCCGATGCGGCGGAGACGACGTTCACCGCCGCAGTCAGCGTGATCTGGCTGCCCTGCGTCAAGCCCGCACCGGCGGGAGGAGAGACGTTGGTCAGGCTGATTGTGTCCACCCGGTCCCCCACTACCAACTCGATGCGTGGTGTTGCCGAGCCGCTGACATCCGACACGAAGGCGTGGTTAGAGATATACGTCCCCATGAGTCTTGCCGCGCTTGGGTCAACGGTGACAGTGAAGCTCCTGGTTTGGTTTGGCCCGATCTCCGTTGCCCGCGTGGGACTCACGGTATAGAGGGGCGACCCGGCATTCGCTAGGGCGAGGAAGAGGCTGCCGGAAGCGGCGGTGCGTACATCCAAAAACCCGCCGCCCGCGTTGCGGATTTCGACGGTCCCCGTGACCGGGGTGGTCTGGCCCACGGCCGCGGTGAGGCGCAGCGTGGCGGGGCTGACCGTTGCGATGGGGGTTGACACCGCGTAGACGGTGTCGATCTGTAGCTCCAGTCGGGAGAAGTCATAACTGCTGGCATTGGGGACCACACCTTGCGCGAAGAGATAAACCCTCCCTGTGTAGGACCCCCCGCTGCTGTTGGCCGACGTTCCGAATCCGTGGGTGCCGACGGAACCAAACGTGACCTCTTGCGTTTCGCAGGACGCCGCCGTCGACAAGCTGAAGGCGTTCTTGGGCTGGTTGGTCCGCTCGGATTTCTGGTAGGCGCAGGTGGAGAACTGTGCTCCCGCTGGCGGCGTTGTGCCGCCTCGCGCGAAGCCGTGATACAACTCGACGTTGGCCGTATAAGAGGTGGCGGGACTCGCACCGGGGGTGAAGGTGAAGCTGGCCGTAGCGGTGGTGGGCATCGGGGGACCAACGAAGCGCAGGAACCCTGATGCGCTCGTGCCGGGAGGCAACTCCGCTGGCGTTCCTACGGTCACAGTGCCCGTCCATTCGTGGCTCCAAGGCTGGTTTCCGACCGTGCTAGCACAGCTCATGCGGGTCTGAATGCTGAGTGTCCGACTGTCGAAATTCACGGCAGCGCCTCGTGCCACGGTCTGCCCGTTCATTTGGAGCGTACCAGTAGTGTCCGGCTATAAGTCGAACAGATTCAGCTGGTTGAAAAATGGGTCTGATTTTTCTCCGGTATGTTGTAGCTGAAGGGCCTGTAGAATGGGCGTCCGCTCGAAAATGGTGACGCTGACAACCTGTAGGATTTGGTAGA
>CANFEY010000073.1 GCA_947446025.1 Bryobacterales bacterium
CCTGCAAACGCCTGGGCCTGCCCGTCAAGGAATACCTGCAAGCCGTCCTCCCCGGCTTGGGCCGCAAGAAGCTTTCCGAAGTTGCTGATCTTACCCCCGCCCGTTGGGCTGCTTTCCGAAACTAACCCTGGGTTGCTCGGACGCTTACGGTCGACACGGAACGGTTCCCGGACGCACTTCACATGTTTGCGCACCTGCTCGTCCTTGGAATACAAACGCTCCGTAAGCAAGGATTGGAAGTGGGCTATCGTACCTATGAGGAACCGACTAGTACGATCAAAGGTCGGATTGTCTTTAGCAACACGCTGCCCCTCCTCGCCACCGCCCCCGGAAAGGTATCATGCGCCTTCGATGAGATGAGTGTTGACATCTTGAGTAACCGGATTTTGAAGGCGACACTCCGAAGGATTCTGGGCGAAGACTCTCTGGAGAAACAACTGCGGACGGAAGTCCGGCGAAGTCTAACTCTGCTCCAGAGAGTTGGCGAGGTAGAGCTGAATGAGCGGACGTTTCACCGGGCGCATATGCACAGGAACAATCGCCTGTATGCGTTCCTGCTGAATATTTGCCATTTCTTTTACCAGTCCTTACAACCTCATGAGCGCGCCGGACACTATCGTTTTCGTGGTCTTGACCGTGACGAAATACGAATGCGAAGGATTTTCGAAAAGTTTGTTCGCAACTTCTTCCGGCGCCGACAGCGGTCTTTCAGTGTCAAAGTGGACCAAGTCAGATGGGATGCCACTGCACTCGCGGGCTCCAATATTGATTTGCTGCCAAGGATGAAGACAGACGTTACGCTTCGTTCGGCGAGTCGCACGGTTATTATCGAGTGCAAATATACAGAGTCGCTCTACCAGAGAAATTTCCTCCGTGACAAGCTTAGGTCGGCGCATCTCTATCAATTGAACGCCTATCTGAGAAATTTCGCTTCAGAGTCAGTGGGCGTGACCCCAGAAGGCATCTTGCTCTACCCTACCGCAGGGCAGCAACTGGATGAATCTTACCGTATGCAAGGCCACAGCGTGCGCGTTAAGACCGTTGACCTGGCCCGACCTTGGCAGGACATTGAAGCTGACCTGCTGCGGCTTATCGGATGCTAGCGTGTCCAGCCGTTGCAATTGCATATGTGCCGCCATGCAGGGGTTCTCTTGGAGAGAGAATCGGTTTCGGAGATCTGTTAGAGCGCTGGATAGCTCCCCCACATTTCTGATGCCTGCGTCTTGTTAGCGCCGTTGGTGAGCTACTTGCTGACGGACTTCCTCGCGCGCTTTTTAGCCTTCGACGAACGGGAGGGCAGCTGAGCTGCACCTAACATTGCCTTTTCGTAGTCATTGGCAATCGCCTCCGCGGTCTTTGCAAAGGCGCGAAGCCTTTGGGTGCGATCCGAAAGTTCCTTTCGCCGCAAGTCATCCTCTGTCACAGGCTCCAGTAACTTCTGCTCCCGCGTGAAAAGCCGCAGAGCAATGGAATCGAATTCTTGCGGAACACCCGTGTCCTCGGCAAGGGCCGCCCATTCCGCGGACCTATCCCCAGAGGCCGCAGCCGCCTGGCTCAGGAAGAAACGAACAAGCAGTCTGGCAGAGTAGTCTATCCCCTTGACCGCTTCTAGCAGTTGCTTGATTTCACCATCGCCAGCGGATTCCTGAAGCTCGTCCAGCCGCACCCTGTAGTACCGCGAGTTCTCAGTCTTAAGATCAAGACTTTCTAAGGCACTAAGAATACTCTCTATATTCCTGAACGGTCGCCTTGCTTCGGGAAGATCTGCGCGGTACTTCCAAAGCGCAAGGATGGCGTCGAAACATCTTTTCTTCTTACTAGCTTGGTCTTTAGGATGCGCCGTCTTGACGGCCTCGATTGATTCAGCGACATAATGCGCCATCCACCGCGAAAGCGTATCCACGCGTTCCCGCGTTTAGCAGTTCCGCCTGCTTTCGGCGGCTACCTTTCGGGATTCCGGTGTTTATCTCAGCATGTCTTTTCATGACGGTTGGATGCCTCTCTCGCATTGTGTCGCCGCTCTCTGCAAGAAGCGGGGGGCGCAGTGCCTTACTTTCCTTGCCGCACTGGGATGGATCGGGGATACGAATCGTCTTGGTCTCGATTGCCCATCTTTTTCATCTCATAAATGGTCATACCTACTCCACCGCCCACAATGAGGAACATAAAAAGTCCGAACAAGAACACTCCTGGTTCGTTCATTTGCGCCTCCGAGCAACATGGATATAGATTCCCGAAGAAATGATGGATGGGACCCAAATACCCACAAAGACCCCGGCCTCCCTATTGGCGATCATGCCGATCCCAAACCACAAAGAAACAGAGAAGAGGAAAGACAAGAAAGCTGCCAACATGATCAATAGATCACCTTTACCAAACATTGATTATTCCTCCATCGGTACTCATAACTGTACTCATAACATCTTGATGATCTCGCCGCCGGAAGGAATTAACTTGTTTTGCTCGGGCGCGTGACAAAAGGCTTAATCCGTCAGACATTATGACTTCGAACGGTGTCATCCACTTCATCGACACGGTCATTCTGCCTAAGTAGTAGTGCTCTGTATACCTTCGCAAGGCCAAAGCTTATGAATCCACGGCGGTACATTCGCGCAGCTTGGGAGGCGCCGCGATGGTCGGCGTCCCCGTGTTATTTTGAGGTAGGGGAAGGTGCGATCCTCCCAGTCTATAGTGTGAGGAGTAGATTCGTGGCCCAGAATCAAAATAGTCAAATGAAGCAAGCTCCAATTCCGCGTGGGCCTCAATTGGACGCGTCAGCAATCGTGCGCACCCTAGAGAACGCCACAACCGAATCTGGAGCCAAACTCATTCACTTGGTGGAGCATTCGCCTGTACTGTTGGTGTTCCTGCGGCACGCAGGCTGTACCTTTTGCCGCGAAACACTAAGTGACATTGACGATATGCGGGCCGCCATCGAAGCAGATGGAACTCGGATCGTGCTGGTGCACTTGGGGGATCGTTCTGAAATCTGCGACTTGGTGCGCAAATATTACGTGGAAAACATCGAGCGCATCTGTGATCCGTCGCTAGAGCTGTATAGCGCGTTCGGGTTAACTCGTGGTAGTTTCTGGCAATTGTTCGGCCCCAAGGTCTGGTGGCGTGGACTAATCGCGGGCTGGATTCGAGGGCACGGGGTGGGCCATCCGGCAGCGGATTCCGGTCAGATGCCTGGTGTATTTTTGATTGAAGATGGGGTCGTGACAAACCGATTCCGTCATCGTAGCGCCGCAGACCGCCCTTCTTACGTTGAGATTTGCGAGATCGGGCGCAGAGAAACTCGATGAGCGATTCACCGCATCCGTATCCCCTAGCAGAGGTCGAAGAAGCTGAACTCGTTGGGCGCGCACAGAGGCGTGATCAGGAAGCATTCGCGGAGTTGATGCGACGGAATACCTCAACTTCACTCCGGCTCGCAATCTCGGTTTTGAAGGATCGGCAGGAGGCCGAAGATCAGGTCCAGACATCGTTCCTTAAAGCCTGGATGGGATTGGGCGGCTTTCAATCCGAAGCTCGTTTTTCAACTTGGTTCCGAAGAATTGTTCTCAATCAGAGCCTTATGCGATTGCGTGTAGTGCGCCGCTCAAAATTGCAGTCGTTGGAAGAAACCACAAATTCCGATGGATCCTCGCGCTCGCGTGTTGACCCTCCGAGTCTGGATGCATCGCCGGAAGCGTCGCTGGAGCAAAATCAGATTCACGAGCGACTACGGCACGAAGTCCGGAAAATGCCACCTTTGCTGCGTGATGTACTGGAACTGCGGGATTTTATGGAATTGTCTACTGAAGACGTTGCCGAGAAACTTGGTATTTCTGTCCCAGCTACGAAGAGCAGGCTGGCACGGGCGAGGGCCATGTTACGCGATCGCATGGAACGTCACATCACTCGATCTCCATCATCAATGATTTGAAATTTCTGAAGCTGGCAGCAGGCGAGGAACTGCGCGAGTACGTGTGCAACGAAAACGAGAAGCCAGAGCATCTGGTAGGGAAGTAGCGGCTCTTTGCTTGGCCCCTAATTTGAAAAGTAGCTAACGGTTAGCCCGTCATCCAGACAGAATCCACTTCTTGAGCATGTGGGCTTAGCTGGATCACTCGTCGGGAGTTGTACTCAACGGGTTCCGACGACAAGCTAATCGCTGCCACCGATACACCTGGTTCCCGGCGTCGCTCAGTCGCTGTTCGACGTTCACGCTCAAACCAATAACTCGAAATAGAATGTGAGCGCCGACGGTCGTTTCTTGATCTCGATACCCGTAGGCAATCCGCCGCGTTACCGATGACCGAGGTGCTCAACTGGCAGCAGGGGTGGAAGAACTGGCCTGCCGCACCTTGATCTTTTATTGACAAGACGGGGTCTCGTTCCTCGACAGGCTTCCACAGGCAGCAAGACTAAGCTACTTGGGATTAGCAAGCACGGCAACACCTATCTTCGAGGGCTATTCATTCACGGTGGACGCTCCGTTCAACATCGAGTGTCCCGTGAGCCGCACGCCTTCGGTCGGTGGCTCACGGAACTGGAGTCCAGGACACACTCCAACGTCGCCGGTGTCGCCATGGCCAATAAGCTCGCGCGGATCGCTTGGGTCGTTCTGAATCGGCAGGAGCCGTATCGCCGAATGGATCAGCCATCGAGCGGTGGTGGCTTCGGCATTTCCACCTTGGCTACGCCAGTTTCAGACGCCACTCAAGGCTCTTCGATGAACTCGCTCCGCTCGGCCTTGACCAGCGCCTGAAACCGGCGAAAGAATCCACAATCAGGCCGAAGCCAGATTACGAACCCACCTAGGTTTTGGGAGCAGAAGAACTGATGAATGAACGGTCAACCGTCGCGCCCCCAACCTGACGAAAAAACTGGTCCACACAAAAGACCGTACCCGTTATGAGGCTAGGCGCGCGCGGATACTCATCAAGGCCAGGGCAATGCCTATCAACAGGCCGGATACGTTTACGCAGACCAAACTCATCCCAATTCTTGCTTGCAATCGGGCGGCGGACCATACATTTTTTTGAATCACCGCCTTCAGGACTTCTTTGTCCAGGCTGAGATCTGCCACCAGATGCTTCAGCCGCCGGTTCTCGTCTTCCAGGCCCTTCAGCCGTTGCGCTTCGCTCACGTCCATCCCGCCTACTTCGACTTCTACGTGTAGATCGTCGCCTCGCTCACCCCGATCTCCCGCGCCAGCTCTGGCACCTTGCGACCTGCTTCGTGCTGTTTCAGCACCCCAATAATCTGCTCTTCCGTGAATCGACCCTTCTTCAGCCTTGATCTCCTTTTGTCGCTTCGTCTGCTGCGACGTCCCGAAGATCCTCAATTCTATCTGGTCTAACTTATCGAGAGCATGTCACGCCCAACCTATAAAATGAGAAAGTAAGTGACGGTTACGCCGTAAGAACTCAGGAGTTGGATCGCCGCTTGAAAGCCTCGGCCTACCGCTCGGCGTCGTCCTAGGCACCTAACCGCCTGTGCTGCAGATCTCCACGGCCAGTAAGGATACATCGTCCGCGAAGCCAGACGGAGAGCACCACCGTTCGGCGCACGCAACCACCGCCGTCAAGCTGTCGGCCAGCGGCAGGCAGCGATTCCGCTCCAGTTCCTCCCGCAGTCGCTCCACCCCGAATTCCTGTTCCGCATCGTTTTCAGCCTCGATGACGCCGTCGGTCAAGAGGTACAACCGGTCGCCGGGCCCCATCTTGAGGACCTGCTCTTCGCAAGTCAAACGGGGGAACAGGCCAATCGGGAGGCCACCCACCCCCAGAATTTGCGGTGGTGCGCCGGCAGGCACATACACGGGATCGACATGCCCGGCCGAGACGTAGCGGATCTCGTGAGTCCCGGTATCCAGGATCCCGTAGAACATCGTGAAATACTGTGCCGTTCGAGGTTCAAACGGAAATTGTTTGTTCAGCTGGGCGGCGACCTGTGCGGGCGACGCGACCGAGAAGGATCCGGCGCCATCTCTGGAGGGCTGGTATAGCACGGACCGCTCGGGCGTTGCGGACAGTAAGTGGCTCAGCGTGACGGAGAGCAGGGACGAAGCGACACCATGGCCTGAGACGTCCAGAATATACAGGGCCACCCGGTGATCATCGAGGACAAACACATTCAGTGTGTCGCCGGCCAGTTCCTCGCACGGCCGAAACGCCCATGCCATGTTGACTCCGTGGATACGGGGCAACACTTGGGGCAGCAACGCGCGCTGCACTGCCGCCGCCGCAGCCAGGTCCCGCTTCATAAGCTCACCGGCCGCTTCCAACTTCCGGTTGGCCGCTTGGAGGGCTTGCTCCGTGAGTTTCTGTTCCGTGACGTCGGATTGCACTCCGATGAAATGCGTGACGTTTCCGGAAGCGTCACGTAGCGGCGTTATGGAGAGGCGATTCCAGAATGAGGTGCCGTCTTTCCGGTAATTGAGCAACTGTACCATGCATGCGTGCTTCTGGCGAACGGCAGAGCGCAGTCTGTCCAACGCGTCCCGGTCCGTGTCAGGCCCCTGGAGAAATCGGCAATTGCGGCCTAGCACCTCTTCGATGGAATAACCCGTGATGCGCTCGAAGCCGGCGTTCGCATAGATGATCGGATTGTCAGGTAAGCGCACATCCGAAATCGTCACGCCCTCGGCGGTCGCCGCCAGCGCTCTGTCCCGAAGCTCAAGTTGGGCTTTCAAATCCGTGGCTTTCGGCGGGCTTCGTGCCCGCGGCTTCCGATGCGCTGAATTTCGCCCGGGCCGGACGATGCCCTCGCGAGCCGCAGCGAGCTTGGTTTCCGGCGCGCAGAAGCTAAGTGTAACAGCCCCGCCGCTGGGACCCACCCCGATGAAAAGGCCATTGTCGATTGGTCCTGCCGGCACGTATAATTGAGCGACCGAAATTGCAATTCCGTTTCGAGGCATTCAACTTTCCGAACCGGCCAAATTTTTCGAGCCCGAATAGTTGCCTCACAGGCGCGACCTTCGGAACGATAACTACAACGGCCGGGGGCGACTCGTTCGCGGCGGGAAAGCCCCGGGTGTGGACGGAGACTTGCCTGCGAGGTACTGGCAACTTTTACAACTACGACCTTGCGCGGAACGGCAAGCGCCTCCCGGCGTTCGTCGCGGACGATACGAAGGGCGAGAAGCCACTCACACACCTGACGTTTCTGCTGAACCTCTCCGACGAACTGCGTCGCCGAGTGTCGGTCGGGAAATAGCGTCACACCGCTAATGGGTTGGACTCCGCGCATGCAATTCATTAGAAATGTGTTGTCTGGATAGGGAATGAGTGGTCGGCAATCCGGAAGTTACTTTGAACGGGCATCCCGTGAATTATCCCACTGGCACTCCGGGAACTGTAGTGGGAATTGTAGAGAGGACTGCTAGAACTCCCTAGCAATCCTGGGTACAGGTGCAAGGTTCAAAAGTGTCCGGCGATGCTGATAGCAGCAAGGCCGAGCAATCGTTGATAACGGTGAGTTACAGGCCGATCCTGACTTCTAAGCTGAGGGTCCCTGGTTCGAGTCCAGGCGCGCCTACCAAGTAGGTTACTAGCCGCGGCGACGGCGAGCCGCAACGGCGGCCAACCCAACTAAAGCCCCGGCCATCATCCCGAACGTGCCCGGTTCCGGTACGCCAGAGCCCGGCGTGCCGCCGCGCAGACCAAGATTGTCGGTGTCCATGACCCAGTCGGCCGTCGAACCCGGGGCCAGCCGGCTCCATCGAAGGCAATCACGAGCTGAGCGTACAAGTCACCCACTGCTGCGTTTCCCATCGTTGCCACCTGGTTGTTGTAGGTGGCGGATCCGCCCACGGCTGAACTGGTAGACCCGCTCGCATCCTTGCCCAACGACGAACCTGCTGTACCCTCGCCCAGACCGAACAACCCAGTTGCCCGGTCAAAAACAGTGAAGCCTACAGGCCCGTCGAAAGTCAGGGACAGTAGATTTGCCCCGAGAATGTTGGTAAGCAGCCACGAAGCGCTAAACGTGTCTCCGTCAAGCGCAAGCTGGAAGCCTCGGCCGCCGCTGGCGGCAGTGCAACCGCCGGCATTCCCGCCTCCGTTTACCCATGTGCAAACGGCGCTACCACCACCGGCGAACGCTCCAGTGATCGTTATACCACCCATTTCGTTGCCGGTTGTGCCAAAGCCCGTGACATCCACCGCGTCGAGCGTGGTCCCGGCATTCTGGCCCGCCGTAAAGATGGTCGCGGCGTTGGTGCTGATTGCGGCCGTCACAAGTAAGAGAAATAAGCGTCGCATAGGTCCTCCGGTAGCTGAGGGCACCCACGTCAGGCCCAGACAGCAAGGATGATCTTAAGGAAAACCTCAGGACGTTTCTATCCCCCGGAGGCCCGTAAAATACTAGAACGAAGAAGTAAAGTACCGGTGGGCCGCTTGGGGCGACGCCTGGAAGCTAGAGCGTCTAAAATAGAAGGAATGCCGTCCTTGCGCCACGATTGGTCCATTCCCGAGATCGAAGCGATTTACGTGGAGCCGCTCACGTCGCTGGTGTTCCACGCTGCGTCCGTGCATCGGGAGCACCATGCTCCGAATCAGGTGCAGGGGTGCATGCTGCTTTCCATCAAGACGGGAGGGTGTCCTGAAGACTGCGGCTATTGTCCGCAGGCGGCGCGCTATCACACGGATGTGGAACACCAGCCGTTGATGTCGGTGGAAGACACGCTCACGTCCGCGCGTGCGGCGAAGGAACAGGGTGCTACACGCTTCTGCATGGGAGCGGCCTGGCGTGACGTGCCGAAGGACGGGCGCTTCGATCAAGTACTCGATATGGTGCGCGGCGTGCGTTCGCTGGGCATGGAGGCCTGCTGCACGCTCGGCATGCTCAACGGCGATCAGGCCGCGGCGCTGGCCGATGCCGGATTGAGCGCTTACAATCACAACCTGGACACCAGCCCGGAATTCTACGGTGAGATCATCACCACGCGCACGTATCAGGAGCGGCTGAACACGCTGGCGCACGTGCGCGGGGCGGGGATTACCGTCTGCTCTGGCGGCATCATCGGCATGGGTGAGAGCCGTGCGCAGCGCTATGGGTTGTTGCGTGAGTTGTCGAACTTGAATCCGCATCCGGAAAGCGTGCCCGTGAACATGCTGGTGCCGGTGGAAGGCACGCCGCTGGGCAACCGTCCGGCGGAAGATCCGTTGGAGTTGGTGCGGATGATCGCCACGGCCCGGATCTTGATGCCGAAATCGATGGTGCGGTTGAGCGCGGGGCGGGTGTCTCTGAGTGATGAAGCGCAGGCGCTGTGCTTCCTTGCGGGAGCGAATTCGGTGTTCCTGGGGGATAGGCTGCTCACGACGCCGAACCCGGAAGCGGACACCGATCGGGCATTGTTCGCGAAGCTCGGAGTGACGCTGCAGGCAAGTCATGTTTGAACAGTGCGCCGGCAGCTGGGTAGGGGCCAATCGTTTGTACTTCGAAGGCGCCGATGGACCTATGCTGGAATCTCCGTCGCATTTGACCGTGGCGATCGTGATCGGCGGATTTTTGCAGCTGAGTTATGACTGGATCTACGAAGGCAACCCCAAGCAAGGCCTCATCCTTATTGGGGACGACTCGGGGAAAGCTACCGCGGCGTGGGTCGATTCATTCCATGCAAGCAAGCAGGTGATGGGCTGCGTGGGCGCGGCCGAAGCCAACGTGGTGAATGTCAAGGGTAGCTACACCGTGGCAGAGGGCCCTGACTGGGGGTGGCGCATCCACTTAGAGCTTCGCGGCGCGGAACTTCGCCTGACGATGTTCAACATCTCGCCGGACGGCCAGGAATTTTTAGCAGTGCTCGCAGTCCACCACAGGGTCTAGCATGACCTCCGCACTTGAAGAACGGGTCCGCGCCCATTTGGCCGAAATCAACCGGACCGGGCTGCAGCGCGTCATGCGGCCGCCAACGGGCATCGATCTTTCGTCCAACGATTACCTGGGCCTCGCCGTGCACCCGGTGGTGAAGGAGCGCATGGCGGCGGCGGTGCTGGAATTCGGCGCGGGCAGCACCGGTTCACGATTGTTGCGCGGGGATCGCGCGTGCTTCCACGCGGTGGAAGGAAAGTTTGCCCACTTCAAAGGGGCCGAGCGTGCACTCTACTTTTCGAGCGGCTACCTGGCGAACCTGGCGGTCCTCACCACGTTTCCCGACGAAGGCGACGTGGTTTTTTCAGACTCGCTCAATCACGCGAGTCTCATCGACGGCATCCGTCTCTCGCGGGCGCGACGCGAAATTTATGCGCATGGGACGGTCCCCGCGGCGCGTGGGCACTTCCTGGTCACCGAGTCGCTCTTCAGTATGGATGGAGACATCGCTCCTCTGAACGACCTTACGGCGTCAGGCGCGCATTTGATCGTCGATGAGGCGCATGCCGTCGGCGTGTTTGGTCCCGGGCTGGCCGAAGACCCGTTTCTGAGTATCAATCCCTGCGGCAAAGCGCTCGGCGTGAGTGGCGCATTCGTGTGCGGACCGGCCTGGGCCATCGATTATTTGGTGCAACGCGCCCGCCCGTTCATCTTCTCCACTGCACCGCCTCCAGCGGTTGCGGCTGCACTCGATGCGGCTCTCGATATTCTCGCCGCTGAACCCGAACGCAGCCTGCGCGTGCGGCAATTGTCGCGCTATCTGCGCGGACGGCTCGGATTGCCGGATAGCGAGTCGCCCATCTTGCCGATCATGGTTGGCGACAATGACCGGGCGGTTGCGCTCGCGGTCGCGCTCCAACGTGACGGCTTCGACGTGCGCGCCATCCGGCCGCCCACCGTCCCGCCCGGCACCGCCCGCCTGCGCATTTCGATAAACTGCAATTTGACCGAAGCAATCCTTGATCAGTTCGCCTCTTCCTTGGAGAAACACCAATGCGCGGCGTCTTCGTAACCGGAACCGGCACCGGCGTAGGCAAGACCGTGCTCAGCGCGGCGCTCGCGCTGGCGCGCGGCTCGGGTTACTGGAAGCCGATTCAGACGGGCCCGGAGAGTGACACCGAAGAAGTCCAGCGCCTGACCGGTTGCAAGGTTCTCGACCGCGGCTTACGCTTGCCCGACCCCGTTGCTCCCTACCTGGCCGCGCGCCGCGTGGGCCTGCGTATCGACCTCGACGACGTGCTCGCGTTCGCTCCTGAGGACGGCGACTGGATCGTGGAAGGCGCGGGCGGCGTGTTGGTGCCGCTCAATGAAAAGGAGATGATGCTCGACGTGATGGAGCGGCTTGCGCTCCCCGTGGTTGTCGCTTCGCGGACGACGCTGGGCACGATTAATCACACCCTGCTGACGCTCGATGCGATCCGGTCGCGTGGGCTCACGGTGGAGAGGGTCGTCATGGTGGGGGACCGGCATCCAGACAATCGTGAGGCCATCGAAACCTACGGGCACGTAAAGGTCGACGAGCTTCCATGGATGGAGCCTCTCACTAGAGAAGCGCTGCGGTTTCATCCTCTATGAGTCTCGCGGATCGAGACCGGAAGGTCCTGTGGCATCCCTACACGCAGATGCAGACGGCGGGCGCGCCGCTGGAAATCGTGCGTGGTGAGGGCGTGTGGCTCTACACCGAGGATGGTCGGCGCATTATGGATGGCGTGTCGTCGTGGTGGGTCAACATCCACGGCCACTCGCATCCGAAGTTGAATGACGCGCTGGCGGCGCAGGCTCGGGAACTGGAGCACGTGATCTTTGCGGGCTGCACGCATCGGCCAGCGGTCGAACTTGCGGAGAGGTTGCTCGCCGTGTTGCCGCCGGGTTTGGCTCGCGTGTTCTATTCGGACAATGGGTCGACTGCGGTCGAGGCCGCGCTGAAGATGGCACTGCAATACTGGAGTAATCTCGGCGGGAAGCGGACGCGCTTTCTGTCGCTCGCGGGCGGCTATCACGGCGACACGGCGGGCGCGATGTCGGTTAGCGCTCCTTCTGTTTTCAACGCAGCGTTCGAGCCGATGATGTTTCCGGTCGAGCAGTTCCGCGATCTGGAGGAACTCGAAGCTCTGCTGCGCGACGACACCGCCGCGGTCCTGATCGAGCCCATGCTGCAAGGCGCCGGAGGAATGGTGATGTGGCCCGCCGAATTCGTCCGCGGTGTGCGTGAGCTTTGCGACCGCCACGGCACGCTCCTCATCGCCGATGAAGTGCTCACGGGCTTCGGTCGCACGGGCAAGATGTTCGCCTGCGAACACGCGGGCATCACGCCCGACATCATCTGCTTATCGAAAGGCCTCACCGCCGGCTACATGCCGCTCGGCGCGACCGTCACCACGCAAGCCGTCTACGAGGCGTTCCTCAGTAACGACCGCTCGAAGACTTTTTTCCACGGCCACTCCTACACAGCGAACCCGCTAGCCTGCGCCGTCGGCGTCGCGAGCCTCAAGCTCTTCGCCGAAGAACCGGTGCTCGAAAACGTGGCCCGCATCGAGGGGCAAATGCGCGCGGGGCTGAATGGCCGCGTGATGGGTGGCGTCGGCGTCGTAGAACTAGAAGGCGCTGGCTACCTCGACAACGTCGGCCCGCGCCTAGCCGCTGAATTCCTCAAGCGCGGCCTGCTGCTCCGCCCGCTCGGCAACGTGGTCTACTTCATGCCGCCGTACTGCATCACGGAGACCGAAACGGAGTGGGCGCTTGCGCAAATTCGTGAAGTGATAAACTCGCTCCCATGAAGTTCCTCTGTGCCCTGTTGTTGTGTAGCGTGGCCTTCGCGCAAAAGCCGACCATCGAAGCCCGCCTGCAAAAACTCGAAGACATCGAGGAGATCCGCACCCAGCTGCTCAACTACGGCAAAACGCTCGACGCCCGCGACCTCAAAGCGTACGCTGACCTCTTCACGAAGGACGGAGAATGGATCGGCGGCTTCGGCGCAGTGAAGGGCCGAGCCGAATTGCTCGCCTTCATGCAGAAAAACGTCGGCACCGCGCCGAACACCGGCAAGACCTACCACCTGCTCACCAACTTCGACATCACCGTCACCGGCAACACCGCCACCGCAATCTCGCGCTGGTCGTACGTGATCTGCACGAAGGAGAAGAAGCCCGTCCTGGAACACAGCGGTCGGTATGAGGACACGATTGTGCGCGAAGACGGGCGTTGGAAGTTTCAAAAGCGAGTGGTCCTGAACGACCTGCCGCCGCTGCAATGAAGCTTCCCAACGGCGAGCGAGCCATTGTCGACATTGAAAAGCTTCGCGGCTATTGTCTGAATCCGCATCATCCCCGAGGCCGCAGCAAGGCTCGGGTATTTGCGTCGTGGGGAATTCGCGAAAGTAATGCGGAGGAACTCAGGGCGGCACTGCTGCATGCCGCCGTCAGCAGTGATGCAGAGCTCGGAATGCTGAATTCGTTTGGGCAACGCTACGTCATCGATTTTGAGTGGGGAGTTCAGAGCCAAAGGGTTAGAATCCGCAGCACCTGGATCATCCTCGCGGAGCAGGACTTGCCGCGCCTGACAAGTTGTTATGTACTATAAAAAGAAGGTTCCCCATGGCTCAGATTGAAATGCTCGCCGTAGTCGCGCTGCTCCAGGACGTGCCCGAGCACGGCCTTGTGCGCGGTCAAGTCGGCACCGTGGTCGAGGACTCGGCTCCAGGCGTCTACGAGGTCGAGTTCTGCGATGACGATGGCCGGACCTACGCGATGGTGTCTTTGAGAGACGACCAGCTAATGCGGCTGCATCACCAGCCAATCCATGAGGCAGCTTAAACCTACGCCGTCAGGGGCAGTGCATTATAAGGGTACGCTACAAGAGATGACCGATTCCCTATCGATCACAGTTTCCGTTCTTGCGCTCGCCGTGTCGGCGATGACGGCGTGGTTAACCTTGTTCCGGCGTGGCACCGTGAAGATGACCCAGCCAACGGTAATCTTTTTTGGACCGGATACTCCTCGAGCGCAAGACCAAAGACCACTGCCGAAAATATTTCTTCGCACCTTGTTGTTCTCGACAGCGAGACGGGGACGCGTGATTGAAAGCATGCACGTCGCACTTTCGCGGAACGAGACTCGCCAGAGTTTCAACATTTGGGTGCATGGCGAAGAAAAGCTCGTCCGAGGCAGCGGGCTATTCGTCGGCGAAACGGGCGTAGCCGCCAATCATCATTTCCTAACACCAAACGACGGCAACGCTTTTGCCTTTACTGAGGGTCACTACAAGTTGGAAGTTTTCGCTCGTTTGCTTGGCGACAAGGTTCAAACGTTGCTTTTCTCGCAGACCCTGGAGATATCCCGGGATACTGGGATGTTGCTCGTCGAGCCTGGAGCCGGTTTATACTTCGATTGGGGGCCTGATTCATCGCGCTATCTGCAGCACGTTGAACAGCGCCCGCCGTCGCTGGATACCGAGAAGTTTCTGGAACTATTGGGCCTCCCCAAAAACGGAGCACGCTTCAGGTTAGTCAAAGTAGTACGCCTTAACGGCCTCGCGCACATTTAACCGGAGTTGATCCCACGTATCCGCCTCGGTGAAGATGTCCACCGTTAGGCATTCGGCGCAATAGCCGCCGTCGGCTTCTTGTGTGACCTCGAAAACGAGTTCGGGCATGTCTCCATCATCGCACGTCGTTTCCGGGGCGCAACCTCCACGAGTTTTCCGTAACATATCCTTTGTACTCTATCTGTTACCGAAATCTATTGTCACTCCTAGGCGGAGTGTGCTAATAATAGTCCGTGGGTTCCGGCGGCTCTGCCGGGCCCCTTTCCAGGATTTTTTCTTCAGCAACAAACTCCCGAGGAGGTACACACTATGAACATTAGACCGCTCTATGACCGCATCGTGGTCAAACGGCTTGAGAACAATGAGGACAAGACAGCCGGTGGGCTGTTCATTCCGGATTCGGCCAAGGAAAAGCCGCAGGAAGGTGAAGTCGTGGCGGTGGGCCAGGGCAAGCGCGGCGATGACGGCAAGTTGATGCCGCTCGACGTGAAGGCGGGCGACCGCATCCTGTTCGGCAAGTACTCCGGCTCGGACATCAAGATGGACGGCAACGAGTACCTGATCATGCGCGAAGACGAAGTGCTCGGCGTGATCGACAATGCCGGCAAGAAAGCAAAGGCGTAAGGAGAAAATATGGCAGCCAAACAAATCGTATACAGCGAAAATTCCCGCCAGGCGATCCTGCGCGGTGTGAACCAACTGGCCGATGCGGTCAAGGTCACGCTCGGTCCCAAGGGCCGCAACGTTGTCCTGGAGAAGAAGTTCGGCGGGCCGACCATCACCAAGGACGGCGTCACCGTCGCCAAGGAAGTCGAACTGAAGGACCCGCTCGAAAACATGGGCGCGCAGATGGTGCGCGAAGTGGCTTCGAAGACGAGCGACATCGCCGGTGACGGAACCACCACCGCGACGATTCTCGCCCAGGCCATCTTCCGCGAAGGCGTGAAGCACGTCGCCGCCGGTGCGAATCCGATGGCGCTCAAGCGCGGCATCGAAAAGGCCGTCGAAGCCGTCGTCGAAGAAGTGAAGAAGATGTCTTCGAAGGTTGCCAACGATGAGAAGATCGCTCAGGTCGGCACCATTTCGGCCAACGGCGACGCCACCATCGGCAACACCATCGCGGAAGCGATGAAGAAGGTTGGCAAGGACGGCGTCATCACGGTGGAAGAATCGCGCACCATGGCGACCGAACTCCAAACCGTGGACGGCATGCAGTTCGACCGCGGCTACCTCAGCCCCTACTTCGTCACCGATCCGGAACGCATGGAATGCGTGATGGAAGATCCCTATATTCTCATTCATGAGAAGAAGATCTCCAACATGAAGGACCTGCTGCCCCTGCTCGAGCAGATTGCGCGCGCGGGTAAGCCGCTCGTCGTGATCGCGGAAGAGACCGACGGCGAAGCGTTGGCGACCCTGGTTGTCAACAAGCTGCGCGGAACGTTGAACGCGGTGGCCGTAAAGGCTCCGGGCTTCGGCGACCGTCGCAAGGCCATGATGGAAGACATCGCCATCCTGACCGGCGGCCAGGCCATCTTCGAAGAAACCGGCATCAAGCTGGACGGCGTGCAGTTGAAGGATCTGGGCCGCGCCAAGCGCGTCACGATCGACAAAGACAACACGACCATCATCGACGGTGCGGGTGAGCAGAAGGCGATCGAAGGCCGCATCAAGCAGTTGCGCGCGCAGATCGACGACACCACCTCCGATTACGACCGTGAGAAGTTGCAGGAGCGCTTGGCGAAGCTCGCCGGCGGTGTTGCGATCATCAAGGTCGGTGCGGCGACCGAGACCGAGATGAAGGAAAAGAAGGCTCGTGTCGAAGACGCGCTGCACGCAACCCGTGCGGCCGTTGAAGAAGGCATCGTTCCCGGCGGCGGCGTAGCGCTGCTCCGCGCGGCGGGCGTGCTCAAGGGCAACCTCGGACTGGAAGGCGACGAGAAGATCGGCGTCGACATCATCCGTCGTGCGTGCGAAGAGCCGGTTCGCCAGATCACCGGCAACGCCGGCCTCGAAGGCGCCATCATCATCGAGAAGATTCGCGCCAACAAGGACGTGAACTATGGCTTCAACGCGCAAACCGAAGTCTACGAGGACCTGGTCAAAGCCGGCGTCATCGATCCGACCAAGGTGACCCGCTCGGCCCTGCAGCATGCTTCCTCCATCAGCGCTTTAATGCTGACCACCGAAGCCATGATCTGCGAGATCCCCGAGAAAAAGGCAGCCGGTGGCCATGACCACGGCGGCGGCATGGGCGGCATGGGCGGAATGGATATGTAGGTCGCTGCGCAACGGCCAGAGCGCCTCACGGCGCAGTGGCGGTTTCGCAGGACTGAAGTACTCGGAAGGGCCGCTCGGAAACGGGCGGCTTTTTCTGTTTGAGTGGTCAGCCTCGAAGGGTTATCGACTGGAGTCTGTTTACTTTAGATGCTGCGTCGCTTTCCGAAAACTGCGAGCACCACAACCAACCCGACAGCAAACTCCTGGACCATAAGCCGTTGAACATCGATTTGTGCACCTGGTACGGGTTCGAGTATGGGGGGCATTTCCTTCTCGTCATTCTGCCCAGCTTTCAACGCCCATGAAGGTAGTGTGGAGCGGGCAGAAGAGGCTTCTCTTTCGTTTTCCGCAGCATCCTTGGCCCAGGAAAAGTTATGCGCAGATGCCCCTGCTACCTGCCGTAAGGGAGGAGAGAAGATCCAGGAATACCAGAGTGGTGTGGTAACGCCCTGGCGGTGCGTGTCAACGACTTTGAGACACTCCGGGATGGAGTTTAGAGAGTATTTTCGTCTGAGCTTTGTGGTTTGTTGATCCAGACCTCCTTTGGAAGGGGCAGCGGAGTAGGGGGCCTGCGGACGAACCTGTCCGGGCGAGCCAAGTA
>CANFEY010000074.1 GCA_947446025.1 Bryobacterales bacterium
CATCGCGACGTTGTTTTGCGGCTTCGTAATCTGGCTCAATGAGCGGTTCGCGGTCGGCAAACTAAAGGTACAGCGGGAAAAGATCGAAGCACTCTATAAGGAGGAACAATGAAGGCACTTTGGATCGCACTCATGTGCTGCGTCACGCTGTGGGGCCAAGAGATGCGCGGGCTGTTGGTGAATCGCATCGACGAGGCCAAGCGCGGCACCGGAATGGTCGTCGGCGAGCTGACACCCGAAGGCCGCGTCTTCACCGCGCACGGCACTACCTCCACGGGCGGCGACGCGCCGGGAGCAGGGACGTTCTTTGAAATCGGCTCCATCACAAAGGTCTTCACCGCGCTCCTGCTCATGGACGCGGTGGAACGCGGCGAGGTCGCCCTCGAAGACCCCGTGTCGAAATACCTCCCGGAAACGGTGAGCGTCCCTAACCGCAACGGCCGCGCGATCACGCTGGCGGATTTGACCACGCATACCTCAGGACTGCCGCGCATCCCATCGAACCTCGATGCAACCAACCTCGATAATCCCTACGCGAAGTACGGTCCTGCCGAGTTGTACGCGTTTCTCTCAGGCTACACGCTGACGCGCGATGCGGGCGAAAAGTGGGAGTACTCGAATCTCGGCGTCGGTCTGCTTGGCCATGCGCTGGCCCGACGCGCCGGAGTCAGCTACGAAACACTGCTGCGCCAGCGCATCCTGGTCCCGCTCGGCATGGAAGACACAACGATCACACTCTCCGTGGTCCAACGAAAACTCATGGCCACCGCGCATGACGAACAACTGCAGCCAGTCTCCTGGTGGGACCTGGACGCACTCGCGGGTGCAGGCGCCATCCGGTCCACCGCGTCCGACATGTTGACCTTCGCGGCCGCGGCGATGAGTGGGGAGGGTCCGCTGAGAGCCGCGTTCGCGCGCATGCTGGAGCTTCGTCGTCCGGGTCAACCAGGCTCGGAACAGGCCGCGGGCTGGATCGTGATGAAACCGATGGGAGCAGAAGTCCTCATCCACGATGGCGGCACGCACGGCTTCCGCTCGGCGCTGATGATCGATCCGGCAGCCAAACGCGCCGCGGTGGTCTGGATCAACGGACCCACGGATGTTACCGACCTCGCCGCGCACGCTGTGGAACCGCGCAGCCCCGTGCGGATGCTCGCTCCGCCGCGCAAAGAGATCACCCTGACCGAAGCGGCTCTCGAACAATACGTAGGCAACTACCCGCTAGCCCCCACCTTCGTGGTCAGCATCACCCGCCAGGGGACCAGGCTATCCGCACAAGCCACCGGCCAGCCCGCCTTCGAAATCTTCGCCGAGAAAACCGACGAATTCTTCGCCAAAATCGCCGACATCCAAATCAGCTTCACACGCGCCGATTCGGGCACCGTCGCCGGCCTGGTGCTGCACCAGGCTGGCCGCAACACTCCCGCTCCGAAACTGCCCTAAACCTGCAGCGGCCATTGTTTACGACCGTCCCGAAGGTGCTCGAGTAGTTTCCGCTTCCATCAGGTTCAACAAAATGTCGTTGATCCGTGTTAGGTGCCCTTCGCCTTTGGACTTCAGCCAATCGAGAACCCTGGGATCCAAACGCAGACTCACCGGCACCTTGCGCCGCACTTCGCGCAACCGCGTCATGCCGGCCAACTGCGCATCGCTGAGCCGGGGAATATCGCCGTAGTTGACATCCGAATCATTCCCCTCGGCCTGTGCTTTGGCCGCCCGCCGGACCGCCAGCCGTTCCGTCTCAGTCCATCGCCTGTTCTTGATATCTTCGGACCTCACGCTTGTCAGCCTTACGGGCCGAGATGATACGGATGATTTCTTTGCCATGGTGATCCTCTCGAATTGCGTGCACAACCAACAACACCGCCCTGGCCCCCGGCTCAATACAAACCGCGCCGATGGCATGCCAACGTTGTTCGCCGTGAGCATCCAGGCGATCCATGAATGTCAAACAGGACTCATCTTCAAATATAAGCGTTGCGAGCTGGAATGAAATACCGCGGTGCTTTCGCTGATTCTCTCGATTCTTCCGTTCGTGCCATTCGTATTGCACTATGTATATACGCATCATAGCACTTTCTGGGCATACTCCAAATGGCCAGTCAGAGGATCGACCCCCAATGGGAGCGACCGCGCTATAATCCCCCTAAGGGTGCAAATGCGCCCAAAAAGCCACACAAGGAGCGATTTACATGGAGAACAAAGACACCCTCTCCCGGCGCGAGCTACTCACCGCCGGAGCCGCCGCTGCTGCGGCCATCGCCGCGCCCGCGATTCTGGGCGCGCAAAGCAAGTCCGGCACCAAGCTGCCCATCATCGGCTCGGGCGAATACATGTGGGAGGTCGAACACGATTGGGGTCTGGCCACCTTGCCGAACAGCATCAGGCTCGGCAATTGCCACAGCGTGGTGCAGGATTCCAACGGCCTGATCTACGTCCACCACACGGTTCACAAGGACAGCCCAAGCGGCCACTCCGTCGTCGTGTATGACGCCAAAGGAAAGTTCGTCCGCAGCTGGGGCGACATGTTCCGCGACAGCGCGCACGGCCTGCACATTTCCAAGGAAGGCAACACCGAGTACCTCTACTTCGCCAGCGAGAAACACGGCCTCACCAGCAAGCGCACGCTCAAGGGCGAAGAAGTTTGGACCATGGGCTATCCGCAGAACGCGCCCACTTACCAGAAGGGCCCCGGCTCCACTGGTCCCGGCGGCGCGGCGGGTCTCAACTTCCGTCCCACCAACATCGCGGTCGACCCCACCACGCTGGACTTCTGGTTCGGTGACGGCTACGGCTCGAACTACATGTTCCACTACAAGCAGAAGACCTCGACCTCGTACCCCGAGTTGGTGCGTGTGTTCGGCGGTCCGGTTCCGCGGCCTGCTGGTGAAGCTCCCGCTGGTGGTGGACAAGGCAAGGGCGGTCCCGGCGGCCCGGGCGCTGCGAAGGGCGGCGATGCTCCGGCTCCTCTGGCGGCCGACGCACAGGCCAAGGGTGGCGGACAAGGCAAGGGCAAAGGTGGTCCGCCTCCTCCGCCCCCGCCGTTGACCTCCACCAATAACCCGCACGGCAACTGGATCGACACCCGCGATCCCAAAAACCATGTGTTGCTCATCGCTGACCGCGGCAACCGCCGCATTCTGCGCTACACCCTCGACGACAAGCCAATCGACACGGCGGAAGGCGCCGGCCAGTTCTGCCACTTCCAGCAGCACGGCGATCTGATCGTGGTGCCGGACCTCGGCTCACGGGTCCACATCATGAAGGGCAACGCCGTGGTCTCCACCTTCGGCGCACCAGTGGAAGGCAAGCCGAATCCGAACCGCACCACGCAAAATCGCGCGGATTTCGTCCCCGGCCAGTTCGTCGCCCCGCACGGCGCGACGTTCGATAAGGAAGGCAACATCTTCGTAGCCGAATGGGTCGAAATCGGCCGCATGACGAAGTTGCGCAGAGTCTGATCTAGGCTACGTTTCAATCAGGGGAGCGCTTCGGCGCTCCCCTTTTTCTTTTGGGAACTTCTCACAGCCGGGGACTTATCTACCTACATGCAGCACTACAAAGTCCGCGTCCACGAACTCGGTTGGGCCGGGTTCATCACGCAAGCAGATCACTATCAGGACTTCCACATGGAGTCGCCGGAGCCCCTCAAAAACTTCGCCAAACGCCTCGCGCAAGAACGTTTCGAGGACCCCGATTCCGGCAAGTAGATCATGCCCGGGGCCATCATGTGGATTGAGGAGGTGCGGTAGTGCCGTTGGTTAAGACGACCGTCCACCTCGCCGACGGGGATAGCGCGGCTCTACGCGCGATGGCGAAGCGTAGTGGGAAGCCTCAGGGTCAACTCATTCGTGAGGCGATCCAAAGATTCATACGTGGAGGGCGACGGCCTCTCCCCGCAAGCTTGGGGATGTTCGATAGCGGCCGCACAGACACCTCCTCAACAAGAAAGGAGATCCTCAAGGAAGCAGCTTTGGCAGGGAAGTGGAGGCCCCGGAGGACTGCTCAAACGCAAGCGCTGGAAATGCGATAATCTCGGCATGCAGCACACCGCACAGATCCGGCTTACGATGTTCGCCACCGCCGCTGCGCTCTTCGCGCTCACCCACCAAGCCTTCTCGCAAAACCCCCCGCAGATGGCTGAGCGCTTCCGGCAAATGTCGCGGCAATCCGAGGCCAAAGGACTCGCGCAACCCTTCGTCGGAATCGCCACGAAAGCAGGCACCGAGAAGGGAATCTTCTCCATCAAGTCCACTGGCGTCTCCACCGAGGCCACGCGCAAGGCCGCAGAAATGTTCCTCGCGGCGCTCACGCCGGAGCAGCGCGCCAAATCCGTGTTCCCGGTAAACGACGACGAGTGGCGCAAGTGGATGAACCAGCATTTCTACGTTCGCCAAGGCGTCAGCTTCAAGGAGATGAACGACGCGCAGCGCCAGAAAGCCTTCGCGCTCGTCGGAGCTGGACTCAGTGCCAAGGGCCTCAAACTTACGCAGAACATCATGAAGCTCAACGAGACGCTGGCCGAGCTCACCAACGACCACGACTTCCTGGGCGAGTGGTTCTATCACGTGACCCTCATGGGCACGCCGTCGGCGACCGAGCCCTGGGGATGGCAGCTCGACGGGCACCACATCATCATCAACTATTTCGTGCTCGGCGATCAGGTGGTGATGTCGCCGCTGTTCGCGGGCTCCGAACCCGTGAAGGCCACCAGTGGCAAGTACAAAGGAATCGAGATTCTGCAAGAAGAGCAAAAAAGCGGACTCGCGATGATCCGCGCGCTGACCGACGCGCAGCGCGCCAAGGCGATCCTCACTTCTAGCAAGACCAACAACAACAACCTCGGCGAGGCGTTCAGTGACAACGTCGTGCTCGAATACGCGGGCGCGCCGGCGTCGCAATTCAGCGCCGCGCAGAAGAAGCAGCTGCTCAATCTCGCCGCGCTTTACATCGACAACATGGACGCCGGCCACTCCCGCATCAAAATGGACGAGGTCAGCGCCCAGCTCGACAAAACCACGTTCGCCTGGATCGGCGGCACCGAAGACAGCAGCGTGTTCTACTACCGCATCCACAGCCCCGTCGTGCTGATCGAGTTCGACCACCAACGCCCCGCGAACCTCACCGCGCTCGCCGCCGACCCGTCGAAGCCTCAGCAATCCCACATCCACGTCGTCGTCCGCACACCCAACGGCAACGATTACGGCAAGGATCTGCTGCGCCAGCACTACTTGCAGCATGCGCACTGAGGCTGCGTGATAAACTCAAGATATTATGCGGAAAGCCTGGGCCGAAAAACGCGCCAACGATAAGATACGGACTCAAATCCACTATGCACGCCAAGGGCGTATCACGGAGGAGATGGAGTACGTCGCCAAACGCGAGAACCTCAGCGCCGAATTGATCCGCGACGAGATCGCGCGCGGGCGCCTCATCATCCCCGCCAACATCAATCACCACAACCTGGAACCCATGTGCATCGGCGTCGCGTCCATGTGCAAGGTGAACGCAAACATCGGCAACTCCTCCACCACATCGAATATTGATGAAGAAGTCGCCAAGCTCCAGCACTCCGTCAAATACGGCGCGGACACCGTGATGGACCTTTCCACCGGCGGCGACATTCCGCGCATCCGCAAGGCGATTATCGCCGAATCCCCCGTGCCCATTGGCACCGTTCCGCTCTACGAAGCCCTTTCGCGCGTGCGCCGCGTGGAAGATCTCAACATGAACGTCATGCTCGAGGTTATCGAAGAGCAAGCCGAGCAGGGCGTCGACTACATGACGATCCACGCCGGCGTCCTCGTCCAGTACATCCCGCTGACCACCAAACGCGTCACCGGCATCGTCAGCCGGGGCGGAGCCATCCTCGCCGAATGGATGGTCAAGAACCACAAGCAGAACTTCCTCTACGAATACTTTGAAGACATCTGCAAGATTTTCCAAAAGCACGACGTAAGCTTCTCGCTCGGCGACGGCCTGCGGCCCGGCTCCATTGCCGACGCCAGCGACGAAGCTCAGTTCGCCGAGCTGAAAACCCTCGGAGAACTAACGAAGATCGCCTGGAAGCACGACGTGCAGGTGATGATCGAAGGCCCCGGCCACATTCCGATGGATCAGATCCAGATGCAGGTCGAACTCGAAAAAGAACTGTGCTACGAAGCGCCGTTCTACACACTCGGACCGCTGGTCACCGACTTCGCCCCCGGCTACGACCACATCACCTCCGCCATCGGCGCGGCCATGATCGGCTGGTACGGAGCGTCCATGCTCTGCTACGTGACGCCCAAGGAACATCTGGGCCTGCCGAATAAGGAAGACGTGAAGCAGGGCATGATTGCCTACAAGATCGCCGCCCACGCCGCCGACATCGCGCGCCACCGCCCCGGAGCGCAGGATCGCGACGACGCCCTCTCCCGCGCCCGCTTCGCCTTCGACTGGAACAAGCAGTTCGCCCTCGCGCTCGACCCCGAGACCGCGAAAGCATATCACGACGAGACGCTGCCCGAAGAAGGCTTCAAGGACGCCGCATTCTGCTCCATGTGCGGCCCGAAGTTCTGTTCCATGAACCACTCGAACAAAACCCAGGATTTCACCGCCGCCGACGCTGATGCCATCCTCACGCAGATCAGCATGCCGCAAACGGCGGGCGTCGCCGGCGACTAAACGCGCCGCGCGAGCAACAATGTGATGTCATCCTGAAGCTCACCCGCGCCGGTCCACTGCCGGTGCGCGTCCAGCACCAGAGCCACAATCTCCTGCTCGCCCCGATGCGCGTTTTTCGTGAGTAGGTCCACAATCCGGTCCTCCCCGAACATTTCCCCGAACTCGTTCTCAGGCTCCGTCAGTCCGTCCGTCAGGAACACCAAGAGATCGCCGGATTCCAGCAGCAGCGAACTGTGGTCATACTCCGCCTCGGGAAACGCGCCCACCACGGTTCCATTCACATCCAACCGCCGCGCGCCCCCGCCGCGAATCAAAATGGGTGGGATGTGCCCCGCATTGGTGTACGTAAACGTACTCGTCGCCTCGTCGTAAAGCCCCATGCAGAACGTGGCGTACTTCGCCAGCGAAGTGCTGGCGCACAGATGCCGGTTCAATCGCCTCACAATCGTGGACGGCGTCTGATGCTCATGATGCCCCAACTGCGTGCGCAGCGAGCTTTGTATTGACGACATCAGCAGCGCCGCTGAAATCCCCTTCCCTGACACATCGCCGATGGCCAGCGCCACCCGACCGTCGCTCGCCACTTCATAGTCGAAGTAATCGCCGGAAACCATGCGGGCGGGCTGAAACGCAGCCGCTACGCGCAGATGGAAGCTTCGGTCCTCAATGGTCGGGTACAGATGTGCCTGCACCTCCTGCGCAATTTCGATTTCGGACTGCAGCCGCTCTTTGTCCTTCGCGACCACCACCAGCTGCTCCAAGTGCTCCGTCATCCGATTGAACGACGTGCCCACCTCTGCCAACTGATCCCGTCCTCCCACCGGCATGCGGTGCGAAAGCTTGCCCTCCATCACCCGCTGCGTTCCCACATACAAGTGATGCACCGCGCCCGTGATGGTGCGCGTCATGGACACGCCGATCACCCAGCAGACCAACTCCACAAATACAAACACCACGACACTGGCGGCCAGAATCACCTGGAAAATGCCCTGCGCCACATCCGCCTTGAAGACGGCGGCCACCACGGTGGACATCCTGGTCTGAAGCCCCAATCCGTAATCGCGCGCCGGCTCACCCGGCCGGTCCCACTCCGCCGCCCGCAGCCGCGCAAACCAGAACAGCGGTGGATCAAATCGGGAAGACCCCTTCGGTGCCGCACCCGTGCTAGAGAAGACCGCGACATCCGTCCCCACGGTAACCGACCCGAATTCCGGGGCCAGACTCATCAGCAAGTCAGGCGATAGAGGAACAGCAAGCGTCGCCTCGCCACCATCGAACTTGCGGTGGCTCCACAAGAAGAACTTCCCCGCCCGATGGACAACGCCGTGGGCTGCTTCAAATCCCACTACCGCCGGAGGTACCTCCGCATTCGGCGGGAAGCGCGTCTCACGCGTGCCCTCGCGCACCATAAAAGAGAGCCCAGGATATCGAGCCGTCCAGAATGCACCCGGCATCTCTTTGCCCACGGCCACCGCCTCGGTGAGTGAACTCAACTCCGCCTCGCGATGCTCCAGCTCCGTCACCACCGCGTTCATCGCCACCTGCAGCAAAAGCGAATACCCGGCAAGCAACGCAATCGCCGCCAGCAAGACCACGGGAGCCACCGCAATGAAAAGGTAAGTCACGATCAGCCTGTGCCGCAATCGCCACACGGCCTTCTCAGCCAACCAGCGCAGCACGCGCAACACAAGCCACGCTCCCGTCACCACAGCACCCAGCAGGAACACCGCCCGCAGAAACTCCAGCGTGCCCGCAAGCGAAAGCATAGCCCAAGCCAGCAAGGTTACCGCGAACGCAACCCCGGCACGGCCCATCCACTGCGCGAACTGCTGCAGCCGGCCGGACATCAATCCACCACGTGCGGAACGTCCGGAGGTTCGCCCGCCGGCGTGAGGTACAGCTCCGTCAAGCCGTCCGTAAGAATCTTCAGCGCCGTATCCACGTCATCGGCGAACTGGAAGAGGTCAAGGTCCGTGTCGGAAATCACACCGTACTTCACCAGCGCGTCGAAGTTGAGAATCTCTTTCCAAAACGAAGTGCCATACAGAACGATCACCATCTTCTTGTGCAGCTTCTGCGTCTGCACCAGCGTCAGGATCTCCGTCAGCTCATCCAGCGTGCCGAAGCCGCCGGGGAACACCACCAGCGCCTTCGCCAAGTACGCGAACCAGAACTTGCGCATGAAGAAGTAGTGGAACTCAAAGTTTAGCTCGGGTGTGATGAACGGATTCGGCCGCTGCTCAAACGGCAAACCGATGTTGAGCCCGATCGTCTTGCCCCCCACATCCGCGGCCCCACGATTGGCAGCTTCCATGATCCCCGGCCCGCCGCCCGTGGCCACCACGAAGCGCCGCGTGGACCCGCCCAGCCCATCCGACCATCGCGTCACCTTCGCCGCCAAAGACCGCGCGTCGCGATAGTAGCGGCCCATCGAGCTGGCCTCAAACGTCCGCGCCGACCCGAAGAACACGATGGTGTCGTGAATTTTCTGATCGCGGAAGTGCGACAACGGATGCAAATACTCACTCAGGATACGGATCGGCCGAGCGTCCGTCGTATCCATGAACGCCTCGTCGCGATACGCGCGCGGATGGCTAGGGAATTCTTCCAGGTTGTCGTTATCGTCTTCGTTCATGATTGAGGTTCCAACGCCGCCAAACGTTTTTCCAATTGTCGCACCGTCTTCAGCAACTCCGGCAGCTTGGGAAACGCCGTGATCGACCGCAGCCAATCGCGAGCCTCAAACGCCGGCGACCCGCTCATTCTCGACCCGGCTGGAATGTCCCCACCGATGCCGCTCTGCGCGTAAACGATCACGTCATCGTGAATGGTGAGGTGCCCTGAGATCCCCACCTGCCCCGCCAGCAGCACATTCTTCTCCAAGATGCTCGACCCCGCAAGGCCAGTCTGCGCGCAGATGATGTTGTCCTCGCCCACCACGCAGGCGTGCCCGATCTGCACCAAGCTATCGATGCGCGCACCGCGCTTTACCCGAGTCTCGCCCATCGTCGCGCGATCCACCGACGTCAGCGATTGAATCTCCACATCGTCTTCAATCACCGTGATCCCGCTCTGCACAATCTTCGCGTGCGTCCCATCAGCGCGCTTGGCGAATCCGAACCCATCGCCGCCGACCACCACGCTGTTCTGCAACGTAACCCGATTCCCGATGCGGCAGAACTCCCGCACCACCGCGTGCGAATGCGCCAGGAAATCGTCCCCAATCACCGCGCCTTCATACACCACAACATGCGGATGAATCACCGCGTTCCGCCCCACCACCGCGTTCTCCCCGATCACCGCGAACGCGCCAATCGACGCACCTTCGCCCACCGTCGCACTCGGCGCAACCCACGCCTGCGGATGCACTCCCGGCGCCGGCTTCGGAGGCTGATAGAACAACGCCAGCGCCCGCGAAAAGTCGTAGTAAGGATTCGACGAGATCAACTGCGCCGAGCCCACTCCCTCAATAAACGCCGACACCAGCACCGCCGCCGCACGCGTGCCCTTCACCTTGGACGCATACTTCGGATTGGCCAAAAATGTCACCTGCGAAGGACCCGCCTGCTCCATCCCCGCCACGCCTGTGATCTCAACATCGCCGTCGCCCCGCAATTCGCATCCCAGCGCCGTGGCCAATTCAGAAAGTCGCATCCCCCCAGTATCGCCCATGCCTCCCCGAAAAACCCTTGACAGCCTCACTACTACGTGGCACGATATACTACGTCATGCGATATAACGGCGCGGAGTAACGATGTCAGACCCCACACTTCTAGTTCTAGCCAGCCTAGCAGACGGCGATAAACACGGCTACGCCATGATGGAGGACATCGAATCCTTCGCCCAGACCCGCCTCGGCCCCGGCACCCTCTACGGAGCCATCACCCGCCTGGAACAGCGCGGCTGGATCAAACCCGTCGCCGGAAATCACGACCGCCGGCAGCCCTACCGCATCACCGGCGCAGGCCGCGAACACCTCACCGACCAGCTCGGCCAACTGAATCGCGTAGTGAAGGCCGGCCTCAGCCGGCTGAAGGAGGCATGATGGACCGCCTCACCAAACTCGCCGCGAACCTCTACCCCCGCTGGTGGCGCGACCGCTACGGCGATGAGTTCGCGGTGTTACTCGAAGACGCCCGCCCCGGCCCGGGCGGCACGTTCGATGTTCTGAAAGGAGCCCTCACAATGCAACTCGCTACACCTTCTTCATGGAAAGTTTTCCTTGTTTGTGCAGCGCTTGGCCCGATCATCGGCGTTGCCGCGACGTTTCTGGTAACGCCGCAATATTCATCGAGTGCGGTCGTCGGCTTGCGCCCACCTCAGAACGCCACGCCACCGGAAGGCGGGGCTATCGACATCGTCGATGTAATCAACGGGCTCTCGAGCGAGGTGATGAGCCGAACGCAGCTCATGAACTTTATCCGGAATTTCGATCTCTACCGCCGGGAACGCAACCAGATGCCACTCGAGAATGTGCTGGAGCTGATGCGGGGGAACATTCATGTCGCCCCGGCTCCGGCAATCGTGCGCGGACGCACAGTTCCCGGACTCCAAGTCAGTTTCCAATATTCGGACCCGCGCGCCTCCCAAAAAGTGGTCAATGCCTTGGTCGTGGGGTACTTAGATATGAACGTGAGGGCTCGGGACCGTGAAGCCTATCAGCGTGGCCTGCCGCCGCCGGCAACACCGACCATGGAAGTGCTCGACCCGGCGACGCTGCCAACGAATCCGAGCTATCCTCAGCGAAAAGACTTCGCCGTCGCAGGACTAGGAGCGGGCCTGCTCCTAGGTGGGCTGGCCGCCGGTGCTCTGTATTTCCTCCGTAAGGTGCAACCTGCGGGCGCGGAATTCGCATCGCTACCGGAGGGTGCCGGCCCAGCTGAAACACTCAGTCCCTCAAAGCCAGCACGCACAACGTTCGCGTGGAAGAGCCCCCTGAAGGGAGCCGCCTTAGGAACCATTCTCGGCCTTGTCATCGCGTACTCTCTGACGAGCCAGTATTCCTCCACCGCTGTGATCCTCATCAAGTTTCAGCGTCAAGGTGGACGCATCGAGCTAACGCCCATCATCCAACGCCTCACCGAACAGGCGTTGAGCCGCGAAAAGCTCTCGGACCTGATGCGTAACCTCAACCTGTACCCCGCGGAACGGACTCGCATGACGAACGAGGGGGTGTTGCAATTGATGCGACAGAACATCCGCGTCGCGATGACGGCCCCCAGGATCGGAGAACGAGGACCGGCCATCGAACTCAGCTTCACCTATCCGGATCGCTTCGCGGCCACGAAGGTGGTCAACAACCTGCTATCGCGATTCCTGGATGCAAATTTGACACTGGCCGCGGAGCAGCCACAAGCCACAACCCTTACAGTGATGGACCCGGCTTCGCAACCCACGGAACCGAGCTATCCCAACCGCCTAGCCATCGCGCTCACAGGGCTCGCAGCCGGGACACTGCTCGGTGCAATCTTCGCATTCATCCGACGCAAGAGCGCCTAAGGAATCTCGCACACATCCGGCTTGCGCCCGAGCATCGCGGAAATCCGTCGCCGGTTCTTCGCCACCAACCCATACCCCAGCCGCACGAACGGCTTCAGCACCGGCCACCCCATCGCGCGCGCCACCCCTCGATAGCGCGGCAGCACCGACATACACGCCACCCAACCATCGCTACCCAGCAGCACCTCACCCGAAGGAGCAACAATCGCCATCTGATTCGGCGGCCTCACCGGCACCAGGCGAATCGCCTCCTCCGTATGCGCCGCCAGAAACCGCAACGGCTGATCCGCCCTCTGCCGCTGCAGCCACGCGACCGACCGGGAACACACTCCGCAGTACGCGTCATAGATAACGGTGTAGCCGGGCCGTGTAGGGATTGATTCCATCTGTCGAAGGTCCATTATCTCAGAGCGGAACCGCTACAATTCGATAAGAGGTGCAAGTGAACCCCGAACAGCAACGTCTCGAGGAAGCCCGCGCCAAACACTCCCATTGGAAGCGCTGGGGACCCTACCTCAGCGAACGCGCGTGGGGCACGGTCCGCGAAGACTACAGTCCCGGCGGCACAGCCTGGGAAGCGTTCCCGCATGACCACGCCCGCTCGCGCGCCTACCGCTGGAATGAGGACGGCCTCGGCGGCATCTGCGACCGCCACCAGAAAATCTGTTTCGCCGTCGCCTTATGGAATGGCCGCGACCCCATCCTCAAGGAGCGACTCTTCGGCCTCACCGGCAATCAGGGCAACCACGGCGAGGACTGCAAGGAGAATTACTACTACCTCGATTCCACGCCCACGCACTCCTACATGAAGTTCCTCTACAAGTACCCGCACGCGGCGTACCCCTATGAGCGACTCGTGCGCGAGAACGCAGCGCGCGGCAAAGGCGACCGCGAATTCGAACTCATTGACACCGGCGTCTTCGACGACAACCGCTACTGCGACGTGGTCATCGAATACGCCAAGGCCTCGCCCGAGGATATCCTGATCCAGATCACCGCGCACAACCGCGGCCCCGATGCCGCCGAGCTGGATCTGCTGCCCACCGTGTGGTTCCGCAATACATGGAGCTGGGGCAAAGCGGGCATCCGCCCCAGCCTGCGCGCGGGCGAGCATAGCAAGAATGAGCCGCAGAGCATTGAAATCGATGAGCCCAGCTACGGCCATCGCACGCTCCTCTGCAGCGGTTCGCCCGAACTGCTCTTCACCGACAACGAAACCAACGTCCGCCGTGTCTTCGGCTACGACAACTCCCACGAGTTCGTGAAGGACTCCATCAATGATTACGTGGTCAACGGGCGCGCCTCCGCGGTCAACCCCAAGCGCTTCGGCACCAAAGCCTCGGCGCACTATCGCACCACCATCAACGCCGGCGAGTCCGTCACGCTGCGGCTGCGCTTGACCGATCAACCCGCATCCGACGCGCTGCTCGGCCCCGAATTCGACGCCGTCTTCGCCGCACGCCTCAAAGAGGCCGACGAATTCTACTCCACCGTCATCCCAGCAGATCTGAACGAAGACTCGCGCAACGTCATGCGTCAAGCCTTCGCCGGCATGTTGTGGTCCAAGCAGTTCTACCACTACGTCATCAAGGACTGGCTCGAAGGCGACCCCGGTCAGCCCACGCCCCCCGAAAGCCGCCTCAACGGGCGCAACAAAGATTGGGACCACCTCTACAACGCCGACGTGATCTCTATGCCCGACAAGTGGGAATACCCGTGGTACGCTGCCTGGGACCTGGCGTTCCACTGCGTCCCGCTAGCTCTGATCGATTCCGACTTCGCCAAGGAGCAACTCCAGCTCATGGTGCGCGAGTGGTACATGCATCCCAACGGCCAGCTCCCCGCCTACGAATGGGCATTCGGCGACGTGAACCCTCCCGTACACGCCTGGGCCGCGTTCCGCGTCTACAAAATCGAAAAGAAGCGCCGCGGCGTCGGCGACCGCGTGTTCCTGGAACGCATCTTCCACAAGCTGCTGCTCAACTTCACCTGGTGGGTGAACCGCAAAGACGCTGCCGGACGGAACGTGTTCCAGGGCGGCTTCCTGGGCCTAGACAACATCGGCGTCTTCGACCGTAGCGCGCCGCTGCCCACCGGCAAGCACCTCGAACAGGCAGATGGCACCGGCTGGATGGCGATGTACAGTCTCAATCTACTGGCCATCGCGCTCGAACTCGCGGACGAAGACCCCGCCTACGAAGACGTCGCCAGCAAGTTCTGGGAACACTTCCTCTACATCGCCAACGCCATGAACCACCTGGGCCGCAACAATACCGGCATGTGGGATGAGGTGGACGGCTTCTTCTACGACGTGCTGCACTTTGAAGACGGCGGGCACCTGCCCCTCAAGATCCGCAGCATGGTAGGCCTCATCCCGCTCTACGCCGTCGAAACGCTCGACCCCGCCATCATCAACAAGCTCCCCGGCTTCAAGCGCCGCATGGAGTGGTTCATCGAAAACCGCCCAGACCTCACCGACAACGTTGCCTCCATGAGTCAGACCGGCAAAGGCCAGCGCCTGCTCATGTCCGTCGTCACCGAACAGCAACTCCGCCGCGTGCTGCACTACATGCTCGACGAAAACGAGTTCCTCTCCCCCTACGGCATCCGAGCGCTCTCGCGCGCCTACAAAGACCACCCCTACGTGCTGCCCATTGACGGCCAGCGCAGTCACACCGTGCGCTACGAACCCGCCGAATCATCCACCCGCCTCTTCGGCGGTAACTCCAACTGGCGCGGCCCTGTGTGGTTCCCCGTCAACTTCCTGCTGCTCGAATCGCTGCAGAAATTCCACCACTACCTGGGCGATAGCTTCAAGGTCGAGTGCCCCACAGGCTCCGGAAAATACCTCACGCTCTGGGAAGTCGCCCTGGAAATCGAACGCCGCCTGGAAAACCTCTTCCTTCGCGACGCCACCGGCCACCGCCCCGTCCACGGCCGCGAAAGCCAATACGGCCACGACCCCCACTGGCGCGACCTGGTCCTCTTCTACGAATACTTCAACGGCGACGACGGCTCCGGCGTAGGCGCCAGCCACCAAACCGGCTGGACCGGCCTCGTCGCGAAGATGCTACAACAAACGGCGGGGTCGGAGTAGCGCGTATCATAACCTCATGCTCCGCATGACCGAATCCGACGTCACCCGCCTCCTGCCAATGCGCGCCTGCATCGACCAGATGCGCCTCGCCTTCAACGCCATCCGCGATGGCAAGACCCTCAACCAGCCGCGCCGCCGCCTCATCCTGCCCTCGGGCTCCGTCCTGCACCAAATGGCCGGTTCGTGGGGGAAATACTTCGCCACCAAAATCTACTCGAGCAACATCCGCCACGGCGGACTCCACGAAATGTTCGTGCTCCTCTACGACGCAGAAACCGGCAAGCCCCTCGCCTTCATCGAAGCCCTGCAACTCAGCCTCATCCGGACCGGCGCCGCATCCGGCTACGCAGCCGAGATCCTCTCCAACCCGCAATCCGAAGTCCTCGCCATCATCGGCAGCGGAGCCCAAGCCCGCACCCAAGTCGAAGCCATGCGCGCCGCCCGCCCCATCAAAGAAGTTCGCGTGTGGAGCCGCAACCCCGACAACGCCCGCAAATTCGCCGCCGACCTCAACTGCACCGCCACCGAAACCGCCGAAGCCGCCGTCCGCGGAGCACATATCGTAGTCACCGCCACCACCGCCAAGGACCCACTCATCGCCGCCGATTGGATCGAACCCGGAACCTTCATCGCCGCCATGGGCTCCAACATCGCCAACCGCCGCGAACTACCCGGCAACCTCATCCACAACGCCGGCCTCATCGCCGTCGACGACATGGAGCAAGCCCGCATCGAAGCCGGCGACCTCCTCCTCGCCTATGGAGGCACCGAGCATTGGAAGAACGTCGAAGAACTCCAAAACGTCACCCCGGGCTACGATCCTTCGCGCATCACCATCTTCGAATCCCTAGGCATCGCCGTCGAAGACGCCGCCGCCGCTGCGTATGTCTACGAGAGATTCCTCTCGCCAACCCTCTAAGGGACTCCACTCGCGGGAAATTCCGCGATGCCGACGGTGCGATACTGCGAAGATGGAAATAGGGCTCTTCCCCAATCCGCTCAGGCCCGGAGTTGGCCTGCAACCGCGCCGTGAAGCGCAGCGCCCTCTTTTACCGCAGCACGCCCGCCATTGTCCCGTGCTCGAAGCCGGAAGCAGCGTCGGTTTCCTTGTCCATCCCCCACTCGCCGAAAAGGAAACGTTTCAAGTCGGCTATGAGGGCGAGGGCCGGTATCAACTGGTCTACTCGGTCAACACCAAGGGAAACAAGTGGGACCCGATCTTTACCGTCACCTATCAGTTGCCAATGGGCGGCATCGGCGCCACCACACGGGAAGTCAAGATGCACATCCAGGACACCCCGCAAACCCGCGAGATCGCCCACTTGATGCCCGATATGTTCATCTCCCCCGATGACATGGGAACCCCGGCCGGTGCCGTGACGCTGCGGGGAGCCTGGAACTTTCAGACGCCGCCCGGCTGGGACACCGTCTACACCCCAGTCTTCAACATGCTCGAGCGCCCCGTTGCCCCCATGCTGGTCATCCGCGTGGAGACCGACTGGTACGTGCACGATTCCGAGTTCCGCTATGTCCTCCAACCGGGCGAAACAATTTCGGCGTCCCACAGCTTGCCCATCGGGCAGGTGATCTTTGTTCCAAGGGAAGAGATCACCTTCCGCACCGGCACAAAAGAGGAGATCGCCGCGCGGCACCAGTCCGCTCTCACGTTC
>CANFEY010000075.1 GCA_947446025.1 Bryobacterales bacterium
CAGCCACGCTGACAGCCAACAGGAATTGCTCTCGTGTGACGTCGTGTACTTCATGGGCGAAAGGCCGCCCGTAAAGTGCTGACAATGGACTCAGTGATACTCGGTGGACGGCGCTGCGTGGGACTCATAATCCGTTGGTCGATGGTTCGGAGTCACCTCCCTCAATTTTCTGGGGACGCTGTGGGGACTAACGGGGACCTAAAGTGAGCCAAAGTGATACAAGCCCTGCTTAGCAGAGAATGTGGGCAAGCTCTTGTCCTACTGGCATTTAGGCTCAATCTGACGAAGCCTTGCAAACTGAGCAAAAGGGCCTCAATCCCTCTTTCACGGCGATAACATGGGTTCGAATCCCATTGGGGACGCCATCTCACCTTACTTGCGATCAGCCTCCATGCTGATCATCCTCTTTTCATGCCGGATCACGGCAACTTCTTGACCAGTTAGGCTCGCGAACTCCGCAATATCCTCGGCGATCCGCGCCAGCAGCGCCAACTTCGCATCGGTGTTCGATTGGACTGACTCGGTCTGGCTTATAACTACTTTAACGACTATCAGTTACGCAATTTTACAGGGCATCAAAACTGCGGACAATTCCTACGCGCCCCGTAGTCTAACGGCCTCCAGAAGCGCCCCCATCGCCGGACCAAACTTAGGCTGCAGCACCTGAGACACCCCATCCAGGTCTAGCAGCATGCGGAACCGGGCGAGTAGCGGCTCGCTGGCGAAGGTCCCCCCTACGAAGTGGATGTTGGTGGGTTCGTTTTCCTGAAAAAGCTGGCGGCGGACGGCGGCTGCCAGGGTGGCGAGTTCCTGGGCCGCACGGTCGAGGATGGATTGGGCAACGGCGTCTCCCTCGGCGGCGGCGGCGTCCACCGCCATCGCCAGTTGCGCGACTCGCTCCCGTGGATACTCCGGCATGTAGCAACAGTGCAGGAGTTGGTTTGCTGACGTGGTACCGGTGGCGTCCAGGAGCACGGCGCGCAGCGTCGTGGGTGGACCCCAGCCTTCTTCGTGACGCAGGATGGCTCGCAGTGCGTGTCTGGCCAGGTCGAATGCCCCGCCCTCGTCGCCGAATACGTAGCCCCATCCGCCGGCCCTGGCTGTCTTGCCTGCTGCGTTGCGGCCGTAGGCAATGGACCCTGTGCCGGAGATGACGATGATGCCGGGGCCTCCACCCGTAGCGCCCGCGAGGGCGATGTGGGCATCGTGAGTGATGAGGTAACGCTCGGCGCGGATGAGTTCGCGGGTGAGTGCATCCTTGTCCTCGGCACCGCCGCTGAATCCGGCACACATGGCGGCAAACACGGGTTCGACGCCTGCCTGTTGCGCGGCCATGCGCAAGCTATCGCCGACGGCGGAGAAAAACTTGGCGCGGCGTTCGGAAGCTCCCACGTGGTTGCACGGACCGGCGACGCCTTCGCCTAGCACGCGACCGGTTTCATCGCCGATGAGCGCCGTGGTGCTGGATTGTCCACCGTCAATGCCTAGATAGAGTTTCATGGCCACGTTGTTTTGTAGAGGCGCGCGCCGTCGACCGAAGCGACTTGCTTGAGGCCCCAGCCCTCGGGGTCGTCACGAATGTCTTCGGCGCCGAAGTCGGTATCAAAGAGCAAGAGATAGTGTATGCCGCTCTGATGTAGTTCGTAAGTCGCCATGCGGCGGCTGTTGGGATTCGGCGCCACGTCCGTGCTGGTCAGCTTCGCTGCAAGCTTTTCCCAAGCGCCGCTGGTGCTCTTGGTCTCGGGCTGCATGCGGATCTGAATGGAATCCGACGAAGTCGCCACGCGGACTTCGTCCACGGCTTCCTCGCGGCCGAAGTCGGCTTCGAGGTACATGTCGGGCGAAGCGGTTTCCCAGGAGCGCCAGCGCGTGGCACCGGTGTTATCGAACGCCAGACCCACATCCCAGGGCATGGGCCAGGCTTGCAAGCGCCACTCCGGGCGGCGGGGGATTTCCACACCCTTTGAGAAGAACCGCAGTTCATGGACGTTCCAGTGGTCGATCGCCGGAGACTGGGCGGTCTGCGTCACGCGCATCCGCCGGGTGTGGGTTTCCGGGAAACGGAAGCTGTGTGACCGGATGGGCTGGTTCCCGATCAACCAACCCATGTGGAGGATATCGTAGGCGACTTCGTTCGAGGCGGACTGGAAGTTCACCAGGATCTCGCGGCTGCAGTAGGCTTCCGGGATGCCACCTTGGGTGAACACGGCTTCGCCTTTGGGAACGTTGGCGTCAATCATCCGCGCGGCGGCGTAACCGGGTATGGTCTGGCGAAGGTAATCGCCCGAGTCTTGAATGCGCAGCGCGGCACGCCAGGGGAAGCTATCCAGACGCCAGGCGTGCTCGGCGGAGTATCGGGGGATCACGGTGGGCCAGCTCAGCAAGGCGTGCAGTAGCGCGAGCGTCCCCAGCAGCAGCGGCGTCTCCCCCAGCGCAAGCGCGATGCTGAAGGAGTAGAAAGGCAGACCGGGAATCAGGAAGCGCGTTCCGATGTTGGCCAGATAAGTGGAAGAGACCAGCAGTGCAGCCGTCCAAATGCGGCGGCCCACGCTTCGGCGCAGCGCGAACAGGCCTAGGGGCAGCAACAGGAACAGCGGGCCCATCAGGCCCTGGGTTTTCTCGCCGCGCGTGGTTACTTCCAAGGGCAGCGTCCACTTGTTCGTGACCGCGTAGGTGCGCAGGTACTCGGTATAGTCGCGCTCGAACATCACATGAATGTAGGTATTGCGGAAGATCGCGTTCGCCAGAGGGGCGACGGGGTTGTCGTAGAGCAGCCAGTTGCGGGCGATCCAGGGTCCAGCCAGCAATGCCGCGCTCGCAGCCACAAGGACGACGGATTTCCAACGCCGCGAGCGCCAGGCCACGAATCCGAGCGCGTAGACTCCGATGGTGAACGCGGTGTACTTGGCCGCGTAGGCGTAGCCGACGAGCAGACCGACGGGAATGAGTAAGCGCCACGCTTCAGTTTGGACGTCACGTTCGCGATCCCAGATTTCCAGCCAATAGAATACGGCGAACACCACAGCCGCGGTGGCGGCGTCGATATAGGCGATGGAAGCCGCGATGCCGAAAACCGGACTCAAGAACGTCAGCAGCGCCGCGGTCGCGCCCACCCAAGGTTTCCCCAGGCGCCTGCCGAACGCGAACATGGTCAGCGCCAGGGAGACCGCGAACGCCAGATGCGTGAGCGCCGCGGCGGAGTGGCGTCCAATGGCGTAGGCGGGCAGATACACCAGCTCGATTCCCTGCCCCAGCATCGCGTAGAAGGTGGTGGTGATCTTCTCGAAGCCGTGTTCGCGCCATTCGCGCGCGACCAATCCCAAGTGGTAGGTGGACCCGTCGGGACTGTGCTCCGGTGCCCATGCATAGATGAAATACACCGCCAGGAACGCGGCGAAGATGCCGCCGGCAAGCAACTGTAGCGGGCGGGCGACGGAGGCCAGTTCAAATCCGCGCGGGGTCCAGAGTCTGCGGCGCGCCGCTTCGGCGATGGGAAGCAGCAAGGCCAGCACCAGCACGGGCCAGTAGGCGATCCGCACCGCAAGCAGCACGAAGATGACCGCGTGCAGCACTCCTGCTCCGAGGGAGAATGACAACGGCAAGCGCTCCGGACGCCGCAGCATTGCGGTGATGCGCAAGCGGTCCATCAGCAGCAGCCCGAGGGCGCAACACGCCGCCGCCGTGAGTCCGGCCCCAGCCAACGCTGCCAAGGCTTGCTTCATTGTTCCGTCAAACCGATCGAGTTCAAGATGAGCCCCAGTTGCGCGCCGTCCCCGGGCGAGGTCCACAGCTTGTCTACTTCGGCGCCGATGATGTTCTCAGATTTCAGCCACTCCGGCGGCACGGGCTTTTCGTAAAGCTGCGGACCGGGGACTGCGTAGCGGACCGTTTCCAGCGGATGATCGTTGACGAAGAAGGTAACGTTGACGGGGCCGGTCTGGGCGAAGGTGGCTTCGGCCACGGCGAAATCGATGCCGTAGCGCACAGGAAAGCCTCCGCGCAGGCGGACTCTGACAGAGGGACGCTTGCGGGTCCAGCTCCAGCCGCCGGAGGGGCGCAGGATATCGGACACCACGCCCGCCATGTCGCCTGTGGAGAAATTCACCACGTGTTCCACGCGATAGGAGCGAAGAACGGGCAAGGGCTGGCGCTGCGAAGGCGGGGCCGACGGGGGCGGCATGTTGCCGCAGGCCGCCAGCAGCAGCGGGGCGGCCGCGGCCAGCCAGTACGGCTGAAACGGAAGACTCACCTCTGTAATATAGCGCTAACGTTCCGTCCCGTTCCCGCGTCTAACGGAACAAGGCCCATGGTAAAATTGATACTCAAGATGCAATCCAAACTTTGTTTCGCGTTCCTATTTGCGGCCGGCACACTGCTTGCGCAGCTTCCCCTGAAACAGGACCTCAAGGACGTCGTGGCGGTGGTGGACGGCCGCAACATCACGCGCGGTGAAGTGCAGCAGATCCTTTTTGTGGCCGGACCCGAGTTCACGGCCAAGTTCCAGGCCAACCCTCAAGTGGCTCTTTTTGAGTGGTTCCTAAAGGATCACCTTGGGAAATTGGGCGCGGAGCTGAAGCTGGACCAGCAGAGTCCGCTGAAAGAGGAACTCGAAGCGCTGCGCATGAATTACCTGGCGGATGCCTTCATCAACTACGAGATGAACAGCTACGTGGTCCCGCAAGAGGCGATCCGCAAGTACTATGAGTCGAATAGCGCGCGCTACCAACGCGTGCGCGTGAGCGGCGTGTTTTTGAAGTTCAAGCCGGGCGATGTCACCGGCACCTCCACGGCGGACCTGGCCGCGGCGGCGGCGGCGATTCTCTCCGCCGGACAACTGCAGCGGACCGAGGAACAAGCCCGCGAGATCGCCACCGACATCGCCAGACGCCTGCGCGCGGGAGAGGACATGGCGAAGTTAGCACAGCAGTATTCTGAAGACCCGTCTTCGAACACCAAGGGCGGCGACATCGGTTACGTCACTACCGCCAGCACCTATCCGCAGGAGATCAAGAATGCGACGCTGGCGATGACCAAGGGCGCGATCAGCGATCCCATCCGGCTCTCCACCGGATTCTACGTACTGCGCTGCGATGAGAAAGACGCGCAGCCTCTGGGGGACGCCTCCCCGGAAATCGAAGTGGAGCTGAGGAAGGTCCACCTCAACGACTTTATGAAGGGCCTGAATGACAAGCTGCGCCCGGTGATTAAAGACCCCTCGCTGATCATCCAGCAACCGGCTCCGGCGAAGCGCTAGCGTGTTGCCGAGGCTGGAGGGCCAACCGATTCGCGTGGTGATCCGCGCGACGCTGGGTCCCCACTGGGCGGCCACGTCGATCCCCAAACGGGTTGTTTTCCTGGACCGCGAAGTGCTCACGCAGCGCGGGGAATTTGAGCGCATCCTGGTGCACGAGTTATTCCACTTTGTGTGGGTCCGGCTGTCGAATCGGGCTCGGCGGGAGTGGTCGGACTTACTGGCGGCAGAGTTCGAGGGCCGCGCCAGGGGTGAGCTGGGATGGAGCGCGGAGCGGCGCAAAGCGAATCTTTCCGTCAAGGACGCGCGCACGCTGAGCCGCACATGGCGAGGCTACACCCGCGAAAGCTTCTGCGATTCGGCGGCATGGATGTACTCCGGCCTTCGCGGGCACGACGAGTTTTCGCTGGCCTCGCGCTGGACGCGCCGCCGGGCGGCTTGGCTGAAGAATCTTGCAACAAACGGGCTACGGCTGTAGTCTCATATATAGATGCTCAGACTTCACACGTTCGCTTTGGCAGGCAGCTTGCTCGCGCTGGCCGGATGTTCCTCCGCCCCCAAGGAAGAGCCGCTTGAGGTCAACATCAAGCCGCTGGCGGCGCGGCAGGCGGCACCCAACTTCTCTCTGAAAGACGCCAACGGAGCCACCGTCACTCCCGCCGAATACAAAGGCAAGGTGGTGCTGCTGAACTTCTGGGCCACCTGGTGCGTGCCATGCAAGGCGGAGATCCCGTGGTTCCAGGAGTTTGACGCCAAATTTAAGGACCGCGGATTTGCCGTGCTGGGCGTTTCGCTGGATGAAGAAGGCTGGGGCGTGGTCAAGCCGTACATAGCGGAACGCAAGATCACCTATCGCATGCTGATCGGTAGTGAGGAAGTCTCCACCATATACGGCGGCATTGATTCCCTGCCCACTACGTTCATGATCGATAAAGAAGGCAAGATCGCCGCGATCCACACGGGCCTGGTGAGCAAGGCTACCTACCAGAAGGAAATTGAGGACTTATTGGATGCGAAGACTGTTGGTTCCGTGGTTCCTGCTGCTCGGCTGTTCGCTGAGCTACGGACAAACTAGAGCCGTCACTCATCAGCTGGCGCAAGGCCGGACGGAGACGGTGAAGGCGAAGCTGGGGTCCACCGTGGAAGTACGGTTGCCGCTGGAGCTGCGCCAAGGCTTCCACATGAACAGCAACACGCCGGCGGACAAGACGCTGATCCCGCTGCGGGTGACGTGGAAGGACGGCCTGCTGGGGGCCACGGAAATCGTCTTCCCGAAGCCGGTGATGGAGAAGTACAAATTCTCGAAGGACCTGCTGTCGGTCTTCAGCGGCAACTTTGAAGTGGTGACGAAGTTCAAGGTGGCCCCCACTGCGCCGCTTGGTCCGGCGGCCATCAATGGCGTAGTGCGTTACCAGGCCTGCAACGATAACGGCTGCCAGTTCCCAAAGGACCTGAACGTCGCCATTCAAGTGATGCTGACGCGCTAGCGCCCCACATGGTGCGCCGCCTCCTGATCCGCCCCGGAGCCATCGGGGACTTCATCCTCTCGTTGCCTACGCTGGAGGCGGCGCGCGCCGATTACACCGAGGTGTGGGCTCCGCGCCCAGTGCTGCCCCTGGTCCGGTTCGCCGATGCGACCCGCGCGATCATCGATACGGGCATTGAGCGCGTCGGCGTCGTTACGGGGGAACGAGTCCCGGCGCTGGAAACTTTCGACTCCATCTATTCCTGGTACGGTGCCAACCGGCCTGAGTTCCGCGCGGCCATGGCACACTTGCCTGTCACCTTCTTTCCTGCGCTTCCGCCGGGCCCGGGTGTGCCTCGCATTCCCGTGCCCGCGCGCTCGCGCGCCGAATTCGCCATAGTGCATCCCTTCGCCAGCAGTGCGGCCAAGCGCTGGCCGCTGGAGAATTTCGAGGCCCTTGCCGAAGGCCTGGACTGCCCGGTGCGTTGGCTTGCGGGACCCGAAGAAAGCCTTGAGCAAGCCGAACGCTTCGAGGATCTTTTTGAGCTGGCCTGCTGGCTGGCTAATGCGCGGGTCTACATCGGCAACGATTCCGGCATCTCACACCTTGCCGCCGCGGTGGGGACGCCTACGCTGGCGATCTTCCTAACAAGCGATCCGATAGTCTGGGCTCCGCGCGGCGCGCACGTTCGAGTCCTGGAGCGGCCCGCTGTCCGCGACGCCCTCGCTGCCGCCCGCAGCATGTTGCGCTAAGGCGCGGCTGGCTTCCTCAAACACAGCGTATCCCAGAGACCGCAGGTCCAGCGCGTCCTTGGGACCGTGGATCTTGCGCAGCTGCTGATTGATGATCTTTGAGCTGCGGTTCACCGAGTCCACTTTCGGCTGCGTGCCCAGATCAATCACCGCGTTGATGACAGCGGCTTCGCGGGCCAGCAGATCGGCGTACAACTTCGGCCGGCGCTGCACCGCCACCAAGACATCCTCGAACCACACCGGCGAATAACGGCGCGCCAGCTGTTCATTGCCAGAGGCACGGAGCCGCGCCTCCAGACCGCCCATCACACGCTGCAATCCGCGGCCGGTCAGCCGCCAGGATGATGCCAGGGTCTCTTCGCACCACGGGAAGTCGCGCAGGTCATAGGTGAACTCGGTGCGAGGCCTTCCGTAGTACGGGCGGCACGCCTGGTAGACGATCATCGGGTAACAGTCTGCGCGGTCTTCGAGCCGGGCCGGATCGCGGAAGTACTCCTCCGCGATGCGATCCCGCAGCCAGCGCTGTAACGTCAGGGATACTTTTTGCCAACGCGGAAAGTAGGCCGCGTCGCGCTCGCCCGGCGCGTCCCGCCACAACGGATCGGCCAGGGCGCAGGTGGCGGCGATGTCGCGTGTGGCCGCGGCCGGTGGCAGCATGGCGCGGATCAGGTTGCCTTCCCGCTCCAGCGGCACCGCGGCCAGCAGCTCATCGGCCTGGCGCTCTTCGCGCCGGTCAAAGAACGGCAACCGCACATGGAACACTGCCGGCACGGCGGCCACAGGTTCCTGCGCAAGCGCCACCACGCGGTCCCGAATCGACGCGGGAAGTTCGCCGGCGGTCAAAGGCGTACCGGCATCGCAGCCGGTTTCGCGCAACTAGTAAAGGTGAAAGATGGGGTCAGTGGAAACGTTCATCGCGAGACGATTGTACCCGCACCGCTGCAAACTCCAGCACGGTCACCTGCGCGTAAGTGACGCTACTTAGGCAGGATGCGCGATTGCGGAGCGTGGTGACCGGGTTGTGACCGTTGCGCTATTCCACAAAGATCTTCGTCAGCGCCGGGCTGGAAGCGGTGCCCACCACCAAGTAGAGAGAGACTTCGCCGGCGGGCGCGTCATCGGGAATCCGGGCGTTCACCTGCATTGCCCCGGCCACGAAGTTCGGCGCGTTGCCGGCGTAGAGCACCTCCGCCACCCGTCCCCCCACCCGCACGGAAACCTCCCGCGTAGGCCGCGCCAAGGGGGCCACGCCCACACGCCCGTCGACTCCGGCTGGGCTGGTGGAGCCTTCCCCGGAGGCGAAGAACACGATGACCGATCCTCTGCGGGCTGGCCGGCCGGGGCCATTGAAACTGCCGTCTTGGTTGACCACCACGGCCCGTCCGACGCCATCGAAGACGATGGAAGGATTCACTGCCATCAGGGGGACGACCACGCTGGGCGTGGCCACTCCGTTGTATTCCGCAACCACGCGGGTGGAAACCGTTGAGGGCAACGAATACGGCACCACCACGTTCACCTGCCCCGAGGATGCGTACAGCACCGGAGCGGGGATGCCGTCGAACAACACGCGGGTCCCACCGGACTCCGTGGCCACCCGTCCCGCCGAATTGATCACGGGGCCTACGGGGGTTGCCGGACCCATCCCTGTGCCGAAGAGCGAGACGATTTGTCCCGGCGCGATGGACGCGGCCCGGAACGTCAGCGCGTTCAGCACCACGAACGGCGGTGTGCCCGAGGTTAAGGAGCCGGAGACCAAACGCTGATCCTCCATGGTCACAATCGCGGGGTCCGCTTTGCCCGCTAGATCGCCAGTCCACGAAAAAAGCGAGAAGGGCGGATTGAAGCTGGTTTGGATGGACACAGCGGTGCCCGCATCGTAGAACCCATCGGGCGACGTAGGACTGGCGATGATCCGGCCCACAAGCGACGATGGCTGCTGCAAGGTCAGCAGATACTGCTTGGTGAACCGGGCAGTGAGGCCAGCGTCGGGAGACGCCGTGAAGGTATGCACCGCGTCCCCGCCGTCACTCCAGCCTGCGAACCGGAAACGCGATGCAAACCCCGCAGCCGGTGCCGCCGCGCCTACCACGTGTTGCGATCCCGCCGTGAACAGGAAGTTGATGGGAGCGGTGTACGCAGCACTATCCACCGCCACCGTCAGCCCGGGCGGGTCACTACTGATCGTCGTCATTCCTGATTGCGTGAATTGAGGGGCGCAGCCGTACCCGCTGGCTCGCAGTGGAAGAGTCAAAGGATTGGCTGAGGTTGTGGTCCCATTGCAGGCAATGCCGCCAACGGAGGCCCAACGGTAGAACTGGTATCCCGGCGCGGGCTGCGCCGTCAGCCGGATCTGCGTGTACTGCGGATAGTAGCCGTCGGCCGAGGGCGGATCCACTGAGACCGTGCCGCCCGTCTGCTGAAGCACCACCACGGGCACGCGGCGAATGAAGTGCGCCGTGTAGACGGTAACATTGGGGCTGGCCTGGACGGTGTGTTCGCGCGCTCCCCCGTCATTCCACTTCCCGAAACCGTATTGCAGTCCCGAGGGGCCCGCTTGCGTTTCGGGCATGGCGATGGTGTGCGACGTTCCCGGGGCCCACGAAAACGCACGCGGCGTGGCCACCAGTTGCCCGTCGACTTCGACAATCAGTCCCAATGGATTGGACGAGATAGTGGTCTCCGTGGGCATACCGCCATATTTCCGCGTCACCGCGTCCAGGTCCCCCGCGTTCATACCCGTCGTTTCGCCCATGGGGATTCCCGGCGGCACGCTCTCGATGGCTAACTTGCCGTCCACGCTGAACGAAAAGGGCCGGTAGTGCATCGAGGACCCGTACTCGTATCCGGCCAAATCCTGCCCCGCCGGCTCGATGGTGTAGTTGTTCGCAAAGTTCTTCGCGATGCTCTCATACAGCACGGTCACGTGGAGATTGCGGTCAAGGCGCGACTGCTCGTGCCACATGCCCACCGTGTGTCCGATCTCATGGATGATGGTGGGCGCGCTGCACCCATCCTCCAGCGTCACCGTTTGCGCGCCGCCGCGGCGGCCTACGGCGGAGGAACAAACTCCCGTGGTCAGAGGGGAACGGATGAAGCGGGCGTAGTCGGTCTCTCCGGCGCGCGGTTGCAGCCGAATGGGCGTGCCGTAGGCGTTCCAGGTTGCGATGGCCTGTTGCAGTTGCGCCAGCGTGGCTGCTGGAAACGTCGGGTCGATTTCGTAGGGGATCAATCCTCCCGGCCAAAGGTTGCCGATGAAGAAAGAGGTGTTCCTTTGCCCGTTGGGCTTGGTGGCGGGCCCCAGGATGATGTCGTCCTGGTAGAGCGCCTCACCCTCGTGGACGCGGAACGTGATGGGCCGGCCGTCAAGCTCCCCTTCATAGATCTGCGATTGCGCGTTGGCCAAGCACGCCAAAAGAACGAACCCGAGTGCTCGCATGGTTTCAATACCCCAGTTGAATTATGCCTTCTTGCTTGCCGGTGACCGTACCCTTGGACAGCCATTCGAGCGACGCCTGGAACAGCAACAGGTGATGTTTCTCCCACATGGCGTTGTGTGAGGAGCAGCCCAAGTCGACGAAGACCTTCTGCTTGGAGCCGAGGTCGGCGTAGAGCTGCTTCACGCTGGCCGGGTTGACTTGCTTGTCGTGGACGCCCGCCACCAGTAGGGTGGGGATCATCGACTTCGCCACCACGTCCTTGTTCCATCCCCACGAAGTCACTTGCGGGGCACGCCGGACTCCCGTTCCCCAGGTTGCGCCGACCGGATCGGAGGCGACCATCTCTGACCACACCGAATCCAGAGTGGGAGCATCGTATTGCGTCGGGCACCCGACTTGCCGCTCCCAGTTGGCGATGAATTCCTCGCGCGACTGGGTGTTGAAGGCCGCTCCCTTGGCCGGAACCTGGGCGGGCGGCGTGGCTGCACCGGCGGTACCGTAGGCCGGAGCCAGCAGCACCATCTTCAAGACCTTCTCGGGGTGCTGCGCCGCGTACCCGCCGGAGCGCGGCCCGCCCTGTGACCAGCCCAGCAGATTCACTTTGTCCACATGCCGCAGCGCGCGCAGATGATCCACCACGGCGTCAATGTCGTGCCAATCCGAACCGAGCGTCGTCATCTGGTTCGGATAAGACGGTTCGCAGGTCTTGGTGAGCAACTGCGGGATGTAGAGCCCTTGCTGCGCCGTGGTCAGATTGCACGGATCGTTCATCGCGTTGGGGCGAGTGGAGCGGCCGTAGCCCGTCATATCCATCGAAAACACGTCGTAGCCGGCTTGCGCGAGGTACGCCATCCAGCTGAAATCTGAGTGCGGCACATCGAAGGCGACCTCCGCCGGAGTTCCCGCTCCATGGATGAAAAGCGCGACCTTATCCGGTGCGGGATTCCCGCGCAATGCGTCTGGGCGGACCACTTCCCGAACATAGATCGACGTCGTCTGCCCAGCGATGGACGGCACCGCGGACTTGACCGTAACGTAGTGATCCACGCGCAGAACACCGCTCGACTGCGCCCACAGGGACGCGCTGGCACACACGGCAAAGGCGAAAAGTGGTTTCATAAAGCCTCCGCACCAGTATAATAGGAACACCTAATGGCTGGCGGAATCGAGCAAACACTGAAGGACCGGGGCGTGCGCCTGACACGCCAGCGCCGCGTGCTACTCGACCTCATTGATTCTTCCGGCAAGCATCTGGACGCCGATACGCTGTATCAAATGGCGAAAGAGAAGGACCCCAAGCTCAACCGCGTCACCGTTTATCGCACGCTGAAGATGCTGAAGGAAAGCGGGCTTGTGGACGAACTCGACCTGGCCCACTTCGAGGGTGAGAAGCACTACTACGAAACCCGCCTGAAGCGCGAGCATGCGCACATCATCTGCCTGCGCTGCGGCCGCGTGGAAGAGTTTTTCGGGGAGCAGCTGAACGCAGTGAAAAGCCAGATCTCTTCGCAGTTTGGCTTTGAAATCGTCTTCTCCCGGACCGAAGTCGGCGGCTACTGTTCGCATTGCCAGGTGCTGCGGGCCAGCAACTCGGTGCAGGCGGCAGGAGTGCGTCACTGAAGGTCCTGTACACCGCGGCTCACGGTGGTTTCCTCCGCGAAAACGCTCCGTTAGGCGGTGGAGCCGCGGTCTTCGAGCGATTGATGGCGGAGTGGGACCGGACCAGGCCCTTTGAGTTGGAGGCCATCACGCCCGCGATCCTTGGCTCCGTCGCGCCCACCGGCGCGGACCTGACCCGGTATAGCGAATCCCGCTACGCCGATTTCTCTCAGGCGTTTGAGAGCGCAGCCACCGAAGAGATCCTGCGGCACGATCCAGCGGGCACCGTTGTGCTCGCCAACGACATTTCCGAAGGTCCCGACTTTCGCCGTCTGGCCGCGCGCGGCTTCCGCGTCTTCACGATCTTTCACGTCGATGTGGTGGATTACGTCACGGCCCTGTACTTTCGCGGGTGGATTGCGCCGGAGACTACGGTCCGCTGGTACCGATATTTGCGCGCCTTGATGCCTGCAATGGCGGGCTTGGTGTGGGCGAAGCAAGAAGCGGCGGTGGAAGCCTCGGCGGGCCTCATCGTGCCTTCGCCGCGCATGCGCGATGTGATCCTGCGCTGCTATCCGCACTGCCCGCCGCAGAAGATCCACGTGCTGCCGTGGGGCAACTGGCATTCCACCGAACCCGCGGATCCCGCCCACGTGGACGCGCTTCGCGCCGAATTCACCGTGCCTCGCGATGCACAAGTGCTGCTCACGTTGAGCCGCATCTCGCCGGAGAAGGGCCAGGACCTGCTGCTCGAATCGCTCATCGAATGGGAGCACCGCAATACCCCAAGCGCTCCGCTCTACCTTTTCATCTGCGGCGAAGCGGCTTTCATGCAAGGCCAACGCCACATGGCGAGACTGCGAACGCTGGCCGCGAAACTCCGTTATGTCCGGGTGGTCTTCCCCGGCCACGTAACCGGCGCGCGCAAGCGTGCGTTCTTCGGACTAGCGGACCTCTACGTCTTCCCTTCCCGCCACGAAAGCTACGGCCTGACGCTGATGGAGGCGATGGCATGCGGCGTACCCTCGGTGTGCCTGGACACTCACGGCGCACGCAGCGTAATGCGGCCTGAGTTCGGTGCGATTGTGCAGCGCGGCGAACTCGCTGCCACTGTGATGCATCTACTGCAAGACAGCATAACCCGCGCGGACATGTCAGCAGCCGCCCGCGCCTTCGCCGGGCAAGATCGATTCTCCACCCGCGCAACACAGTTGGCCCACTCCTTGCAAGGATAGCCGTGGGCACAGACGATATCTGGATGTTCCCGAGGTTTAGACCCGGGGCGACGGGGCTCGCGGAAGGGTGAAGTTGATGACCAGGGATACTATAAGGTGATCGATCACGCCTTGGTGCTGTTCGAACTGGAAGGCATCATTAGGTGTGAGATAGACGAATTCAGCCACCAGAACGTTCTGGGCAGTCTGCAAATCGCGCACGTGTCGAACGGATTCGAGCTCACCATGGATCCAACGGCGGGTCGGCGAACCGCCGCGGACTGGCAGTCCGCCTTACAACCGGGCCGGGTCGCCCGCCTCGGGGTTGAGCCCGAGATCGTGGATTGCCGAAGCCGCCAGGTGCGGGTCGATGCTGCCGTTGCGGGCCAGCGCGCTGAGCGTGGCTTGCACGATGTTGGCGGCGTTGATCTCGAAGAATTTCCGCAGGTACTCGCGGTTTTCTGAGCGGCCGAAGCCGTCTGTGCCGAGCGTGTTCAGGCGCGTGCCGAGCCACGGAGACAACATGTCGGGCACAGCTTTCATGTAGTCGCTAGAGGCGATGATGGGACCGCGTTCGCCGTCGAGGACTTGCAGGATGTGCGGGGTCTTTTGCGCGTCGGCGGGGTGGAGGCGGTTCCAGCGGTCGGTAGCCAGCGCTTCGCGGCGCAGTTCGTTGTAACTGGTGACCGACCACACGTCGGTGGCGATTTGATACTTCTCGGCCAGGATCTGCTGGGCCTTCAACGCTTCGTTCAGAATGGAGCCGCTGCCGAAGAGTTGAGCAACGGCGGGTCCGTTACCGGCGGCCTGGTACTTGTAGATACCCTTGAGGATGCCTTCGACGACGCCGGGGCGTTCGGGCATGGCGGGTTGCACGTAGTTGTCGTTGTAGACAGTCAGGTAGTAGAAGCAGTCTTCCATCTCCTGATACATACGGCGGATGCCGTCCTGGATAATGACCGCGACTTCGTAGGCGTAGGCCGGATCGTAAGTGATGCAGGTCGGAACGGTAGACGCGTGGAGCGGCGAGTGGCCGTCCTGATGCTGCAGGCCTTCCCCGGCAAGCGAACTGCGGCCGGCGGTTGCACCCAGCAGGAAGCCCTTGCCGCGCGAATCGGCGAACGCCCAGATGAGGTCGCCCACGCGTTGAAAGCCGAACATCGAATAGTAGATGAAGAAAGGAATCATCGGCACGCCGTGGTTGGCGTAGGAGGTTCCGGCGGCGAGGCAGCTCGACATGGAACCGGCTTCGGTGATGCCTTCTTCGAGGACCTGCCCGTCTTGGGCTTCCTTGTAGTAAAGGAACATGTCCGAATCGACGGGCTTGTACTGCTGGCCTTGGCTGGCGTAGATGCCGGTTTCGCGGAACAGCGATTCCATGCCGAAGGTGCGGGCTTCGTCGGGGACAATGGGGACGATGTACTTCTTGAGATCACTCTTGAGCAGCGCCTTAAGCACGGTTACGAAGGCCTGGGTCGTGGAGGCTTCGCGGCCTCGCGAACCGCCCAGCGTGTCAGCGAAAAGCTCGAGCGCGGGGGCCTTAATCTCGATCTTCTTGACCGTGCGCGACGGCAGGTAGCCGCCCTGCGCTTCGGCGCGCTTGCGCAGATACTGCATTTCCGGAGCGTCTTCGCCGGGCTTGATGAATTCCAGGTGTACCGCTTGCTCATCGGTGAGCGGCAAAAAGAAGCGGTCGCGAATCTTGAGCAGGTCCGAATCCGGCAGCTTCTTGGTCTGGTGCGCAGTGTTCTTGCCTTCCAGCACTTCGCCAAGACCGTAGCCCTTCACCGTCTTCGCCAGAATGACCGTAGGACGGCCAGTAGTAATCATCGCCTGACGATACGCGTTGAACACCTTTTGCGCATCCAAACCGCCGCGGCGCAGACCCCAGATCTGGTCGTCCGTCATGTGCTCGACCAGCTTGAGCAGTTCCGGATACTTGCCGAAGAATTCCTTACGCAGGTAAGCTCCGTCGTGGGCGCGGTAGGTTTGATACTCGCCGTCCACCACCTCGTGCATACGCTTGATGAGCAATCCGCTGGCGTCGCGGGCGAGCAGGTCGTCCCAGCCTTCACCCCAGATGCACTTGACCACGTTCCAGCCGGCTCCGCGGAATGCGGCTTCGAGTTCCTGAATGATGCTGCCGTTGCCGCGCACCGGTCCGTCGAGGCGCTGCAGGTTGCAATTCACGACGAAGACGAGGTTGTCGAGCTTCTCACGTGAGCCTAGCGTCAGCGCACCCAACGATTCGGGCTCGTCGCATTCGCCGTCGCCGAGGAAGGCCCAGATCTTGCGGCCCGTCTTTTCGATGAGGCCGCGATTTTCGAGGTAGCGCTGAAAGCGGGCTTGATAGATCGCGCTGATAGGGCCGAGGCCCATGGAAACGGTCGGGAATTGCCAGAAATCGGGCATCAGCCAGGGGTGCGGATAGCTGGACAGCCCAGGGTGATCGCGCAGTTCGTGGCGGAAATTGTTCAGGTGCTCTTCGCTCAAGCGTCCTTCGAGAAAGGCTCGGCCATAGACACCCGGCGAGGCGTGCCCCTGGAAGTACACAAAGTCGCCAGCCTGTTTGCTGCCATCGGCACCCGGGTAGGAGGCGCGGAAGAAGTGATTGAAGCCGACTTCGAGCAGCGTCGCGAGTGACGCATAGGTGGCCAAGTGGCCGCCGACGCTCGAATCCTGCTTATACATCTTGACGACCATCGCCATCGCGTTCCAGCGCACATAGCTCTTGATCTTGCGCTCCATCGCGCGGTCGCCAGGGTAGGCGAGTTCTTCTTCCGGCGGAATCGTGTTGACGTACGCGGAGTTGAAGCGCAACGGGACTTGCACGCCGAGCGTCACGGCGCGTTCCATCAGCCGTTCAATAAGGAAGGCCGCCCGGTCGGGTCCTACGCCGTCAATAATCTCGTCCAGAGCCTCCACCCATTCGGAGGTTTCCAGTGGGTTAAGGTCGTCAGGGGATTCAATCTTGGTCTTAAGCATCAGGTGGGTTACCCCTTCCAAGGTAACTTTTTCATGGGATGCTCGGCAACTGCGGAAGAGGTCGGGTGTCAACCCACTTTAGAAATGTCCCCCAAATTCCCTCGATAGAAGTGTCCCTTTTCTTTTCTTCCTTGAACCAGTTCCTTCCCCCCTGCGGACCGCTGCCGGAGCGGAGCCCTGCGAGGCCGTTAGGCCGAGCGTTTAGGGCGCAG
>CANFEY010000076.1 GCA_947446025.1 Bryobacterales bacterium
ACGGTGCGGCCAAGGTTCATCCCTCATGGTGTCAGCCTCGTGTTTCGTCTTCTGGTATTTCAAATCGCGGCAACTCAAAAGAGGCCTCAACCGCCTACTCTTCAGTTAGTTGCCGTCGGCGTGTCGCGCGTTAGCCGGACACTACTGACCGCCGCTTTCCAGTGTGATATCGTACGGACATGATTTTGCATGCCCTAGCGTTGGCGGCAGTTTTCGCCACGCTGGCGGACGCCCAAAGCAACGATTTGGTGAGCGCCGCGGCGCGCGGCGACCTTCCGGCGGTCCGGACGCTGCTGGCATCGGGCGCGGACGTCAATGCCAAACGCTCTAGCGTAGATACGCGGACAGCACTCGTTTTCGCGGCGGAAAACGGCCATGTCGAAGTGGCGCAAGCCCTGCTGGCCGCAAGGGCGGACGTGAACGCGCAAGACGCCGGCGGAAGGACGGCGCTGTGGATTGCAGCGGCATCGCCTCACGCCGAGTTGGTCAAGGTCTTGTTGGCAGCGAGGCCGGACCTGGAGATCCCTGACGGCCTGGGACGAACTCCACTGTTCGCCGTGGTGAACTTGCGGCAGAACCTCGACGCGTTGCGGCTGCTGCTCGAAGCGGGGGCGAGCCCAAACGCGATGGGAAAGAACGGCGCAACGCCGTTGATGTTGGCTGCCAGCGGAGACGGTCCCACCAGCTTGGCCATGGTTCATGCCCTGCTGGCGGCCAGAGCACGTCTGTACGAGGGCCTGCGGGTCTGCCGCGGATCCGGTCCAGGCGCGGCACGTTTGTTGGGACCCTATGCCGCCGCGGCTGGCGGCACCGCATTGGCGCTCGCATCCGCAGGAGGCAGCACCGAGATCGTAGAGACGCTAATCGCCGCCGGGGCCAATGTAGACCTGAAGCAGTGCGACGGCAAGACGCCGCTGACCATCGCGGCGGCTGGCGGCCGGGCGGATGTGGTGCGCCCGCTGCTTGCCGCGAAGGCCGACGTAAACATTAACGACGCCAGCGGGAAAACGGCGTTGATGCTGGCAGTGGAGAACGGCCACGCCGAGGTGGCGGAGCTCCTAAGGACTGCGTCCGGCCGCCCGTGAGTATAACCGGAGTTATGCTGGATGCGTGAAGACCGCTGTCTCCTTACCCGACCCGCTTTTTCGTCAAGCCGAGGCTGCGGCCCGCAAAATGAAGGTCTCGCGCAGTCAGCTTTCCGCCAGCGCGCTTGCCGAGTATTTGCGCCGGCGCAACGCTGACGCCATCACACGGCAGATGAACGCCGTGTGCGCGCAACTGGACTCGTCCCTCGATCCTGGCATGGAGCAGGCGCACTTGGAAGTCCTTGCACGGGAGCGTGGTAGCGCCCGATGGCCCAAGTTCTCCGGGGAGAATTGTGGTGGGCAAATCTTCCGGACCCATTCGGCCCTGAGCCGGGATTTCGCAGGCCGGTGGTGGTGGTTCAGGCCGAGGAATTCAACCGCAGCCTGGTCCGCACCATCGTCGTCGCGTCCGTCACGCGTAACCGAACCCTTCGGTGATCATGGTTTTGCAGCTATCCAGTATTGACAAGACGCGGCTCACAGAGTGCCTAGGTATGCTGCCCGCAGAAGTGCTGGCGGCGTTGGACGATGGGCTTAGGCTCGCTCTGGCGCTATAGTCCGGCGCTCCGGTCTCGTAAGCGGGTAAACTAGAAGATTCCCCGGAAAGAAATTCATGAACAACCAGCACGTGAAGCAGTACGCCCTCAATAGCACCTATGAAATCAGTTGCCTTACGAACATGGCCAAGGTGGCCGAAGAGGTGGGGGCGAAGGGCGTGACCATTCCGCCGGGGACCATGTTCTCCATCGTGGACAAGTCCACTGACCCAGGCACGAAGGATATCGACCGCGTCAAGACCATCGAACGCTCCGCGCAGTTGGTGAAGCTGGGCTTCCGGCCCGTTCCGCACATGGCGGCGCGCCGTTACAAGGACACAGAATACCTGCGCGGCATAGTGCAAGCGCTGCTCGATGTGGGTGTAGATAGCTTCCTGCTGCTGGCGGGCGATCCCAAGGAGCCGAAGGGACAATTCCAGGCGGCTATGGACATGGCGGACACTGGGCTGTTTGACGATGCTCGGATCAAGACGGTCGCGTTCGCCGGGCATCCCTATGGGAATCCGAACACCGTGCCCGAGAACACCGCGCGCGAGTTGAAGCGCAAGAACGCCTGGGCGGCGGCTCACAAGGATAAGGACGTGTTCTTGTGGTCACAGGTCTGCTACAGTCCTTCAAAGTTTCTGCGCTGGCTGGACGCGATGGAGCGCGAAGGCAACAAGCTCGCGGTGCATCCCGGCGTGATGCTGGGCGACGTGAAGGCGAAGTTCGCATTCGCGCATGGCAACTTCGTGGCAGACCGGCCCTTTGGGCAGCAGATTCGCGGCTATATGAAGATGGTCGGGATCGGCGCGGCGCAGGGGCTGGACGGGATCGGCAGCCTGATGGCGACGGTCCCCTCGGGCTTCGTGGCAAAGATGGCGGAGCGCGCGGCGGGCGACAAGCGCATCTCCGTGATGCACTACTACTCCGGCTTCGGCGCGGCGGCGGTGAAGCAGGCGCTGGAGGTGAACCACAAGTTCGCCAACGGCCTGCCGGTCGAAGGCTAGCCCTTTCCTAATTCCTTGCGCACAATCTTGGTGCCCTCCACCATCGCCTTCATCTTGGCGAACGCGATGTCGCGGGGGAGGTGGAAGCAGCCACAGTCCGTGAGGATGCTGATGCGTTCGGCGGGCGTGACTTCGAGCGCCTTGCGAATGTGCGTGGCGACCAGCTCGGGCGATTCGATTTCTTCGTTCTTCACGTCGATGACGCCAAGACCCAGGTCGAAAGGTGCGTCGAATTCCTTGAACAGGTCCAGATCTTCGCCGCCTCGGCGCGCGAACTCCAGTGTGAGCTGGTGGACGTTGGCTTTCAAGATCGCCGGGAACAGGTAGCGATAGCTGCCTTCCCACGATGGCTTGCCGTAGCGGTTGCCGTAGCAAATATGCACGGCGATCTTCGCGTCCACGCCTTCGACCAGCGTGTTGATGACGTTGACGCCCCAGGCGAGGTCTTCCGGGAAGCCGGAATAATACGGCTCGTCAATCTGGATGAACTGCGCCCCGGCCTTCGCCAGCGCCTTCAGCTCCAGATTCATCAGGCGGGCGATGTCCATAGCGAGCGCTTCATCGTTCGGATAGAACTGGTTGTTGATGCGCTTGGTGAGGCAGTGAGGGCCGGTGACGCAATATTTCACGGCACGCTCGGTGAAGTTGCGCAGGAACGTGAAATCCTGCACCAAGCCCAGCGACGCCATTGGTAGTTTGTTGCGGATGGAGGTGTCGTAGAAGTCGTAGTAGAACTTCTTCGACGACCGGTCGATCTGCACGCCGGGGAAGCGCTCGACGAAGTAATCCACCATGTTATCGCGGCGCACTTCGCCGTCGGTAATGATGTCGATGCCGGCGATCTCCTGATCCTTGATCGCGGCCTTGACGGCTGTGTCGTAGATTTCGTCCAGGTCGCGGCCGCTGATGCGGCGGGCGAAATATTCGCCCTTCAGGCGCTCCAGCCAAGGGGGCATCGCGTAGCTGCCGACGATTGCGGTGGGTAGTATAGGCAGATTCATAAGTTACTCTCGGCGCGTGGTGTACAAAATCGAAGTCTTGGTATCTTTGCGGTATTGGAAGGGCCGGAAATGCACATCGTAACCTTCGCGCTGCGCTACTTCTTTCAGTAGAGCACCATTGACCCAGTTGAGCAGCGAGCCGTCGAGCTTGCCGGGTCCGAAGAAGCCGGTGCGGTATTGCGCAAGGTCGGTAACGAAGATGTCGAAGATCTGCAGGTAGCCGCGGGGGTGCAGCAGCGGCAGCGTGCGGATGAAACTTTCGAGCGCGCCGGAGCTGAGGTGAAAGCGGAAATCCGCAGGCGCGCCGCTCAGGATGTCTTCCAGCTTGCCGGCGTCCAGGCCTTCGGGGAACGGATACTCGGTCAGGTCTTCCAGGCGCACCAGGCGTTCTTCCAGGCGGATCGCGGCCCATAACTCCTGCCAGAACGGAACGCCCTGATCGGTGCCGCCGAAGCTGTCAAAGCCTTCCGCGATCATACGCAGCACGCGGCCCTTGAACTCGGGCAGCGCGATGCCGTACTTGTGGCTGAGGCGCTGCGCTTCGGCCTGCGGAACATACGCGCGCACCTGCACGAAGTACAACTTGCCGTCGCGCCGGACCACTTCTTCGTCGGGCAGATTATCGTAAACGTTGGTCAAGTGGACTTGCAGGATTTTGTGCCGCAACTGCGGCAGCGCCTTGATGGGATTCATCGCGTCCATGGCGATGAAGCGGCACTGGTCGATGTGCTTGGCCACCGCGGGGCGCGCCTTATCGAGGGTGTCGTTCGAGTAATCGCCCATGTAGAAACGGATCAGCGGATAGAACCCAGTGCCACGTTTCGCGTCGGCGGCGTGGAACTGGTCGAGCCATTGCGCGCAACGCGACCCCGAGCCGACGCCGATTTCGAGCAAGTTCACTTCCGGCGGCAGCTGGTTCTTGTCGCGCAGATCCATGAGCAGGTCGAGAAATTCTTCCACGTCATCGGCAATGGCCTGCGGATTGTGCCCATCGGATGATCCGCCCGGCAGCGCCTGATCGTAGCCCTTGCCGGTGGCATGTTCCCAGGCGAGCAGGTGCCCCCAGTAGAACTTATTGAACTCCCACACCACGCTCTGGCGCAGCGATTTGAAGTCTTCGATGAAGACGCGGTCGCTGGTAGCCAGCGCGCGCGCAAGCTCCACCTGCAAATTCGCGGGGTCCACTTGCCGCGTGTCCACATGGATGTCCATCAACGGAGCCTCAGCCCCGTAAGCGCTAAACCCTCGCGTCGCGGTGACAACTTCACGGAAGTTTTGCTTGTACTGAATCCAATCCAGCTCAAACTGCAGGCGCGCGAATTGGCCTTTGTCGAGGTGCCCGTTGGCCACCATCGAATACACCGCTTCAATCACGGCCTGCGTCGCGGCAGTGGCCTTCGCGTTCAAGTGATTCAGCTTCAGGATCATGGATGGGGCGGGCGGCGAATCGCTTAGGATAGCGCGTTTGGTGCGCAGTCCGCCGGACGGCAGGGACTAGGCGGGGCGGCTAGCTTTCTGTCGAACTCGGTGGGGGTTTGTGGGGCTTGCGCGCAGCACGAAGAATCAATTCGGAACCGTGGACTTCCATTTCCACGGAGTTCTTAATGCCCATCTGTCTTAAGCAGAGCACTAGGAAGCGGCAGGATGCACGCGTCACCGTCGGATACCAAGTTGACTTTCATCTCCCAATAGTAACTCCAACTCGACAGAGGGTGAACGGAAACATACGATTCCTCATGCCCAAATCACGGCACGTCATCCTTGGCTTCGGAATGACCATCGACGGCTACATCGCCCGCCGGGATGGAAGCATGGATTTCCTAACCATCGACAAAGAGGGCGAGGCCATCATGATTGAGCTCTTCTCCAAGATCGATGTGACGGTCATGGGGAGCAAGTCCTATGCGAACGGTTCGATTGAACTGCGTTACGAGCGGGTTAGATTGGCAGCCCGTGGTAGATCTCTAAGGAACAAAAACACGCAGCCGAAACCGCCTGCGCTACCTCATGATTACTCGCGAGGCAGGTAGGGCAGGCGGTTTCGCCTGCCGGTGTTCTATCCCGACCGTTACGACAAGCCGATAATCCGACCCGTCTCCACATCGATATCGATATCGAAATACCCTGGCCGCGTCGAGAGGCCCGGCATGGTGGTCATCGTACCCATCAGCGGGAACAGGAAGCCTGCGCCGACGCTGGCGCGGATCTCGCGCACTGGCATGATGAAGCCCTCCGGCGCGCCCTTCAGGTTCGCGTCGTGGCTGAAGGAGTATTGCGTCTTGGCGATACAAATCGGCAGCCCGGCGAAGCCTTGCTTGGTGTGGCGTTCGATCTGCTTCTCGGCTTCGGGCGAATATTCGACTCCCGCCCCGCGGTACACCTTCTTGACGATGGCTTCGATCTTCTCCTTGATCGTCGCGTTCAGCGGATAGAGGAATTCAAAGTTGCTCGGTTGCTCGCACGCAGCCACCACGGCCTTCGCCAGGTCGACAGCGCCCAGGCCGCCTTCCGCCCAGTGATTCGTCGTGAGCGCATCTTCCGCGCCCGCTTCCTTGGCCTTCCGGCGGATCAGTTCCAGCTCCGCCGGAGTGTCATCCTTGAAGCGATTCACGGCCACCACCACGGGAATCCCGAACTGCTTGGCGTTCTCAATGTGGCGCGTGAGATTCGAGCAGCCCTTGTCCAACAATTCCAGATTTTCGTTTGTGTACTCGTGCGCCAAGGGTTTGCCGGCCACCACTTTCGGACCGCCGCCATGCATCTTGAGCGCGCGCACCGTGGCCACCAGCACTACGCAGCTCGGCACCAGGCCGCTGTAGCGGCACTTGATGTTGAAGAACTTCTCCATGCCCATATCCGCGCCGAAGCCGGCCTCGGTCAGCACGAATCCGTCCTTGCCTGCGAGCTTCAACGCAATCTGGTCCGCCACGATGGAGCTGTTGCCGTGCGCGATGTTCGCGAACGGGCCCGCGTGGACAAACGCCGGCGTGCCCTCAATGGTCTGCATGAGGTTCGGCATGATCGCGTCCTTCATCAGGACGGTGAGCGCACCGGTGACGCCGATGTCGTCTGCAGTGATGGCATCGCCCTTGCGCGACGACGCGACTACCATGCGGCCGAAGCGGTCCTTCATGTCGCCCAGGCCGGTGGCCAAAGCGAGGATCGCCATGATTTCGCTGGCGACGGCCATGTCAAAGCTGGTCTTGCGGTTGAAGCCCTTCTCATCCGGCCCCTGCCCGACGGTCACCTGCCGCAGCATGCGGTCATTGGTATCCACCACGCGATTCCAGGTGATGGTTTCCGCGTCAATGTCCAGATACGCGAAGGCGGCCTTCTCTTCGGGCGTGAAGGTGTTCGGATCGGTCTTCGCGATCCCGAGCTTTTTCACGCGCCGCAGCATGATGGTGGAAAACTTGCGGCTGCCGTCCTTCGCGGGCGGCACCAGGCGTTCCCACATCTGCTCGGGCGTGGCCTGCGATTCCTGAAACACGCGCGAATCGAGCGCCGCGGCCAACAGGTTGTTCGCGGCGATGATGGCATGGATGTCGCCGGTGAGGTGGAGATTGAACTCCTCCATCGGGATGATCTGGCTATAGCCGCCGCCCGCCGCGCCGCCCTTGATGCCGAAAGTCGGCCCTTGGCTAGGCTGCCGGATGTTGGTAAAAACTTTCTTGCCCAGGTGCGCGCCCAGAGCCTGGCTCAGCCCCACGGTGGTGGTCGTTTTGCCCTCGCCGAGCGGCGTAGGCGTGATCGCGGTGACCACGACATACTTGCCGTTCGGCGCGTCCTTTAAGCGGTCGCGGATGGAGAGGTGGATCTTCGCTTTAGTCTTGCCGTAGGCATCGCACTCGGCGTCCAGAATGCCAGCCTCGGCCGCGATCTGCGAGATCGGAATCGGCACGGCTGCCTGCGCAATGGCAATGTCACTAGGGACGGGGTTTAGAAGGTTCGTAAGCTTTTTGGACATGGGGATATTTTTGGAGACGATCTCCCATTATACAAGTCCGACCGTCAGTCGAGATCGAGAGCGGTGCCGTAGAGGTCGAGCAGTGGAATTTGCAGGTCTAGGCGAGGGATCGCCACCGTCGCGCTGGTGCCCGTGTACTCTCGCAGCACCCAGCTGCCGTCCTCTTGCTTGGAATGGTGCTCCACGAAGCGCCGGTCCTGGTGGACGATCAGATACTCGCGGAAGCTCTCGATGGTCCGGTAGAGTTCGAACTTCTTGCCCCGGTCGTAGTCCTGCGTGGAGGGCGTCAGCACCTCGACGATGAGCAGCGGGTTGAGGAGGTTGTCTTTCTGGTCGCTGTCGAACTCGGGTTTGCCGCAAACCCCCAATCCGTCAGCGTAAGTGAACGTACCAGGCGCCGCCATATGAATGCGCTGATCAGAGTTGAAGACTCGGCAACTAGACGGCACAAGTCTGTCCAAGAGCGAAGTCGTTCGGTTCCCGATGAGTGAGTGATTCGGCGTTCCACCCGCCATCGCGAACATCTCCCCACCGTGAAACTCACTCTTCTCGAAGGCTGCGCGTTCGATGCGCAGGTATTCCTCCTCGGTGAGCGGCTGGATGGGCTGGGTGGCCATGTCTCCAGTTTAATACGGAACCTTCACAACCGGACCGCCACGCGGCGCAGCAAGTTGTGATCCTTTCGACTTTTGCGATGATTGGATGGCGTTCGAAAGCCATGGGCACACTGAATCCCGTCGCCTCGACGGGACAGACCTATCCTGTCAGGGCAGGCAGGCGCAGTTCAAGGCGGACAGTCTACGTAAAGGCACAGGAATTCTACGACGCTGATCGCAGACAGACGTGGTCGATCCTCTCGCTAATTCCCTTCGCAGTAGGAATTCTGTTGATCTACACGGAAGAACAAACGAAAAAAGAGGCACAGGAGAGAGCAGCAAAAGAGCAATCAGCCAACACTTAAGTGAGCAGCGACCTAGTTGATCTCGGCTTCGGCCTTCTCTTCGACAATCCGCCCATCGAACAGATGAATGGAGCGATCCGCGTACTTGGCGTAACGCGGGTCATGCGTCACCATGCAGATGGTCGCGCCGCCGCGGTGGAGTTCGCGGAGTAGGTCCATGACGGCCTCGCCATTGGTGGAATCGAGGTTTCCGGTCGGTTCGTCGGCCAGCAGGATCGCGGGGTCGCCAGCCAGCGCCCGGGCCACGGCAACGCGCTGCTGTTGGCCGCCGGAGAGTTGCGAAGGGTAATGCTTGACACGGTGGCCCATGCCGACGCGCTCCAGCGATTCGTGGACGCGCTTCTTGCGCTCCGGGCCGGGCATGCCGCGGTAGGTGAGCGGCAGCTCGATGTTTTCGTAGACCGTTAGATCGCCGATCAGGTTGAACGCCTGGAAGATGAATCCGATTTCCCGGTTGCGGATGCGGGCGCGTTCACTCAGCTTCAAGCCCTGCACCGGGCGGCCGTTGAGCACGTACTCGCCGCCGGAGCTGGAGTCGAGCAGGCCCAGGATGGCTAGCAGCGTCGACTTGCCGCAGCCGGAGGGGCCGGCGATGGCCAGATACTCTCCCTTTTTCACGTCTAGGTGGATGCCGGCTAGGGCGTGGGTTTCGACTTCGTCCGTGGTGAACACCTTTGTAACACCTTCTAGACGGATCAACGTTTCCATGGCTGCTCCAGAATTTAGGCCCCGGCCTGACGGGCGGGGCTAGTTGAGTTGGATTTTTTTGTACTGGTCTTGCGCGGACATGTCGGAGAGAATCACGCGGTCGCCCACGTTCAGACCCTCCAGCACTTCTATAGATGTTACCGAACCACGCCCCAACTTTACCGTGACGCGGTTGGCGGTCTTTCCATCCGGGCTCACCTTGAATAGGCTGACCTGGGAATTCGGTTGTCCGAACACCGGCCGGCCGATGAACATTACGTCGTCCAAGCGTTCAAACTCCACGGTGCCGTCGACGCTCAGGTCCGGTACCGCGCCGTTGGGCAGCGGACCATCCAGCTTGCAGTCCACGGTGCGAGTCCCATTCACCACGTTCGGATCGATGCGGACCACGTGCGCCTGGATGATGCCGTTGCGAGTGTCGATCGACGCGCGCTGGCCCAATAGGATGTCCTTGGCCTGCGTTTCGGAAATTTTCAGCTCGGCCTTCAGGTTCTCCGGCTTGGCGACCTTCGCCAGCACCGCACCCGGCTGGATACGCTGGCCCACTTGCAGATTGATCTCCTGCAGTACGCCGTCTGTCCCGGCTTTGATCACCAGTTCGCGGACCTGCTGCTTCTTGCGTTCCCAGGTGTCTTTGAGTTTATCCACTTGGACCTTTGCCGACTCAATCTGCGCCTGCTGCGAGTCTTCCAGAATGTCCAGCTTCTGGCGTTCGGCGTCGAAGGTATTGCGCGTCTGCTTCCAGTTGGAAACGGCGTCCTTCACGTTGATTTCCGGTTCCAGCTGCAGGTTGAAGAGCTGCTGCTTCTTATCCATGTTGAGTGCGGCCTGTTCCATGGACGTTTCGGTGCGCCGCACGGCGGCCTCAGCGTCATAGCGCTGGCTCTTGAGCCTCACGCGCAAATCGGAAAGGCCCGCTTCGGCCTGCTTAATCTGCCACCCCAGGTCGCTGGCCTGTAATTCCATGTCCGGATTGCTCAAGACCACCAGAACGGTGTTGGCGTACACCTGCTCACCGGATTTGTGCAGGACCTTCTCCACCTGGCCTTCGGATTTCGCCGGAATCCAGACGATCTCCTCCGGCACCAGCGTGCCGATGCCCTTGACGTCGCGCACCATCGGCCCGCGCTTCACCGTGTCGGGCCACAGCGTGGCGAACTCCACCGACGGCGACGCGGGTTCCAGTTTCGAGATACGGTAGCCCGCAAACGTCACCCCCGCCGCCACCATCAGAAAGATGATCGCGAAGCGGATGCGCTTCCGTTTGGCCACGCCCTCTCGTTTTACATCCTTTGTTTTAGGTCCATCGCTAGTACTCCATGACTTCACTTCCTATATCGCACGTTTGCCGCCGTTTCAGGAGGGGACGAATTCGTATTAGAAACAGCTAGTTACGGAGCCGCCCTAATTATAGCGCGAGGAAAGGTGTCCGCTAATGGGACGCGGCTGTGCGATTTAGAACGGCACGCGTGGTTGGGCCGATGAGGGCCTAATGACAGCATGCCAAAAGGCCGATTGACACCCGCAAAGCGGCGAAGTATGATACTGACCGCTGGTGAAGGTGCGTCGGATCCCCCGGGACCCAGTCAGTTCGAAGGAGCAAATTTTGACAACACGAACAAACCTCATAAAAGTTGCAATCCCGTGTGGATTGGTTCTGCTGGCTGCCGCCGGGCTACGGTCGGCGACAAAGTCGCCCGGATACGCGGAGATTCCTGACGGGCGCGGCGGAATCAACGTCGAAGCCACGCTCTTGACCTCGGAGATGGGTTTTGACAAAGCGCGGTCGCTGAAGGCGTTTCAAGAGACGCTCTATCCGGTGCTCCGGGCGAACTGCTCTGGCTGCCACAGCACCGAAAACAAGGATGCTAGCGGAGCGCAGGCACCGGTGCACTCCGACATCAACGTGAACCTGGCTCACGAATACGCGCTCACCCGCGTTAACTTCCGGGAGCCTGCGGAATCCAAGTTCGTTGTTCGCATGGTCATCGACCGCCACAACTGCTTCGCTGAGAACTGCGGCGTTGCCGGCCAGAAGATGCTGGCGGCAGTGACCGCGTGGCGTGACAAGGTCGCCGATATGATTCCCGACGTTCCCCGAGGCCTCGCGGCTACCGAGAAGGTCACTGAGGATCAGGTTGTGGCGTGGATTGAGGCTGACAAAGCCAAGACCCCGGCGGCGGCGAAAGAGTTCATTAAGTACACCTCGTTCCATGAACTCCACAATGCGGGCGTGAGCGCTCAGCAACTGAATTACGCGCGTGCGGGTCTATCCAAGGCTCTGAATGGCGCGGCTCGGTGGGCCCCGCGCATCGTAAATCCGGTGGATGTCAACGGCAAGGGCATCGTCTATCGCTTGGACATTCGCGACTACTGGGGTTACACGCTCATCGACACCTCAGCCCCGGACTTCGAGCTGTTCAATACCCTGTCCGACGATGACATCGGCTTTAGCACGGGGAAAGTGGATCGGAACGGCAAGGCACCACTCGGAGTATTTGAAAACTTCGTGGTGCAGCAGAACAAGCTGAAACCGGAAGTCACCAAGGACGAAAAGTTCGCCCGTCTGGCTTGGGAGCGCATCCTCCGCGGGAACGTGGAAGCTGCGGGTAACGGGACACCCCTGCCAAATATCGACGGCTTTGTCGGCGCCAGGAAAATCGCTGGCAATAAACAGGAGTACGTCGAGCCTGCGGACCTCAAATACGTGGAAGCGGCCCAGCTGACCTACACCGTCACTCGTCCGGATGTCTACAACGCCATCCTGGCGGTTCCCGGGTACTTCTGGATGTTCGAGCAGGAACTGGGCGTGGATAAATCGAAGGGCATGGACTCGTATAAGTACATGGTCACGCACGAAGCCATCACCATTGATTCCCGCTTCATGTACCGCGCTTCCACGCCGAATGGCTACTACTGGAAGACGTTCGACATTTTCACCGAGGGCGGTGGCGATATCGACAAGCAGTACGCCGAAGGCAAGGTCTCTCAGCCGATGTACCAGCAGCCGATCCCGCGCTTTATTAAGGAACAAGGCGGCACTACTCCCGGAGACTTTACGTATGTCGCCATGTTGCCGCTCGGCAGCTACCAGCAGGCCAAGTACACCGGAGCCGCAGGCGGTCAGGCGTCCGCCGAGGAAGTGATCTGGAGTCTGCCCAACGGGCTTCAGGCGTATGCGATCTTCGGTGCGTGGGCTCAGCGCCGCGTGGATGCGTTCACGCAGATCGTCCGCGATCCGAGACTCCAACGTTACGTGGCTGACAGCACAAACGATAACCTGACCGGTCCCGGCAGAAACGGCGCCGTCACCGATCAGCGCTTGGGCGTGGCCAGCTGCGCTGGCTGCCACATCGATGGGATGAACCGCAGCAACAACGACATCCGGGACTGGCTGGATGAAGGCGGGCAGAAAATCCCGAAAGGCGCGAACGGCGCGGGCGAGTGGGTGAATGATCCCGCGACGGTGAAGCGCGTTCGCGAACTCTATCCGACGTCCAAAGAGATGCGGGCCCAGATGGAAGGCGACCGCAGCATCTTCTTGAACGCTATGTCCCAGGTTAAGGAAGGCATGATCCTCGGCGTGGACAAGAACACTTACGTCGAGCCGATCGTGTGGACCACGGAATGGGCGCAGAAGCACTACAAGTATCCGGTCGCGAGATCTAACTAGTCTCCGGCGGCTATTTTTCCAGGGACTTCCCAGGGTTTCAACGCCCTGGGAAGTCTTTCACTTTCCAGACATCAACTGTGCCTCTTCGATACCGCCGCGCGACCGTCGATGACATTCCACGGGGAATGCTTTTACTGCAGAACGACCGTTGTCTGTTTTCTCAAAGTACGTGGAGTATCCTACCCCAGCTACTCGGTGACCTGCTGGAACGGCAGCGGATCAGTCTCGGCATGATCGAAGATGTCGACACAGGTGAACTATGTTTCCTTGGGGGGGCGGGATTTCTAGACCCGGTATTTCTTGAGAAGGCAGTGGACCAGCCCGAGAATCTGGTTGGACTCGCATTCGCGGCGGAATCCCGAGGGCAGACCGTCTTCCTCAATACCAAGCAGGTGGCCGTTGCGAACAGGGCTGCCGATCTACGGCTGTTGAACTTCCTCGGTGACGCGAGCAAACTCGAGCTGGGCGTGGACGTCGGGATAACCCTCAGCGCGTGGAACTTTTTTCACAGAGGATTCCACTTCAAAGAGATTTGGACAATTGTCGCCGACCCCGGCCGCATGGGAATGATGTCGGGCCTGAAAGCCCCGCTTCGGGAGGGCTCGTTATCCAGCCGAGATCCCTACTGGGTGTTCCTCTTCAGCCGGGAGGACGCGTTGACGAACCCTTCGCCGTGGCCGAACTCGGTGATGCTTGCCAAACGCCCCATCTTGGGGTTTACGCGCCCGCAACAGCGGCTATTAGAGATGGCTCTTTTGGACTACTCTGACCGCCAAGTGGAGATCGAGCTGCGGCTCTCGCCGGACGCAGTAAAGAAGCGCTGGCGGGCAATTTACGAAAAGGTGGGCAGAGTTGAGCCGAAGCTCTTGCCACCGGCGACATCCGGCGCGGACCGCCGCCGTATCCTGCTGCAGCGACTGCGGGAACATTTGGAAGAACTGCGGCCCTGGTGAGTACCCCTCCAGGGTAAGTCTTTGCGCGTCCGTCGGATATGGGCTAAGCTGGGGAGCGTGCCGCTCCGAAATCTCTCTTCTCTCTTACTCCTCCTCGTGGTGTTTGCCGTGCCGGTGTTCGCCCAGCCAGGGGCCTTCCTTCGCACGGGGAACATGATCGCGCAGCGCTCTTTGCACACTGCCACCCTACTTCCGGATGGCCGCGTCCTGCTCACCGGCGGAACGAATGGACGGACAACGCTGGCAAGCGCGGAGATCTACGACCCCGCCACCGGAAGTTTCCGGGCCACAGGCAGCATGAGCAAGCCCCGGAGCCGGCACTCCGCTGTCCTTCTTCCTGACGGTCGAGTCCTCATCGTGGGACACGACGGACCGGGCTTTGAAGTCTACGATCCCGCCACTGGCACCTTCTCACGCGCGCCCGTCGGAAGTTACCAGCCTTGGGGCAGCAACGCCGCTATGCTCCCTGATGGCAGGGTATTGATCTTCGGCGACAACGCCGACATCTACGACCCTCGGACCGGTACCGCCGATTGGTTGGGAAGTCTGGGTATCCGCAAGGGGTTCTTTTGGGAGTCCACTGCCACGGTGCTGCCAGATGGCAAATTCGCCGTCAGCGCTTTGGACGGCGTCTCGCTCTTCGACCCGCGAGGGGGCAGTGTACGGCTGGTGGAGAAACACGATCTGGGTGCCTACGCTGCGACGGTCACCAGGCTGGCCACCGGGCGCGTCTTCATTGCGGGCGGATACGAGGACCAGGGGTATTTCGCCTTCACAAAGACGCAGGCCCTGCTCTATGATCCTCGCTCCGGCATCCGCCCATCGGTCAAGAATATGTTCATTTCGCGTGGCAACCACTCCGCGACGCTCCTCACGGATGGAAGAGTTTTCATCAGCGGCGGAGTAGTCGAGGAAACGTCAGCTTCCGGGCTCGTGGGCGAGGCCGAGCTCTTCGACCCCACAACCGAGACCTTCGTCCGGGGAGCCTTCGAGCTGGAAGGGAGATGGGATCACACGGCCACTCTGTTGCAGGATGGTCGTGTGCTCCTCGCTGGCGGCTACGCTAACTCCACCTCTTCACTCTATATCCCCGAAACCCGTGCCGCGGTGCGTGTCAACGACTTTGAGACACTCCGGGATGGAGTTTAGAGAGTATTTTCGTCTGAGCTTTGTGGTTTGTTGATCCAGACCTCCTTTGGAAGGGGCAGCGGAGTAGGGGGCCTGCGGACGAACCTGTCCGGGCGAGCCAAG
>CANFEY010000077.1 GCA_947446025.1 Bryobacterales bacterium
CCTCTACCAAATCCTACAGGTTGTCAGCGTCACCATTTTCGAGCGGACGCCCATTCTACAGGCCCTTCAGCTACAACATACCGGAGAAAAATCAGACCCATTTTTCAACCAGCTGAATCTGTTCGACTTATAGCCGGACACTACTGATGGCCAATATGTACATACATGGGGCGGACTTTAGTGATAAAGCGATGCAGGGGTTGGCCAAGAAGCTGGCTACCGGGTTAGACCTGCAAATCGGCACCGGGACCGGCAATGTGGCTGACAACCTCGCCAACAGCGGACGGGGCATCTTTTGGGTGAGCAAGCTGATGTGGGTGGGCACCACCGCGCAACCCAGTTGCCAGGCGGCCTTGCCAGCGGCGTGTACGAATGCCAACAAGTTCGTCTTCCTGGAACACGTCCGTTTCGGCAACGGGGTGCTCCAGACCTCTGACCGGGACGCCTCCACTGGGCATCCGGGCGCCGCCCGCGATACGTTTGGGCGTATCACCGTGGACGTGGTGAAAACCGCGAACGCGGCGGTCCCTGAGCCGTACCAAACGAAATTCTACAACTTGTGGCAGGTGAGTAGCCCTGCCACCAGCCGGACCCCGCTAGCGGACGGACAAATTATCTACGTAGTGGAAGGCTACTTCAAATCGCCGGATCTAAGCCTGGGGGCGCTCCAGGGCAACGGCGTCTATGCGCGGTGGTTTTTCTAACGGGGTGGGTCTTCTAAGAGGCAAGTTATGAAACAAGTAGTCCAGCGCCGCGGCGAACGCGGGATCGTGATGATACTCGGGGTGCTCTCCCTGGCCGTGGTCATTCCCATGGTGGGCCTTTCGGTGGACGTCGGCTACCTCTACGCCTCCAAGGCGCGCTTACAGGCTGCGGTGGACGGAGCATCGTTGGCCGCCGCCCGGTCGCTTAATTTGGGGGCCAATACCGCGGCGCAGGCGGTCGCCGCCAAACAAAACGCGGTGAATTGGTTCTATTCGAATTTCCCGCCAGGCAACTGGTCCACCACCGCGACCAACATGAGTAGCTCCACGGTGCAGGTCTACGACGACATGGTGAACCCCAACCTGCGGCACGTGGACGTCACCGCAAGCACCCGCGTCCCCACGTTTTTCATGAAGTGGCTGCACGTGAACTCCACCACCATCAACGCCGTCGGCTTCTCCAGCCGGCGGGACGCTGTGATCACGCTGGTGCTGGACCGTTCGGGGTCCATGTGTGCTCCAGGCGCGCCTCCCTGCAACAATGCCGGTGCTTGCGGTCCGATGAAAGACGCGGCCAAACTGTTCACCGGGCAATTCGCGGCCGGACGCGATTACATTGGGTTGGTTTCCTTCAGCGACGGCACCTTCCGGCATTCCCCGCCAGTGCAAACGTTCCGGACCACGCTGGGCTACAATGACGGTTCCACCAGCGGGACTGGGGCTATAGACACTATCCAGTGCCAAGGCGGCACCGGCACCGCGGAGGCGATCTCCATCGGCTACAACGCACTGTATCAGCGCTGGTTGCCGGGTGCTTTCAATGTCTTGGTGATCGAAACCGACGGTTTGCCCAACACCATGGCAATGAACATGTGGGATGGGGCCGCCTATGGGTTCGCAAACATCAATGGTTGTAGAGACAATGCAAACTTGTCCAAGACCGGTGGAGGGTGGACCACCTATGCCAACCGCCGCTTGTGGAAAAATACCGGCTATTCTTTGAACACCATCACGGCGAACACCCCTCATGTAGGCTTCATGCCCGACATTCCGACGGGGACTTGGGGAGGCATCTATACCCCCGATCCGGCAACGGCCAACAAGTTCTTTACGCTGCTCGCGGATCCTATCGACACCAGTGGCAATTCCGGTCTGAACGGGTTGGCCACCACCACCAACTGCCTCTTTGCTCCCTCCGGTACTGGCCAAATTACCAACAATGCTTTGTTGAACGATTTCGCCTGGCTACCGGGTACCGATGTCATGGGAAATTCCGTCAAGCCCGCTTTGAACCCCTACAAGCCCGGCGTGGTCATGAACGGCACTCATTTGAAATTCGATTCCACCTACAACATCAATCAGAAGTGGCTGAATTACCACGATGCCGCGCTCAACGCCACCGACAACGCCGCCTACCGGGCGCGCACCAACGCCAACATTCAGGCTACGGTGTTCGTCATCGGACTCGGCGGGCAAGGCGCGGATCCGACGGATCACACGCTGTTGCAGCGTTTAGCGAACGACACCCGCGGAGACATCGGAGGCCTGTACCCGGCATGCGCGGCCAACCCTTCCTGTGTCCACTATGACACCCAAGCAACAGGCACCTACATTTACTCGAGCAGCGCATCGGTGCTGAAACAGAAATTCCTGGAATTGAGTTCGCAGATTCTCCGGTTGGCTCAGTGAGCCCCCCGCCGTCTGCTAAACTCGGGCAGATGGCTAAAATATTGGACGGGGTCGCCGTCCGCAACGGGATTCTTGCGCGCTTGCAGCCGCGCATTGCGAAATTGGGACGGGCGCCGGGGCTCGCTGTCGTTTTGGTGGGACACGATCCGGCCTCTGAAGTCTACGTCCGCAACAAGGTCAAGGCCTGCGCGGAACTCAACTTCTTTAGCGACAAGCTGACGCCGCCGGCTGACATCTCCACCGAGGGACTGCTGGCGATCATCGACACGCTGAACAAGCGTGATGACATCGACGGCATTCTGGTCCAGATGCCGCTGCCGAAGCAGATCGACGCGCGGCGGGTGCTGGAAGCGATCGCTCCTGAGAAAGACGCCGACGGGTTTCATCCCATGAACGTGGGGCATCTCGTCGCAGGGCGTCCGGGTCCGCGGGCTTGCACTCCGGCGGGCGTGATGGAGTTGTTGAAGCATTACTCGATCCCTGTTTCCGGCAAGCGAGCCGTTGTCCTGGGACGCAGTGACATTGTCGGCAAGCCGCAGGCGCTGATGCTGTTGCATGAGAGCGCCACGGTCACCATCTGCCACTCGCGCACAGCGAACTTGGCGGAAGAGTGCCGCCGCGCGGACATCCTGGTGGCCGCCATCGGAAAGGCTGGCTTTGTGACTGCGGAGTTTATCGCTCCGGGAGCCACCGTGATTGACGTCGGCATCAACCGCGTGACGGACGCGGCTGAGGCGGAGCGCTTCGGTAAAGCGGCGGGCTTCGCCAAGGCTGGCAGTGTGCTGGTGGGCGACGTCCACCCCCTCGACGCAGACCGCGTGGCAGGAGCTTATACTCCCGTCCCCGGCGGCGTGGGTCCATTGACCATCGCGATGCTGATGGCGAATACAGTAGAACTTTCGGAGCGGCGACAAAGCTTGACCAAACAAGGCGTGATCTAAATGTTAAATATCGGATTGACCGGCGGCCTGGCGACGGGCAAAAGCGTCGTGGGCGAAGAGCTCGAAGCGCTAGGCTGCTACGTCATCCGCATGGACGACCTGGGACACGAAGTCCTGCTGCCGGAAGGGGAAGCCTACGCCGGAGTGGTGGCGGAGTTTGGGCCGGAGATTTTGAATCCGGACCTGACCATCAACCGGCGCACACTCGGGGAGCGGGTCTTCGCCGACCCGGCGCGTTTGAAGCGCTTGAATGATCTCACGCATCCGGCCATCAAGGCCCGCGCCAAGGTTCTGCGCGACGCCTACGCGGCGGAGCAACCGGGCGGGATCGTGGTCTCTGAAGCTGCGATACTGATAGAAACGGGCAGTCACAAGGACTGCGACCGCCTGGTTCTGGCGCACTGCCGTTCAGAGCAACAGATCGAGCGGGCCATGCAGCGCGATGGATTATCCAGCGAGGAAGTGATGAATCGCATCAGCCGGCAAATGCCGCTTGAAGACAAGAAGAAGTTCGCCAACTACGTGATCGACACGTCCGGGACCAGGGAGAGCACTCTGGAACAGACGCGCGCTGTGTACGAGGTATTGCAAAAACTAACTCACTGACCGCCTATGAAAATGAGGACTCTTTTCATCGCCGCCCTGCTGGTTGGGGCCTTTGTTGCGTATTCAAATCAATCCGGCTTTGTGGCCGCGCCGGATTCCCCCGTCAACGTCTCCTGGACCGCGCCCACCGTTGCCTTGTCCGCCGGCTTGAGCGCGGATGAGCAGAACAACATCGATATCTACAAGGCCGCCGACGCCAGTGTTGTGTACATCACCAGCACCGTGTATCAGGAAGACTTCTTTTTTGGCCCGCAGAAATCCCAGGGCATCGGCTCGGGCTTCATCATCAGCGGGGATGGGCAGATCCTCACCAATAATCACGTGGTGAGCGGCAGCTCTGAACTGGAAGTCACCATGCCGGACAAGACGCGCTACAAGGCGCAGATCATCACCCGCAATCCGAGTGACGACCTGGCACTGATCAAGATTGACCCAAAGAACAAAAAGCTCCCGGTGCTGAAGCTGGGCGATTCCGAAGCGCTAAAGGTGGGCCAGAAGGTTCTGGCGATCGGCAACCCCTTCGGGCTTTCGGGCACGTTGACCACGGGTGTGGTGAGTGCGCTGGGCCGTACGTTCCGCACCGAAGAGCGGGAGCTGGAGGGTATGATCCAGACCGATGCGTCGATCAACTCCGGCAACAGCGGCGGGCCGCTGCTCGATTCGCAGGGCAACGTCATCGGCATCAACACCGCGATCTACGGACCCGGTGGCGGCAGCGTGGGCATCGGGTTCGCGATGCCGATCAATCGCGCCAAGCGGCTGCTGGAGGACTTGGAATCCGGCCTGCGGACCGCGCAGCCTTCCATTGGCGTGACCACGCAACCGATGTTCGGAGATTGGGCGCGAGCCCTGGACTATCCCGAGACGGGAGGTCTGCTGGTGCAGAACGTTGGTCAGCGCAGCCCGGCCGCGCGTGCCGGAGTGCGTGGTGCCGACCGTCGGGTGCGGGTGGGAAACTACGCCATCCTTTACGGCGGCGACTTCATTACTCACGTGGACGGCAAGCCCGTCAAAGGCGAAGACGACATTTCCCGCGCGGCCTCCAGCAAACACGCCGGCGATGTGGTGGAACTGACGGTGATCCGCGGCGGCCGCACCATGAAGCTGAGCGTGACGCTTGCGCCGCTGGACGACGCGGTATAGGAGCCAATGGTCCAAGCGCCTGAGCCCATGATTGCGTCACTGGCGGGCGAAGGCCTGCTGGGCTCATGCGGTTCGCGCCGGGCGCTTTCGGGTTTCCTCGTCTCCGGCGTCCTGATGGGATTTCTGGGCGCGATTCTGCTCCCCTGGGAACATCACCTCACGTCTGATTACGGGGTGATCGCGCTGTATTTCCTGGGCCTGATCAGCGGCTTGATTGCGTCCGTGTGGATCTCGCCGCGCCTGCTCGAAACCAAAGGAGTGGGCTGGACGCTGTCCTTCGCATGCGCCATTGCGGGCACGGCTTTCCTTTACCTGGCGTTCGTCTCGCCGCCCTTCTCGCCCTGGTGGAGGGTTGTTGGCATGGCACCGGTGGGCGCTGCCGCCGGAATTCTACACACGGCCATTTTCCACGCTGTCTCGCCGATGTACCGGCACAACCCCGCGGCCACGGTGAACATCGCGGGGATGCTGTTCGGGCTCGGTTGCCTGATGGACGCGCTGTTGATTTCGGGTGCGTACTTTCTCTATTCGGCACCCGCCATACAAGCCTGGATGGCGGTGATTCCCGCCGGGTTCGGCTGGATGTATTGGAAAAGCACCTTCAATCTGGAACCGGTGCCTCACCAGCCGCCGGCCACGGCGTTCCTGGTCACGTTGAAGAACCCGGGGGCCGTGTTGCTCAGCCTGCTGCTGTTCTTCCAACTGGGCAATGAGTGGGCTGTGGCCGGCTGGCTGGCGCTCTTCCTTAGCCAACGCCTGGGCGTGAGTCCGAGCACGGCGTTATCGCTGCTGGCTCTCTATTGGGCAGCGCTGTTGATCGGGCGTGTTGTGGCGCAGTGGTTCCTGCCGCGGGTGCGCCACTCCCGTTTGTTGCTGGGCTGCGTGGTGATTTCGATGTTCGGCAGCGTGGTTCTCTCGGCCACGAACAACCAGTTCGGAGCGATCTCCGCGGTGCTGATGCTAGGCTGTTCCTTCGCGCCGATCTATCCCCTGGTGGTGGAAAAGATCGGCTACCGGTTCCCTGCCTACCATCCGGGATTCTACAACGGGTTGTTCTCTTTCGCGCTGGCGGGCGGGCTGTTGGTGCCGTGCATTCTGGGTCTGGTGGCGGCGAAGTGGGGCATCGGCGTGGTGATGACGCTGCCGCTGGCGGGAGCGGCCATCGTGTTCTTGTTGCTCGTGTTGATCTGGCTGGAGGCCCGGCTTAGCGCCCACGCGCGGCCGGAGCGATCGTAGTGCGGACGGCGCTGCTGCTGGTGTTGTGTGGTGTCTGTTCTGCTGCGGATTTGGCGCCTAAGCTCACCACGTTAGTGGAGAGCGCTCCCATTGCCGTTCGCGGCGTGGCGGGCGTCCACGTGGTCGACCTCGCTACCGGCGCGACCGTCTACGCCTACAACGAAAATCAGCTGTTGATGCCCTCGTCCAACTTGAAGCTGTTCACCGCGGCGCTCGCACTCGCGCGCCTGGGGCCAGACTACCGCTCCGAAACTCGGCTGCTGCGCGAGCCCTCCGGTTCCCTCGCCCTGATCGGGTCTGGCGACCCATCCATGTCCGGCCGCGCGTATCCCTACGACGCCAGCGCGAAGATGCTTCCCACGATGCACACCATCAACGAACTTGCCGATCAAGCCGTCGCCGCGGGTCTGCGCCGCGTGGATGGCGACATTGTCGGCGATGATAGCCGCTACCACTGGTCGCCTTACCCGGAAAGTTGGACCGCCGATGATGCGCAGCACGCCTTCGGAGCGCCCGTCAGCGCGCTCGCTTTGAACGACAACGCCGTTACCATCACCGTTCGTCCGGGCACAAGTGTGGGCGGGCTGGCGCGGGTGGAACTCGATCCGCTGTTTGAATATTTCCAAATCGATAACCGCGTGGTTACCGGCACCGCAAGCTCAGTGCAGGCGCAGCGGATTCCTGGAACGCGGCAAGTGGTCCTGACAGGCACGATCAATTCCCGTGGTCCGGCGGCACTGGAAACGCTCGCCGTCGACGACCCCGCGCTCTTCACCGCGCACGCCCTCTACGATGCGCTGCTGCGGCGCGGCGTGACGGTCCGCGGACGGCCTGTCGCGCGCCACCTGTCCGGCACTCCGAGCACCGCAGAGGGAGCTTTGCTCGCATCGCGCAAGTCACCCCCGCTGGCCGAACTGCTGCGCACCACCATCAAGGTCAGCCAGAATCTCCATGCCGAAATGCTGCTGCGCGAAGTTGCGTACGTCAAGAAGGGGCAGGGAACCGTGGACGACGGTCTGCGCGAGTTGAAGTCCATGCTCACGGAGTTGGGCATCTCTCAGGCGGCCGTCGTGAGTGAAGACGCGTCGGGCTTGGCCCGCAACAACGAAGCCACCCCCCGAGCCGTCACGCAATTGCTGGCGGCGATGGCCGCGGGTCCGCTGCGCGATCTGTGGCGCGGACTGCTTCCCGTGGGCGGACAGGACGGCACGCTCAGCAACCGCCTATGCTGCTCGGTGGAGTCTGTATCGATTCGAGCGAAGACCGGCACGCTCACTCGGGCCGTCGCGCTTTCTGGTTATGCCGATAGCCCGGCCAATGGCCACCTGGCGTTTTCGATTCTGGTGAACAATTTTTCCGCCCCCGCCGCTGAGGTCCGGGCCTGGGTTGACAGCGTGGCATCCGCACTGGTGGAGTAGAAGCATGCCGATTCTTGAATACACGTGCGAAGACTGCGGGACAGCGTTTGAGAAGTTGGTGCGGCGGTCGGACCCGAATGGGGTCGCTTGCCCTTCCTGCGGACAGCAGCACTTGAAGCAGGAATACTCCACGTTCGCGGCGCGCGCCACGGGTGGCGAATCGTCCTCGGCTCCCCAGATGGGCGGCTGTCCGGCGGGCATGTGCCAGACTCCCGGCATGTGCGGGCGCAATAACTAGGCAGGCGAAACCGCCGCCCTACCCAATCGCAAACAGCCGATCTTTCGTGGTAACGCATGCGGTTTCGCCTGCGGACGGCGGTCCCTAGTACTTCAGGACGCGAGCGATGTGCTCGGCCAACATCTGCGGCAGGAACGGTTTCAGTAGAAACTCGACGCCGGGGAGTTGCGGTTCGTAGGGATAGCCGCTGGAGATGAGTGCGGGGAGCGCCGGGTTCTTGGTGCGCAGGCGCGCGATGAGGTCTGCGCCGTTGGCACCCGGTAAGGTCAGATCGGTGACCACCATGGCATAGTCGGCGGGGTTGGCATCGAATACCAGGATCGCCTGTTCCGCGGTCTGGCAGGTTTCCACCACGTAGCCCTGGCGTTCCAGATAGCGGCGCAGTAACTGTAGCAACATAGGTTCGTCGTCGACGATTAACAGCCGGTGCATAAGGCTAGTGCAAGGAAACCGGAATCGTGCCGGGGCTGAAGTAAATGCTAAAGCTGGTGCGGGAACTGTCACGCGGAAACGCGCTGGTCTGAAAATCCTGGAAGCGGCGCGAATAGGTACCCGCTATGTTGAACCCTGCTCCGATGTTGTAGTTGAAGTTGACGGACCCGAAACGCTGGTTATAGGTCTGCAAAGTTTGCCCAAGGCTTTCCAGGTTGGAGTTTACGGCCGTTACAGACAAGCTGAGCCGCCGGATGCCAGTGTAGGAGTAGGAGGCGCCGTAGCTCTCCTGGCGCGACGTCAGGTAGACGCCGTTGCCCGGAGTAATGGCCCGGTTATAGGTACCGTTCAACTCGGCGCGCCGGAAGTGTCGCGACAGGCTGACGTTGCCGATGGGCATCAAGTTCTCTTTGTAGAAAATCGTACGGATGGTGCTGATTCCCAGCAACTGGGCAATGGTGGGATCCAGCGCCGTGTTTTCGACGCCCTGGACTTGCGCCGCGAATACTCCAGCGGACAGGCCAAGGGTCCACCATCGTCCAAAGTCCTGGGAAAAGGATCCCTGGTAGGCGTTGATATCGGTTTCTCCGAAGGCCCGGGGAAAATCGTAGTGCATATGCTGATAGGCCGCGCCGATCACGGTGGTCCTGGAGAGCGCATGGCTGATACTGCCCTGGAGGGCATACCCCCGCACACCCACAAGCGCGCTCGACTGCCGGTGTACCGAGTACTCGTTTCCACCCATACTGATTGAGGTCCGGTTTGAGAGCGCGTAGCGCATGGTCATGGTTGTCTGTAGGTAGCTGGTGCGGTTGTCGAATAACAACGAGCTGGAATCAAGAACCGTATCGGCTCCGGCGATTAAGCCGATGGTTGTGCCGAAGGACTGGGTTCCCGCGCCGAGGCTCATATCGAACAGCATGCGGCGGGATTTCTGATAGGTGTACTCAAGCGTGAGACCCTGGTTGGTGCCATCGAAATTGCTGGCTCCAGGATAGTGGCGGAAATTACCGTAGTAGTCCAGGCCCAGGGCGCTGCGGCGGAAGTTGTGCCGACCGTACGCACCGGCCCCCATTTCGACACCGGTCAGTGCTCCAAGACGGACCAATTGTCCGTCACTTCCCACTGAGTAGGGAGTCAGACCCGTATCACGAATGCCGGAGGCGTTGACGAAGTACTTCAAATCGACATCCTTGCCTGAACGCTGTCCGGTGGTCCCGGTGCCTCGGGACAACAGATTCGGCCCGCCGAAGGGGCTGGTCTGGGCCAAGGCCAGGGGACAGAGCAGGCATAGGATCGTGAAGGGGGATTTGGTCAAAACGGACTACAGTTGATAGACAGGCGTCTACACTCCGAGTCTGACGCTGCTCTCGGGGTGCTGTCAAGTCTCCGCACGCTATCCTAGTAGAACGTCATGCGCCAGGAAGTCGTCGAAACCCAAGGGCACCTTATCGATTCGCATTTGATGGAGCGGATCTTCGATACGGTTGTCGAGTACAACGGAAAATTTGAAGTGGAGGAGTTCCGCATTGGGCGTACCAACGCGGACCCTTCCTATCTGCGTCTCAAGGTGGAGACACCGACGCAGCAGGACATGGAAATCGTCCTCAGCAACCTGCTGGACCTGGGCTGCACGCCGGAGGATACAGGAGACGCGGCGCTACAAACCGTGGAGCGGGACCGCTGTGCGCCGGAGGAGTTCTACTCCACCACCAACCATCGAACGCTGGTGCGGCACGCTGGCCAATGGGTGGAGGTGGAGAATCAACGCATGGACGGCATGCTGGTGGTCCGGGATGGGCACGCCGTATGCCGGCGGTTGCGCGATCTGCGTGCCGGGGACCAGGTGGTGGTGGGCATGCACGGAATCCGCGTGGTGCCGGAGGCCAAGGAGCGGGACCGGGATTCGTTTGCGTTCATGAGCAACGAAATCTCATCGGAACGGCAGCTCAAGACCGCGGTGCGCCAGATCGCGACGCTGATGCGTGAGGCGCGATCCGAGAGCAAACGCATCGTGGTGGTGGGCGGGCCGGTGATCATCCACACCGGCGGAGTTCCGGCGCTGGCGAAGTTGATTCAAGGCGGCTGGGTGCAGGCGCTGCTGGGGGGCAACGCCGTCGCGGTCCACGACATTGAAGGCGCGTTGCTGGGAACGTCGCTGGGTGTGCGCCTGACAGACGGGCGGCAGGAGGAGCATGGGCATCGCAACCACATGCGCGCTATCAATGCGATCTATCACGCAGGCGGCATCCAGCAGGCGGTCGCGTCCGGTAAGTTGACCAAGGGCGTGATGTATGAATGCGTGAAGGCCGGAGTGCCATTCGTGCTGGCGGGGAGCCTGCGTGACGATGGTCCGTTGCCGGACACCATCACCGACATGAATCAGGCGCAGGACGCGTATGCCGAGCAGCTCAAGGGCGCTGGCGTGGTGCTGTGCCTGGGGTCCATGCTGCATTCCATCGCCACCGGCAACATGCTGCCCAGCTGGGTGAAGATTGTTTGTGTGGATATCAACCCCGCCGTCGCAACCAAGGTGAGTGATCGCGGCACCGGGCAGGCGGTGGGTGTGGTGACTGACGTGGGACAGTTTTTGGGGTCGCTATCGGCGGCGCTTGAGGAGAATGGAAAAGTGGAGAACGGAAAATGAAGCGCCAATACACGGACGAACACGCCGAGGCAGGCACGAGCGCGCCGTTGCCGGAGATCGAAGTCTGGCCGAACCAGTATTCGACGGGCTATGAGATCGAAATCGTGATGCCGGAGTTTACCTCTATCTGTCCGAAGACAGGGCTGCCGGATACGGGAACGTTGACGCTTACCTATGTGCCAGCCCGCACGTGTCTGGAATTGAAGTCTCTCAAGATGTACACCATTGCGTACCGGAACCTGGGGATTTTCCAGGAGAACATTGTGAACCGGATGTTGGGGGACATCGTGAAGGCGTGTAAACCTGTGCGCGCCACGCTGGTGGGGGACTTCGCTCCGCGCGGGGGCGTTTCCACGCGCATTACCGCGAAGCATGAGGCGCGCAAGAAGTGACGGATCAGGAACTCACAACCGCGATTCAAGAGGTGCGCGACCGGGCGCGGGCCAATGCTCCGCAAGGCGCGTTGGGACCGGAGGGCGTGGTTGCCGCGGATCTGATGCCGCTGGTGCATGCGCGCGATGCCGCGGATGCGAAGGTAGCAGCGATCGGCACGGTGAATCCGCGTTCCGGCGGGCTGCTCAATTCGCTGGTGCAAGCGGGCAAGCGGGCGATATCCCGCGCCCTGGACTGGCATGTGCGCGAGCAGGTGGAGTTCAATCGCGCGGCGATGGAGTGTGTGCAGGCGTCCATCGAAACGATGAACGCGATGAACCGCAGCCTTGCCGCCATGGCTGCACGGCATGAAGAAATGCGCCGCGAACTGGACTTCGTGAAGCACCAATCGCAGGAAGCCGCCGATTCCCGCGCGGAGTTTGAGCAGCGCCACCTGAACGGCGAGATCCGAACGCTGCGTACCATCTCGGAGTTGCAGGCCGCCTACTCGCATCGCCTGACTGTGCAAGAGGAATCAAGCCGGGAATTGATGCGTGCCCAGCATCGAGACTTTGAGGCCGCGCTGGCCCGCGGCGCGGTGGACGTGCAAATGCGTCTCTGGGAAGACCTGAAGAAGAATCGCGAGGAATTCGAGCGCGTCATCCACGACGAACTGCGCGTGATGCGGCAGCGCTATGCGACTCCGGTTGCTGTAGCCCCTCCGGTGGTTGCAGAAGCGTTTCCCATCGACTGGCTCGCCTTCGCGAACCGTTTCCGTGGCTCGGAAGAACGCATCCGGGGCCAACAGCAGCGCTACGTGCAGCGCTTCGCGGGGACCAAAGGCGAAATCCTGGACATCGGCTGCGGGCGTGGAGAGTTTCTGGAAGCAGCGCGTGAAGCCGGGTTGCAGGCACGCGGTATTGATCTGGGCACGGAGTCCGTCGAAGTCTGTCGCGCCAAGGGTCTGGATGCCGAATGTGCCGATTTGTTCGCGTACCTGGAAGCCGAGGCGGACCGTTCCATTGCCGGCGTGTATTGCTCGCAAGTAGTGGAACACCTGACTCCCGCCGCCGTCGCCCGTTTTGTCGACGTGTTGGGACGCAAGCTCCGCACCGGCGCGGTGGTGGCCATCGAGACGCCCAATCCAGAGTGTCTCGCGATCTTCGCCACGCACTACTACATCGATCCCACGCACACGCGGCCTGTGCCGTCCGTGCTGTTGCATTACTACCTGGAAGAAGCCGGCTTCGGCGCGATTGAAATTGAGTACCTAGAGCCTGCGGTGGATTCAATGCCGGAACTTGCCGAGTTGCCCAAGGGCGTGCGCGAAAAGTTCTTTGGCGGCCTGGACTACTCGATTTTCGCCAAGAGGCTGTAGAGCGACTTCTGCGGGCGCGCCATCGCGCTCCAGCCGTAGCTGCGTTCCGCCGTAGCACGGGCGTCTTGTTCGAGCGCACGTCTCTCCTCCGGCGAATCGAGCAAGCGGGTGATGGCGGCGGCCATCTCTTCCGCGGAACCTGTCACGATTACATCGGTGCCGCGAGCGAGTTCCAGCCCGTGGATACCAGCCTCGGTCGAGACAATCGCCTTGCCCATCGCCATCGCCTCGACAATCTTTACGTTGGTGCCCGCGGAGGCCACCAGCGGCGCAATCACTACGGTAGCGCGCCGGTAGGCTGGGCGGACGTCGGAGACGAAGCCGTCCACTTCGACTCCTTCATGTTGTAAATCCCAGAAACGCTCATGATTCTGTCCTGCGATGACGTGCAGGACGACTCCGCTCAGCCGGGGGAAGACGTCGCGCAGGAAAAATTCCAGCGCTAGCACGTTGGGTTTGTGCGCAAAGGAACCGATGAAGAGCAGCCGCCGTGGCTCGGGCGCGTGGTTGGATGGCTGGAAGCGTTCCAGGTTCACACCGTTCCCAATGGTGACGGCACGGCTTCCCACCACTGCCTTGTCTTTGTCCGACATCGTAGCCACGGCATCCACGCGGAGCCAGGCGTCGCGCTCGAAGGCCACCCACAAGTCGTGCTGCCGCCGGGTTTCCCAGTCCTCACCGCGGGCCAGCATTTGCGCGAAGAGGTCGTAGGTGATGTCGTGTTCCACCAGGATGGTCCGGGCAGGCTTGCAGTCGTCCGCGTAGACGGCCATCTGCGTGAACTCCAGTTGCGCCACCGCCGGTTTCCACTTGGCCATGGTCTGACGCAGAGCCGCATGGAAGGCGGGTGTGTCGAATTCCTCCACTGTGTCGGGACGCCCGCGAGAGGCCAAGGAATGCGAGCCTGGGCGCAATACCGTCACCACTTCCGCGCAAAGATCCAGTAGCTCATCGGGCACTGCGCGCGCTTCTTCTAAAAAGGCGACCAGTACGGTGTCGAAGTCCGTAGCCGCTTCGCGCATCAGGTTGAAGATCCGCACCGCCGCGCCATGGGAGAGCGGGAAGGGAAGATAGGGACTCGCAATCAGGATGACGGGCTTGTTGCGGCGCGCGCGGCCTGGAAACACGGAAACCTGCCCATTGCAAAGATCGAAAGGGGTGCTTCCTCCGATGACGGGAGCCGGGCCCAGATCTGCGGCGGCTTGAAGCGCCTCGAGCCTGCCCAGGGCCTTCAGGCGCAGCGAGTTGTGCTCCCAGAGGCGCAAGAAGGCTTCACGGTCCGCAACGGCGCGTGCCAGGAAGCGCGTGTAGTTGACGTCGAGCGCCAAATCCAATGCAGCCTGCGAGTAGTAGCGAGAGGTAGTCGTGCGGTGCTGATGCAGCACGCGCGCACCCGCGCAGTAGACCGACGGCCAACCGCACGCCCACGAGCGCACGCCCAGATCGAGGTCTTCCACGTAGGCGGGCGTGTAGCCTTCGTCGAAGCCGCCTAGCGCCGTGAGTTTTGCGGCATCGTAGAGCGAACAGCCGCCGCTGCCATAGAGGACGTAGCTGTGATCTTCGCCTGCCAACGGAATGTCGCAGCGCAACGGCAGGTCCGTCGGACCCGGATGTTCGACGAAGACCGTCTTGCCGGTTTCTTCGCGGCGGGCACCTTCCGGCAGGAAGATCTGGGCTGAGGAGCAGAACAGCTCCGGCACCGAATGGAACGCGCTGCGCAGGGCTTCGAGAAAGCCTGGTTCCACGACCATGTCGTTGTTGAGCGCGCAGACGTGGGAGAAGTGCGTTCGCCGGATTCCGAGGTTCATCGCGGCTGCAAACGCCAGCGGCTCTGCGCTGTGTTCGACGAGGACGACCGGGTAATGCTCCGCGAGCCACTCGACAGTTCCGTCACTCGAACCGTTGTCGACCACAACAATTTCGTCCGCGTTTGTGAGCCCCGGCAGGCACGCCGCCAGCAATTCGCGTCCATTGCGCGAGGGGATCACCACGGAGATGCCCGGGGGGGGGGGGGGGC
>CANFEY010000078.1 GCA_947446025.1 Bryobacterales bacterium
AGGGGTGGCTCAGCCATCAACTCGGCAATGATCGTGGCCTTGCTTTGCCGAATCGCAGGGAGCCAGCGGTCAATGGCTGACCGCTGGCCCTTTGCGGAGATCTTGCCGGAGGCCGAGAGCGCAAGCACCACGCCATCTTTAATGGCTTGACCGATAATTCCGGAGGGCTTCATATTTCTATTTCGACCTCTTCTCCCGCTGAGGGCGTGACAGTTTTGTCAACCGCCGGGTTAAAGGGGGGGGGAGGCGGCGAAGGCGGTGTTTTGATGGCCACCACGCGCCAGGCGCTCCGCCCATCAGCAGAAGCTTTCTGAAACTCAAAGCCCCCGACGATCCGGTTGGCATTCTTCTTCAATAGCCACCCCAGCTTCGAGTGGTTGATTACGCCGCGTTCTTCCACTGGGAATTCGCGCATCGCATCGAGCAGATTGAGCTGGTTGTCGGTAGCCCTGTCAACCGCCTTTCGTACGGTTGTCGGGGTCGAACCGAATACCTCATGCCACTCGATCATCAACCCGCCGAGTGCATCGCCGTCAGGATCATGGCGGACTTGGTCTAGCAGCGCCGTGGTGGGATCTGGATGACCAAGCCACATCAGAGGATATCGGCAGTAGTCAGACCACTCACCATCGTAAGTAACAATGCTGACCGCTGATGCGCGGGGCATACCAGCCCTGCGCCAAGCTTGGATGATAGTTAGCACTGCCGCCACATAATCGCCACGCTGCCGGCGCACCTTTTTTACCGGAGCGCCGGTGTACTTCTTCGTTGCCGGGGCCGCACAGCGGGGATCGATATGGATTGTGAGAACCCGGCGCAGCAGATCGCGTACCGGCCCGACGTTATTTCCCGACCCCAAAAACAGGGTGCGCGTCCCCACCGTCGCTGTCTTACTTACACCCAAAATCCGTTCCGTGATTTGCTCGGCCGTCAACATCCTCTTGATCACACTGTGGGGTATCCAGTCGGTATCCATGTCATCAAATTCAATCACTGCCGGGTTCCTCAACAGCAAGGAAAGGATCACCTTGGTCGCCTCTTCCGAGGTCGTCGGATAGCTCACCTTAGCGTCCCCGCCAGGCCCGGCGAAGGCACCAATCAGCTCGCAAAGATACGTCTTGCCGCTGCCAGCCACCGGCGCTCGAACATGAAACGCCGGTGCATGGGGTAACGTGGGGCGCACAACGGCGGTGAAGATGGCCGAAAGTGCAGCCGCCTTATCCGTGGGGGCAACGAAGCGAAACTCGGGCAGCAACTCTTCGAGCAAGGCTAGTGCTGCCCGTGCGGTATCGGGCGTCGGTTCGGGGAGAACAAACTGCTTCGAGTCGAACACACCGAAAAGCCGGGACTCCTTGTCGTAACCGGGGTGCAAAATTAGCTCCCCGTCCGACTCTCGAAAGTATGGTTGACGCGCCACCCCGGCCAATGGCGGCAAGTAGCGAAAGTTCTGCGCCCCGTAAAGAATAGCCACGTGCCGCTCCGGAGGATCACACCGCGCCCAGTCTTTCGCGCGCTTGTCATACTTCTCCCATGTCGCCGCGACCGCCAGTTCTCGCGTCAGCGCCGGGGCGCTGGCCGGAACGATCGACGGATCGCCGCTGCTGGGGTCCGTCGAGACAGAAACGATCAAACCGCCTGATTGATAGTGACGCCTTCGGGCGGCCAGTTCCTTTTCCGCCGCATCCACCACGAGGTTCAAGTCACCAGCTACCACCCGGATCACCGGCTTGTGTCGCGCCTCTGCGTTGGGCACACCAAGAAATCCGAGCAACGCCCGAATGTGGTACTTATCACGGTGGGAGTGTAGGCAGCAAAAGCCACCTACAGGGTAATACTCGCCGGGCTCAAAATAGACCGCGCCAGTGTCCAGTGCGAATGTATGCTCCTGTACCCAAGGACAGGTCACGTCATGCTTGCCAGAACCCAGCGGGGTCTTGTATAGCCCCCGCGCTTTGAGCGCCGCAACGACCGGGTTCTCCATCGCCTTGGGCGTCAGAACATCGTCGGTATCATTGCCGATGTTGCGCGAGTCATTGTCTGCGTGGTCAGCCCGAGTAGAGGGCTTGGCAGCTTTCTTCGGACGCCCCGCTGGGGCGAGTTCCAGCTGTAGATGATCCACAATCTCTTGTGGCGTGTAGCGGGCTTCAGGCCGCCATTCAATCAGGCGACACCGAAATGGCGCACCGGCCTCGTCGGCATGTTTTGGCTTGCCGTTAATCGACACCGGCAGACGCGCCCAGCGAGTCAATGGCCCTCTCGCTCCCGCGTCGCACAGTCCTGCAGCGATCAGCGCGTCGAGCAAGCGCACAGCCGCCGCGTCGTCAGTAAGTGGTTCGGCGAGAATGATCCCCCCCTGATAGTTACCGGGGCTGGTCTCGATCAACCAGGACAACTCGAAACCGGCCAGGCGATCCAGCGTCACCTTGGCACCCAAATCATCGAGCATTAGGAAATGGCAGGAAGCAAATTGCGCCTTGCGAGCCTTGAATGAACCGTCATCGCCGGGATAGAAGCTCGCACAGCCGACGTAGTTGTTATGCGCGGCAGAAAGATTGACGGCCACCTGATCGGCGCGACTGGCTGGCCATCCACCCAGACCGGGGTCGCCGATCTTCGAACATACCGCCGCGAACGCACCTTCGGGGAGGCGTGGGAAAACCGCAGCGACAAATTCGGCATTCGTTATCGGCAAAACACCGCCTTCACGGCCTTTACCGCCTTCTTGGGAGGCGGTTGGGGAAACTGGCAGCGAATCCACGCGGTGCTCTCGGACATCGGCGGCAATCACTTGGCTACCTCGTGGGCCACACGCGGCCGCGTATTCTCTGCGACCAGTCGGGAAATCTCAGAAGCCGGAATCAATAAGCGACTTCCTAGTTTCACGCTCGAAATCTTCCCGTCGTAGGCCCACCGCCGCCATGTCCACTTGCTAACTCCGCTGATCGCCTCTGCCTCGCTAACTCCTAGAAGATCTGCCGTCACATTCTGCCTTTGCATGGTTTATTCTCCTTATTTCAGGCTCGCCCTGAAGCAGGAGTATGGCCTAGTCTGTGCAGGCTGCTGTGTATTTTAGTGGCGGTTAATAAAAATTAGGCGCATCATATAAGAAAGCATGAGAATCACCCCCTATCGTTCGCCAATCTTAAGGCTTCAGGACATCGTTGCTTGGCTCAACGGGGGGGCCCTGGGCCCCGCTCCCCTCAATGCGGCTTTGCAGTACACCCCGGTCGACCCCGATTGGCTCAAAGCGGCGCTTGCCACACAGCAGACCGCAAGGGACAGAACAGCGGATGGGCAGCTGAAACCCCCCAATTGGAGCAAAGCGGTGCTTGTCAGCGACCGGATCAAAGCGGCGCTTGTCAAAAAGCTCCGCTCACTTGTCGATGAGTGGATCGATTCCGCCGTGTACCCGGACGGTAGCGAGTCGCCCAAGGATCGGAGTATTACCGGACCCCTGTTGAAGTTCTTGCCGCGACGCAAGCTTCCCAAACGCAAACCGGACGTAGTCCTAACCGATGGCATTCCCAAGCCCGAACCAGAATCTCTCCATGCTGTTTTGGTAGATTGGATTGCCCGGGTTGGGGGGAGCATCAGTATCGATGCCGCCGGTCAGTATGACGTCCGGGTGCCTGACCCGCACCCGCTCCGGGTTAGTGGCAACCTCATGACACGTTATCCGGTCGAGGAGTACGCTCAGGATCGGGCAATTTTCTACTTCAAGCAACTCTTGGAACTTCCAGATGCTCAGAAAGTGGCCCGGTGTGCCAATACCCAGTGCCGCCTCTACTACGTCCGCGGTCGCTTGCGAACGCGCTTGATTCTACGTGGCGCATTCTGCGGGAAGTGCATTGGTATTGGTTCCAGGGACCGGATGAAAATCAGCCGTGAGGTTAAGACGAAGAAGCTTGTCGAGGTGGCCGCAAATTATTGGGACCAGTGGCCGTCAACCAGTCGGAATGGAAAAAACGAATCGGTTGCCCATAACGAACGGGTCGCCGGGGCGATAAACAAAGAACTAAAGCTGAATCTGCAGGAACGCAAGACCGGGAAGTGGGTCGCGCGTAACCAGACGGATATTGAACTCGAATTGGAGCGGAGGAAGAATGCCAAGAGCTAAAGAGAGAGACGGAGTATTTCAGCGGACAGACCGCAGCGGTTGGTGGGTATCGTACATTGACGCCTCTGGGAAGCGCCGCAAAGAGAAGGTGGTGGCACATACGCGGACTCAGGCGCTAAACGCGCTGAACGGCATCAGGACGCGCGAGCAGAGAGAGCAGATACTAGGGGTCAGGGAAGTCTCCGAAATCAGCACAGCGGACCTGCTGGCCCGTTACAAACGCTATCAGAAGACGCGCCTGCGTTCCACCACTTTTGAAAGGCTGGACGGAATTCTCGAAACCCTAAAGGGGGCCCTGCCAGCACGTGCCAGGGACATTACCCGAAAGGTGGTTGCCGATTTCGTTTCGGCGCGCGCGGAGACGGTTGCACCGGGGACAATTCAAAAGGAGGTGACAGTTCTCAAGCACGCGTTAAAGCTCGCGGTCGAATGGGGGTTGCTCCACGAGAACGTAGCCCAGGGTGCCAAGCTTCCACGCGTGCCGGAGGGCCGAACGCGTTACCTTACGCCTTTGGAGTTGAAGGCGATTCTGGACACGGCCGAGGCCTGGATGAAAGCGCCGATCGCACTTTCTGCCTTTACCGGAATGCGACGCGGGGAACTGCTGGGCTTACGCTGGCTGGATGCCGATGTCCCAAACCGGCGGCTCTATCTCCGGGATACGAAGAACGGAAGCCTCCGGGTTCTGGTCCTAAATGAGCTTGCCGTCCGCGTGCTCGCCAGTCTCCCTGTAGGCGCTCCGAGCGACCCGGTTCTGGCGGGAGTCGATCCGGAGCTCCTCTCCGTTTATACCAAGAGGCTGTTCGTCAGGCTCGGAATCCTTGACGCCTCTTTTCACTCTCTCCGCCACACTGCGGCAAGTTGGATGGCGATGCAGGGTGTTGACTTGTATGCCGTGGGCCAGCTGCTCGGACACAAGACGCCCCGGATGACGCAGCGGTACGCTCATCTGTCACCGCAGTACATGGCCGGAGCCGTGGGAAAACTGGACGGAGTTTTTGCCGGTGTGATGCCGGAGAACCTCCCCGGTGAGGCTGCGTTAGTCCCCGTAGAGTCCCCGCATTTTGAGGGGGTGCTGGAGAATGACGCCAAGTTGTTGAATTGAGATGGCGTCCCCAATGGGATTCGAACCCATGTTATCGCCGTGAAAGGGCGGTGTCCTAGGCCGACTAGACGATGGGGACGCAAGAGAGCCGCTCGGCGGGCGGCTCCCGAAAGGAAACCTAGAGGGACTTCAAGAATGCCAGGATATCGGCCTTCTCGGCAGTGGTCAGCAGGTCACCGAAACCGGGCATCCCGTTACCGCCGGCATTGACGAGCGCGGCGATGGTGGCGTCACTGGTGGCTTCGCCGTTGACCAGCTTGGCGCGCTTCGCCAAACCCTTCAATCCGGGACCCATCTTGCGCTCTTCGGAATCCGAGTTATGGCACACGCCGCAGTTGGCTTCAAACAATTCAGCGCCCTTGGCCACGTCGCCAGCCGCCGCGCCTTTGCCTTTGCCCTTACCGCCGCCCTTGCCTTGACCGAACAGCATCCCGCCGCTCAGCATTACGCCCAGGCAGATGATTGCGAGTAGTGTCTTTTTCATCGTGTGTCTTTCTCCGGAACTCCTAGTGTCGCGCATTGAAGCGCCCTCTCGCAACTTTGGATGCTCCATCGCGGCGATTCGTTCCGTATTTGTGGGCGGACTGCCAGTCCGCGGCGGAGTGACACTCCGCCCTACCGGCCTGCGACAAAATGTCCCATTCCTGTTTCGCTGCCCTGCAAATTCAACAACTTCCCGTTTGGCCCGATGAGTGCATTGTTAGAAGCGAAACGGTCCTACTCCTTAACGGGCGGTTCCAGGGAGGGTGCACCTTGCTAACAAGCGGCGCGCCCTGTCGGTGGACCCTGGAGCCGCCTGCTTTTCTTACGCTTGGACCGCGCGCAACGCCTGGCGGCTGTGCGCTCTACGCTTCCCGCCGACCCAATTCCTCGGCGAGAATAATCGCCTCCGCCAGATCCTTCATCGGCTTCCGCAACCGGCGGCTCTCATTGCGCATGCGAATGTAGGCTTCTTCCTCGGTGACCCCCTGCCGCGACTGCAGGATGCCCTTGGCGCGTTCGACCACCTTTCGCGTCTCCAACTGACGCTTTGCCTCCGCCGCCTCTTCGGTTAGCCGCGCGTTCTCTTCTTCCAGCAGGCTCTTGCTGATTGCCGCACCCATCTGCTCTCCGATGAAGCTGATCGTCGAGACCTCCTCCGAGGTATGCGGGTGCCGCTCTCGATGATGCACGTTGATCACACCGATGGTCTTCCCGGTGCTCACCACGGGGACGGATAGAAACGCCTCGTAGGTGTCCTCCACCAGCGCCGGGAAAATCTTGAAGCGCGAATCTGCCGCCGCATCCGCGCCCAATGCCAACGGAGCCTGGTGTTTCGCCACCCAACCCGTCACACCTTCGCCCATTTTGATCCGCAGGTGGCCGACGTCTTTGGTATGCGGCACCAGCGACGCGCGCAACACGAACTCGTCACTCTCGCCGTCCACCAGATAGACCAGGCACGCGTCGCAGGAGGTGATCCGGGCTGCTAGCCCTACGATCTCCCCCAACATCTCGTCCAGGCTCCGCTCAGAGCTCACGATTCGGCTGATTCTGTGTAGGACTGATACTTCGTTTGATTCCGCCGATACCATGCTTCAAGCCTACGGCCCATCTGGTGCGGCGTCCAATCGAAACTTCTGATGGAGTGGAGTTCAATTCTTGTTCGGTGCCGTAACTGTATGCCATCAGGCCGATTGCCGCCATGCCCGCGAAGATAGCCCCTGCGAAGAATGTGCCCGCGGGTCCGGAAGCCGTCCACATCGCCCCTGCGATCAGGCTGGCAAAGAGCGTCGAAACGCCTGTAACCAGACTGAAAACTCCGAAGCCGGTGCCGCGCAGATCCGCGGGAACCGAGTCCGCCACCAACTTGGTCAGCGTGCCTTGGGTCAACGCCATGTGCAGCCCCCATAACCCCGCGCCGAATAGTACCATCCACGGTGAGCCTGACCGCGCTAGTACCAAATCGGCGGCCACTAACACGGCAAGCCCTGCTACCAGCAGCAAGCGAGGGTTGCGCCGGTCCGAGGCCGCTCCCGCCGGATACGCCGCCAACATGTAGACCACGTTCATCACGATCAGCACCGCCGGAACCAGCCCCACGCGAATGCCTGAATCCTGCGCCCGTAGAATCAAGAACGCCTCGCTAAATCGAGCCAAGGTGAACACCGCTCCCAGCGTTACGATAATCCAATAGGCTCGCCCGAACCGGCGCATGTTGGCGAGCGTCAACGGATTCTTGCCATCCGAGGCCTTGCGGCGCTCCGGCTCTTTCACCCACAGCATCATCGCAACCACGGAGGCCAAGGCGGGCAGAGGGGCCATCCACAGGACCATGCGCACATCGTCGTGCAGCAGCCACATCAGCAGCAGCGCCAGCGCCGGTCCGCTCAACGACCCCAGCGAATCGAGCGACTGCCGCAGTCCAAATGCCGCGCCGCGTTTCTCCGGCGGCGTGAGGTCGGCGACCAATGCGTCGCGCGGTGCTCCACGAATCCCCTTGACGAAGCGGTCCATCGATTGCGCCGCCGCCACCCAGCCTACGGACGTCGCCAGTGGAAATGCGAACTTGGTGAGTGCCGCCAGCGCGTAGCCGAACAACGCGATCGGCTTCCGCTTGCCGAATCGATCACTTAGCGCGCCCGAGAACACCTTGGTCACGGACGCCACCGATTCCGCCACGCCTTCGATGAGGCCGATGGTGGCGATGTTCGCGTGCAGCACGGACACCAGAAACACCGGCAGCAAGCTGTGGACCAGCTCCGACGCCAAGTCCATCAACAGGGACGTGACGCCCAGCGCCCACACGCTTGCTGGCAGAGCCCGGCGGTTCACTTCTTAACCGGCAGCGCAGCAACCCCTGGCAACTCAATCCCCGACAAAAATTCCAGCGAAGCCCCGCCACCCGTAGAGATATGCGAGATCTTGTCCGCCACCCCGGCTGACTTGATCGCCTTCTCCGAATCCCCGCCTCCCACCACGCTCACAGCCCCGGATGCCGCCACGGCTTTTGCGAGCGCCACCGTGCCCTTATCAAATGGAGGCATCTCAAATACCCCCATCGGCCCGTTCCAAATGATCGTCTTCGCCGTCGCGATCACAGCCTCAAACGCCGCCACCGACTTCGGACCAATGTCCAGTCCCATCATCCCGTCCGGCACGCGATCCACCACCTCACTAGCCGCCCCCGCCTTGAACTCAGCCGAGATCACATGGTCCACCGGCAGCAGCAACTTGTCCCCAGCCTCGGCCATCAATTGCCGGGCCAGGTCCAGCTTGTCTTCTTCCACCAGCGACTTTCCTGTCCCCTCGCCGCGAGCCCGTAGGAATGTGTACGCCATGGCTCCACCGATCAGCAGCCGGTCGACGACTTTCATGAGGTTCTGAATCACTTCAATCTTGTCGGACACCTTCGCCCCGCCCAGAATCGCCACGCAAGGTCTCTCCGGATTGCGCGTCGCCTTGGTGAGATACTCAATCTCTTTGTCCATCAGCAACCCCGCCGCGGCCTGCTTCACGTACGCGATCATTCCCACGGTGGAGGCATGCGCGCGATGTGCCGACCCGAACGCGTCATTTACATAGATGTCGCACAGTTTCGCCAGCTGCTGGGAAAATTCTGCGTCATTCTTTTCTTCCTCAGCGTGAAAGCGCAAATTCTCCAGCAGCAGCACGCCGCCGGGAGCAGGCAGCATGGCTTCCACAGTCGGCCCCACGCAGTCCGGAGCCATGATCACCGTCCGCCCCAGCAAATTCGCCAGCGCCGCCGCGCACGGCTTCAGGCTCATCTCCGCATTCGGCTTGCCCTTGGGCCGCCCCAAGTGGCTTGCCAGCACAACGCCCGCGCCGTGATCCAGCGCATACTGAATCGTCGGCAGCGACGCGCGGATGCGCTTGTCACTGGAGATCTCCTGCCCACCGGGAGCCAGCGGCACGTTGAAGTCGACGCGGATAAAAACCCGCTTCCCCGTCAGGTCTAAATCGCGAATGGAAGTTGTGTTCATCTCCTCTATTCTCCAACGCCGCGCCCCCCGATTCCAACCCGCTTGCGCCCCACTCTGCACCTCGGATATAGTGTTAGCCCTATGGCCCCGAACAAACGCACGCTTAAGTATCTTTTTACGCTTTTTTGTGTTGCGATTCCCGTGAATTCATGGGCGCAGTCTTACACGTTGACGACGTTCGCCGGGGCCGACCATTTTGGCGACGGCAAGCAGGCCACGGCGGTGCCGTTGCGCGATCCCTACGCCGCTGTGCAAGACGCGGCCGGCAACATCTACATTACGGATCGGGACGATCAGCGCATCCGTAAGGTCTCCCCGACGGGTGTAATCAGCACGTTCGCCGGCACCGGGCGGCCAGGCTTCAACGGAGACGGTGGTCCGGCCATCGCGGCGGCATTGCGCTCTCCCTCCAGTTTGGTGCTTGACACCGCCGGCAATCTGTTTTTTGTCGACTACAGCAACTTCAGGGTGCGCAGGATTAACCTCACCACCGGCATCATCACGACTGTGGCCGGCGACGGCACCCTCGGCTACGGGGGCGAGAACGTGCAGGCCACACGCAGCGGCATGACCCCCACCGACGTTGCTGTTGACGCGGACGGCAATGTGTATATCGCCGACGCCTTCAATCACCGGGTACGCAGGGTAAACACCGGACTCGGAACCATCCAGACCATAGCCGGCATCGGCAACCCCGGATTTTCTGGTGATGGCGCGTCCGCGCTTACGGCCGCTCTCAATTTTCCCTGGGGCGTCGGGTTGGATGCCCAGAAGAACGTCTACATCGCGGACTATTCCAACAGCCGCGTCCGCAAAGTTACGGTCGCCACCGGCATCATCACCACCATTGCCGGGACGGGAGTGGCCGACATCAGGGGCAACGGCGGGCTGGCCACCTCCGCGGCTATCCTATATCCACATGGTGTGGTCATCGAAGGCAACGGAAACATCCTGATTGCGGGCGACTATGACGTCCGCCGCATCACCTTGGCCACCGGCATTATCCGCAACGTTGCGCCGTATTTCTCTGACTTCGGATTCGCCGGTGATGGCGGTGGTGCCGACGTGGCCATCTGGAGTACCGTCAATGGTGTCAGCGTGGCGCAGAATGGCGACATCCTCGTCGCCGATACCACGAACTACCGTATCCGGCGCATTCGTTCCGGCATTGTGACCACCGTCGCCGGGATCGGACTGGTGAACGACGTCGCTGCCTCGCAAGCCTTCCTCAGTAATCCCGGTGGCATGGCCTTCTCCGCCACCGGCGGACTGATGTTCGCGGACACGTCTTTCAACCAGGTCCGCTCCGTGGAAGCGGGACGGGTGGGCAAGATCTTCGGCGACGGATACGCCACAAGCTCACTGGCCAGGGTCTCAGGCCCGCAGGGTGTGGCGCGCGACAGGCTGGGCAACACCTACATCGCGGACTCGCTCAATGACCGCATCCTGCGCATCTTCCCGAACGGTGCGGCGAACGTGTTCGCGGGAGGCAGAGGCCGTGGGTTCAATGGAAATTTCGGTACCGCGACCACCTTGGCGTTGGCTCTGCCGCAGGCCGTGATCGTCGATGCAGACGGCGCGGTCTACATCGCCGACTACGGGAACTGCCGCGTCCGCCGCGTGGTGGAAGGCCTGATGAACACCATTGCCGGCGGCAGCTGCACCTATTCCGGAGATAACGGGCAGGCCGCCTCCGCGGGTCTCATCCCCTGGGATATCGTGCTGGACGGCAGGGGCGGACTGGTGATCGCCACCGGATCGAACCACCGCATCCGCCGCAGGGACCTCACCACCGGCATCATCACCACCATCGCCGGCATCGGTACAGCGGGTCACTCCGGTGATGGTGGACCCGCCACGCAGGCGCAAGTCGGCGATCCTCGCGGTGTTACCGTGGATAGCGCCGGACGCATCTTCTTCACCGAGTACCTTACCGCCCAAGTGCGCATGATCGACACCAACGGCGTGATCCGCACCATTGCCGGCACAGGAGCATTTATCTCCAGCGCAGAGTCCGGTCCCGCGGCCTCCGTGGCCTTTGATCCCGTGCGCATTCTGGCCGCCGCCGACGGCAGCCTCTACGTCTCGGACCAGTACAACGACCGCATTCGCAAATTGACGGTCGCGGTTCCTACTGCTTTGCAAGTAACGCAGGGCGCGGGCGCGTCGGGCCCCGCTGGATCCAAGATTCCCGTGCAGGTGAAGGTCGTGGACGCCTCCGGCGTGGCGATAGCGAATCAGACGGTCCGCTTCCAGGTGACCTCCGGCACGGCGCAGCTTTCTTCGGTTTCCACGGTGACCACCGCGGCCGGCATCGCGCAGATTGAGGTGACCCTGGGTAGCACCTTGGGTCCGGTGGTTATCACTGCTTCTACCGATGGCCTGCCTTCGGTCACGATCAACCTCACCATCACCGCTCCCACCGGGTCGCTTCCTCAGTTGAGCGAAGCCGCGGTCGTCGGCGCGGGCCTCAGTGTGCCCTCGGTGCGGGCATTGTCCACGGGAGGAATCATGTCCGCCTTCGGACAAAACTTCGGAGTGGGAGCGACGTTTCGCAAAGTCGGTGCCGCCGATCTGGTCAACGGCAAGGTGCCCACCAACTGCGTCGATATCGCGGGTTCGCGTGCGCCTGTGTTTGGTGCATCCGATACGCAGATCAATTTCCAGGTGCCCGCCGGACTCTCCGGCAACGTGCCTGTAAAGGTGCTCACAGGCTGCGCCACGGCAACCGAGACAGCCACCAACGCCATCTCCGTGCCCGTGCAGGCCGCCAGCCCGGAGTTCTTCTACTTCGCCTTCGCCACCACCGGCAAGAATCCCGTGGCCGCGACCGATACCATCACGGGAGCGCTGCTCGCCTCGCCCACGTTGTTCCCCGGCAGCGGCATCGGTGCCGCCAAACCGGGAAGCTTCGTCACGGTCTATGCAACCGGCTTCGGCGATACCGACCCATCGTTCACGCCCGGAGACTTCCCCGCCGGAATCGGCCGAGCCAAGGGCACCGTGCGGGTCTTGCTCGACGGCGCACCGCTGCCCGCCGCCAATATCCTCTATGCCGGCGTGACGCCCAACAGCCCCGGACTCTACCAGCTCAACATCCAGTTGCCCGCCAACGCGGCCACGGGAGACTTGTCACTGGTGATCGAAATCGGGGGGATTCAGAGCCCCGCAGGCGGGTTCCTGACGGTGGCTCCGTAAAGGGGCATGGCGGAGGATGAGGGATTCGAACCCCCGGTACCCTTTCGAGTACAACGGTTTTCAAGACCGGCGCCTTAAACCACTCGGCCAATCCTCCACTTGTATTTTAGCTGATCGATCGAGTCCCAGGAGGTCGAGCCTAGAAGCGGCTGCTACACGAAAAGTTCGCTGCATCGTCCGTGTTGCCCTTGCCTTTGTATTTCGGCACCAGCGGGTACTGGCATAGAATGCGCGTGCGAGGTCCGGACGGCGTCTGCCTCGACGCGGACAGAGTCACTGGAGGCTTTCCGTCTTCCACCCACGAAACCAAGGCATCCAACTGGCCCGAAGGCATTGGACCGGGCCCCCCGGCGCAGTGTCCGACGCCCGGAGCCAGGAAGAACCGCAGGAACTGCGCCGTCTTCTCCGCTCCGCCCATTTGCTTCAGCACTCGGTGGTAATAGTCGATCGTGCCCTTTGTCGTAATCAACTGATCCGCCCAACCGTGCCACAAGACGATCTTACCGCCGCGATCGCGGAACTGGCTCAGGTCGGGGTTGTCAGTTCCGATCACCTGGCCATACTGCTCCAACGATTGATCCCAGAACCGCTCGAACATCTCTGGCGTGAGCGCATTCGCATCGAATTGTGGATTCTGCAGCAGCCAAAACCTGATCCAATCCGCCGTGAACGTAAACCCTTGCGCCTGAAGCGGGGTTCCTCTGGTCGCAGCCAGCGCAGTCATGTCCGCGCCCCAAGGTTGCCCGTACCACAGCAACGTTCCATCCGCGCGGCGAGGACCCTCCATCATCTTCTTAATCACGTCGGCATCGGCATCGGTGAACGTGCCGCACGTACCCGCGGCCTTGCCCACCAGCGTCTTCGGATCAAACGTGCAGCGGACCGGATCTTCAATCACGCCGTCCTTCACGCCGTCAATCCCATCACAGGCTTCAACGGCCGCCGCTGTCGCCGCTTGCAGCTTACATGTGGGAACCGGATTCTTAGCCGCGTTCATCACCGCCGTGCTCCAAATGGATTGCATCATCAGCTTCGTCCAGTTGATTGCCGGTGCCGCCGCCACGATGCCGTTGTAATCGTCCGGGTACCGCTGCGCTTCACTCAGCCCTTGCCGTCCGCCCGTCGAGCACCCATTGAAGTAGGAATACTTGGGAGCCGCGCCATACAGCGCCTGCGTCAAGGCCTTGCCTGTGACCGTCATCTCATGAATTCCGAGATATGCGTTGTCGCGCACCAGCTGCCAATTCAAATGGCCGCTTGCATCCATGGCAAAGTTGCCGCTGCCGCCTTCATGCCCCGTGTCGGTGGCTCCGCTTGCATAACCTAGCTGCAGTGGTTGATTGACCCCCGCCTCACTGCCACCCAAGAATCCGCCGCCACCTGTTCCCAGGAAACGTCCGTTCCAATTCGCCAGCGGAATGGCCACCCAGATCCGCACTTTGTCCCCCGCCGGAGGATGCGTAGTGATCGCCGTCACCCGGCAAACCTCGGGGTTGTTGGAATCCACCTTGGCCGATTCAATCGTAGTGTTGGGCAACGCCAGCGCCGCCAAGCTTTCACACGCGCGAACCGGCTTAGCGTTCGCGACAGCCGCTTTCGGCCGGCTCCCCAGGGGAGGCGCGGCTGGAGCGCCACCCTTCGCCCCGCCCTTCACAGCCGGTCCTTGCTGTTGGGCCTCACTCTGAATGACCACCGCTACAAACAGTACAGCTGTGGCGAAAATGGCGCTCACCGGTCGAAGGATTTGTTTCATAGAACTCCATGCGTAATTAGACAGAAATCGCGGATACGATTTCATCCATAGCGGTCAATGATAGCAACTAGGCCTGGCACGCTCAAGCGGACTCCAGACCTTGTGTCGCAGCCACGTGAGAATGTCCTATTAGTGCCATTTAGAAAAGTCCTATTGACTGGTAGAGGCTGGGGAGGTGGAAAACACAGGAGTTCTACCTATGAGCCAGAAGGACCGGGATCGGTTGATGGTGCTCAAGCAGGCGCAGAAGCG
>CANFEY010000079.1 GCA_947446025.1 Bryobacterales bacterium
CCAGCCTTCACCCGCGCTAGCACTCCGCTGCGCGCCAACTCTTTCTTGCTCAATACTGTTCTCCCCACCCGGCCTCCTTGGGAGGTCATCGTCAGGGGACACTTCTATCGAGGTCTCAAGGGGACATTATCAAAGTGGCGCAACAGGCCTCTCACTTTGGGGGAATGTGCCAGTTTAGGCTTTTTGGAATTCTGCAGGGACGGCTCTGGCGACGAGAGTGAATTATTCCGTCTATTCCATTACGGACAGCGCGAAAAACGGACCTCGAAGAATCAGTTGGTTGCGTAGCCAAGCATCAACGCGATTGACGCATAAGTCACGTCGCCGGTTCGATCCCGGTCTCCCGCTCCAACATCTTTATCGCCTAAAACTGGAACCTGGCCACCAATTGCCCAGTTCGCGCGGGAAAGGCCACCGTGGTGTTGTTGATGAAGCCGAACCCGGCGGTCGTCTGGCTATTGGGATCGCCAGCGTTCACACGCGTCTGTACCGCCGCGGGATTGACCGACGTCGGGTTATTCACTTGCGTGCGGTTCAGTACGTTGGTGAACTCGCCGCGAAGCGTGAGGCGCATGCTCTCCCGGATACGGAAATCGCGGGCAATCGAAAGCGTCTCCGTCGGGCGGCGTTGCTGACGGTAGTCGTTATACAGTGTCGCGCTGCCGAACTGGCCGGGGACGGGATTCGCCCAAGCCGCAGGATTCAGCACGAACGTCCGGTTGGGATCGAAGCAGTGGCAGTTCAAATCCTGCGTGAAGAGCGGCACCCCCGGCACTCGGATCTGCAGCGAATTCTGGAACGAAATCGCGGCCATGGTGGGATTAGTGGTCGCGACCGGAGCCGCAATCGGCAGGCCGCTGGTGTATTGCAGGAAGCCACCGAACGACCAATCTCCCACGGCGTACCGCAAATACCGGTTGCCACCCCATTTCTGCGTCGTGTAGTTGAACCCGAGCCCGCTGATCAACGGGCGTGAGTTGGTGGAAAGATTCTTGACGTTGCGGCGATTTTGCACGTCACTCACTACGCCCAAAGCGTCCAGTTCCTTGGACCACGTGAATGAATAGGTGAAGTCCAAGCCGTTGGAGTAGCGCTTGGTGACCTTCATCTGCAACGAATCGTACCAGGCGTTGCCCACCGGAGCCCACAAGCCGCCTAAGCCGGAGTTAAATTGAGGAAACGGCCGTAACGACTGGGCCACGGTGGCCGTCGTCGGAAACCCGGAGAAGGGGATGAGGTTGCGGAAGCGTCCGGCGGCCGCCGAGCCAACCGTGGCATTGAGAATCGTCACGTCCGCCGGAGTATTCAGACTGAGGCCGTGCTTGTTGAGAATGTCCGTGCTCACGAAATTGTAGTTGACCAACGCCGCGGCATTCGATCCCACGCCGCCGCCCCACAACCACACTTGGCGATTGCCCACATAGGACGCCTCCACCACCATGTCGCGAAGAATCTCGCGCTGGAATCCGGCACTGAATTGATACGAGCGTCCCGGTCGGCCGGCATTCTGGTCGACCACTTGCGCCGGTCCCGCTCCAATGATCGCGTTGACGGGGTAGTATCCGGGGCTGAAGTTCGGCCACGCGATTTGTGCCTGCGTGAGCGGATTGCCGGTGCGCAGAGTCATGATCTCGCGTCCCTGGTCAGGGTTGGGACCGATGGGATTGCTGGCACCCGCCGCTCCCCCGCTCAGATTGTACTGCGGCGTGCCCGTGTATACGATACCGAAACCGGCGCGAAATACTGTCTTGCTATCGATCTGGTACGCCAGGCCAAGCCGGGGACCGAACGCCAGCTTGTAGTTGTTGGCGAAGTTGCAGCCGCAGGTGGCTTCATACTGCACTGCACCGGGATGGCCGCCAGCGGAGGGATTCGCCAGGTTCGGAGCCAAGGTCGGCGTGCGCCCGTATTGCTCCTGCAGGTACGTCGAGAGGTCATAGCGGACGCCCACATCCAGCGTGAGCTTGCGGGTGACCTTCCACGTATCCTGGGCATAGAAGCCCCATTGTGTCTTTCCGACGCGCCCGGCGGAGGCCGGTTTCGCATTCGCGGTGTTCACCAGGCCGAGCAGGAAACTGGCGTACGGGAAGCCGATATTGTTGCCGCCGATGGTGGCCGTCGCGCTGGTGCCGACCACATACGGCAGCGCGGTCTGCGCTTGGCTGAACCCATAGGTGCCGTTGAGACCGCCGCTGTTCAGCGCGTAGTCGCCCTGATTGCGGAGTTCACCGCCGAACTTGAAGGAGTGGTTGTTGTGAACCCAGGAAATGCTCGCAATCGAGGTGAACTGTTGAAACACATCGTCCACCTGGCTTCCCCCGGAACTGATGTTCGACATTCCACCCTGCGTGGCCGTAAGTCCGTTGAACACGGGGAAGGTAGCGGGTTGGCTGAACGGGCCGGTCAGACCCAGTCCCGCTGGCGCGTCATAGTTGGTGGTCAGCGGCGGACGGCCCAGCCAGTTCTGCGAAAAACCAGCGCCCAAGTGCAGCAGCATGGTGGGCGTCAGGGTGTGATCCCAATTCAAGCGCTCGCTGTGGGCGCGGATATCCGTGCCGATGGTGGAAGAGATCGGCTGCGGCAAGCCCTCTGCTCCCGCGCAGTTCCAACAGAAGGTGCTGGTGCGGTTCATGAAGAAGGAGATCTTGTCCTTGGAACCCAGATTTTGGTCCAGCTTCAGCGAAGGCACTTCCGTGGTTCGCTGTTGACGATAGGTCTGTTGATAGTTGTTCACGTTCAAGCTGGAATTGGTCGCTGCCGGAATCAGATTCTGAACCCGCACGGCCACCGGATCGAAGCGGCTGGTAGGGATCGTGTTGTTCGGGAACGGATTGGTCACAATCTGGCTGCCCACGGTTTGCCGCGTGGTGGGATCGTAGATCGTGTTCGGCCGGATGACGCGGCCCAGCGGATCGGTCCCCAGGTTGTTGCTCAACCACACCTGCGGTGAACTGAAATCTCCCTGGCGAAAGGCTGCCGTCGGCACGGAGATCGCCGCGGGAAGCACGTTGGTGGCGATGCGATACTGCTCCCAGCTCACGAAGAAAAACGTCTTGTTGCCACCATTGTAGATTTTGGGAATTCGCACCGGACCACCCAGAGTGAATCCATAATCGTTGCGGCGCTGCGGCACACGGACCAAGCCCCCTCTACCGTTGTTGGTGAAGGGCTGGCCGGCATTCAAAGCCTCGTTGACAAGGTAGTCGTAGCCGCTCCCGTGATACTGGTTGGTGCCGGACTTCATGGTAAAGCTCATGACGGCGTTGCCCGCCTGCCCTTATTCCGCCGCGTAGTTGCTGGTCTGGATCGCGAGTTCCTCAATCGAATCGACGCCCGGTTGGTTCTGTTGCGAAGCGCCCTGGCCAAGGCTATTGGACGCATCCATGCCCTCAATCAGGATGGTCTGCGAATTATTGACGCCGCCGTTGATGCGGACGGTGGGTCCCGTGCCGCCCTGCACCAACGCCGATCCCGGCATCAGCGCGACCGCGGTGAACGGGTTGCGGATGCCTCCACTGCCTGCTGCTGCCCCGGTCTGCAAGATGGGCAAGTTGTTCATGCGAGAGGTAGCGATCACGTGGCTCATATCGCCGCTCTCGGTCTTGAGCAGCGGGGTTGCTTCCGTCACAGTCACAGACTCGCTGCTGCTGCCCACTTCCAAAGACACGTCAATGCGAATCGTCTGTGCCGCCTGCACGGTGAGGCCCGCGCGCGTGAAGTTCTTAAACCCAGGAGCCGTGACTGTAAGCTCGTAACCGCCTGTGGGCAAAGCCGAGATGGTGTAGTTGCCCGTGGCCGAACTCGCCACGGGAAAGAGCGCTCCCGTGTTGACGTTCTTGGCTTCAATCGCGACATTGGGGAGCACGGCTCCCGTGGGGTCAATCACGGTGCCTGTGATGGTGCCGCGATCCGCCTGGGCAAATAGCCTAAGGGAACTCGTCAGCAGCAAAGAAACCGTAAGAAGGTGACGCATCGTATACTCCTTGACAAAAGGATTTCGCGACTGTGAAAAATGGTACTGCCGGTTGACCCGGGAGTCAATGATCTGTATGATGATCGCGCTGGAGGAAGAAGTTGTGAAGATTAACGCAATTTTCGCGCTGCTTGCGGCGGGTTCACTGCTGGCCCACCATGGGACAAGCAACTACGCCACCACCGGGCAAACCATTACGGTGAGTGCCACGGTCACGGAGTTTCATTGGTCGAACCCGCACGTCTACGTTTTGTTCGACGTGACCGATGACAAGGGCAACGTGGTGCACTGGGCCGGGGAGATGAATAGCCCTGGCGTGCTGAAGGCCGCCGGCTGGAGCAAGAGTACGCTGAAAGCCGGTGACCACATCACGGTGACCTTGCGCCCCAACAAGGCCGGGACGCCCGTGGGCCTGGTGAGCCGGGCGAACATGCTGGTGAACGGCAAACCCCTGGAGGTCGGGCCGGAACAATGAGACTCGCTGCTGCATCTGGATTCTCCGCGCTGGCTGTAATCGCGTCGCTGGCGATCGCACCCCCGCTGCATTCGCAAGACGCAGGAAAGGCCAAGGGCAAAACCGGGAAAGCCGAGGCCCCCGCGGTCTCCGTACCGCATGATCCGAAAGACTTGCGAGGCGTGTGGCGGCGTCAGGGCGGCGTGCTCACCATGAGTAATGAAACGCCTCCCATGACCGCGTGGGGAAAGGCCAAGTTCGATGCGACCAAGCCGGTCTACGGCCCGCGCGCCGTGCAAGGCGGCTTCGGCAATGATCCCATGAGCACCTGCGATCCGCTGGGCATGCCTCGGAACTTGTTTCTCGAAGTTTCGATTTATCCCTACGAATTGCAGCAGCTCCCCGACCGCGTCTACCAGTTCTTCGAATGGGCGCATTCATATCGCGTGATCTGGACCGACGGGCGCGAGTTGCCTAAGGACCCCGATCCGCAGTGGATGGGTTACTCAGTCGGCAAATGGGAGGGCGACGTGTTCGTCGTGAAGTCGTTGGGTTTCGATGAACGGACGTGGCTGGACCACTTCGGCAACCCCTTGAGCGACGACATGACGCTGCAAGAGCGCTACCACCGCGTGGATCGCGACACGCTGGAGGTCGAGATGGTGATCAACGCTCCGAAGGCATACACCAAGCCGTGGGTCAGCGAGAAGAAGATTCTGAAGCTGGTGCCGAAGGGCGAGATTCAAGAATTGTTCTGCGTGCCCACCGAAGAGCAGCGCTTCAATGAGTTGGTGCGCGACCCGGGGTCGGGGATCGTCAAGAAGTAAGGTTGCCGGCTCTTACGCTTACTTCATGTCCCAGCAGGTTCAGAGGGGTCAGGCCTCCGAGGAAGTACTCGCTAAACACTGCGCCGTTTATGTGGATCTATTCTGAATCCGGTGCATCCGAGTTTCCGAAATGGTACCGCCTGTGATACCCTCTGAGTGTGTCAAACGCCGCGAAGCTGGTCGCCAAAATGCTCAGGAATCCGCGCGATTGGCGTATCGAGGATCTGAAGGTGATCGCGCGCAGTTTGGGCATCGATCATGATCAGCACGGAACAAGCCACGTGATTTTCCGGCACGCTTCTGCGGGACGTCTCTCCGTTCCCGCGCATCGACCGATCAAACCAGTTTACGTCTGCCTGTTTGTAGAATTCGTCGACACCGTAGGCAAGAATCATGAAAATTGATAAGTCCCTCATTCACTCCTACCCGTTCACGATTCGTCCACTCTCCGAAGCGGACGGTGGCGGATTTGCTATCGAATATCCGGACCTGCCTGGGTGCATCTCTGATGGGGAAACTCCGGAAGAAGCCTTGAAACACGGCTCAGACGCTGTCAAGGCCTACCTCATGAATTGCGTTAAGCACGGGGACCAGGTTCCAAGTCCGACTGCAGCGAGTGGGCAATGGCGGCAGCGCGTGCCCCGGAGCCTGCACTCGCGGCTGGTAGCCAAGGCCCGTCAGGAAGGCGTTAGTTTGAACACGCTCGTGACCGCGATGATCGCAGAAGGTCTGGGCCAGCGGCGGGCTTCCTAGCGGCATCGGCGCCGCTCTGGAAGGATTTTGATCATGGGCTCTGAAACATCACCTTTCGTGCGGCCGGTAGTTCGACGCATCATCGAACGATTGTTCAGCGAAAAAGACTTATGGAAGAGTGGCGAACTCGTTGATCGAGTCGTTCAAGCGTATAGAGACGCAGGCGGTTCGGTCGTGCCCAATCCCAACTTCACCATTACCCGGGCATTGAACGATCTCAAGAGTGACGGGTTGGTAACCAGCCCTGGACACGGCTGGTGGCGCTGGACCCGCGACTCGTCGGAGGCCCTCCCATCCCGGAAGAGAAGGCAGCTGCGAGCGCTGCGGTTGATGAGGGAATCGACGACATTGAGCCGGCGATTCGGCCTGAGAAGGAAATCGGAAATGGGCTCGAATGTGTATATTTGTACTTCAATCCTAACGATCGTCGACTAGCAGAACTCGAGGGGCGCGATGTCTGGGAGTGCAAGATTGGTCGCACGTCCAGCCGAGACGCAATGCAACGAATATGGGGCCAAGGTATTCGAACATCTCTCTCGCATCTTCCGACGGTCGGCCTGGTTTTTCGGACTGACGATTCTTCTGCTCTGGAAAACGCGTTGCACTCATCACTTCGCTTGGTCGGCGCGGAGGTTCCTGACAGTCCTGGAAACGAGTGGTTCATCACGTCTCCAGCGCGTGTCGAAGCCTGGTACGAAAGCTTTCAGAGCACCCTTGCGACGCTCAGAGCTTCGCTGGCCAAGCCGGGCTAAGTTAAGTACCAGGGAAAGTTTCGTGCGAACTCGTGTGGCCCTGAAATGGCAGTTACAGCAGATCCATTCCCGCCTTGTCGCGCAGTGTAGAGTTAACCCTGGCGGGCTCTCTTCCATTTACTTCGTGTTTCCGCTAACTCCATCCAGCGGCCGGCCTTCCCAGAAAGACCGCTCGATGGAATAGACACAGTATTCTTCCCGCATGTCCCCGTACGCCGTTCCGTCCGGGCGTTTTCCCCACATGCCCTTTTGGATGCGCTGGGAGCTGTTCATCAACTTCAACTGCAGCTTCTTGCCGCCCCAGCTCCCGACGTAGGCCTTCGGGTCTGTCAGCGTCAGGCTGAATTCCAACGTGTCGTGATCCAAGCGCTTGTAGCGCTCCTCTAAACGCATCTGGTCGCTATGGATGGAGCCGTAGGGATCGACCCACGCCCGCTCATCTAGACCAGACGTTTCCACCACAAGCGTGTCGCCATCCCAATGCGCGGTCGAATATCCGTACCACCGCGGCGGAGCCTCAGGTCCCGGGAGCTTGCGCCCGTCCGTCCACAGGTCGCGCCAGACGTGATCCCGCTCGAAGAACATCACGAATTCGTCCGCCAGCTTCACGAACCGGTAGTTACTATAGTCCAGGTTGCGGGGGTAACCGGAAGGGTCGCACTGGAACAGCGGATCGTTCCAGTCTTTTTGGTCCTGATAGAAGCCAAACGACAGCGGAGTATTTCTAGCCGACGACCTCGTCTTGCTCCACTGCTCCTTTCCCCAAGGAGTCATGGGCGGGCGATCCGGGCCCAGGGCCACGTCGAATCCTCCGGGGTTCTTCCAAATGCCGGAGATGTCGCGCGGGTCAAAAGGTTGGGCCTTTGCGGTGGAAGCTTTGGGCGCTTGCTTTTGCTTGTTCTGCGCAACGACAGTCCGCGCCAAAGCCAGCACTGCCGCCAGAGCAACGATCGAGGATAAGAAACGATACCTCATGTAGAAACTCCCCTCCTACTGCTCTTGCAGCGACTCCGGCCGCTTGCGGTCGTCTTTGGGCATCTGCACGGCAACCCCTGCATAGCCCGGCTTTACAGGAAGCGTGTTGGAATCGACGTTCGATTCTCCGGCCCCGCCGCATCTGCCGTTGCCCCCCAATCGTTTGCCGTCCTTCACAAACACGAATTGCGCGCAAGTTCCGAACGTCCGGTCGCCTTTGGCCGGGACGAAGCTCACCAGGAGTTCGTCCCCGGTTTTGAACGTATTCCTGGACCAGCCATTCGCCAGCATATTCCCCGGACTCGCGGTTTCGACGCCCCAGGTCTGCGTTTCGCCTTTGTCATTCTTGAGCGAGAAGTAAATCTGGACATGGGGATTGGCGAACTGGTATTGCGTGACTGTGGCCTTGGTGGTGATGCGATGACCGTAGTCATACACCCCCGCCGTTCCATGATGCGCGGGCATCGTCGTCACAAAGCTTAGTGCCAGTAAAAAGAGGGGGACTACAAGCTTACGCGTCATGTGAGGTCTCCTTAATCTCCTATGGATGTATCTTCTGCCACGCCTTGCCGTGCTGCTTCACTTCAGAATAGGCGCAGATGTTTTCGTCGAAATCGTTGTACACGGAGCGGGGCTTTTCTAACCGCTGAAAGATCTTCTTGTCGCCCTTCCACGTGCCGACATACGCCTTGGGGTCGGTGATGTTCAAGGTCATCTCCAGATGGTCGCGGTCCACGCGGCGGTACCGTTCTTCCACCGTCATCTGGTCACTGTGCGGGGAGCCGTATTGATCGAGCCACGTAGACTCATCGAAGCTGTTCGAGTTGACGACGAATGTGTCGCCCTCCCAATGGCCCACTGCGTAGCCGTACCAACGCAGTTCCCCGTCGTCACCCGGGAGCTTTCGCCCATCGGTCCAAATGTCGCGCCAGGTGCGGCCGTCCTCGAAGAACTGAATCATTTCCTCACCGGTCTGGGCGAACCGCATGCCTGCCGGAATGGGGTGCCACATGATACGGGGGAAACCCGTTGGATCGCACAACAGGACAGGATCGTTCCAGTCCTTTTCGTTCGCGACAACCCCGTTGCCGAGTGCCTTGCCATCGTATCCCGTCTTTGCCTGGCGAAACTTCTCCAGACCCCACGGCGTCATCGGCGGCCGGTTGTTGCTGGTTTCGTTCAGGGCACCAGGCGCCAACCCGGTCTTGGTGATGTCCCAATAGCCAGACAGATCGCGTGCGTCAAAAGCCTTGCCCGAGGCCGCCGGGGCCTTACCTTTTTGCGGTGCCTGCTTGCCGTTTTGCGCGAAACCAACGAACGACGAGGCTAGCACTACCGTGATGGCAGCCGTCGCACCCATCAAGCGATCCAGCATTTTAGAACTCCTTGACCCACGCATTTGCCGAGCACGCCCTCCGCCGGTATTGCCGACGGAGGGCACAGTGCCTGACTATATTCCGACTGTGGCTTGTTGTCAAGGCAACCGGTCGCTATCGGCGAAGAATGCGCGAGGCGAACACCGAGACCCAGTGATTACTGCTGGCGCTTTGCGGGAGCAGCGGCCGGCTTGGCCGGAGCGGCGGGCGCGGGGTTGGCGCGCTCATAGCGCGAGGTCTCGATATAGTTGCGTACCGCCGTGTTGCCTTCGTGGCAGGCGTATTCGTAGAACTCGTAGCTGTTGTCGAGCAACATCGGATAGGCCACCGTGTAGGAGCTCTTCATGACGGCGGGGTCTTCCACCTTCATGCTGAATTCGATGGTATCCGCCGCGGTGCGCGTGAAGCGTTCGGTGACGGTGAAGTCCGTGGTCTCCGGCTGCAGAGGGCCGGGCGAACCGGGGACGCCCGCGCTGGTTTGGCCGACCAGGCCGTTGAAGTTTTTCGAGACCACCACCAGCGTATTGCCCTCCCAGTGGCCGCGCGGTTCGCCGAGCCAGGTCTTGATTTCAGCGGGCAGCATGGGCAACGGGAAGGTGGGGATCACGCGCGCTTCGTGCGCCATTTCGTGGAACACGACCACGTAGCCGGGGGACTGCACAATTTTGATGCCCACGTTGTAGTTGCGCGTTTCCATGGATACCGGCATGCCGCGGGTAATGCAACGGTCCCAGGCGGCGAAGTCTTCGATCTTGTCGAACACGGTCTGCCCTGGGCGATAGCTGCTACGCATGTCGGCTTGCAGCTTCTTGCCGAGGTCGGTGAGTTCGGGGAACTGACCGTTGGGCGGGTCCTGAATGAGCGAGGTCTGGCGCATCACTTTGTTGGAAGCGTCGGCGACGGGGATGGCTCCGCTCTTTGCGTTGGCGAGACGGCGGTCGGCGGCGGCCTGACCGGCGGCGATCTCCTCATCCGTCAAGAACGCTTTGTCACCGCGGCGTACCAGAGGCACGGAGATGAGATGAGTGAGGGGCCACATGCCTTGCAGGTCGGGCTCGCCCCAAGGGGTCTTAGGTGCCACGAATTTCGCGGCGGCGGCAGGCTTCGCCGCGGCGGGTTTGGCTTTGGCCGGCGCGGGGGCCTGCGCGAAGGCGGCGGCGATGGTAATTCCACTGAGGGCCAGAATGCGTGTGATCGACATAAGAGAAGACTCCTCGAAGGTCAATCTTACCCCCAATGGGAAGTGGGGCGCAATGCGATCCTGGAGGGACCGTGACATGTAAACGCTGCCGGGTTCAGATGACGGAACTCAAGGGCCACATCTACCACAAGAACAGGAAGTGGAAGTGCGCCCAGTGCGGGCGCGTGAAGATGCAGGCACCCAAGCCGAAGCGGGCCACACGCGGCGCGGGAACTTAATTGGACGTCGTCTGCGGGTAGCGGTACTTCTTGCGCTGCACGTATTCCACGGTCCAGACGACGGGTTCGACGTACACGTTCTTGTCGGGGCCGAGGAGCATGGCCTGTTTCACTTGCGCCATTGCGCCTAAGAAAGTCTGGCGGCCTTCCTCGACGTAGCTGCGGATGACGCTGGACGGGGGGTAGAGTTCTTTCACGCGCTTCACGACGTCGGGCTTGCCTAGCCAAGTATCCGCGCCGTAGCGGCCCTTGGGCATTTTGGACGAAGCTTCGTCGAGCCAATCGCGGAGGTCGTTGTTGACGCGGTTCAGGCCGTCGATGTGGCAGCCGATGCAGGAGCTGCCGACGTTGAGGCGCGGATCATTGAAGCCGCCCAGGCTGCCGTTCTGTTTGCGGAACGTGAAGCCGGTCTGCGAAGCGATGTCGTCAGTGGCGGTGGGGATGAGGCGCGGGTCGCGCACGATGTTGACGAAGGCATCGACGCGGCGCTGATTGAAGGCACCGCCCAAGGTGTAGCCTTGCAGGCCGTTGGGCAGGCTCCAGATGATTTCCTCAGCCGACTGTTGCAGACCGCCGGTGCCGGTAAAGTGCCGGCAATTGGAGAACGCGCCGCCAGCATAGCTCGGTTGGGGATCGCAGCCCGGCGGGGGAGTGCCGAAGGGCAACGCCAGAGACGCGACGAAACTCCAGGTGCGGGTGTCGAGGCGGTTGACGTTGGGGTCCACGAAGACGGGAATCGGATTGGCCCACCACGGGAAGCGAATGTCCGTGCCACCTTCTTTGTAGACGTCAAAAATGCTGCGATCCCCTCCCGCCAGCTGGCCGGAGAAAACGTCCCAGGTCTTCCAGTAAGAGCCGCCGGACCTGGTATTGGCGCGCCACAGCAGCCGGGAGTCAACGGCAATGGAATCGAAGGGGACGAGGTAATCGTAGGAGTCCATGCCGCGCGCTTTGTCCACGCCCAGCTCATCTTCCAACTGATCGATGGTCATGGGGATCATCATGATCGCGTTGTAGACGTCGGGGCGGGTGAGGGTGTAGATGAGTTGCGAGGTCTCCACCCACTCAAAGTCCTCCAGCGCGATAAATTCGCCCGCGGCGTTGCGGCTGCGCTTACCTCGGAAGCCGTCGATGTGGGCAGGGATGGTGCCGCTGGTGACCGCGCCTTCCACATTGCCGTGCAACACGCGTTCCCAGATGGTCTTGGACCAAGCGGGGTCCCAGGTGGCGGAACTCGCGTAGTTGTAGCGCTGCTGTTGGACGGCGGAGGTCACGGGGTTGCCGCGGTAGTCGAGCTTATTGCGGCCGAAGGCGAGGTCGTCATCGGAGCCGCCGAAGAGCAGCCGCGTCACGCCCTTGTTCCAGCCCCAGTAATCGCGGATGTCGAACTTGTAGAGCAGGCCTTGGCCGTTGACATCCACCGGATTCACCACGCGCGGGGCCCAGCGGGCGACGGAGTTGAGCGCCTTGGAAAGTCCGGCGCGGACCACGTTGAGTTCGTCCGCGGTGAGACCTTCGTTGTGCAACTCATGCATGGATGTGTACATGATGTAGTCGCGGTCGGCGGTGGCTAGCTGGGCTTTGTCGGCGGCGATCCACTGGACCATGTCGGCTTCGGCGACCTTGACGTCGGCCGCGACGGAACGCGGCGTTTCGGAAAGCGCGTCACTGATGCGGCTCTTCCAGGCGTTGATGGCTTCCAGCATGCGGTCTCCCATGGCGGCGCAGTTAGGGGCGCAGTTGTGGCGGTCGAGCTTCATGCGGATGACGAACTTGGAGTTGGGCGGGTCCGCGAAGTTGACGCGGGTGAGCGCGTATTCGTGGGCGACTTCGGGGTTCCAGTCGGTGTGGATGGGCGCTTGCGCGCCGGAGGCTTCTGTATTGCGCGAACTGTGGCAGTTGGCGCAGATGTTGGTTCTGAGCAACGGGTAGAGGGTTTCTCGAAACGCGGCGAGCGAGCGTGCTCTGTCGAAATCGGTGCGCACGACGGCTTCAAAGTTGTAGCCGCCGCGGCCGTCGGGTAGGGCGGAGTAGCTTTGGGTGGGGGCGTTGAGCGCGGTGGCGGAGATCAGCGTGAAGCGGTGGCTGCTGATGGCGCGCAATTCGACGCGGTAGGTGAACTCGCCCCATTGGACGGCGGGGATGCGCAGCGTGTTGTTGTCGAGGATGGCGGCGGGTCCGGCTGCTTCGGTCGCGCCGATGGAGCGCACCAGGCGGAACTCGGAGCCGACCACGGGCACTTCGGAGAAGCGCCGGCGGCTGCGGGATTCGGGAACGTCGAGGCGTTGCAGGTCGTATTCGTAGAGCGCTTCGCCGACGGCGACGGCGGGGAGCAGGAGCATGTCGCGCTCGTACTGAGGGTAGGGTTCGGCGGTTTCCGCGTTGAGGGTAAGGAGCAGCGCGGTGCCGAGCGTGCCAGCGAGCAGCGTGAGGACAAGTGGCGTCTTCATGGGTCCTTCTGTGGGGAGAGGATAGCACAAATTGGGTTCGTTTTTCTGTGCTTGGTGAGTGTTTTCAACGACATGGTGGGTTCGTTTTGTAATTTTTGATGCGCGCGTGGTTTCGCCTTCCGTTCGTGCGGACGTTCGATTGAGGATGGCACGGGGGCGGCGTGGCAGGGGCGAGCGTGGTGGGATGTGGGGAAAAAGAGGGGAGTTTCACGCCAAGGCGCTAAGGGACGCAAAGGAGTTCCCCGGGGAAATTAGGCTTGACATGTATCCGCAATGGATATAGTATCAGGTCATGGCGAAGAAGAGCACGGGGCAAGCGCCGCTGAGTCCCGCGGTGCTACACATCCTGCTAGCGCTTTCCACCGGGGAGCGGCACGGCTACGGCATCATGAAACAGGTGGAGGCCGACTCACAGGGCAAGGTGAATATGGGCCCCGGGACGCTGTATGGCTCGATGGCGCGGATGATGGAGGCCGGGCTCATCCGGGAAAGCGCTAAGCGGGTTGATCCGGAGATGGATGACGAGCGGCGGATCTACTACGAACTGACAGGGGCGGGGCGAGAGTCGTTGGAAGCCGAGCTAGGGCGGTATCGCGGCGTGGTGGCGGTCGCGGACGGTCATGTGGTGGAAGGGCCTTTGGCGCATGATCACTAGCGGGAGCTACCGGGCGTTCTATGCGATGTTGCTGCGCCTGTATCCGCAGCCGTTCCTTGAGCGTTTTGGCGAAGGGATGGGACAGACATTTCACGACTTGTGCCGGGAGCACACCGATGCCGGGCGGGGAGTGTTCGGGTTGGCGCTTTGGATGTTTGGCGAGACGTTACTGGGAATCATTAAGGAGAATGCGAGTCATATGACGGCGGAACTCGGGAAAATAGCGCAACGTGCGGCATTGGGCGCGCTGGCTGTGTGGATGGTGCCGGTGGTGGCCGCGCAATTCACGGAAGGCTGGCATTGGGGCCTGGGAGGTTTCGCGTTCGTGTATGTATTGTTCTTCAGTAGTGTCCGGCTATAAGTCGAACAGATTCAGCTGGTTGAAAAATGGGTCTGATTTTTCTCCGGTATGTTGTAGCTGAAGGGCCTGTAGAATGGGCGTCCGCTCGAAAATGGTGACGCTGACAACCTGTAGGATTTGGTAGAGG
>CANFEY010000080.1 GCA_947446025.1 Bryobacterales bacterium
GGCTCGCCCGGACAGGTTCGTCCGCAGGCCCCCTACTCCGCTGCCCCTTCCAAAGGAGGTCTGGATCAACAAACCACAAAGCTCAGACGAAAATACTCTCTAAACTCCATCCCGGAGTGTCTCAAAGTCGTTGACACGCACCGGCGGCAGCCACCGTCAAAGTGTCCGCATCCGATTACGGCGCAATTTTGAATTGGTCAAGCGATGGAATTACTCTTCGCGGGGAACGGCTGCTGGATTTAGTCAAGACTGCCTACGGAGAGGGCCGCGACATCCGCGTTATCGGCGGACCTTCGTGGATCGGAAAAGCCCGTTTCGACATCCAAGCCAAGGCCCCACCCGGCCTGAGACCCGAGGAGATGTTCGAGCCTATCCGCGCCCTGCTGGCAGAGAGATTCGGCCTGAAGCTGCACATCGAGTCACGGACGGACTCCGTGCTGGAGTTGGTGCTCGCCCGCGCAGATGGCAGGCTAGGACCGAACTTGAAACCGGCAGCGGGCTGCGAGAATCCGAGGCCCTCCGCTGCCAATACATCGCGGTGCTCCACCAGCATTTCACCCACTGGACTCATTTTGCGCAGCGCCCCCGTGTCGTTTTTCGTGATGAACTTGGCCATCATGAACCTGAGCCTGCTTGTTGTGGATCGGACCGGGCTGACTGGAGAATACGACATCACACTCGACTTCCGGGTGGGACCAATAGATCCAAACAACGATCAAGGACCGTCGTTTTTCACTGCCATCAAAGAGCAATTGGGCCTGGAACTGCGGTCCGCCAAAGCCCCCGTCAACGTCTACGTGATTGACGCCGCCTCCGAGCCCACTGAGAATTAGTAAAGTAGTTCCATGAAGATTCTGGCTTCTCTCCTCGTACTCGCTGCGGCCCTCCCCGCCGCCACCGTTTCCACCCTGGTCGGCACTGGCGTCGCTGGCTTCTCCGACACCCAAGTCAACAACCCCTACGGCATGGCCATCGGCCCCGATGGAGCGCTCTATTTCTGCGACCTCGGCAACCAGCGCATCCGCCGCCTGGACCTGGCGACGAAGAAGATGACCACGGTAGCCGGCACCGGCCAGCGCGGCTACACCGGTGACGGCGGGCCCGCCACCGAAGCCACCATCGCGGCGCCGCACGAGCTGCTCTTCGACAAAGCCGGCGACCTCTACTTCGCCGAGCGCGACAACCACGTCATCCGCAAAGTGAATATGAAGACCGGCGTCATCTCCACCGTCGCCGGCACTGGCAAAGCAGGTTTTTCCGGCGACGGCGGCCCCGGCACCGTGGCGGTCCTGAACCAGCCCCACAGCATCTTCCTCGACCGCGACGGCACCATGCTGATCTGCGACATCGGCAACCACCGCATCCGCCGCCTGCACCTGGATACGGGCATTATCGAGGCCTGGGCGGGCACAGGCGCGACGCAGCCCACCCCGGATGGGTCAGCGGTGGTCGGCACGCCGGTAACGGGCCCCAGGACGTTTATCGTGTCGCCCGCAGGCGACCTCTACTTGGCCCTACGCGAAGGCAACTCCATCCTGCGGATCGACGCAGCGACGAAGACCTACAAGCGTGTGGCTGGCACCGGCCAGCTCGGCTACACCGGCGATGGTGGTCCGGCGCTGAACGCGACGTTTGGAGGCTCGGCTACGGGGAACGCGGCTCGTTTGGCGGGTCCCAAGGGACTCGCGTATGGGCCGGGCGACAGCCTCTACATCGCCGACACCGAGAGCCACGCGATTCGCAAGGTGGATTTGAAGACGGGTGTGATCACCACAGTGCTCGGGACAGGCAAGCTGGGCGACGGCGGGGACGGCGACCCGTTGCAGTGCGCGTTGAATCGTCCGCACGGGGTGCTGTTCGCCAATGGGGTGCTGTATGTCGCGGATAGCGAGGCGCACCGGATTCGGGTGTTGAAGTAGAAGCGAACTAAAGACGGTCGCCGTATTCCTTGACTGCTATCGCTAGAGCCGCATCGATCCACTTTCCAAACGCATCTTCAACCTCTTTTGCTTTTGTCTGGTGCGTGAAAACGAAGGGCTCCACCGAACACAGTGAAAACCGTTCAGAGACAGACTCCCGCTCCTCTGCGTCTTCGTAGGACTCCAGCTTGGTAAAAGCGGTGGCTTCCATAATCCCGGTAAGCTCACGCCCCACATGGTGAAACGAGACCACGAAGCTCATCCGCTCGGTGTTCAGCCTGACGGATCCCTTTACAAAATAATGGTCTTCAGAGAAATTGGCGAACTTCCCAGCCTCTCTGGCGGACTGGGCAACTTCAAACTTGTACCAGTGCGCGCTCCTTAGGTCTGAGCCTCCATTGTGAACGTGAGCTGTCGGCGTACCAACCTCTCTTAAAGTCTGGCGTACTTCTTCGAGGGATTTCTCTAGTTGTTCGTGAGCGAGCCTGCGTAGGTCCAGCGCTACGTCATTCACGCGCCGCAACTCGGCCAATTTCTGAATCCGCCGTTTTCCAAACTTTTCGGCCAAGCTTCCAATGACAGCCGATGTCAAGCTCTTTTGATGAGAGATTTGCGCGTCAGCATCCACGCTCAAAGCCTGGAGGATCGCGTTCCGTTCGAGCCGAGCAAAGATCTCTGCCAACGCGGAAAGTTGGGATTGATCCGCGAGTTCCAGCGCATTAATGTACTCAGTTCGGAGGTCCCGGTCCACTACTAGCGGCAATAGATCGGCTCGGAGAAGGATCAGCGTAGTCAACGCGCGAGCTACCCGACCGTTACCATCCTGATATGGATGGATCTGCGCAAACCGATGGTGCACCCACGCAGCGACAAGGACTGGATCCACGTCCCTGTATTCCTGCGCCCACCGCAGAAGATTGTCCATTTCAGCGTCGACGTGAATCGGCGGACAATATTCGTGCATAACACCATCCGGCCGTTTGGGGTTGTTAGCCTGTTCCTTGAATTTCCCCTTCAGAAGTGGGATCTCAAGCCTATTTCCAAATTGGTCCACAGCCGTGGTGGTATATTGATGACGTGTCAGGATCGAATGAAGTTCGTGGATCAGCCCCTTTGTCAGATCTCGATTCTTGGCAACACAATCGATGACAAGCTGAACCGCCGCCTCCTGGTCACGAAGAATGTCAATTAGGCGAGCAGGTTCGACATTGGTGCTACTATGCGAAATGAGATCTTCAATGAACCCATTTGCGACCAGCGCTTCCGTCGTTCCACGATCCAAGTCGTAGAGGCGTTCAAGTATCCCTGTTTCGACGCTCAGGCGTCGAATCAACCTCTTATTGAAGTCCGCTAGCTGTGCTTCGCTGGACTCCTGTAGCCGCTCCTTCGAAGCTCTCCACGTTTCGTAAAGAGGCCGCATAGCGGCCAGTTCTGCGCTCTGTTCGCTTGCGGAGAGTGGTTCGATGGGTTTCCAAGTATAGTCCGACATAGCGTGGTGCCCCCATTGTAGTACGACGAGTCGAACTCGGTTCAAAGCAGGACGACATCCCGCAAGGCCTGCTCGCGCACCTTTGGGCGTAGCATCGCTTCCGTTGCAACATCTACCGGCTGGCGCAAGGTCTCCTGACGTTCGACCAGCAACCCGCCTAGGTCCATCAGGGTGCGGTCGGGAGCCATGTCCACGAGGAAATCTAAATCGCTCGTCGCGGAACTCTCGCCGCGCGCCAGCGAACCGAAGACACGCACATTCCCCGCCCCATGGCGGGCGGCCACTTGGAGGATTTGCTCACGCGTCTGGCGCAGTTCCTGGAGCGTCATGCCTCCATTGTACGACTCCTCACGCGTGGTGGTTCGCCTCGAACCGGTAGGTGTTGTTCGAGTGGTGATCTCCGCCGAGCCAGCGCTTCAAATCCGTATGCGCGCTTGCCCGCCGAGTTGCGTTGCCTGCGGCCACTTCCGGCGCATCGGCACATAGCTCCAGGATCATGCCGTTGGGGTCGGTTGCGTAGATCGACCGGCAGTAGCCGTGCTCCAACACGTAGAACTGCGGTGCCTTGTACCCGGCTGCCGTCAGGCGCTCCTCCACTTGGTGCTGCAGCTTGGGGTCCACGTTGACCGCGATGTGGTGGAACGGGGTGGGCGGCATCTTGGGGCCGAACTCATCCGCGTCCGAGGCGTCGACGAATTGGAAGAACGCCAGGGCGCTGCCGTCTTCCAGGCCGAAGAAGCAGTGGCAGTAGGTGCGCATCTTGCCGAACAGCTCGTCGGATTCGCACCATGTGGCCACCAGGGGCATGCCGACGATGTCTTCGTAGAAATGGCGGGTGGCCTCCATGTCGCGGGTCACATAGGCGGTATGGTGCAGGCGGGTGGGAATCTTCATAAGCCGCAATCCTTGCACGCGGATTGCCGCAGAATCACCCCGGTCTGGCACCTTTTTGGGCCATTCCCCGCATAGAAAGAAAATGGGGGTGAGCCGTGTGGCCCACCCCCGTGTTGAGTAACGCGAATCTACTTCGGAAACTCTTACGCCCAGCTATAACCAGCCTTGCGGATCGGCAGGTCACGGACGCGGTCGCCCGTGGCTGCGAAAATCGCATTGGCAATGGCCGGGATGACCGGCGGCAAGCTCGGCTCACCGAGGCCGGTCGGGTTGTTGTTGCTCTTGACCCAAGCGACTTCGATGGTTGCGGGAGCGGCGGCCATGCGGAGCAGCGGGTGCGTATCGAAGTTCTTCTGTTGCACCCGGCCGTTGACTAACGTGATCTCCTCGCCCATCATCGCGCCCATACCGTCGATGATTGCGCCTTGGCACATGTTCTCGGCAGCGGAAGGATTGATGATGGTGGAGCCTACGTCAGCAGCGGTCCACACGCGGTTCACTTTGACTTTCTTGTTGTTGACGGTCACGTGCGCCACTTCGGCGATGTAACCGTTGTGGCTCCAGTGGAAGGCCACGCCCATGCCCTGGCCCTTCGGCAGCTTGGCGCCCCACTTGGACATCTCGGCGACCTTCTTGACCACGCCTGCGGCGCGCTCGGCGTTGAAGCCGCCGCCACCGCCGCCGAAACCACCAGCGGGGAGCGGAGCCACTGCCTTCGGATTGGCCAGGATCTCCAGGCGGAACGCCACCGGATCCTTGCCAGCCGCGAGGGCTAGCTCATCAATGAAGCTCTGGATGACGAACGCAAAAGCGTTGCTGCCCGGCGCGCGCAGAGCACCGGTGCGAACCGCAAGCGGCTGCACATAGGTGTGGAGTGCGTAGTTCTCAACGAACGGCTGCGGCCATTCTGTGCCGCCCAATGCTGCCGAACCCACCAGCTGGATACGAGGACCAGGGCCCTTGGCCTTGGCGTTCGCGGGAGCCGCGTTGGGATCGACCTTTTGGCCGTAGGAGGCGAACTTGTTCTGCCACGCCACCAGCTTGCCCGACTTGTCCACGCCACCGGTCAGGAATTGGAACCCGCCCGGACGGAAGTAGTCGTTCTGCATGTCGTCTTCGCGAGACCACAGCAGTTTCACCGGGACGCCGGGAATTTGCTTGGCGATGTAGCCCGCTTCCGCGCAATAGTCGTTGGTCAGACGGCGGCCGAAGCCGCCACCGCCGCGAACCATGTGCAGCGTGACACTGGCGGGCTGCAACTCGGCAGCGGTAGCCGCCATGTTGAGGCCGCTTTGAGGAATCTGGCTGTTCGACCACAATTCCAACTTGCCGTCGTGGAAGTGCGCCGTGCAATTCTGCGGTTCCAGCGGAGCGTGCGAGATCATCGGATACGAGTAGTTCGCCGAGATCACCTTGCCGCCGTTGGCCCGCAAGTCCGCGAACGACTTCACTACGTCGCCGTCGTTGCGCGTTACATCGTGCGGTTCTTCCTTCACCATCGCGGCGGCGGTTGCCGCATACGCCGTGCTGGTGTGGGCCGGATTGCTGAACTTGGGGACTTCGTTCCAGGTGACCTTCAGCGCCTTGCGGGCGTTATTGGCTTGGAACCAATAGTCGGCCACGATGGCGATGCCCGGTTGCAAGCCCTGGGTATCACCATTGATGATGTTGGGGACGTGCTCGGGACGAGTCACGATGAAGGCGTGCTTCACGCCCGGCATCGCTTTGATGGCGTCGAGGTTGTTCGCGCCTACCTGAGCCCAGAACGAGGGGCCCTTTTCGTAGATGGCGTGCAACATGCCGGGGAGCTTCATATCGATACCGAAGATCGGCTTGCCCTGCAAGATCGCCGGCAGTTCCTTCGGCGTGTGCCGTTGGCCGATGATCTTGTACTGGCTGGCGTCCTTCAGCTTGACGTCGGCGACGGCGGGCAGAGGCAGCGTGGCCGCCTTGGCCGCGAATTCGCCGTAGTGGCCGCTGCGGTTGCTGGCGCGGTGATAGACCTTGCCCAGTTCGGTGGTAATCTGCGCTTCCGGAACGCTCCAGGTCTGCGCGGCTGCGGTGACAATCAACTGCCGTCCCAGCGCGCCGACCTGACGCATCGGAACCCAGTTGGTGGGCGTCGCGGTGCTGCCACCGGCGATCTGACCCGCGTACTTGGTCGCATCCAGATCGGTCATTTCGATCTTCAGCGTGCTCCAATCCGCGTCCAGTTCTTCGGCGATCAGCATCGGCAGCGCGGTGCGCATGCCCTGACCCACGTCAGGGTTCTTGGCGATCACCGTGATGGTGCCGTCCGCGGCGATCTTAATAAAGTTGTTCGGGTTGGTCGTGTTGACGGCAGGCCCTTTGGCTCCGCCCGGACCCTGCGCATCGGCTTCGGGCATGGTCGCCAGACCAAGCATAATGCCGCCACCGGCCATCGACGTTACACGCAAAAAGGAGCGGCGATCGAGTTGAATTTGGTTGTTCATGGGATTCTCCTTTTCCTTTAGAGTGCAGCGTTACCAGCGCCGCTGTTGGGGTTGGCCGCCAGAGTTGCCGCCAGCTGCACAGCTTGGCGAATACGAAGATAGGTGCCGCAACGGCAGAGGTTGCCGTTCATGGCCGAATCAATTTGCGCCGCGCTCGGCTTGGGAGTCTTGGCAATCAACGCCGCCGCCGACATCATCTGCCCAGCCTGGCAGTAGCCGCACTGCGGAACGTCCACCTGCAGCCACGCACGCTGCACCGGATGCGTACCGTTCGCTGAAAGCCCTTCCACGGTGGTGATGTTCTTGTTGGCCGCCGTCGCGATCGGCGTGCTGCAGGAACGCTGCGCGGTGCCATTGACATGGACCGTGCACGCCCCGCACTGCGCAATGCCGCAGCCGAACTTGGTGCCTTTCATATCTAGAACGTCGCGCAACACCCACAGCAACGGGGTATCTGCGGGAACGTCGACGGTTTTGGACTGGCCGTTGACCGTTAGGGTATAGGGCATGACGTCAACTCCTCAATGGAAATTTGGACAACTCAAAAGCCTGCGGCGGGAGCAGGCCTGCTCCCAGCCCAGTGTAGAGTATCACCGCAATCGAACCGGTGTCAAGGCATGGCCCGTCAAACAAGTCCGGCCCCCGCGCAAGGCGAGAGGCCAGTCTGAACAGCGCTGAACCGCGCCCGTAAGGAAGCGGTCAGACGCTCGAATCTAGAAAGTAAACCGAGCCACCAACAGCCCCGTGCGAGGCCGCGAACCAGCTCCGTTCAGCGTGTTGACAAATCCGTACCCGGCCGACAGCGCGCCGCCCGGATTATTATTCGCCGCCAGCGTGTTCGGATTGGCGTTCTGGGGCTGCCCGTAGAAGTGGCGGTTGAAGATGTTCTGGAACTCCGCGCGGATGTTCAGGTTCTTGCCCTCGCGGATGCGGAAGTTGCGTCCGAAGTTGAAATTCTCGGACGGCTGCCGCTGCCAGCGGTAGCGGTTGTAGTAGGCTGCCGTGGTGGCGTATTGCCCCACCGGAGCATCTACCCACAGGCTACGATCGGCCACCAGCGCACGCGTGGGATCAATCGTCTTGCCGACGTCGTTCGGGTTCACCGAGAAGTAGCTGGCCGGCTGGGAGCCATTGGCGAAGTTGTAGTAGGTCGACGCGCCGCTAAAGAGGCCGCCGCCCAGGTTCAACTGCGTGAAAAGCGCATTATTGGAGTTCGGAACCGCAATCAGAGCGCCGCTCTGATATTGGAACACCACGCCGATCTGCCAATCGCCCAGAGCGTGAGAAACCAGGCCGCTGGCCATTCCGCCCTTCGCCATGCGCGGCGTCGTATAGGTGCCGGAAATTACCAACCGGTGCGGCTGGCTGATGGGGGACCATTGCTTGTTGGTATCGCGGTTGAATACGTCGTTGATGCGCGTGGTGGCCGGAACCCCCAGGTAACCGGTATCGGAATTGGCACCGAGACTGAGTTCCTTGCCGTAGGTGTACGAACCCTGCATGTCGAGGCCATGCGAATAGCGCTTGGTCACCTTCACCTGCAGCGAGTCATACCAGGTGCGGCCAAGCGGCGGTCCCAGGAACGGAGGAATCGTCGCGCCCCACTGCGGACGCGGGATCAGCGCAGTTACCAGGTTGTTGCCCAACGGGAAACCGCGGTAGGGCAGCGTCAGCCCCTTCTGAATTACGCCCGGGTTGAGTTGCTGCGTAGCGGAGTTGCCGATCGGGGAAGTCAACAGGGTGCGATCCGCCGCATTGTTGATATCCAGACCAAATTTGGCCAGATCCGTCAGGCGCAGAGCGTTAAAGTTGTTGGTATTCAGCGCGGGAGCCGTGAACCAAGCTCCCCTATTGCCCACGTAGGCCGCTTCAATGACCAGGTCCTTCATCACCTCACGCTGCAGCGTGATGTCGTACTGGAAGATGCGCGGCGGGCGGGAATCGTCATCGATAGAGATGAACGGCGAACCCGGCGTGTAGCAAGTTTGATTGGCCGTACCCGCGCAGACCGTGCGCACCGGGAACTTGTTGGGGTTGAAGTCCGGGAACGTAATCGGCGTGTTGCCGTAGGGGTTACCCGCGCGGTACGGATTGCCGCCGGCCAAGCCTGCGGTGCCCAGCGCGTTCTGGCCGAAGCCGGGAGCGTTGAACGTATAGAAGTCCAGAATGCTCAGCGAAAGCTGGCTGTTGTTGGACGTCGTGCCGTATTGCAGCGCCGTACCGCCGCGGATAACCGTCTTCGAGTTGATCTGGTAGGCGATGCCCAGTCGCGGTCCGAACGCCACGGGGTAATTGTTCGAGAACTGACAGTTGCATTGGCCAGGACCGTTGCCTTCGTACTTCACGGTTCCCTTGCGATTCACAAGCGTATTGATGGTCTCGAAGTCGGCGTTCTGCATGCGGCCGTGCTGCTCCTGTAAATAGCTCTGGTAGTCATAGCGAAGACCGTAGTCGACGGTCAACTTGCGGGTGGCCTTCCAAGTGTCTTGCGCATAGAAGCCCAGGCCGTGATTGCCCAGACGCATGTTCCCGGTAGCCGAGACCACCAGGCTGGATGCCGTTCCCTGTAGGAAGCTCGCGTAGGCGAAGCCGCTGCCGCCGCTCAACCCAGCCTTGCCGTTTTCCCATAAGTTCTGCGTCTGCGCGTTACCGAAGGAGAAGTTGCCATTGGCGCGCTGACGGGTCTTGTTGATCACGCCGTCCGTCATGGCCTCGCCGCCGAACTTGAACGTGTGGTTGCCCTTCACCCAGGTCATGTTGGCATTGGCCGTCGGCTTCTGATCCCACTGCGCGTAGTTCGAAAATGCACCCGCCCCGATTCCGATGGCGGTCCCTCCCGTGGTGGCGTTATTGAGACCTGCAAAGTTCGGGAACGCACCATTGTCGTAGCCAACCAGTCCCAAGGTGGCAGGATCGTAACTCGGCGTGATCGACGGGCTGTAGGTGTAGAGGAACCCCGCGCCTAAATGGAACAGCAGGGTGGGTGTCAGCGTCTGGTCGTAGTTGACGCGGACCGTGGTGGACCGGTCATTCTGCGGAGCCACCGCCGTTAGCAACGGGTCAAGCCCGTTGTTGCGCGGGTTGGACGTCAACTGCCGCGAGATGTAACCAGAAATCTTGGCCGTCGAACTCAGGTTGTGGTCGATCTTCACCGACGGATTGCTGGTGACCTTGGTGTTTGAGTAGGCCGGGATGTTGTAGTTGTTGATGAAGGGGTTGGCATTGTTGGGCAGCGGCAACAAGGCCTGGACTTTCAGCGAAATCGGGTCCAAGCGGGTGGCCGGGACGATGTTCCCAGGGAACAGCGCACGGGTAAAGGTGCCGTCGGGCAAGACGCCGTCCGTCCTCGGGTCATAGACGCCGTTCACCGGAATCACCGCACCCAGTGCGTCGCGGGCTATGACGCCGTTCTGCAGGACGAACTGACCGCTGCCAACGCCGCCCGGGCACGCCGCTGCCGCCGTGGCTGCGGTGCATAGGGGCTGCGCCGTGGAAAAATTGCCCGTGCGGTAGAGGGCCGTGGGAACCGTCTGGAGACCGTTCCCCACGCTCTGCGTTTCGCGGAATTGTTCCCAGTTAAAGAAGAAGAAGCTCTTATCGTGACCGTCGTAAATCTTCGGCAGGACGATGGGTCCGCCGATGGTGAAGCCGTAATCATTGCGGCGCTGGCGGTTGCGCACGTGCTGCCCCGCGCGCAGCGAGTTGGTCAGGCCGGCATCCGTATGCGGCGTGCCGGAGTTGATCATTTCGTTGACGAAGTAGTCGTACACACTGCCGTGATACGCGTTGGTTCCCGACTTCATCGAGAAGTTGAAGTACCCACCCGCAGCCTGACCGTACTCGGCCGCATAGTTGCTCGTCTGGATGGCAACTTCCTGAATGGCTTCCTGACCCTGTTGGTTGATTCCCGTCTGCTGGCGCCAAATGCCGTTGCTGGCATCCTGCCCTTCCACGCGGATCGTGCCAGTATTGCTCGGCAGACCGTTCACGCGCAGGTTGAAGTTGTCCGCATACTGCACGCCGGGGAGCAGCGCTGTCACGGCAAGTGGATTCCGGATAGACCCAAACCCGCCGCCCGTGCCGATGGTCAACACCGGCAGCACGTTCGCCGTGTCTGACTTGACCACGGTGCTCATCTCCGCGCTCTCTGTTTTCAGGGCCGGAGTGGTATCCACGACAGTAATCGATTCCGACGTCGCGCCGACTTCAAGCACCACATCCTGGCGCACCGCGCTGGCCGCGTTCACTTGGATTCCAGTACGGGTGTACTTCTTGAATCCCGTCACCGCCACCGTAAGATCATAGGTTCCCGCTGGAACGGATACCACGTAGTTACCGGTTCCTGAAGTACCGCCTGAGAACAAGGCTCCTGTCGCCGGATTCCGGACCTCGATCCCTGCGCTGGGTACAACTGCCCCGGCTGGATCGGTCACTGTTCCCGTGATGGTGGATCGGTCCGTCTGGGCAAACATCGCCACAGCGGACAAGAAAATGAGTGCGAAACGCGCGACTGGACGCATAAACAACCCCCTGAACGGCATACGGTGCCGCCGGTGTGGAGTGTAACCGCTTCTTTACAAAGGAGTCAAGCGAATTCGCTCCTGAAAACGGGACCTGGCCTGACTTGCCCATCTACCAGATTATGGAGTAATCTCCAAAAGCGAGGCTGCCGCTAGCCTCCGGCAGGTCAGTGAACGTGACGGCGCCGTCGGCTCGAGCAACCCACACCAACCTGGACCCCTTCGGAACCTGAACCGGACCACCCTTGCGTTCAGATTGCACGGACCGTCTCCACATCGAAGAGGTGGCCGCGCCACGGACCTTCTCGAGAACCAGCACGGGCGTCTCCGGTAAGTAGTAGGTGAGTTTTCTTCAACTGGTCCGCCCGCGTTCCCACAGCACGACAGCTTTTCCGGGCCGTTCGGTCACCAGCTGCTGCGCGGTGCGGATCGCGGCATCATCGGGATCGACGATTTCGCGCACGTGGTCATAGGTGGACAGGTGAAATCCGTAGCTCACATCGGACCAGATGCGGGCGGCGGACAGTTCTCGCGGAGCCTCGTAATACCAGCGTCCGGCCCACAACGCGTGCACGAAGAAGAGGATGCAGGGCGCAAGGATCAGGCCCGCCGCGTAGGTTGACCCCAGCACCGCCTTGCCTGGACGCAACCGCACTGCGGCAGCGAAAGCCAAGCTCACAGCCAGGATGAGCACGCGGATTTCCCCCGTGGCGGCCAGCGTTACCTGGTTTTGCAGCCACGCCCCCGCAGCCACCAGCAATGGCACCCAGGTCCACTTGGGTTCAAGCCAGGTTCCGCGCATGGACACCGCTCGGCTCACCTGATGGCCCATGAAGAGGCTCACCGGAACCAGCATGGCCAAGACGTGTCCGGGATCGGCCACGTGGATGGTCCAAGCGAAGAGCAGCGACGGACCCAGCCACAGCCCGAAAAACAGCCAGCGCGTCCGGCCAATCCTATCCTCCGCCCCACGCGCCAGCAGGCCGAACATCGGAAGAAACACCAGTCCCGAAAACGTCCAGACAATCAGCCAAACCGTGGTCGTGGTGCCCGCCATGGTGCCTTGGCCGAACACGGCGGAGGTGGTTTCGCCCTGCCCCACCAGATACTCCCAGCAACCCTGCGCAAACTTGACGAACCCGCCCGAGCCCAGCGCCAGCGGCGTCAGCCAAAGCAGCACCACACCCGCCAGCGCGGCCAGCGGTCCTAGCCGGTGGCGGCACCGCAGCCATCCAACCGCCCACAAAGGGAACAGCAGCGGACCCATTTCGGGCCGTACACCTGCGCCCAGCCCCAGCGCAAACGCGCCGCGCCACACCCACTTCGGATCGCCCTTCCAAGCCTGCCAAGCGCACCCGGCCACACCCGCCGAAATCATGGCCAGTTGAACCCGCAGCGCCGAACTGAGCCCCGCGTACCAAAAACTCGGGTGCAGCAACAGCAGCAGGGCCGCATACAGACCCGTTCGGCCTCCCAACATCCGGTCCCCGCACCACACCAGCGCCAGCAACGCCAGGGCGCTGCCTAATATCGATAGCGCGATCAAATTGCTCTCCGGGCGCACGAACCGGAGCCCCCGCATCAGGTGCATCTGGGCCACGAATAGCGGATAGCCGGGGGGCTGCGGCTGGCTCACCCGGATGTCCAGCCTGTCCATGCCGTAGACCAAGTTGATTTCGTCGAAGGAGTAGAGTTGACCGGGGATCAGCGGGAGCCGCGTGGCCGCCATCAGCGCCAAGAATAGGACGAACAGGATCGTGTAGCGGCGCACGGTTGGAAATGGTGGGCGCGCAGGGATTCGAACCCCGGACCCCCTCGGTGTAAACGAGGTGCTCTAACCAGCTGAGCTACGCGCCCGTAGGCTCCATTCTATCCCAACCCCGCGAGGTTTCCCTAGTTTCCTCCTTTTTCGGTACTGGGTAACTACCCTATGTCGGGTGTACAATGATGCCCAATGCCAAAGCGTTCTGCACTCGTCCTTCTTGCGGCCATACTGCTCGTATTCGCGGTCCCCGAATCCCGTTCCGCCGACCAAATCCTGGTTGCACCCGGCGCTACCTGGAAATTCCACGACAAGGGGGTTAGCCTGGGCACCGCCTGGAGCGCGGCCGGTTACGATGATTCCGCTTGGGCGCAGGGCAACGCGCAACTGGGTTATGGAGACGCCGACGAAGCCACCGTGCTGGCGTTCGGCAGCAGCACGAACCGCTATCCCACCTACTACTTCCGCCGGGCCTTCACCGTGGCCAACCCCGGTTCCATCAGCGCGCTCTCTCTCCGTTATCTCCGCGATGACGGGGCCGTCATCTACGTCAATGGCGTCGAGGTAGTCCGCTCCAACATGCCGGCGGGAGCTATCAGTTATGCCACGCTGGCCAGCGCTGCCATAGGGGGAACCGACGAAACTACTTGGCTGCAGACTCCGCTCGATAAGTCCGTCCTAGTGGCCGGGACAAACGTGATCGCGGTGGAGATCCACCAGCAATCCGCCACCAGTTCCGATGTGAGCTTTGACCTGGAACTCCGCGCTACGGTTCCCTCGACGGCGCCTTGGACTGACCCCCAAACTTGAGACATTGTAATTTGACACACTTTGCAGGGAAAGGGACTGCAAGTGGCAAAGAAGAAGCGAGCGGGGAGATATCCCCTGGCATTCCGGAAGATGGCGGTGGAACGGCTGAAGGGTTGCGACAACGTCA
>CANFEY010000081.1 GCA_947446025.1 Bryobacterales bacterium
GCCTCTACCAAATCCTACAGGTTGTCAGCGTCACCATTTTCGAGCGGACGCCCATTCTACAGGCCCTTCAGCTACAACATACCGGAGAAAAATCAGACCCATTTTTCAACCAGCTGAATCTGTTCGACTTATAGCCGGACACTACTGCACTGACATAATACAGAGATGCAAGCAGCGGCAGTGGAATCCATCGTAGCCGGACGGCACGGTGACGCCTTCGCAGTTCTCGGACCCCACGAAGGCACCGTCAGCGCCTGGCTCCCCCAAGCCGAAGCCGCGTGGCTCATCGTGCCCAGCTCAAATGGAAGCCTCGTGATCGAGATGACCCGCGCCCACGAATCCGGCCTCTACACCGGAACCACCGCGCGCCTCGACTACCGCATCCGAGTCCGCCTCTACTCCGGCGAGATCCTCGAACTCGACGACCCCTACCGCTTCCCACCGCTGCTCACGCCCTTCGAACTCCACCTCCACGGCGAAGGCACCAACTACGAAAGCTACCGCACCATGGGCGCGCACACCGTCCAATGCGACGGCGTCAACGGAGTCCGCTTCGCCGTCTGGGCCCCCAACGCCGCCGTCGTCAGCGTGCTCGGCGACTTCAACGGCTGGGACCGCACCCGCCACCCCATGCGCCTCCGCGACGGAGGCATCTGGGAATTCTTCATGCCCGGCCTCGAAAGCGGAGCCACCTACAAATACTCCGTCCTCTCCAAACTAGGCGGAGCCCAAGACAAGAGCGACCCCTACGGCTTCTACGCCGAACTCTCCCCCAAAACCGCGAGCGTAGTCTGGCCCCTCAACGGACACCATTGGCGCGACGACGCGTGGATGGAACAACGGGCCAAAAAGAACTGGGTCCACCAACCCATGTCCATCTATGAGGTCCACCTAGGAAGTTAGCTCCACGGAGAAGGCGACGCCCTCCTCACCTACCGCGAGCTAGCCGACAAGTTAGTCGCCTACGCCACACGCCTCAACTACACGCACCTCGAACTCATGCCCGTGATGGAGCATCCCTTCACCGGTTCCTGGGGCTACCAAGTCTCCGGCTACTTCGCCCCGACCTCACGTTTCGGCAACCCCGACGACTTCCGCTACTTCGTGGACGCCTGCCACCAAGCCGGCTTAGGCGTCATCCTCGATTGGGTCCCCGGCCACTTCCCGCGCGACGAACACGCCCTAGGCCGCTTCGACGGCACAGCCCTCTACGAACACGCCGACCCCCGCAAAGGCGAACACCGCGATTGGGGCACGCTCATCTTCAACTTCGGCCGCAACGAAGTCCGGGCTTTCTTACTTTCAAACGCCCTCTACTGGCTAAAAGAATTTCACCTGGACGGCCTCCGGGTAGACGCCGTAGCATCGATGCTCTACCTCGACTACTCCCGCCGCGAAGGCGAATGGATCCCCAATATCTACGGCGGCCGCGAAAACCTCGAAGCCATCGACTTCCTGAAACGCTTCAACGAACTAGCCCACTTGGTCCCCGGAGCCATCACCATCGCCGAAGAGTCCACCAGCTATCCCGGCGTCACCCGCCCGACTTACCTGGACGGCCTAGGCTTCACCATGAAGTGGAACATGGGCTGGATGCACGACATCCTAGAGTATTTCTCCACCGACCCCCTGTACCGCAAGTATCACCAGAAGAACATCACCTTCAGCATGCTGTACGCCTTCAGCGAAAACTTCATGCTCCCCATCTCGCATGACGAAGTCGTCTACGGCAAGTGCTCGCTCACGGGGAAAATGCCCGGCGACGAATGGCGCAAGTTCGCCAACACCCGAGCCTTCCTCGCCTACATGTACGGCCACCCCGGCAAGAAACTCCAATTCATGGGCGCCGAATTCGGCCAGACCACCGAGTGGAACCACGACAGGCAGCTGGAATGGTGGCTACTTCAATTCCCCATCCACCACAAACTGCAAACCATGGTGGCCGCACTGAACGCCCTCTACCGCAGCGAGCCGTCACTCTATGAAGTGGATGACAACCACCAAGGCTTCGAGTGGATCGACTTCCGCGACGTAGAATCCAGCACCATCGTCTTCGCCCGCTTCGCCCGCAACCGCGAAGACTTCCTAGTCTTCTGCTGCAACTTCACCCCGAAGGAACGCCCCGACTACCGCATCGGCCTCCCCAAGCCCGGCCTCTACCGCGAAATCTTCAACACCGACAGCGAAATGTTCGGCGGCAGCAACCAAGGCAACGCCGGAGCCGTCTACGCCGAACCCGGCGACTTCCATGGCCGCCCCGCCAGCGCTCGGGTGATGCTTCCTCCGTTGGGTGTTATTGTTCTGAAATTGGAACGCTAGCTCCAACGAGGCTCTGTCATCAACTTTTCAACTGACCGTAAAGAGATATTGCCGATGGCCCAATACGCTGGAGTATGTCTATCTTGCGGTGTACGCTATTGGTTTGTCTTGCCACCCTGGCACTGGCGCAGGTGAATCGTGCTTCCCTCACCGGTTCGGTTTCTGACGTGACTGGTGCGAAAATACCCGATGCGCGCGTGGTCGTCGCATCCGCGTCGACCGGCTTTTCGCGGGAAACCATCACCTCAGGCGATGGTTCCTACCAAATGGCTGGAGTGCCTGTGGGAACGTATTCGCTTTCGATTTCAAAGAGCGGTTTCAGCACTGCCACGTTCGATGAAGTTGTGCTCACGGTAGGACAGTCGCGGGTCGTGGACGCGAGTCTGCCGCTCAGCAGCGTGTCGACCACGATTCAAGTCGTGGCGGAGGTGACGCCGCTCGATCAGACCAACGCCGAAATAGGCACCGTGGTTGGCGAGCAGCAGATCCGCAATATTCCGCTGAATGGGCGACATTGGGCTTCGTTGATGGCGCTGGCCCCGGGTGCCGTGAACGTCGGCGAAGGCAATCAAAATTCGATCCGCTTTTTCGGCCGTCCGCGCGACGACAACAATTGGACTCTCGACGGCGTGGACGCCACCGGTATTAAAGACCCCCGCCAGGAAGGCAACCTTCGTCTGGTCACGTCCACCGATTCCATCGCGGAATTTCGCGTCAATTCGCTGCCATTCACCGCCGAAGGCGGAGTGGGAGGCGGGGCACAGATCAACCTGGTTTCCAAGACCGGCACAAACGCGTTCCACGGAACGATGTACGAGTTCTTTCGCAACTCCAAGCTCGACGCCCGCCGGCCGTTTGACGGCAGAGAACCGCCGCCGTTCCGGCTCAATCAGTTCGGGGCCAACATCGGCGGTCCCATAGTAAAAGACAAGACGTTCTTTTTTGCCAACTACGAAAGTCTAATCCAGCGCCTCACCATCTCCCGCGTGGACGGACTGGTGCCGTCCGCGCAATTCCGGCGTAACGCGCCTCTGGCGCTGCAGAGCGTCATCAACGCATACCCGGTGGGCAACGCTCCCGGTGCAAACGCCAACGTGGATCGCCTGATTGCCCAAACGCCCGAGCGGCGCAACGAGCACAGTGGCATGGCGCGGGTGGACCATCGCTTTAACGAGAAACACAGCATCTTCACGCGCTTCGCGATGACCGACGGTTTCATCAGCCAGATCCGCAACGGCCTCTTAGAGACTCGCGATTCCGCCATCCGTCCCACCAATGTGACGCAGCAGTGGCAGCAGATCTGGTCTGCAGCGTTGGTCAATGAAGTCAAGCTTGGATTCAACCGCTCCGCCCTGACGCGCACGGATGTCGGGCTGATCCCCGAAGGCGTGAGCATTCCTGGCTTCACGACGACCCAGCCGAGCACCTACGTCATTGAGAAGCCCAGCACCTACTCGATCGTCGACAACCTTGCTTGGATCCATGGCCGTCACACCTTTAAAATGGGCGGCGAGATTCGTCGCATCCACCTCAACGTGGGCAATGGAGCGTCGACCAGTGTGGCTTTTGCCAGCCTGGACGCGTTCCAACGCAACGCTCTCAACAGCGTTTCGCTCGGCGGCCGTCTCGATACGGTCGGCGTGCGCCGCACATTCCACTCAGTCTATTTCCAAGATGAAATTCGCGCGACCTCGACACTGACGGTCAACCTGGGGCTCCGCTACGAGCAGTACACCGTATCCGAGGACGTCTATGGCCGCGGCCGCGTCTTCGATATCGTGCGCTGCCAGGGCTTCTGCGCGGCGGGCACTCCGTGGTTCTTCGGTGACAACAACAACATTGCACCGCGTGTTTCTATCGCCTGGGCTCCCCGGTTGTTCGGTGGCAAGACAGTGATCCGCACCGGCTATGGACGCTATTTCGGTCCCGGCCAGAATGACGACGTGACGGCAGCGATCGACAGCTTGCCGGAGAATCTTTCTCTGACGGCTGCCGATGCCCCCACGCTCAGCTATCCCCCAACCTCATTCTTGCCTCTGCTCCGATCTCAAGGTCAGACACCGCGCAGCGTGCAGCGCGACCGCAAAGAGCCCGAGTCCCACATGTGGACGTTGTCGATTCAGCAGCAGCTGCCAGCGAGCATGGTGGCCCAAGTGGCCTACGTCGGCAACATTGGCCGCAACCAGTTGACACGCACCTACGTGAACACTCTGAACCCGGCAACGAGCGTTCGCCCGCTGACCACCTTCGGCCAAATTGATGAAAAGCGCTTCGACGGCGTCACCAACTTTAATGGGCTGCAATCGTCGCTCACCAAATCGTTCGCGCAAGGCTGGCTGTTCCAGGCGCAGTATATGTGGGGACACGCGATCAGCGACAACTCAGGTTCGGGCGAAGGCGGCCAAATCCAGGACGTCGCATGCCGCGCCTGCGATTACGGGGATGCCGACTACGATATCCGGCACACCTTCACGTCGAACGCGGTCTACCAACTTCCGTTCGCCCGGCAGAGCTGGTACGGAGGCTGGGATCTCAGTGGGATCTTCACCGCTCGCACAGGCACTCCCTTTACGGTGACCATCGCCCGCACCGCGGCCACCGTGCCTTCCGTCAAACACAGAACCAGCGCGCTGAATACTTAGGTGGTGACCCCTACGCCGCCAACAAAGGACCGGGACTGTGGCTCAATCCTGCAGCCTTTGGGCTGCCTGCCTCCGGGCGATACGGCAACTCGGCGCGCAACGGTTTCCGTGGCCCGGGACTTTGGCAAACCGATCTAGGACTAACCAAAACGTTCCGCGTCAATGAACGGGCGAACATCGATTTCCGGACGGAGTTATTCAATCTCTTTAATCGCGCGCAATACGGCAATCCGGTGAACGCCCGCAACAACTCCACGTTTGGGACCATCCTGACCACTGCGAATGACGGCGCAACCGGAACGGGAACCTCTCGTCAGGTCCAATTCATGTTGCGTCTGAATTTCTGATGCGAACAGGTCAACTCAGGCTAGGCCTAACTGCGCTTGCGTTTGCAAGCACGCTGTGGGGACAGATCGATCTAAAACCGCTGCGCGAAACTGTGCCGGAGCCGTTTCAGACCGACGATCCCGCGATTTGGGTGAACCCGCGGCGGCCGGCCGAGAGCCTGATCCTCGGCACGATCAAGATGGCCGCCCCGGATGGCGGCATCGCGGTCTACCGTCTGGACGGGTCCAGGTTGATGACAGTTCCCAATGTCGACCGCCCCAACAATATCGATGTCGGCTACGGATTTCGCTTGGGCCGTCGGACGATCGACATTGCCGTAGCGACTGAGCGGAACCAGAGCAGGTTGCGTGTGTTCGAAATCGTGCCCGGCGTGGGGCTGAAGGACCTCGCGGCACTTCCTGTTTTTGCCGGACAAGTCGATGCGGCGGCTCAGCCGATGGGGATCGCGCTCTACCGGCGTCCTCGCGACGGCGCGATGTTCGCGATCGTAAGCCGCAAGACAGGCCCGAGTGGGTCCTACTTGTGGCAATACCGGTTGTTAGACGACGGCAAAGGCAGCGTGCGCGCGGAAAAGGTGCGCGAGTTCGGATTGTTCAGCGGTTCCAAAGAGATTGAGGCTGTCGCCGTCGATGGGCGCAACGGATTGGTCTACTACTCTGACGAAGGCGCAGGAATTCGCCAATACCGCGCCGATCCGTCGAGCCGCGATGCAGCGAGGCAACTGGCCTTGTTCGGCGAAACAGGTTGGACCGGCGACCGTGAGGGATTGGCAACGTTCGGGAACTACATTGTCGCCACGGATCAGCAGTCACCCAACTCGGAGTTCCATATTTTCTCCCGAACGACTCTGCGTGAGTTGGGAATCTTTCGCATCGGGGCCGACACTACGGATGGCATTGAGATGTCTTCTTCCGGCCTCTTCGTAGCCATGAATGACAGCCGCCACAACTTCCTGATGATCTATTGGAAGCAGATCGCAGCGGCTCTTGGGCTGAAACCCTAGTCACCTCAGCGCCACGGGCCGCTACCTCTTCAGAATCTCAAACCCCGGCGCCCGAAAATGATCGTCAAAGGTGAAGGCCTTGCGCATCGCGTAGCGCTTCATGATCGCGAAACTTACGCAATCCACCGCGTTCGCACCCGACGCGCCCCACTTCTCGAATAGGTCCCAGCCTGCCGATTGCAGCACCGAGTCCGGGAACACAATCTCCAGCTCTTCGTTAGATCGAGTCTGTGCAAGAAACTCCACGGCAGCCGAATGGAATCCTCTTCGATGAAGTAGCGTGACCGTTTCGTTCAACACCAGGGACGACGTGTAGAACCTCATCCCCGGACGAACCGCTCGCAGCGCCGAACGATGCCACTGATCCTGCGGCATCAGCCTCGCCAGGTAGTATCCGGAATCAACGAAGACGTTCAATCGTAGATCTCATCCACGCGGCTGGCGAGATCCTTGTCTTGAGAATCCACAATTCCGGTGATCGAGGTAAACGGATCAACGAATCCCTCGGTTCGACGCTTCGCGCGAAGCGATACCTCAGTGGACTGCCGCACAAACTCCGCCACTGAAATGTCGAGCCGCTTAGACTCCCGCTTCAGCTGCGCCATCAGCGAATCGGGGAATGTAACCTGAAACTTGGTACTCATGGGCAACCATCAGTATATCCGTATACGTACAATCACAAGCCCGCAGCCATCTCCGCGAGTTTAGCCACCGTATTCATGTTCCGAGCGGTCCCATTCTTCGCCGCCGGAATCCTCAGCTTCGACGTCCCCTGCCCCGACGGATAGAAGACGTAGATCTCTCGGGCGCCGAGCCGCATCTCCTCGTCCTTGACGCCAGCCGCGTGCGCCAACGCATCCTTGGGCGGTACCTCTTCCGAAAAGATCACCACGGCCTGATTCGGAGCTTGCTTCGGAAACGGATTCGCAGCAAGCACCGCCGCCATCTCCGCCGCCGTCCGCACCACGACGCCAACCCACTTCCCCGCATAAGCGAACAGCCGAGCCTCCAACTCCGCCTTCACTTTCTTCGCGGGCACCGCGCTCTTGAATACAACATTGCCGCTAGCGATGTAAGTTTGCACGTGAATAAACCCGGCATCCTCGCACATGGCCTTCAAGTCCACCATGGAGAGTTTGCCCGTCCCTCCAACATTCACCGCGCGCAGCAGCGCAACGTAACTCGCCATCACCTGCCCATCACCTCGCCGAGCAGCTGAAATTCTCCGCCTGGTCGATACTCCCCGAGCCCTTATATTTCGCCACCGTCGGATACATGCAAATCGGCCGCGTCCGCGTCGTCGCGCCCGCCTCCACATGCGCTCCGACGATCATCTCGGGGGCCACGCCCTTCTCCACCCAATTCACCACCGCCGTCAGCCAATCCGCATTGCCGCACCCCGGCCCCCCGCCGCAGTGGAACATTCCAGGCACCGGAAAGAAGCGATAGAAGTCCGTCGTCTCCTTCTCCCCCATCGTCCGCTTCGCGGCCTCGTAGTAGTCGACGGACATGCGTGAAGTAACACCAGGATCAGCCCAGCCGTGATAGTGAACAATCTTCGCCCCGCGAGCCTTCACCGCCGTCAGATCCGTCACCGTCGCATTGATGATCAAGCTGGTATTCGCCATCTTCGCCGGAGCCGTATCCACGTCGAGCGTCTTGTAATCCCACTTGGCGCCCGGCCGCTCATCGAACGCCATGAACTTGAAGAACGTGTCGCCCAGATTGAAGCTGCCGATCAAATTCGATTCCCACCCGCTGGTCTTCTTCCCATCGCGGCCCGCAACGAACGCCTCGCCGCCCACTGGGAACCCAGGGAACAACAGCTCGCCCTTAGAATTGCGCACCCCATCGTAGATCTTCTTGATCGCCGCAATCTGCGGAGCCGTAAAGCACGACGCATTCTCCGCACCCTTGCACGTAGTCAAATCCTTCGCCGGATCAAACGCGCACGCCAAAGGGCTTTCGATCAACCCGTCCTTCAGCCCGTCCTGCGCATCGCACTTGCCGTACACTGCGGCTTCCAACGCAGGCAACTTCTCCGGCTTAATCTCAGTCGGCCCTGGACCCACTTGAATCCAGTTGTACACTGCCTTCATCTGTAGGCCCGACAAGTTCAGCACCGGAGCGCCGATCACGTACCCATCGAAATCCTCCGGATACCGCTGCGCCTCCATCAACCCCTGCCGCCCGCCCGTCGAGCAGCCCACCCAGTACGAATACTTCGCATCCGCGCCGTAGTAGGTGCGAATCATCTTCTTGGCGAGTAACGCCGTCTCATGCACCGACAAGTACCCGTGGTCGATCACCTTGCGCAGCGCGGACGGATTCGAGTCGCTCTTCTGCGCCCACACTGCGCCCGGCTCTTTCGCCGCATCGTGCCCGGTGTCGGTAGAAATCGACGCGTACCCCAGCCGCATCGCCGCATCAACGGCAGCCACCGTGATCGTCCCCGCCCAGCCGCCGTTGCCGACCATCTGGAACCGCTCGTTCCATTCCACCGGCAGCTTCGCCGCGAACTTCGCCTCGGGCCAGATCACGCCGCGAATCTCGCAATGCGCCGGCAGGTTCGCCGCAGCAGCCACGCTCTTAGCGGATTCAATCTTCACGTCGGCCCCGAAATTCTTGGCCGCCATTGCCGCGCAGTCGATCACCGGAGCCGCGAACGCGGCGCCCGAGCCAATTAGGAACAAAACAAAGTTCTTCATGACCGTCTATCTTATCAGCGTTGCGCGGCAGGTGTGGGGTGGGTTCCCGACCCGCGGGACGGCTCGTAGCCGTCGCTGCTGAATTTGCGTTGCCGCCCACTCCCTCCTGGCGGATCGACTAGCCTGAAGCAGCAAGTCAACACCGTGCCGTCCTAAATCTGTCCTGAGAAGCGCTGTCAACTTCCGGATAGCCCGTAATCCATTACCCTTATCGACCTTTGATGAAGTAGAATCAGCCTGCGAGGCGCAAATGAATAACACAATCTTTCGGCTGGTGAGTCAATTCGACAGGGGCAAATTGACGCGACGGGAGTTGCTTGCGGGTCTGACAATGCTGGCGACAGCCGGTACGACCACGGCCGCTGCGGCAGGGCTGAAGGTGAACCGGCTCGACCACATTTCACTCAACGTTAGTGATCTTCAGCGGTCACGCGACTTCTACCTGAACGTGTTCGCCTCGTCGGTCAACAGCAACCCGAGACCCAATAGTGAGGTGCGCTTGGACTTCGGCGATAACGGGCTCTTGGTGCTGCGTCGTTCTAATCCGCCCGGAACGGTAGATCATCTCGGCATAAAGCTGGAGGGCTTTGACAAACCCTCAGTCACGCGGCAGTTGACAGAATCCGGGATTGTTCCAGTCGACGAACCAAACGTTCCTGGAACTCCAGGGTTTCATATCGTCGACCCAGATGGCTTCAAGGTCCAGCTGCAGTGACGGGATTTCCCGGTCACTAGATGCAAGACGCCGCGGGAGAAGGTTGGGGAGACCATTCCGCTGGGCAGAGCTGGTTGCATTGGGGCGGCGGCGGCCCCAACTGTCCGATAATGAAATGAATGGAGGGAGCACCTCCGGAACGAGCCTCACTGAACCATGACTTGGACCAAACACGATTACGAAGATATCCCGGGGACCTACGTCTTCGACGGCAAACATGCCTACGGCGCATACCCGCTGAACAAACTCTTATTCTCCTTTTGCGATGAAGCCAACCGCACCGAATTCGATGGCGATCCGGCCGCCTATTGCGACAAATACGGCGTCACCGGACAGTACAAGGAATACGTGCTGGGCAAGAACTTCCTGAGCATGCTGCGAAGTGGCGCGAACATCTACTACATGGCGAAGATGGCAATTCTGCGAGGCACCTCCGTGCAGGATGCCGGGGCGGCGTTTCAGGGCATCACGACACCGGAATTCCAGGCCAAACTGTCCGCACGCGCGGAAGGACTGGTCGACAAGCTGAAAGCGCGGGGAGGATACTGGATTGGCTAGGATCATTGGCGGCGTCACCAGTTCGCACATCCCGGCGGTGGGCAATGCCATCGCCGACGGAAAGACTCAGGAACCTTACTGGAAGCGTTTTTTCGACGGCTACAAGCCAGCGCAAGAGTGGCTGCAGAAGCACAAGCCCGACATTGCCATCGTGGTCTACAACGATCACGGCCTCAATTTTTTCCTCGACAAGGCACCCACGTTCGCGCTCGGGTGCGCCGATACGTATTACAACGACGACGAAGGGTGGGCCCTCAAACCGGTGGCCCCGTTTAAAGGCAATGTCCCGTTCTCCTGGCATCTCGCGGAGAAACTGGTGGACCAGGAATTCGACATCTGCACCTGCCAGGAAATGAAAGTCGACCACGGGTTCGTGAACCCGATTCGGGCTCTATGGGGCACCCATGACATATGGCCGATCACGACGATCCCGCTCGCCGTCAATACGGTGCAGCACCCCGTCCCCTCGGCACTTCGCTGCTTCAAGCTCGGCAAAGCCTTGCGGCACGCGATCGAGAGCTATGAAGAGGATCTAAAGGTGGTCGTGCTGGGAACGGGCGGCATGTCGCATCAACTCCAGGGCGAGCGCGCCGGACTGATCGATGTCGATTTCGATCTGGAATGCATGGATCGCATCGCCAGTGACCCGGAGTGGCTGACGAAGTTTACCAACTCCGAGATCATGCGCCGCACCGGCACCGAAGGGATCGAAACCATCATGTGGCTGGTGATGCGCGGCGCACTGCAAGAAAACGTAAAGGTGATCCACAAGCACTACCATGCGCCCATCTCCAACACCGGCGCCGGCGTCCTTGTATTGGAAAACACCTTCCTGTAGGGCCGCGTACGTCCCGTCGCCGGATGGCCAGAAGGTCTACGTCGCCGAACGCAGCGCGGAAACCCGCGGCGAACTCCGCGTCCTGGTTTTGGGGGATAGTTTCCGAATCGTCGGCAATCCGGAAGCTGACCCGAAGCGACATTCTTGAATAAGAGCGGCCGCGCGGCGCTTACGAACCCTGACATGTCGGCGTTACCGCTCATTCCCGCGCTTCTGGCTCAACGGGTCGCTCGCATTTCCTCCAAACGAACTTTCTTTCTCCCGTCCCCTCAGCCACTTCCCCTTCCCCTCCCCCACCACACCTTCCCCGAGCCCACTATCCTCAGCACGCAAGGGAAAACTTCTTGGCCAAGAAGCGTTGCAACAAATAATAGTGCTGGGCTCACGCCCCTCGACCACGTGGTTTCAGAAACCAGTGCCGATCAGGGGCAGCAAGCTCGGAATCGATTCCAGCGCATTGGGAGTTTACTGAAACTCCGGATGTTTCCAGAGATTGGTGCAGGCTTCGAACTCACGGCGGGCTAACAAGCTTGTCCTCGGACGGTAGAATGAGCGGCCAGTCGAAACTATGGCGGCTGGGTTTAACACCCGGCGATAACCCGGTCCCCGGCCGCCGCAACGTCCGCAGCCGTAGTGTGTCTAGCGACAACAATCCATGCCGCCTTCCAACCCCGCGTGCACCACACGCATTCCGTTTTGTGATTGAGTAAACTAAATGAGTCACTAGGATGCCGCCTTTACTAGGTGAAAGTGGAGACGAACTGCAATGCATAGAAATAGATGGGCGATATTGGCTACGGTAAGCAGCGCTCTTGTGCTGGCACCCAGCGTGAGCTACGGGCAGGGCGGGACGCTCACTCCCTTCGACAAACTACCCGACTGGAGTGGCGTCTGGAGCATGACCGGCGGGACCGTTTTTGACACGGCAACACAGACCGGCAAAGGCGGATCCGTAACTCCCGGCGTGCGCGAGCATCCGCCTTACAATCCAGCGTACGAAAAGATCTACACGGGGCACCTCGCTCTTCGCGATGAGGACCGCTATCCGGACGTGCAAACCAACTGCGGCGTTCCGGTGGGCTTTCCCCGCATTCTGAATCTCCCGGACGCCTATGAATTCGTGGTCCGGCCGGATGTCTTCTACATCATCGCGGAGAACGGTGGCAACACCATGCGCGTGTACACCGATGGGCGCAAGCTCCCGGCCAAAGAAGACACCTGGGGAACCTACACCGGCGTCTCCGTCGGTCATTGGGAGAGCGACACACTGGTGTGGCAGACCATCGGATTGAAAGGGAGCCGCGACAACGATTCCATCCTCGATCGAACTGGCCTGGTACTGAGCGACGCCGCGAAGATCACGACTCGGATGCGGAAGATCAACGAGAATACGCTCGAGGCAAAGATGGTCATCGAGGACGCAAAAGCCCTGACCAAGCCGTGGGAAGTTACCAAGCAGTTCCGGAAGAACAAGCCCGGACTGTTCCTGTATGATTACGGTTGCGCCGAGAACAACCGGAACCCTGTGGACCAAGCCACCGGCAAGACGTTTGTCTTAGGTCCGGACGGCAAACCCGCGAACTAGTGAGGAGAATTCCAAAATGAACTTTCTGAAAAAGGTTGGTCCTGTGGCACAGGTTGTCGCGGTAGCCGGGTTCGCGATGCAGCCGGTATTGGCGCACCACTCAGGTGCGGGATTCGGCACCGAAACCAGAGAAATCTCCGGCACCGTCAAAGAGTTTCAGTTCACCAATCCGCACTCGTGGATCCAGGTGAACGTCGCCGACGCCAGCGGCAAAATCGTGGAATGGAGTGTCGAGTGGGGCAGCCCGAACCAATTGGGCCGCGACGGCTATCGTCCCGCCACGTTCGCTCCCGGCACGAAGGTGTCGATGAAAGTACATCCCATGAAAAACGGCGCCCCCATCGCCGGCTTCGTCGCCGCGAAGTTTCCCGACGGAAAAACCATCGGCAACTGGGACGCGGAATAACTCTCCTCAACACTGCTCCGGTGCCCGACATTTTGTTTCAGATTTCGAGCGCATCCGGTTCCGTGCCTCGGCGCCCTCCGCTCTGACTTGGGCCCGGATGCTTTCCTTAGATCGTGTTTGGTCCTATCTGACCAACGCGCCTCATCCCTTTGTACGAGTCGCGGACGATCCGGACATGATATGCAACTTCCCACAACCCGACTTGGGGACCGCACCCACGAGCTGGCCACACTCTTCGAGCCGAACGCCACCTTGAACGCCCACAAACTGAACCTTATGGGGTGAAGGGTCCTTCCATCGGAGCTCTTGAGCCGATACATTTGGGCTATTCTTCGTTCCAAGTCTAACAACGCACACTCACAAGAGGTTCCCAACTCGCGCAAAATGTCGCGCAGTGTTGACTTATCGGTTGGAGCTTGGAACTCGACGGCTTCGTGGATGAGCGCCTCTACCTCCTCCCGAGAATCGCCCGCGGCGATTACGCCAGGCAGGTCGGGCACATAAGCGCCCCATGTGGACTCACCCTTCTCATAGATTACGGTGTACATCATTGCTCAAGTTTTCCTTCCAGTTCCGCTGCCTTTAGAATAGCCCGAAGAGTTCCTATGGGGACGTCCTTCCCGGGTTGCCCCGCCCCTCCGTGCCAACATGAGTGAGACACTCCTCGACCGCTAATTACCGAGCAGGGCGAGAAAGAATTTCATCCATGAACAACCATAAGGTTCCGGCGCCAGCGCCAGCGGTATTGCTGCCGGTGGGACGTAGGGAGCCCGAGCGAAGC
>CANFEY010000082.1 GCA_947446025.1 Bryobacterales bacterium
CGCCAGCCTTCACCCGCGCTAGCACTCCGCTGCGCGCCAACTCTTTCTTGCTCAATACTGTTCTCCCCACCCGGCCTCCTTGGGAGGTCATCGTCAGGGGACACTTCTATCGAGGTCTCAAGGGGACATTATCAAAGTGGCGCAACACGGGGGGAAGTCGCAGCGGATAGAAAGAGCATGGCTGCGCAGATCGCAGCCATCCTACGCGGACCCAACCGCGCGACTAACTTCCCTCTAGATGACCTTTGCCAGGACTCTGAAAGGTAGCGTTACTAACGTCCACACCGCCAGCAGAATTCCGTGTACTGCGAAGCCTAGAAGCCGGAAAGGCAGCAGGATCAGCCACACCAGTGGATAGATCACCAGCGCGGCAATTGCCAGCGGCCAACAGAGCACGAACAAGAGACACCAAAGTAGGAAGGTGAACATGTCCTCTTGTACTACGCGAAGCCGCGTGGAAAAGTTCCCGCTACACCACCGCTGCGTCGGCGTGATACGAGCTGCGCACCAGCGCGCCGCTTTCCACGTGCTTAAAGCCCATCTCGTAACCCGCACGCTTAAGGTCTTCAAATTCCTGCGGAGCCAGGTAACGCAGAATGGGCAGATGCTTCATCGACGGGCGCAGATACTGGCCCAGCGTGAGGATGTCCACGTTGGATGAGCGGAGGTCGCGCATCACCTGTAGGACTTCATCGATGGTCTCGCCCAGGCCCAGCATCAAGCCGGATTTCGTGGGAATGCCGGACTTCCGCGCGTGCGCAAGCATGTCCAGTGAGCGTTCGTAACGCGCACCCAGGCGCACCTGGCGATATAGGCGCGGCACGGTTTCCGTGTTGTGGTTCAAGATGTCAGGCTGGGCTTCGAGCACCGTATCCATCGACGCAAGCACGCCCTGGAAATCCGGCACCAGCACTTCAATGCCGCATTCCGGCAGCCGGTCGCGAATCGCACGGATGGTGAGCGCGAACAGTTCCGCTCCGCCGTCCTTGCGGTCATCCCGGTTCACGCTGGTGATGACTGCGAACTTCAGCCCCAAGATGACGACGGCTTCAGCCACGCGGCGGGGTTCGTCGTAGTCGACCGTTAGCGGCGCGCCTTTTTGCACGGCGCAGAAGCCGCAGCGGCGGGTACACACGTTCCCCAGGATCATGAACGTGGCGGTGCGCCGATTCCAGCAATCGCCGATGTTAGGGCACGCGGCACTCTCGCACACCGTGTGGAGCTTCAAGTCTTCCACCAGGCGTTTGAGGCGCGTGTAATTTTCGCCGACCGGCGCAGGGGCGCGGAGCCAGGCGGGGCGGGGAGTTCGCGGTTCAATCGTGACGAGCAAATTCTATGGTAGCAATTCGCGCAGCCGATGCTCCAAAATACGCGCCTCACTGAAGTTGCTGGCGCGTGCGAAAAACGGCCGGTCCTGCTCATAGGCCTGCTGCGGGACGAAGCCGATCACTTCGCAGTCGGCCACCGCAGACGCGCTCTCGATGGCGTGAAACAACTCCTCCAGCGGAGTCTCGGCGAAGTTGGTCAGGTTCATCGAAACCTGCGCACGCTTCCGGGATTCGAGGTACAGGCCAATCGCCTTGACGTGCGCGAAGCCGCCCGAAGATGCCCGCACGCGGCGTGCGATTTCCATTGCTACCTCCACGTCGGCGGTCTTGAGGTCCACATTGAAGGCGAGCAGGAATGGTCGCGCGCCCACAACCGACGCTCCAGCCGTGGCGTGCGCTGGTATGTCGCCCACGTCCTGCGGAGCGCCATCAAATCCCGGCCGCCGGACCAATTCGAGCCGCCGCCGGTTCTCCCGCAAAGCCGCTTCGCCGTAGAAGTACACCGGCACCGAGGCACGAGCCCAAATCTCCCGCCCGGCCCGATGCGCCGCCGCCACCGCGTCCGCCATCGTGGACCCGGCCAGCGGGATGAACGGCACCACATCCGCCGCCCCCACGCGAGGATGCACGCCCGCATGGCCCGCAAGGTTGATCAGCTGCGCCGCCCGCTCGGCCCCGCGCACCGCGGCTTCCACCACAGCGTCGGCTTCTCCGGCGAAGGTGAAGACACTGCGGTTGTGGTCGGAGTCTTTCTCATAGCCCAGCAGCGCCACGCCGCGAGTGCCGCCGATGGCCGCCGCCAGAGCTTCGACGGTCTTGCTGTCGCGGCCTTCGGAGAAATTGGGGACGCATTCGAGCATGGGTCAGTCCTCGTCCCGGAGCGTTTCAGAAGGGTCGATGTGGACAGCTTGCCAAGCGGGCAGGGATATCGCCGCCGCGGCCACGAGGGCCACCATCGCCAGTGTTCCGGCAAGCGCGGCTGAATCCCAGTTGTCCACTCCGAACAGGAACGTCGCGATCCACCGTGACGCCCCTGCGAATCCCGCCAACCCCAGCGCGAGGCCCGCTCCCACGGGAAGCATGGCTTGCATCGAGACGAGCCGGGCTACGTTCGCCGGGATCGCGCCGAGCGCGATGCGAATTCCGATTTCGCGGCGGCGTCCGGTGACCGAGTACGCGAGCATGCCGTAGAGCCCGACGCCGGCGAGTAGCGCGGCGGTTCCTCCGAAGAAAGCGGCGAGCCACGCGATCAAACGGTCCTGCCACAGCGACGCGTGGATTTCTTCTTGCAATGTGTGGACTTCGTAGAAAGGCAAGCGCGGCTCGATATCGCGCAGCATGCGCTGCACAACTGGGATGAGGGCCGCGGGGTCGCCATCGGTGCGGACGTGGAGAATGACGCCCTGGAACCCGGCAAGCAGCAGCGGGTAGAAAATCGGAGTCGGGGGTTCGCGGAGAGAGCGATACTTGGCGTCCCCCACGACCCCGACGATCACGTCTGCTGGTTGGCCCCCGCCGCCGAAACGTTTTCCAACGGCGTCCACGTTGGGGAAAAACGCTTGTGCGAAGGCTTGATTCACGATCACTGGGGCGGGTTTCGATTGCGGTAAATCGTCCGCGCGGAACAAGCGGCCTGACAGCAGCGGAATTCGCATCGTGTCGAAGTAGCGCGCGTCGACCGGATTGAGGCTGGTGTTGAGCTGACCTCCAGGCGGAGTCAGCGTTCCTTCGGGCGCGATGGTGGATTTGAAGCCCGTGCCTCGCATCACGGCGCGTGCGGCGTAGGCGGCGGACCGGACTCCTGGGAGCGCCGCAACGTTTTGCAAAAGGCGCTTTTGAAGGGCGGTGCCCGCATCGGGAGTGAGTTGGGCCATGCTGGGATCGAGAGAGAACGTGACGACGCGCTCGGCGGTGAAGCCCGGGGGCAGCGCGCTGAGAGTAGAGAGGGTGCGCACCAAAAGTCCTGCGCCCAGAAGTAGGATCGTGCAGAGCGCGACTTGTACCGTGACCAGGATCGCTCGGGATCGCGAGATGGGCAGCGAACTGCGGATGGATTTCAGCGCTCCGTGCACATCGAATCGTGCGGAGGCCACGGCGGGCGCGATGGAGAAGAGCAGCGCCGTGGCCGCGCACAACGCGAATGTGAACGCGAGTACGCGGAGGTCAGGCGCGACAGCGAGGCGCAGAGGATGCAGGTAGGCGATGCGGTCCCGGATGGGCGGCAAGGCGCGGAGCACCAGTGGCATCGCGGCGTAGGCGAATGCAATTCCCAGCGCGCCCCCCGCGGCCACTAGCGCTCCGCATTCGGTGAGCACTTGACGGACGAGTTGCCAGCGTGTGGCGCCGATGGCGACTCGAATCGCGAGTTCGCGGCCACGGAGCGCGGCACGAGCGACCAGGAGTCCGGCGACATTCGCGCATACGATCAGCAACAGTCCGAGCACTCCGCCCATCAACAGAGTCAAGGCGCGTCCGAACTGCGTGCGCAGCGTGGACGATCCATATTGAATCGACTCCAATTTCTCGCGCTCATCCGGCGCTGGTGTCGGAGTTTGCCCGTCCAGCGCAATCAATCGCGCTTCTTTGAGCGCACCTGTCATGGAAGCGCCAGCGCGCAGCCGGCCGAACACACTTGACTGCGTTTCCTCGTTGCGTGGAGCAATTGTGTCCTGGCCCGCGCGCGTGATCCGGACGTCCGGTCCAGTCTCCACCTCGGTGCCGTTGAATCCTTCGGGTTCCACGCCCGCTATGACAAATGGATGGCCGCTGATGGAAATGGTCTGTCCCAGCGCGCTCGGATCGCCGCCGAACCAATCCAGCCAGAAACCGTGACTGAGAATCGCGGTGCTGGCTTCCGGCAGCCGGCCCAATTGCGGCTGCACCCCGAGCACCGAATAGTAGTTGTCCGAAACCACCGCGATCTCGCGCCGTTCGGTTTTTTTGTTGGCAGAGACGGTAACGAGGAGGCTTGCCTCGCACGCGAGTTCGGACAAAGACGCCGGGCGTTGCCGCAGGAGCCTCGTGCAGAAGGCGTCCTCATGCTCGGGGAAACGCAGTGTACCGTTGTAACTGAAGAACTGGACTAATTCCCCGGGACGTGCGACGGGCAGCGGGCGCAGCAGTAGCGCGTCCATGATGCTGAAGAGCACCGTGCTCGCTCCAATGCCGAGGGCGAGCAGGGCGACGATGACGATGGATGAAAGCGGGTTGCCGCGGAAACTACGCCACGCGGATCGAAGGTCGCCTAACATACGGGCTATTCTTCTCCGAATACGTCCGCAGGTTTGAGCTCGAAATCTAGTTCCGGCAAGCGGAGCGATGGTACTTCGGCGAAGCTGCCATCGCATGTGTACATTCGCCTTGCATATGGATCGACAAGCCAGACATGCGCGACGCCCCAAGCGCGATACTCTTCGAGCTTGGCGCGAACCTCGGTCAACCGGTCCTCATGAGAAAGAACTTCGATCGCTATATAGGGTGGAGTGTCCGGGACCGGCTGCTGAGGCTCTGAAGGATGAAACACAGAGACGTCCGGGATGCGAACGCGCCCCTGACTTAACCGGAGCCGCAGTTCAGTGCGGGGATAAAGACGGAGAGCCTGGCTTGCCGCCATATAAAAAAAGGCAAGCAGGACTTGCGTTTTGGAATGCAGATTGTCAGGCAATGCTCGCTCCACGAGTTCGCCGTCCACGTACTCCTGGTCGAGTTCCGGGAAGGAGGTGTGCAGGTACTGCTCTTCGGAAATGGCGGTCTTCGCGCCCATTGCTCTAGCTTACTGCTTTTCCAATCTGCGCACCGACTCGTGTACCACCCGTCCTACGATCTGCAAACTCTGCGGGCTTAGCTTGTCCAGCGTGTCCGAATCCTCATGCCACGGCTCGTAGTCGAAGTCGATCAAGTCCACCGCGGGCGCGCCCAGTTGCAGAAAAGGCATGTGGTCGTCGTCGATGTTGATGCTGTCTTGGACGAAGCTTGAGCGGTAGCCCAGGTCGGCGGCCACCTGCCACACCAGCTGCACGAGCGCGCGTGTAGAGTTTTCCTCGCGCTTGATGTTGAGCTGTTTGTCGCCAATCATGTCGACGTTGATGACGCCCTTGAGCTTGGCCAGAGTCCCGTCCTCGCGCCACTTCAGTGCTTGATGACGGCTGCCGTACAGTTTGTCGGTCTCGCTCCAATCACCGGTGGCTTCTTCGCCGTCGAAGAACACCACGTAGACGTCCTCGCTGCGAGCCTCTCCAGCCAGCGCGCGGGTCAATTCCAGCAGCAGGCCCGTGGACGAGGCGCCATCGCTGGCGCCAACAAACTTGCGGCCTGGGAAGAGCTTGGTGTCGTAGTGCCCAGTGACCGCGATGGGCCGCCCGCCCGGTTTCCCAGGGAACTTGGCCACAATGTTCTTCATCGCGATCTCGCCCTTGGGGGTGCGGGCCGTGAAGTTCTCCTCGGTCACCTGGCACTTGCACTGCTTGAGTTGCTCCAGAATGTAGGCCTGTAGTTGTTTGATTTCGGCAGAGCCCGAAGGCCGTGGTCCAAACTCCACTGCGCGGCGCGTGAAGGCGAAGGCGGAATCGCCCGAAAAATCGGCGGCGGAAGTGGCAGCGGAAGCCAAGGATGCGGCCAGGATCAGAATTACTTGCGCGCGGTGCATATGTACCCTAGTGTAAAGTTTCTTTTCTTGTCGAGAACGTCGAGCATCGGCAGCAGCAGGGCAGGAGGCGCGAAGAAGACCGCCGCCACCAGCACGAATGGGCCCGGGAAAAATTGCAATGCGTTGAGCAGCCTCCGCGAGAGTAGACGGAAGAACCCGCCGACAGGTTCCACTTGGATCTCGCGGAACCCCGCGCGCTCCAGTAAATAGCGCAGGCCGTAGCGGGTGTAGCGGAAGTAATCGTGCGGCTGCTGGTGCTCCTCCCATTCGTGCGGCGCGACGATCAGGATGCGCCCGTCCGGCGTCAGCACCCGAGCCAATTCTTCAATCACGCGCGCCGGTTCGCGCACGTGCTCCAATGTGACCACGTTCAGCGTGCCGTCGAAGGTTCCGTCGCGGAAGGGCAGGGAAGTGAGGTCGCCCAGCACGTCCAGCTTGGAGTAGTCCCACGCTCCGTCGCCGACGCCCAGGTCCAGGCCGCAGTAACGTTGCGCGTGGAAGTGCTCGCGGTAGCTGCCTTCGCCAGCTCCGGCATCGAATACCCGGGCTGCTTTGGGCAAGCCGGCGGCGAATTCGATGACGGCGACTTCGATCTCTGACTCGAAGTGCATTACGTAGCGCGCGAGGGAGGCAGGAAGCAGCTCGCGCAGAGAATCGTAGATCACTTTCTCCGGGCCTCTACCATCACAGTAGCCCCGGAACGGCACGCGGCTTCGAGCAAAGTGAACGGAACACAGGCACCCACCAATCCCAAATACGCGAGATTCTTCCAGAACCGCTGCCGATCAGTCTCGGCCACCTTGCGCACCCGGCGCGACATGGGGTCCAGCTGCGGAGCGATGCTCGTGGCCATCCCAGGCGGATTATCGCGCAACGAGAAGTGCTTGTGATGCAAGACCTCGAAGCCGCAGGTCTCGAGCAACTGGTCAAGATCCGACGCGCGGAAGTCGATCAAGTGCCGCGGCACATCGATGCCGTTCCAGCGTTCGCCGAAGAGCAGGAATTGCCAGCATGCCGCGTTGGGAACCTGCACAATCAAGCGCCCGTCGCGCGTGAGCAGACGGTGTGCGGCCTCCAGATAACTCGCCGGATCGTAGAGATGCTCCAGCACGTGGAACATCGTCACCGCCGCGCACGACTCCGGTTGCAGCGGAGCGCTCGTCAATGAGCCGCAAATCGTGGGAATACCGGCAAGACGCCACGCGGCACCAGCGGCGTCCAGCGAAAAGTCCAGGCCGATGAACCGCTCCGGCGCGCCCGCATGGCCGCGCTCTTTGAGCAACTGCAGGAACAGTCCTCCGCCGCAGCCGACGTCGAGCACCGTACCCGGATGGTCAGATTCCCGCAACGCGCGTTCCACGAAATGCACATGATCCAGCAATACCCAACGCCGGTAGAGCTGTTCTAAATACGCGGTCTTCCCGCCATCCGCCGTGAACCAGTAACTTTCCGGATAGTAGCGGTGCAGCTCAGACGGCTTGGGCTGCGGATTCAAACGGATCAGACGGCAGCCAAGGCATTCCACTACTTGAAACGTTTCCGTGGTGGTGGCGTACAACCGGTCCGTAGACGTGAACAGCACCCGCAAATCCCGGTTGCCGCAAGCCGGACAAGGATCGCCTCGCTGAGCAGGCGGTGCGGTTAGTTGCCCTGTTCCGAGAGTTCCTTGAGCGGGATTCGATGCGCCAGCAGCAGGTTCCGCATTTGCGCCGGACTCAGCCTGCGATGCGGCTTCAGCGCCCGCCGCTTCTGCAGCATAACGGGGATCCAGGGCACGGCCGACAGCGTTCCCCGCACCAACCCCCATGCCGCCGTCAACTTGCCCGCCGGACCCTGGTAATGGCGCACTTCCCCACGATTGCGCAGCGCGGCCCACAGCCCCGCCGTCATTCTCGCCGTCCAATATGCCCCGTTTCGCCACAATAAGTTCAGCGGAAACAGCTTCACCGCCAGCAGCACCCGATTGCGTTCAATCAGCGTGAGCCGGCGCGCCGAGCCGAGTCCCAAGGTTGCTCCTCGATGATGCCGCACCACCGCGTGCGGCGTGTACAGGCACTTCCACCCAGCCCACAAGGCCCGCAGGCCGAGTTCAGCATCGTCGGCATAGGCGAAAAAATCCTCGTCGAAGCCGCCGATCTCATCTAGCATCGCACGCCGGTACATAGCGGCGCAGCCGTCCGGCCACAGGACCTCCTCCACCTCGTCGAACTGCCCCTTATCCAGCTGCCCGGCTCCGCGCCCCCGGTTCTGGCCGTCAGGATAAATCAGGTGCCCGCACTTGTCGATGCGGCGCGGATCTTCCCACACCAGGATCTTGGATGCTGTCATACCGACGTATTCGCTTTGCCGGATGGCCGCTTCCAGCGCCGCCAGCCAGCCCGGCTCGGCTTCCGCGTCATTGTTCAGCAGGGCGATGAACTCGGCCTCCGCACCGGCGAACCCCTGATTGTTGGCAGCGCAAAATCCCTTGTTGTCCTGGTTACGAATCAGTGTCAAAGGTACTGGATAGGCTGTACTCATCTTTCCCACTAGGTCCACTGAACCGTCGCTAGATCCGTTGTCTACGACGAAAACCTCATAAGAAGGATGAATCTGCTTCGCAAGCGAATCCAGGCAGGCCCGCAGAAGTTCCCGGCGGTTCCAGTTGACGACAACGACGCGGACTGTCATGAAGGGGTCGTGGTACCAGGGTGTTGCAGAGTACCTGTTTTGTTGTATCATAGAAACCCAGCGCAAAGGGCTGTAACGTTTTGGCTTCGTAAGGATCATATATCCTATGGCATCCGTGGGAACGGTTCTCCGCAACGAACGGGAAGAGCAGGGAAAGACGATCGATCAGATCGCCGAAGAACTGTGTTTGATGCCCAGCTACCTCCGCGCGATTGAGGCTGACGACCTCAAAAACCTGCCTGGAGCTTTCTTTTACAAGAGCTTCGTCCGCCAGTACGCGGCCCTGCTGGGTGTGGATATCGCCAAGCTACAGACCGAAATGCAGGTGCTGACCGCCATGGCGGAGCCGGAAACCGTGGTGGAGGCGAAGCCCATCCGTGTGCCGGACCCCATCGCGGAGGCCGCCAACCGTCTGGATCTTTCCAGCCGCAGCTGGGCCGTGCCGATGGCCGCGCTGGTCGTGGCGATCCTGGGCGGAGGCGGAATCTACGCCTGGTGGAGGCAGCCTGCGGCTACCGCTCCCGCGCCCGGCGCGGCGATCGTCGAACCCGTCGTGAATGTCACGACGACCACCGGAGCCGATGGCATCAAGCGCATCGAACTGAATCTTTCAGCCAGCGAAGAAACATGGCTCTCCATCAGCAGCGGCGGCAAGCAAATCTTCTCCGGCATCCTGGAGCCCGAAGAAACCAAAACCGTCTCGGGCCTTGAAATGGCGCGCCTCAAGGTAGGCAACGCCGGCGGCCTCAACGTGCAGTGGAACGGCAAAGCCATCGGCCCCATCGGCGGCAAGGGCCAGGTCCGCGTGGTCGTCTTCACGCCCGAGGGATTCAGCATCCTCCCCGCCAACTCCGAAGCCACCGGCGAGACGCTGTAGACCTCCGCATAGGGAGGCTTACTTACTCGCTTTGCGCGAGATTCTTTCGCCTACGCCCCGTGGCACTTCTTGTACTTCTTGCCCGAGCCGCAGTGGCACAGATCGTTGCGCCCCGGGGTCTTCTTCGCCAGCACCGGCTGGTTGGGCTTGGACGGCTCGCCTCCGCCGACGAATTGTAGTGCCTCCAGTTCCTTTTCCTTCTTGCGCTGGATGTTGCGTGTGAAGTCCATAACCGAGGTCTGCGCGGCTTTCGCCTCAGCCTCGCGCGCAGCGGCTTCCTGTTCGGCTTGGGCGTCGGACTCTTCACCGTCCTCTACTTCCGACCAATCCACGTGCGTGCCGGGCTCCGGCGCATGGTCGACGCGTTGCATGAAGTACAAGTAGCGAATGGTCTCGTCTTCGATGCGATCCATGACGCCCTTGAAGAGTTCCCAGGATTCCTTTTTGTACTCGACCAGCGGGTCCTTCTGCGCGTAGCTGCGCATGCCGATGCCTTCTTTCAGGTGATCCATTGACAGCAAGTGGTCTTTCCACTGGTTGTCGATGACGTTGAGCATCAGCATACGCTCGGTGTCGCGCAGCAGCTCTGTGCCCAGCATCGCTTCCTTCTCGGCGTACTTGGTCTTGAGCAGTTCCAGGATCGCGTCTTCTGCCTCGCGTGGCGTCATCGCGGCCAACGCTTCCGTGTTGATGCCGACGCCGAACTGGCTCAGGATGTCGGTCTCGAGGCCCGCCCAATCGTAAGCATCCGGGCGCGCCTTCTCCGGGCAGCGCAGGTCGAAGAACGTCCCGACGATGCCGCCGACGATTTCGTCGATGCGCTCTTTTTGATCCTTGCCTTCGAGCAAAGCCCGGCGCATACTGTAGACCGCCTGGCGCTGCTTGTTCATCACGTCGTCGTATTCGAGGACATGTTTGCGGGCGGCGAAGTTCTGGGCTTCCACGGCCTTCTGCGCGGCGGCGATGCGCTTGGTGATCAGGCCGCTTTCAATCGGCACGTCTTCTTCCATGCCCAGGCGCAGCATCAGGCCTTGCATGCGCTGGCCGCCGAAAATACGCATCAGGTCGTCTTGCAGCGACAAGTAGAAACGCGCAGAACCGGGATCGCCTTGACGGCCGGAACGTCCGCGCAGCTGGTTGTCGATGCGGCGCGATTCATGCCGCTCGGTGCCTAGAATGTGGAGGCCGCCCAGCGCGGTCACTTCGTCGTGTTCCTTATCCGTTGCCGACTTCACCTGCGCGAAGACTTCGTTCCATTCTTCCTTGGAGACTTCGTCGGGGTCTTTGTTCTCCTTGCGGAAGCGGGCGCGGGTCATGAAGTCGGGATTGCCGCCCAGCAGAATATCGGTGCCGCGGCCCGCCATGTTGGTGGATACGGTGACGGCACCTTTGCGGCCCGCCTGCGCGACGATGTAGGCTTCGTTCTCGTGATTCTTGGCGTTCAAAACTTCGTGCGGCACGCCCATCTTCTTCAAGATGCCGGAGAGTTTCTCGGACTTCTCCACCGATACGGTACCCACAAGCACGGGCTGGCCTTTGGCGTGGAGGTCCTGCAATTCCTTGGCGGCGTTGCGGAATTTTTCTTCCTCGGTGCGGTAGACGATGTCCTGGAAATCCAGCCGGCGCATGGGCTTGTTGGTAGGGATGATGGTCACATCCAGGTTGTAGATCTTGTTGAGCTCGGCGGCTTCCGTGTCGGCCGTGCCGGTCATACCGGCCAGCTTCTTGTACATACGGAAGTAGTTCTGGAAGGTGATGGTGGCCAGCGTTTGATTTTCGCGCTGGATTTTGACGCCTTCCTTGGCTTCGATGGCCTGGTGGAGTCCGTCGGACCAGCGGCGTCCGGGCATTAAGCGACCGGTGTATTCGTCGACAATGATGATCTCGTCGTCCTTCACCACGTAGTCACGGTCGCGATGATACATCACGATGGCGCGCAGGGCCTGCTGCACATGGTGGTTGATCTCCATGTTCACGGCTTCATACAGATTGCCCAGGCCCAGCAGGCGCTCCATTTTGAGCACGCCTTCTTCGGTGAGCGCGACGCTTTTGGTCTTTTCATCTACTGTGTAATCGCCGGTGGTCCACTTCTGGCCGGGTTCCTTGCCGTCGATCACTTCGCCGCGGACCAGTTGCGGAATGATGCGGTTGATCTTGTAGTACTTGTCGGTGGATTCTTCGCTGGGGCCGGAGATGATGAGCGGGGTGCGGGCTTCGTCGATCAGGATGGAATCGACTTCGTCCACGATCCCGTAGTGATGCCCGCGCTGAACACAGTCGCTAATGCGGAACTTCATGTTGTCGCGCAGGTAGTCGAAGCCGAATTCGTTGTTGGTGCCGTAGGTGATGTCAGAGTTGTAGCTATCGCGGCGGTCCTGATCGCTGATGTCATGCACCACGCAGCCGACGCTCAGGCCCAGGCCTTTGTAGATGCGGCCCATCCAGTCCGAGTCGCGATGCGCCAGATAGTCGTTGACGGTGATTTGGTGGACGCCTTTGCCTTCGAGGGCGTTGAGGTACACGGGCAGGGTGGCAACCAGCGTTTTGCCTTCGCCGGTTTTCATTTCGGCTACTTTGCCGTTATGCAGCACAACGCCGCCGATCAGCTGCGTGTCGAAGTGCCGCATGTTGAGGATGCGGCGTCCGGCCTCGCGCACCGTGGCGAAGGCGGGGATCAGCAGGTCGTCCAGCTTGGCCCCTTGGGCGATTTGCTCTTTGAAGGTGATCGTGCGCGCGGCCAGTTCCTGGTCTGACAGCTCCTGCATGCGCGGCTCCATCTCATTGATGGCCGCGATCATCGGACGCATTTTCTTTACTTCACGTTCGTGCTTGGTGCCAAAAATCTTGGCGAGAACGGTATCCACACCCATAGTTCTATCTCCAGAGTTGCGTTAAAGGTTGACGGCGAAGGGGAGCGAGGTGGGAAGGGTTCAGCAGCGCAAGAGGGCATGCCTGCGCGGGCGGGGAACAGCGGCGGTGCGGACGGCGGGAGCAACCATCCATACGGAATGCCTGAGGCTGGTCTCGGCCAGAGCGGTTACGGCAAGCATCGCTTGGGTCGAAGGCCGCAAGTGAGTGAAGCTCAGCGTCACCTCAGAGGTGGCTGCGGGAAGTACGGAATGCCAAGCCTGCGCATCCTCCGCCAGACTCATGTCCTTGGTGAACGCAGGATGCTCGGAAAGCGCCGCCGCCAATGCCGATAAGCCCAGAAGTTGGGCCAAACTGGCGAGCAGAATGATTCGTCCGAGCCGCATGGGATCTAAGTCGATTCTAACATAGCGGTACCGCGGGCAAAGCGAGGCTAGAACAAATCCAGCACGAAACTGCATGCAAAACGCAGCAGATTGCTAGGGTGTTCCGCTTACGGTACTAGGCGAAAGGCGCCCCGTGATTCGAGGTCTTCCCCAATCGACCTCAGAGCCCCGCAGCCGTATTCTTGAGACTGATTGTTCCTGTATGATCTCCAAAGTTCCAGCCTCGAACCTCCGCCGCAGCCGGTCCGGCGGGAACGCGCTGGTGGAAAGCGCCTTCACGCTGATTCCTACGTTCGCGCTGATCTTTGCTTTCATCGACTTCGGGCTGATGCTGTACCGCTGGAGTTCGCTGCAGAACGCGGTGCGCGAAGGCGTGCGTTACGCCATCACCTTTCAAACACAGACCAGCCCTGCCCTGGGACAGGTGGCATCCATCAAGAATGTGGTGGAGCGGAACTCCATGCGACTGGTGCATAGCACCGACACTCCGCAGCATATTTTCGTGAAGTTTTACGCCACCACCGCGCCCAACGTCGAAATCCCCGCCGGGGGCAACGTGCCGGGCAACATTGTGGAGGTCTCAGTGCAGAACGTATCGTTCTCATGGATTGCTCCGCTCAGCGGCAGCTACGGGGGGAACATTCCGTTTTACCGCACCAACACCCCTTTGACCTTGAAAGTTTACGCCTTCGACATCCTGGGCGGGTACCCGGTAGGCGTAAGTTCGGTGGCCCCATGAGAATACGCACACGACTCCTCCAGCGCGGCACGCAGATCATGGAGTTCGGCCTGGTCGCCCTGCTTTTCATCCCCCTGATGATGGGCTCCTTTGTGACCGGCATGAACGTGATCCGTTCCATTCAGGCCAACCACATCACCCGCGATATGGCCAATCAGTAGTGTCCGGCTAACGCGCGACACGCCGACGGCAACTAACTGAAGAGTAGGCGGTTGAGGCCTCTTTTGAGTTGCCGCGATTTGAAATACCAGAAGACGAAACACGAGGCTGACACCATGAGGGATGAACCTTGGCCGCACC
>CANFEY010000083.1 GCA_947446025.1 Bryobacterales bacterium
ACGGTGCGGCCAAGGTTCATCCCTCATGGTGTCAGCCTCGTGTTTCGTCTTCTGGTATTTCAAATCGCGGCAACTCAAAAGAGGCCTCAACCGCCTACTCTTCAGTTAGTTGCCGTCGGCGTGTCGCGCGTTAGCCGGACACTACTGAGTTCGGAAGATGCGTGATCGCGTGGACATAGCGCACCTTGCCGCCTTCCACGCGGAACAGGTGGACGTCCGGGGTGCGGATGCGGCCGCTGTTGGGGTCCGCTCCGAAGGTGCAAAACACCGCCACCGCGCCGAGCGTCTCATCGATCACGGTGTGCCGGTTCGCGATATTCACAGCGGGCTCGGGCAGGCCCACTTGGCAGGAGCTGCAGGGCGCTCCCCACGGCTCGACGGTTGCCTTGCCTAACAGCAGCGCGTCGAGGTAGGCTTTGGCCACCGTTTCCAGGACCTTGCGGGAATCGCGTTGGGCCAAGGGGATGACGCTCCAGTCTTCAGACTTCGCAGCTCGCAAGTAGCGCTCGGCGTCAAATCCCCGGTAGCCGGTGGTAGCCCAGATCATCGCGATCTCCGCCGCCGCAACGTCGCGAATCACCGGGAGGCGGGTCCCCAGCGCGTACGGCTTGCCATCGATGGATCCGATGAGTTCGGTGAATGTTTCGCATGTGACCCGATCCAACAGGCTGCGGCGATGGTCCACTCGCATCGGCCAGCGCATCATCTGGTCCGTTACCGAATCGAAGTTCTCCACGTAGCCTTGGCGGAATAGGAATCCGAGACCGTTGCCCAGTGAGGGAGGCATCTCAGGCTGTTCGGCACCGGTTTGCGTGGCGACGTACGAATCTGTCACATATTGCAAGCCAACCAGCGTGCAGGGAGCCGGCGTGGCAACCGCGACCGGTATCAACGCGGCCACCAGTGTTAGGAACGAGCGTCGCATGGAAATTACCTCGCCCCATCGTAGCGCTGGAAGCACTCAGTCGCAATGGAGACTTCTTGGCCCAGCGGCAGCCAGTGTCCGTACTCCTCGCCGAACCACGTCTCCGCGAAGCTCTGCCCCGATCGAGCCACCAGTTCAAGCCGATCCGCGTAGAACTCCGCCCACGCCCCGCAGCGCTCCCGAATGCGCGAACGGATCGCGGCACGGCCAAACCGGTAGCGGCTCGGATTGAGCGACTCATCCAGGTGATCGGACACGAACGGCTCAAGCACACGGTCTGCATCCACTCCCGCGCGCAGCCGCCAGCCATTGCCAGAACGCTCAAACAATGCGGGCCACTTGCGTTCCCCGATCCGCACCGGCTGCCGCAGGTTCTGATAGAATTTCATTCCCGCATAGTTGGCCGCTAGGTCGGCGTTTGAATACACACCGCTCACTAGCGTGCCCAGATAGGTGTGCTCCTGCCTAACCCCCTGCGCCACCGGCGACCCGCCGCGCGCCGCCAACTCGAAGTAATCGTACCCCTGCCGGAGAAAGTGGTCGATCTTGTCGCTGCCCATGTAATGCCCGTGGATCAGGACCGTCGGCGCGGCCAAGTATGCCCAGCGGTGAATCGAGCCAAACACACCCGGCCGGAATCCGGCCTCGCCCGCCCTCACCCACCGCGTGAGCCGCGACGCAAACAGATTGCGCCCCGCCCACTTGGACAGAATCCGTTCCGGTGCGTCGCCCGAGCGGTCCGCTTCCATGATCTCGACAATCTTGCGCGACAGCTCCGGCCCAATATCGCGGAGCGGAGCACGGGGCGTCGTGTATTGATCGGTCTCGGTGGCCAACACCATGTGCGCGGCGCACAGCAGCAAAAGCACCCGAATTTTAGTCGAGCGAATCGGCACACTTCCACTCTACGCCCCTCCCGCTTTACTTGCCACGCAATTCTGCGAGAATGGAACACGATGAAGTCACCCAACAGCATCTCTATCCTGTCAACGGCCCTGGCCGCCCTGGTTGCCGGAGCCACCATGCTGCTCGCGCAATGGCCCGCGCACCCCACTGCGGGCCCAAGAACTCCAGCCGGCGAGCTCGACCTCAAAGCACCCACACCCAAAGCGCCGGATGGACATCCCGACCTCACCGGCCTGTGGCAGCCCATGCGTGGGAATCCCGGCGGCGCAAAAGGTAAGGACGGAGCTAAAGGCAAAGCCGCGCCCGTCCGTGAACCCGGTGTACCCCCGCCAGGAAATTTCGCCGAACTCGGCTCGGGCTTTGAGAAAGGGCTCCCCTTCACCGCCTGGGCCAAGCAAACCCACGATGATCGTAAGGGGAACAACAGCAAGGACAACCCTGACGCCAACTGCAAGCCGCTCGGCTTGATGCAGCTTCATACGCATCCTTATGAGAAGAAGATGGTGCAGGGTTCCGAGTCGATCGTCATTATGTATAACGCAAACAACGATGTGCGCCAAATCATGACGAACGGTCAGACCCTGCCGGCAATGGGTCCGAATCTTCAGCCGTGGTGGTACGGCTACTCAGTTGGTAAATGGGAAGGCGACACTTTGGTTGTAACCACAATCGGATTCCGTGACGACGTGTGGCTCGACGTCAACGGCAGCCCGCTCACCGGTACCGGCAAAATGGTGGAGCGCTTCACGCGCCTTAACTTCGGCACCCTGCAAATCGACATCACCATTGAGGACCCGAAGTCGTACACCGAGCCCTTCACCGTCCGCGTTATGCAGCAGCTGATGCCCAACACCGAACTCTTCGAATCCGTCTGCGAAGATCGCGACGCGCCGCACTATCTAGGCGACGCGGAGCTCAAGCAGAAGGCCGCGGCTGCGAAGTAGGCCGTTGTGTCTGAGACCAAAGCAGCGATTTCCCCCATCGCCCAAAGCGGCGCGGCCACGCTCATGCTGAAGTCCATCGGTGTCGAGCCCGTCCCAACTACGCCCGTGACATTCTGTTCTTCGGCCGTCCCAATCTGTGAGGACGGCGAAACGTCCAGCAACTGGCCACGGATGAACACCGATGAACAGGACCCGAAAAACGACCTAGGTCTCATTCGTGCGAATCCGTGTTCATCCATGGCCCAACGTATCGGAAACGCGATCGTGTATTCCCGCGCCCGACTTGCTACCCTGTATCGCTAGGACCCGTATCACAAGGAGATGACTCATGCCTAAGAACCTCGCCGCCGCCGCGCTGCTGATGACCGCCACGTTCGCCTTCGCCCAACCCAAGGGCATCACCGCTGAGATGATCGGACGCACGTTGCCGCTCGAAGGCGCGCCGCTGGCCATTGCGGGAGCTTACAAGGTCACCTCGGAACCCGCGTTCGGCGCGGCTGGGCTTGTCGTGTACCGGCCTGCGGCGCTCGAAGCCTTCCCCAAGAAGGACACGCTGCCCGTGATGGTGTGGGGCAACGGCGGCTGCGCGATCGACAGCACGCGCTACGGAGGCTTCCTCTCCACCATCGCCTCGCACGGCGTCCTGGTGATGAGTACGGTCCCCTTGCCTTCGGCGGAGAAAGGCGCGCGCCGGTCCGAGACGGCCGATGACATGCGCGCGGCGCTCGACTGGGCGGCCAAAGAAAACACCCGGGCGGATTCGCCGCTCAAAGGCAAGATCGCCCTCGACAAGGTCGCCATCATGGGCCAATCCTGCGGAGGATTCCTCTCCATCACCATGGGCGCGGACCCGCGCGTCAAGACCATCGGCGTCTTCAACTCCGGCATCGCCGAGGCAGCCGCCGTCAACGCCACGCAACCCGGTGCTGAAGCGCTCGCCAAATTGCATGGGCCCGTCCTGCTGATCAACGGCCACGAGCCCGACTTCCTGATGGGTGCCTCGCTCGCGACGTTTGAGAAGCTCGAAAAGCTCCCCACGTTCTACGGAGCCCGCCACAACGCCGGCCACACCGCCACCGTCTTCCACCCCGGCGGCGGCGAGTTCGCCAACGTCGCCTCCAACTGGATCAAGTGGACCTTCAAGGCCGACAAAAAATCCGGCAAGATGTTCGTCGGCAAGAACTGCGAGCTGTGCACGAACTCCACCTGGGACGTGAAGGCGAAGGGAATCAAGTAGCTGCAGAATCATGAAACGAGCGCTGCTCCTCTTCGCCATCGCCATCGCCGCCGTTGCGCAAACACGTCCGACCCCGCCGCCAGATTTCTCAGGAATCTATCAGGGCGGCGGCCCCATCAACAACATCGCCGAAGGCTTGAAGCCAGGGGAAACGTTGCCTCTCAACGCCGCGGCCCGGCGGATTCTCGACTCGCGCCGCTCGCAGGACGACCCGCAGGCCAGCTGTCTCCCCAGCGGCGTCCCGCGCGTCGCGCCCTACCCTTGGCGCATCGTCCAAACACCCACCCACATCTTCTTCCTGTTCGAGGGAAACATCCACAGCTACCGCCAAATTTTCATGGATGGCCGCAAACATCCCGCAGGCGATGACCTGGACCCCACCTGGTACGGCCACTCCATCGGCCGCTTTGAGGGCAAGACGCTGGTCATCGACACCGTAGGCTTCAACGACCGTTTCTGGTTCGACTTCAAGGGCAATCCCCACACCGAACAGTTGCACATCGTCGAACGCTATACCTTCGACGGCCCCAACAAACTTGTCAACCAGATCACGGTGACGGACCCCGGTGCCTACGAGAAGCCCTTCACCGTTACCTTCACCGCCGAGCGCGCCCCGGCCGGCTTCGAAATCATGGAGTACATCTGCCAAGAGAACAATCAGGACGTGGAGCACCTGCAAGGCCCCACCACAGTCGGCGGCGACCCGGCGCGTCCCCAAGGTACGCTCGGTATTAAATGACCGTGATCCGTTGAGTCGGCTAGACCGGCAAGACCTCTTTGATGAAGTCCTCATAGCGGCGCGGCGCGTGGCCCAGCAGCCTGGTCAACTCATCAATCTCAGCCTGTGACGCGAGCAGGCCGCTGTTCTCGAAGTGCTCACACATAATCTCGATATCGCGCAGCAGCCAGCCCGGCATGAAAGCACGCACCTGCGAGACCCAGGCATTGAGGTCATCTCCCGTATAGGCCACCGGCTTGCCGAGATGCTCCCCCAGCGCCGCCGCGATCTGCGGGCCAGTCCACGACCGCGGCCCCACCACCGAAATCGTCTTACCTTCGTAACCCGGCTCAGTCAGCGCGATGGCGGCAGCTTCGGCGATGTCGCGCACGTCCACACGGTGCATCCCGATGTTGCCGGAAGGCGACGGATAGACCCCTGCTTGAATGGCGTCCAATGCGCCCATGTCGTTTTGGAAGAAGTTGTTCGGCCGTAGGATTGTGTAGCCAACGCCGCTCGCCTTGATGACGCCCTCCACCGGAAGCTTCGAGACGAAATGCGGAATGGTCAGCGCGAGGTCCGCGTGGTGAACACTGAGGTAAACGATGTGCCGGATGCCGGCGGCCACGGCTGCGTCCACTGCGTCTATCCCTTGGACGGTTTCGTCGCGGTCCAGCGGCGTAATCAGGAACAGTTTGTCAGCACCCGCAAAAACCGCCGGCAGCGACTGGGGTTCCAACATGCTGCCGATGACGCCTTCCACTCCCTTCGGGAGCGTGGCCATGCGCTTTTCTGAACGCGTCATCACTCGGACAGCGGCCCCACGCTTCAACAACTCCTGGACGGTTTGGCTCCCAACTTTGCCGGTTCCGCCAATGACAACAATCTTGGACATTCGTTTCTCCCCTTGCAGCGAACAGTTTAATGAAACAAGTTCCGCCCCAAATCGGTGTATGCTGACTAGAACATGACTCAGCGAATCAAATGGCTCCTCGCGGGCTCTCTCGGCCTCCCGCTCTTCATCTGGACCAGCCTGGCCGTTGCCCAGCAGGTGAAGAAGATCGACGACAAGGTCCTCAAGGCCGCTGGCAAAGGCACCGAGTGGACCATGAACGGCATGGACTGGGGCGAACAGCGCTACTCCACCATGACGCAGATCAACCCCACCAACGTGGGCAAGCTCGCACCGGCGTGGTCCTATGATTTGGGTCCCGGCGGCGGCAACCAGCAGGCTACTCCGCTTTTTTCGAACGGCGTCATTTACACCGTCACCAACTGGACCATCGTCGCCGCAGTCGACGCCAAGACCGGCAAGCAGCTCTGGCAGTATGACCCGCTGGCCGATCGCACGATGACCGCGCCTGGTAAATCGCGCCTGTGCTGCGGTGTGAACAGCCGAGGCATCGCGCTCTACGAAGGCAAAGTTCTGGTCCCTGTCATCGACGGACGCATGCAGGCGCTCGACGCCGTCACGGGAAAACTGCTGTGGTCCTCTTGGGCCATCCCCGAGCCGAAACCCGGCGAGATTTCACCCTACTCGCTCACCATGGCGGCCCGCGTCGCCAAAGGCAAAGTCTTCATCGGCAATGCCGGCGCCGAGTTCCCACCCTTCCGGGGCTACGTCTCCGCCTTCGACGTGAACACAGGCAAACAACTGTGGAAGTTCTACACCACCCCCGCCGACCCCTCCAAGGGCTTCGAGAACAAAGCCATGGAGGCTGCGGCCAAGACCTGGGTGGGTGAATGGTGGAAGCAAGGCGGCGGCGGTTCCATGTGGGACGGCATGGCCTACGATCCGGATGAGAACCTCATTTACGTCGGCACCGGCAACGGCACCGTATGGTCCGCCGATGTCCGCAACGGCGGCCGGCAAGAGAACAATCCCGATAACCTCTACATCGCCTCCATCCTCGCCATCAACGCCGACACCGGCCAGTTGAAGTGGCACTACCAGTGCACCCCCGGCGATCAGTGGGATTACGACGCCATCCAGCACCTGCTGCTGGCCGACGTCCGCATCAACAACCGCAACCGCAAGGTCGTGATGCAGGCGAACAAGAACGGCTACTTCTACGTCCTTGACCGCACCAACGGCCAGTACATCTCAGCCACCGAACTGTCGCAGGTGAGCTGGGCCACCGGCATCGACGCCAAAGGCCGCCCCATTGTCCACCCCGACGCGCTGTACTCGTCCAAACAAGGCGTGACCGTCTACCCCGTGCAGATGCACAACACTTCGCAGATGTCCTTCAATCCGAACACCGGCCTGGTCTACGTTCCCATCGCGGTGGAGAACACCTTCAGCTTCGTGGCATCGGAGGGCTATGCCCCCACGCCGGGAGCCCAAAACTTCGGCCTGAATCTCGCCGGAGCCCGCGGCGGCATCCCGATGAAATCCCCGCCCCCGCATGGCCCCGACCGCAAGAATGCCGACGGCAGCAAAGTCCGCGGCGGCATCCTCAGCGCCTTCGATCCCGCCACGCGTACCGAAAAGTGGTTCGCGCTAGGCGGCGGCCAATCCGGCGGCGGTGCGCTGTCCCTGGCGTCAAACGTCGTCTTCCAGACCCTAGGCAACGGCCGCCTGAAAGCGTTCACCGCCGATAAGGGCGAACCGCTGCTCGACCTCGCCCTGCCCGTAACCTCCGGCGTCGGCCCTCCCATGACTTACATGTTCGAGGGCAAGCAATACATCGCCGTAATGGGCGGCACCGGCGCTCCGCAAGGACGCGGCGGCGGCAAAGGCGCTCCTCCCCAAGAGGCCACAGCCGCGGCAGCAAAGGGTAAGGATGCCCCCACCCCGCTGCCCCCCGCGAACACCAACGCGCGGCTGCTGGTCTACGCCGTCCCGAATTAAAAGGTAGGGCAGGCGCTTCCGCCTGCCTCACTTACATCGCTCAGCAGCCGTCCGCCGCTCACGCCACTTTCGGTGGCAGTTGGCGCACGACGTGGATAGCGCATCCGAGGCATCCACCATCTTTTCCGGATCTTTCGACTGCGCCGCCCTATAGGCTTTCATCCCCGCGTCGCGCAGCTCTTGCGCGAACTTCGCCCACTCAGGATCACCCAGCGGCACCGCCGCGCCGTTCGAGCAAACTCGCCCCGGCGTCAGCAACAGATCCGCCGACTCACTCAACGCCAGCGCCGCGTTCTCCACCGCCAGCCATCCCCCGAACGTGCTCTCCAGAGGATCGGTCGCCATGGAAGGGTCCTGCCCCGCCACCTGCTTCACCCCCGCCGGATCGTCGGACTGCGCGAAGAACACAACATTCGCCGCCGGATACAGCACTCCCCTCATCAGCTGATTGAGATCCGCCCGCGCCGTCTGCGCCCCAAGAGACAGGCCGAATGCGGCGACCAAGGCGGATACGATGAGAACCATCCTACGCATGAAATCATTCTACCCTTCCAGAGCCACCACTCCCCCGAAAATCGGTCATACTTACTTGGAGAGGAATCCATCGTGACCACACCCCAACTCAAACAGACCGCCCTGCTGGCGACCGCCGCCATTACCGCCCTCACGCTCATCACCACGATCTTCGCCCAACAGCAGCCAGCCAAGGTCGACGCGAAAATCCTCGCTGCCGCCGGCACCGCCAAAGACGCGCTCCCCGGCACCTGGCTTACCTACGGCCTCACCCAGACCGAGCAGCGCTACAGCCAGCTCAAACAGATCGACGCATCGAATGTCGGCAAGCTCGGCCTCGCCTGGTCCGCGCCCCTCACCCAACCCGGCGCCCGCGGTGGCACCGAATCCACGCCGCTGGTGTGGAACAACACCATCTACCAGGCCATGGACAACAGCATCATCTACGCCCTCGACGCGCGCACCGGGGCGCAGAAGTGGATGTATGACGCCAAGACCGACCCCATCACCGCGAGCCACATGTGCTGCGGCACGCACAACCGCGGGCTTGCGATCTCGGACGGCAAACTCATCCTCGCCGCCAATGACGCGCGGTTAATCGCACTCGACGCCCTCACCGGCAAGGAGCTGTGGCAAACCAAGGTCGCCGAGATCAGCCAATATTACTCGCTCACCATCGCCCCGCGCATTGCGGGCGATAAAGTAGTCATCGGCGTCGCCGGCGGCGAATACTTCATCCGCGGCTTCTTCGCGGCCTACGACCTAAAAGACGGCAAGCTCGCCTGGAAGTTCCACACCGTCCCGCCCGCGCCCGGCAAGCCCTTCGAAGACAAAGCGCAGGAAGAAGCCGCGAAAACCTGGACCGGCGATTGGGCCAAGTACGGCGGCGGAGGCTCCATCTGGGACGGCCTCGTCTATGACCCCGACACCAACCTGGTCATCGCAGGCACCGGCAACGCCGAGCCCTGGCCGCTCGAGCTCCGCGGCATTAAGAAGGAAGATTGGGGCAAGTTCACCAACCTCTACACCGCCTCCATCGTGGCCGTCGACGCCAGCAACGGCAAGTTGAAGTGGTATTACCAGACCGTCCCCAACGACGCCTGGGATCTCGACTCCGTCGGCGGCTTCATCATGGCCGATATCCCGATTGAAGGCCGCACGCGCAAAGTGATCATGCAGGCTCCCAAGAGCGGCGTGTTCTACATCATCGACCGCACCAACGGCCAGTTCATCTCAGCCGAGCCCTTCGTTCCCGTCAACTGGGTCACCGGCTTTGACAAGAAGAACAACGGCCGCCCCATCATCAATCCCGACGCCTACTACGATCAGGGCAAGACGGTGACGATCTACCCCGGCGGCGGCGGCGCGCACAACTGGGCACCCATGTCCTACAATCCCAACGCGGGCCTCGTCTATCTTCCCTACAGCGCCGGCAGCTACAACTTCACCGCAGCCGCGGAGCCCGATCCCAAAGCCGGCGGCGGAGCACACGGCCTCGGCCGCGCCGGACAAACCAAGCAGACCCCCATGCCGATCTGGGGCCCCGACAACGTAGGCCGAGGCGGCCTGCAAGCGCGCGATCCGAAGACCAACACCATCAAGTGGGTCAAGACCGGACGCGGCGGCGCAACCGGCGGCGGAACCATGACCACCGCCAGCAACTTGCTCTTCCAGGTGGCGGGCAATTCGCTGTATGCCTATAAAGCCGATTCCGGCGAAGAACTCCTGGCCCTGCCCCACAACCTCGGCGGCCCCGCGCCCCCCGTCACCTATTTGGTCGACGGCGTTCAACACATCGGCTTCGCCACCGGCACGCAGTTCCTGTCGCTCAAGGTCGGCGGCACCGCCGGAATGCCGGCTCCTCCTCCGGCCCCCGCCGGTAAAGGCAAGGGCGCACCCAAGGGTCCTCCTCCGCCGCCACCTCCTCCCACCGAGTTACACGGTCCCGACGGAAAATAGTAACGGTAGGGCAGGCGTTTTTGCCTGCCTCGACCCGGATGTTCATCGCGATTCTCACGCCCAACCCGAGGTGCGTCCGAGCCAGGTCTAGAGCGTGGAGCTGAAGAGCTACCAAGTGGAGCTTTGCACAAGTTTCTTGACAAACTACTAGCTTAGATATAGTCTAATTTATTCATGGACACCGAGGCGATCAAACAATCCCTGGATGGCAGCGGACTGCGCTGTACCCCGCAGCGCTTTGCCGTCATGGCGTTCCTCATGGAACACAACCAGCATCCCACCGCGGCGGAAATCTTTGAAGGCGTCAACCGCCTGGATCCGCGCTCTTCCCGTGCCACCACTTACAACAATCTGCGCGACCTGGTGCAAGCCGGCTTGGTCCGCGAAGTCGCCGTGGAAGGCCGCGCTGCGCGCTTCGACGCCAAGGGAATGCCACATCACCATTTCATCTGTGACCGCTGCGGCAATGTCGAAGACATCGCCTGGTACGATGTGCCCAAACCGTCCGTCAGCGCGCTCGGACCCCGCAAACTGCGCGAGTGCGAGATCATCCTGCGCGGACTCTGCAGGCAATGCGCGTCCAAGAAAGTTTCGTAGTTCACCCCGTAGTTTACCCCAAGGAGCAATGATGTCAACCGAAGCGAAGTGCCCATTTAGACACACCCAGGCCGCAGCACCGGCGAACGCCAACTGGTGGCCGAACCAGCTGAACCTGAAAATGCTGAACCAGAACTCTCCTCTGACGGACCCAATGGAGCCGGGGTTCGATTACGCCAAGGAGTTCAAGAGCCTCGACCTCAAAGCCGTGGTCAAGGACCTCACCGCGTTGATGACCGATTCGCAGCCCTGGTGGCCGGCGGATTTTGGCCATTACGGCGGATTCTTCATCCGCATGGCGTGGCATAGCGCCGGAACCTACCGCATCGCCGATGGACGCGGCGGCGGCGGCGCGGGACAACAGCGCTTCGCTCCCCTGAACAGCTGGCCGGACAACGGCAACCTCGACAAGGCCCGCCGCTTGTTGTGGCCCATCAAGCAGAAATACGGCAAGCGAATCTCCTGGGCTGACCTCATGATTCTGGCCGGCAACGTGGCGCTGGAATCCATGGGCTTCAAGACCTTCGGCTTCGGCGGCGGACGCGCTGATGTGTGGGAACCCGATGAAACCTACTGGGGCGCGGAAGGCACTTGGCTGGGTGACCAGCGCTACACCGGCAACCGCCAACTCGACCATCCCCTGGGCGCGGTGCAGATGGGTTTGATCTACGTCAACCCGCAGGGCCCCAACGGCAAGCCCGATCCCATCGCCGCGGCGCACGATATCCGCGAAACCTTCGCCCGCATGGCCATGGACGACGAAGAAACCGTGGCGCTGATCGCCGGCGGACACACCTTCGGCAAGACCCACGGCGCGGGCCCCGACTCGAACGTCGGTGCCGAGCCCGAAGCAGCTCCCATCGAAGCCCAGGGCTTCGGCTGGAAGAACTCCTTCCGCTCCGGCAAAGGCGGCGATACCATCACCAGCGGCCTCGAAGGCATCTGGACCACCACACCCACCCAGTGGAGCAACAACTTCTTCGAGAACCTGTTCGGCTACGAATGGGAACTCTTCAAGAGCCCCGCGGGTGCGCATCAATGGCGGCCCAAGGGCGGCGCCGGAGCAGGCACGGTCCCCGATCCGCACGACGGATCAAAGAAGCATGCTCCCACCATGCTCACCACCGACCTTTCGTTGCGCTTCGATCCCGCCTACTCGGCCATCTCCAAGCGCTTCCTCAAGAACCCCAAGCAGTTCGCCGACGCCTTCGCCAAGGCGTGGTTCAAACTTACCCATCGTGACATGGGACCCGTTGCCCGCTACCTGGGCCCGCTGGTTCCCTCGAAGCCGCTCATCTGGCAGGACCCGCTTCCCGCAGTGGATCACAAGCTCATCGGCGCGCAGGACATCGCGGCCTTGAAGGCGAAGATCCTCGCATCGAAGCTATCCATCTCTGAGCTGGTAAGCACGGCCTGGGCATCCGCCTCAACCTTCCGCGGCTCGGACAAGCGCGGTGGAGCCAACGGCGCGCGCATTCGCCTGGAACCGCAGAAGAACTGGGAAGCGAACCAACCCGCCACGCTAGCCAAGGTGCTCAAGGCGCTGACGGCGATTCAGAAACAGTTCAACAGCTCGGCCACCGGCGCCAAGAAGGTTTCGCTTGCGGACCTGATCGTCCTCGGCGGCTGCGCGGCCATCGAAGCCGCAGCCAAGAAGGCCGGCCAAAACGTGAAGGTTCCCTTCTCGCCCGGCCGCACCGACGCTTCGCAAGCCCAGACCGACGCCGCTTCCTTCGCTCCCCTGGAGCCTGTGGCCGACGGCTTCCGCAACTATCAACGCAAGGGCGACAAGCGCCCAGCCGAGGAGTTGCTGCTGGATAAATCCCAGTTGCTCACCCTCACCGCTCCGGAGATGACCGTGCTCGTCGGCGGCCTCCGCGCCCTCAATGCCGGACAACCCAAGAACGGCGTACTAACGACCCGTCCCGAAACACTGACGAACGACTTCTTCGTCAACCTGCTCGACATGAGCACGGAATGGTCGCCTTCGAGCGATGGCGTGTTCGAAGGCCGCGACCGCACAACGGGCAAGGTCAAGTGGACCGGCACCCGCGCCGATCTGGTCTTCGGTTCCAACTCGCAACTCCGGGCGCTAGCCGAAGTCTACGCATGCAGTGACTCGAAAGCCGCCTTCACCCGCGACTTCGTGGCAGCATGGGCCAAGGTGATGAACCTCGACCGCTTTGACCTGAAGTAATCTCGACGTTAGTCAAGAAAACGCAGGCGCACCTTACAGAACGTGCGCCTGCGTTTTTGCTACAACACAGAGTTCTTACCGCTCTACTTGGATCCCGAATCCAGGTCTTCGATTTGAACTTCGGGATCGTAGCTCATGGTTTGAGGGGCAGCGGTGCCCACCTGGGTGGTGATGGTTCCGTAATATTCCCATGTCGCATCGCCGTTCACGACCGTGGTGCCGAACAGTCTTCCACCGGGAGGGATCGAGAAGGTGGTCGGCGTCACAAAGCTGGTGACGGGGAAGGGACTGGCCTGCGCATTACTGTTGGGATTGGACACGGTCAGGGTGAATCCCGTACATGTGATATTGGTCCCGGGTTGCTGTTCGGCCCAATAGAAGTTGACGAGGCAATTGGTCACGACTTCGCCGAAAATTTCCCGGGCGCTGGCACCATTTCCCATACCTGAGAAACGACGAAGAACGGTGACGCCATCTTGGGCCATGCATTTGCCGTTGATGCCGGTCACTTGTGGATTTCCAGGATTCGAATTCGTGGTGATGGTTATGTTGACTCCATACGCTGTACCCGGGCCGGGCGCAGTTCCTGTTGCGGGCATATTTGTCTCCTAATTAAGTGAGATTCGGCTTCCTAAGCCAGGGTACTGTTTCAGTAGTGTCCGGCTATAAGTCGAACAGATTCAGCTGGTTGAAAAATGGGTCTGATTTTTCTCCGGTATGTTGTAGCTGAAGGGCCTGTAGAATGGGCGTCCGCTCGAAAATGGTGACGCTGACAACCTGTAGGATTTGGTAGAG
>CANFEY010000084.1 GCA_947446025.1 Bryobacterales bacterium
CGCCGCTCCGCCCCTCCGGTAGCTCTTCCACAGTCGCTTGGCCTGCCGCTCGCTTACTTTCATCAGCACAGCCCCATCTTTCAACAAAAGCTCGCCAGCCTTCACCCGCGCTAGCACTCCGCTGCGCGCCAACTCTTTCTTGCTCAATGCTGTTCTCCCCACCCGGCCTCCTTGGGAGGTCATCGTCAGGGGACACTTCTATCGAGGTCTCAAGGGGACATTATCAAAGTGGCGCAACATGCCCCTGCTGCCCTGGGGTTCAAGACACTTGCTACGCGACCAAGGGAAAGAGCCATTACGGATCATCACGACCAACCGTGGAGTGGAAATGGGAATCGATGATGCGCAGGGCGTCCGTTCCGTTGGCGGATCGGGTGCTCTCGCAGAGCTTACCAAGGAGCTTTCAGGCGATTCGCAACCTAGTTGATGGCTGCTTTAGCGAGTTGCGGCGTGGTCGAGGCACGATGGCACGTCCAGCACGTCACGTGAGTCTTCCCGTCCCCAAACTTCGCATTGATGTCGCGCACCATCTCGAGCATCATCAGAGCCTTGGCCTTTTTGGGCTTGGTGTCGAGCGACAAGTCGTTCAATTCGTGGCAGAATATGCAGCCCTCTCCCAGCGCGAGAGTAATGTTCTGCATCGTGAGTTCGACGTTCTGCGCTGTGAGCACTTTCAGATTGTAGGCACTCACCACGCCGGCTCCGCCCGATGAGAATGGCGTCGCCTTGGCCTTGGCTCCGCCCCCTCCCTTGGCGGCACCGCCCTTGCCTTGTGCGTTCAGGGGAGTTTGCGGGACCGTGACCAACACGGCGGCAAAGATCGCCGTCGCGGCAAGTGTCGAAAAGACGTTCCAGAGGTTTCGCATGAGCATCCTAACGTTTGGGGATTCTTTGGGTCTCCGGCTTGGTTGAGCCGAGGTGACAGGTCCAGCAGGTCACGTGGACCTTCCCGTCACCGAACTTCGCGTTGATCTCGCCCACCATCTCAATCATCTGGCGGGCCTTCACCTTCGTGGGCTTGGTGTCGAGCGAGCGGTCCGCCTCGTGGCAGAAGTTGCAACCGCCCTGGGCTTCAACGCCCAGCGCGACCGGGAAGGTCTGCATCGATGCCATGAAGTTCTCCGGCGTCAGCACCTTGAGATTCTTGGGAGCAGCCTTGGCTCCGCCCTTGCCCTGTGCGTTCAGTGGAGCTTGCGGGACCATGACCGCCGCAAGGATTACGGTCGCGGCGAACGTCGAAAGGAGATTCCAAAGTTTTCGCATGGGGGAGATTATACCACCCAGTAATCATTGGGGCCCGGCGTTGGCTGCTATGATCGCAGGCATGCATCCCCCGATTAGTTCTGTTGTGGCCACCAAACGGGAAAGGGACGTCGCTGTTGTGGCAGTGAATAACTCGCCGGTCAATGCGCTGAGTCAGGCAGTACGGGCGGGCCTGCTCGCCGCGGTCCAGGAGGCCGCTGCGGACGCATCCGTCCGGGCAATCGTGATCCGTTGTCTGGGGCGTACGTTTATCGCTGGCGCAGACATCTCTGAGTTCGGCCAGCCTCCGCAAGCGCCGCATCTTCCCGAAGTCACCGAGGCGATCGACAATTGTTCGAAGCCGGTTATCGCCGCCATTCATGGCACCGCGCTGGGCGGCGGTTTCGAGATCGCCCTGGCGTGCCACTATCGCGTAGCGGCGTCCGATGCCAAGGTTGGTCTGCCCGAAGTCAAGCTCGGACTGATGCCGGGATCTGGTGGAACGCAAAGGCTGCCGCGGCTGATTGGAGCGCAGCGGGCGCTGCAAATGATTGTGGGGGGCGAGCCGGTGCCCGCGCCCCAGGCCTTGGAATGGGGCGCCATCGATGAAATCGCAGCGGGCGAGGTGAGTGCCGCCGCCCTGGACGCCGCGCGTCGCCTGATATCGAGCGGAACCCTGCTACGCCGCGCCAGCCAGCTTACGTGCGGGTCGGCACCCGCGGAAATCTTCGCGGAAGCCGAACTGACGGCGGCGAACAAACAGCGCGGTTTGATCGCTCCACTGCGTTGCATTGAAATGGTGCGTATCGCCACCACGACCGATTTCGCCGAAGGGACACAGAAAGAGCGCGCCGCGTTTCTCATCCTGAGGCAGTCGCCGCAAGCCGCCGCACTGCGCCATGCGTTCCTTGGCGAAAGAATGGTAGCTAAGCACCCGTCGCTTCCCGCCGAGACGCCTGTGCGCGAGGTGAGAGCCGCCGGAGTCATCGGCGCCGGCACCATGGGTACTGGCATCGCCATGTGTTTCGCGAACGCCGGTCTGCCCGTGACCCTGGTTGAGTCCGATAGCCAGGCGCTTGAGCGCGGCGTCGGGACGATTCGCCGAAACTGGGCTTCCAGCGTAGCCCGGGGCCGGATGACCGAAGCCGAGTTGGCGCGGCGCATGGACCTGATCCAGCCCAGCCTCGATTACGACGCCCTCAGCGGCGCGGACCTGCTGGTCGAAGCTGCTTTCGAAGATTTATCCGTGAAGAAGCAGGTCTTCGAAAAGATAGACCAAGTCGCCCGGGTCGGCACCATCCTCGCAACGAACACCTCTTACCTTGACGTCGGAGAAATCGCCCACTTCACGCGGCGTCCCAAGGATGTGGTGGGCATGCACTTCTTCAGCCCCGCCCATGTAATGAAGCTTGTCGAAGTCGTCCGAACGCCGGAAACCGCTCCTGACGTGCTGGCCACCGCGATGCAATTGGGCAAGAGACTCGGCAAAGTGGCGGTGCTCGTGGGGGGCTGCGATGGCTTCGTCGGCAATCGCATGCTGGCCCAGCGCACGCGCGAAGCCTACTTCCTTCTAGAGGAAGGCGCGCTACCGGAGCAAGTGGACCGCGCGCTTTACGAGTTCGGATTTCCCATGGGGCCGTTCGCCGTGGGCGACCTCTCCGGACTCGACATCGGCTGGCGCAACCGCAAGGCTCGCGCACACCTTCGCAAGCCCGGCGTCCGCGATTCGAACCTGCTCGACAAAGTATGCGAAATGGGACGGCGCGGACAGAAAACCGGCGCCGGGTGGTACCGCTATGAGGCAGGTAGCCGCACCCCGATTCCCGATCCTGTGATCGAACAGTTGATCGTGGAGCACTCGCGCCAAGCCGGCATTGAGCGGCGCGTAATCGCCGACCAGGAAATTGTTGAGCGCTGCCTGTATTCCATGATCAACGAAGGTGCGAAGATCCTGGCGGAAGGCGTGGCCGCCAGACCCCTTGACGTCGACATGGTATGGCTTCACGGCTATGGTTTCCCCGCCCACATGGGAGGGCCGATGTTTTACGCTGACCAGGTAGGACTGGATCGCGTCTTGAAACAGATCCAGCTTTTCAAAGAATGTCTCGGCACCGACTTCTGGACTCCCGCGCCATTGCTGGAGCAACTGGCCAGCGACGGAAAAGGCTTCTACTCTGGAATGTGATCGTCCGCTTTGATGATGGGAGGACCTTTTTTGAGCGAACTGCGCTGCGCCGTGCTGGACGACTATCAGGAAGCCGCCATGCAATTCGGCGATTGGAATTCGCTGGCTGGCCGCGTGTCAGTGCAGCCCTTCGCGAACCATTTTGCCGACGAGGATAGCCTGGTCAGCGGCTTGGCCGATTTCGACATCATCGTCGCCAATCGTGAGCGGACACCTTTTTCCGCTTCGACCTTCGCGCGGCTGCCCAGGTTGAAACTTCTGATCACCACCGGAGCACGCAATCACGTGATCGATATGCAGGCGGCGGCGCGTTATGGCGTGACCGTGTGCGCCACCGGCGGCAACTACGGCCCAACTACCGAGTTCACCTGGATGCTGCTGATGGCCCTGGCCCGCAACCTGGTGAATGAAGCCGCGAACCTGCGCGCAGGCGGGCGGTGGCAGTTGCCCACGATCGGAGCGGACCTGCGCGGGCGGCAGCTGGGCATTCTGGGCCTAGGCAAGATCGGCAGCGTCATCGCCGGATTCGGAAAAGCGTTCGGCATGAATGTGGCCGCCTGGAGCCAGAACATGACCGACGAGGCGGCAGCGGCCTGCGGCGCGACGCGCGCGCCGTCACTGGAGGTGCTGCTCGAAAGCAGCGACTTCGTTACCATCCATCTTGTTCTTAGCGAGCGTACTCGCGGCCTCATCGGCCGTGAGCAACTGCGCCGCATGAAGCAGACCGCGTTCCTCATCAACACTGCGCGCAGCGGCATCGTCGACCGCCTCGCATTGATCGAGGCGCTGCAACAAGGCTGGATCGCGGGAGCCGCGGTCGATGTGTTTGATGTCGAACCGTTGCCAGCGCACGATGAAATGCGCGCTGTGCCGAATCTTCTCGCGACGCCGCATCTGGGGCATGTCGCGCGCTCCAGCTATGCTGTCTATTACCGCGACGCCGTCGAAGACATTGCGGCATGGCTGGCGGGCGCGCCGATCCGGGTCTTGGCAACGCCGATGGAAAAGACTATAGAATAGGGGGCTACTATGGAACAAAGGTTGGAACGTCCGATCACCATTGCGCAAACCGGACTGTTCGTCACCTTCGCGCTTTGTACCGCCGCGGCCGTCATGGAAGGCATCGACATCCAGTCCACCGGACTGGTGGCGCCCCAATATTCAAAGGAATTCGGCTTCTCCAGAGAGTATCTGGGCACCTACATCTTCGGCCTGAACAATTTCGGCATGTTCATCGGTTCCATCCTCGCGGGCTGGGCCACCGACAGAATCGGACGGCGCTGGACTGCGATCCTGGCGATGATCTCCTTCGGGATCTTCTCGATCGGCTGCGCACTGGCCCCATCGGGCCTGGCCTTCACCATCATGCGGCCACTGATCGGAGTGGGCATCGGCGGCTCCCTCGCCAACATCATCGCGATCATGGCGGAGGCCGGATCGGTTACCAACCGGGCTGTGCGCGTGACGGTGATGAGCGCCGCGGTAGCGATAGGCGGCGTCACCCCCGCCTCCATCATGGCGCGCTGGCCGGAACTGGACTGGCGCGTGATCTATCACATCGGCGGCTGGTCCCCCATTGTTGTCGGCTTGGCGATGATGCTGTGGCTGCCGGAATCGGCACCCTATCTGAAAGCGATGGCGGCACAAAAAGCGACACCGCAGAAGCCCGCCAGCCGAGTTTCCGCCTTTGCCGGCATGTTCGCTGAGGGTCGCACCAAGCTGACATTGCTCTTGTGGATAGCCTCCTTCGGGGCGTTTCTCATGTATTACGTCGCCAACAATTGGCTGCCATCGTTGATGGTGGCGCGCAATTTCGACACCAGCACCGCAAGTCTCGCCGCAGTCATGTTCACTGGCGGCGGCGCGGTCGGGACCGTGCTACTGGGGCTGATGCTCGGCTCTGCGCGCCAACTCGCCGTCCTGCTGACCTTCGTCGGCTGCATTGCGGCGGTTTGCGGATTGGCCCTCATCGATGGCGTGGGGATGGTTCTGCCCATCGCCTTCGCACTCGGCGCGTTCGCCACCACCGGCAAGAACATGATGTACGGCTTCGCGCCACTGTATTATCCGGTTACGATACGCGGTGCTGGTGTAGGGCTGGCGGTGGCGTCCGGCCGCATCGGTTCCATCGTGGGACCGGCAGCAGCGGGCATCATGCTGGGAGGCGGCAGCGGCACCCAGTCGGTGCTCCTGTCGCTCGTTCCTGTGCTGGTGCTCACCATGATCGCGACTTTGGCGGTGGGCTGGCTGCGCATGCCGGAGCCGGAATAAGAAACATGACACTGATCGACCTGCAGACCAGGGAGGGGATCTCCACCCTGACCCTCAACCGACCCGACAAGATGAACGCGATCAGCGACGATCTGCGTACCGAATTGATTGACACGCTGGATGCTTTGGGACGCGACAATTCCGTGCGCGCGCTGGTGTTCACAGGTGCCGGAAAAGGCTTCTGCGCCGGTGGAGACATTGGCGGCATGAAGGGGCGTATGGAAGCTCCGGAAGGCGAGCGTGGCTTCAACGGCTGGAAACGGCAGCAGCGCGTACACCATCAAGTTTCACTGTTGCACCACATGCCCAAGCCCACCGTCGCCGCAGTCAACGGCGCGGCCGCGGGCCTGGGAGCGGACATCGCGCTCTCCTGCGATCTCGTTATGGCTTCCACAGCGGCCAGCTTCTCCTGGTCCTATATCAAGCGCGGCTTGATTCCCGACGGCGGTGGAATGTACTTCCTGCCCCGCCGCGTAGGCCTGAGCCGCGCCAAGGAGCTGATATTCACGGGTCGCAAGGTGGAGGCTGAAGAAGCGCTGAAGCTGGGCATCGCCGACCGCTTGGCCGCGCCGGAAAACTTGCTGGCCGAGGCGCAAGCCTGGGCGGCGGAACTGTCACAGGGCTCCGGCACGGCGCTGGCCTTATCGAAGTCGATCATCGAGCAGACCTTTGAGCAAAGTGCCGAACAGCTGTTCTCGCAGGGATCGTTAGCCCAGGGCATTTGTTACACCAGCACCGAGCATCGCGAATCCGTGCTGGCATTCCTCGCGAAGCTCTCGGAAAAGAAATGAGCCAGATTCCCGCCATCAGCCGTCTGCTGAAGCCCCGCAGCGTCGCTGTCATTGGAGCGTCCGCGGACCCCACTAAGACCGCTGGCCGACCCATTGCTTATTTGCAGAAGCACGGCTATACAGGCTCCATCTATCCGGTGAATCCCAAGGCAGATGAAATCGCGGGATTGAAGGCCTATCCCGATATTGCCTCATTGCCAGAGACCCCGGACGTGGGGCTGGTGCTGGTGGGCGTGGAGCGCGCGCATCTGGCGGTTCGCGATCTAGCGGCGCGCGGCTGTGCGGCTGCCATCGTACTGGCCGGCGGCTATGGCGAAGCGGGCGAAGCAGGCCAAGCCCGCGACAAGGAACTCCGTGAAGCGGCGGGCGCGATGCGCATCCTGGGGCCCAATACCATCGGGATGGTGAACGTGACCGACGGCATCCCGCTATCGCCGACCGGCGCACTGGCGATGAGTAACTTCACCGTTGGAGGCATTTCGCTGGTGGCGCAAAGCGGCGGCATCATGGGTTCGCTACTGAGCCACGCGGCGGCTCGGTGCATCGGTGTTTCCAAACTCATTTCGACCGGCAACGAGATGGATCTGGACCTATCCGATCTGATCGATTGGATGGCAGATGATCCAGATACAACCGTGATCGCGCTGTACGTGGAGGCCATTCGCAACGCCGCAAAATTCCGTGCGGCGGCGTTGAAGGCAGCGCGGGCAGGGAAGCCCATCGTTGCGTTTAAGGTGGGTCGCTCGGAAGCCGGCAGCCGCGCCGTCGTCTCCCATACCGGCGCACTCGCTGGCGCGGACCGCTCCTATGACGCACTGTTCGCGCAATCCGGCGTAATCCGCGCGCCAAGCTTTTCGAGCTTGCTGGATATTCCGTTGGGCCTGGCCTCTGGGCGACGCCTGGCAGGCGATCGCATCGCAATCCTGACCTCGACCGGCGGCGTCGCAGCCTTGGTGTCGGACAGTCTGGGCGTCGGCCGCTTCTCCATGCCCGCGCCCGATGCGGATACGGCTGCAAAGCTGCGCGCTCTACAGACCAGCGACTCCGCGGTGCTGGATCGGAATCCCATCGACGTAACGCTCGCGGGCCTGGAGCCTAAGCTGCTGACGGGCGCGATCAACGCGATTCTGGAAAGCCCCAGCTTTGACGCGGTAGTGGTGATCATCGGCTCGTCCAGTCTGGCCAAGCCCGACTTAATGGCGAACACGATTAAAAGTTGCCTGCCGGGCAGCAACAAACCCGTGTTCGCGTATGTGAGCCCGTTCGCGCCGGAGATTACAGCCAAGCTCGGTGCGAGCGGAGTGCCGGCCTTCACGACTCCCGAGAACATTGCTGTTGTGTTAGCGGGGATGTTGAAAGCGGCGACGTGGCGCGAGCCGTCAGCCCCCGGGCCTGCCGCGAAAGCGCACATTCCCAGTTTCGGACCGGGTGTTTTGGACGAACGGCAGTCCAAAGAATTGTTCGCGGCGTTCGGGGTCTCCGTGGTACCTGAGATCGTTGTGATAAACGGCTCGCAGGCCGAGCAAGCCGCTCGTGATCTGGGTGGGAAAGTGGCGCTGAAGGTTCTTTCGGAGAAGATCCCGCACAAGAGCGAAGCAGGCGGCGTGGCCGTGAATCTGACCGAAGACGACATTGCCGCTCGTCTTGTGCGGATGACGCAAGAGGTGGCGGAGCGGACCTCGGTGACGCCCGAGCGTTTCCTGGTGCAGCAAATGGTGGGCGGCGGGCAAGAGATGATCCTCGGCCTGAAGCGCGATCCCCTTGGCGTGGTGATCCTGCTGGGCGCCGGTGGCGTCAGTGCGGAACTGATGGGCGACACGTCGGTCAGGATGCTGGTAGACGGCTCCGGGCTTGGCCGTGAGGAGGCACTAGCGATGATCCGGGAGCTCAAGAGCTGGCCGTTGCTGGACGGCTACCGCAAACGTCCGAAGGCCGACGTCGCGGCCCTTGCCGACGCCATTGTCGCCTTTTCCACGATGTCGGCGCAGCTCGGCGGACGCATTGCCGAAGCGGAGATCAATCCCTTGTTCGTGCTGGAAGTCGGCCACGGCGTCGTGGCCGCGGACGGGCTGGTGATGCTGCGGTAGCGGTTGTTTTTCAAGGTGTTTGATGGTATGCTCCACATCGACCTTGAGATGCGTGGCACCTGATTCAGCGCACTTTGGGTGGGTGGGGGGTATACAGAGTGCGCACAGCTAAGCTGTTCTTGATGTCATTGCTCGGAATCGCGTCCGTTCTTGCTCAAGGCAATACCGGAAGCATCACTGGAACCATTGCGGATCCCGCGGCTGCGGTGATCGCAGGTGCTGCGGTAGCGGGAAGAAACCTTGGTACGGGCGCGCTCTTCGAGACCGTCACCACTACTACCGGCAACTACACACTGGCCGAGTTGCCTCCTGGAAACTACGAAGTGACCATCAAGTCGGCCGGCTTCAAGACTCTGATTCGCGGGCCCCTCGAGGTCGGCGTCCGTCAGACCTTGCGAATCGACGGCACTCTGGAGGTCGGTGGGACTTCGGAATCCGTGACGGTGACCGATGCGGCACCACTGCTGGTGACCGAGAGTTCCGAAATCAGTTTTAACGTGAGCACCATCCGCCTGGACCAACTTCCGGTGGGCAACATGGGCAACGTTCGGAACGTCGTCCGCAGTGCGGCCCAGCTCATGCCTGGTGTGTCCTTCCAGCAAGGCGATCGTGGTGGCGTTAAAATCAACGGCACCCCAGCCGACGGATACAATTTGCGCATTGACGGTATGGACAACACTTACACGTTGGGCAATTTACTGGTCGCGCAGGTGCAGCCTAGCGTAGACGCGGTTGAGCAGTTTTCGATTCAGACCTCGAACTTCGCCGCCGAACTGGGACAGGCTGGTGGTGCCATCTTTAACGTGACGATGAAGTCGGGGGGCAATCAGTTTCACGGCAGCGTCTACGATTACTGGGCGACCGACTCCCTCTACGCGGCCAACCCCTATACCAAGACCAAGAATCCTGTCTCGAACTACGATTACGGCTTTACCATTGGCGGACCCATCAGAATCCCCAAGGTCTATAACGGTAAGGACAAGAGTTTCTTCTTCTTCAGCTACGAAACGCGTCCGCAGGCCGGTCGGAACCTCAACAGCTTTGTCACCGTGCCAACCGACGCGTATCGCGCCGGCGACCTCAGTGCGGCCACGGCGTTTAATGGCAACAGAGTGTTGGGCACGGACCCGCTGGGCCGCAACATCATCCAGAATGCAATTTACGATCCCGCCTCGAATTTCCTAAATGGCAGCCAGGTTCTCCGCAATGCCTTCGTGAACAACCAAATTCCGGTGTCGCGCTTCGATCCGGTCTCGGTGAAGGTACTGGCGTTGGTGCCCAGGCCGAACGTGGCCGGGGCTGGGCTGATCAACAACTACAACAATCCGTTCGACACTGCCACCAGGAATTATCTGCCGTCTTTCAAGCTCGACCACAGCATCAGCCCCGCGCACAAGTTGAACTTCTTTTATTCAAACACCTATCAACGGCAACCCATCACTACCAGCGAAGGGCTTCCCACGCTGATCAGCGCCAGCACGATTTCCAAGTGGGATAACCGGAACTACCGGTTGAACTACGACGCCACGCTGACGCCCACTATCCTGCTGCATCTGGGCGCCGGATATCAGGACGCCACCATCGGGCAGGTCAACATCCCGACGGGTTTTAACGCCACAACAGAACTTGGCATCCGAGGTCCCTTCACCACGAACGCCTATGGTTCGACCTTCCCGGATTTCAACGGGGCGAGTAGCGCGACAGTGGGCGGACTTCCCCAGCTCGGGAACACCAGTTTCAATGGGCGGACGCTGACCAAGAATCAGAGACCCACGGGGATTGCCACCCTGACGTGGGTGAAGGACAACCACACCTACAAGTTCGGCGGCGAACTGCGAATCGACGGATTCCCGAATTACAACGAAATCCGTTTGAATGGCACGTACGCGTTTAGCGGGAACCAGACGGCGCTGCCGTATAACAACTCTGCCGTCTTTGCAGGCAACACGATCGGATTGGGTTACGCGAGTTTCCTGCTGGGCTTGGTGAATACCGGGACCGTCTCAGAGCCATCGAATCCGCGTTTGGGTCAACATGCAGTGGGATTCTACGCGCAGGACACCTGGAAGGTCAGCCGGAAGCTGACGCTGGATTACGGCTTGCGTTGGGATTACGCGACCTATCAGACGGAAACCTGGGGCCGCCAGTCGACGCTGGACCCGGCTCGTCCCAACCTTTCGGCTGGGGGTCAGCCTGGTGCCACCAGCTGGCAGGCCACCTGCAACTGCAAGTGGTCGAACAACTATCCGCATTCCTGGGGCCCGCGCATCGGCGCGTCCTATCAGATCAACTCGAAGACCGTGCTTCGCGGCGGCATCGGGGTGATGTATAACACCACCGCAAGAATCGGCATCGCGGGGCGTTCTCTCGGCTCGCAAACTCAAGCCGTCGCTCCCTCGTTCGGAGCCCCTGGAATGACGCTGGCCACTGGCTTCACGTTCACTCCCGCCGATATCAAATGGCCCAACTTCAGTCCCGATTACTTCCCGATCCGAGGCGTATCCCCGGGCGCGGCGAATGGCAACGTATTCGACCAGAACGCTGGGCGGCCCGCACGGCAGATCCAGTTCTCGATCGGCCTGCAGCGCGAAATTCTCCGTGACCTGGTGATTGAAGCTTCGTACGTCGGCAATACCGGCGTGTGGTGGCCTTCCGGTGCTCTGGTGAACTACAACGCAATCCAGTTCAGTACTCTGGCCGCGCGAGGGATCAACATCAATAGCGTCACGGACGCCGCTTTATTGCGCTCGTCGATGGCGACGGCGGCGGTGAGTAATCGAGGCTTCCGGATCCCATTCACGGGCTTCCCGACCGCCGCGACCCTGGCTCAGGCGCTGCGACCGTTCCCGCAGTACAGCAGCGGTCTAGCGGCGGTAGCCGCGCCTCTGGCCAACACCTGGTACAACTCGCTGCAAGCCAAGGTGACCAAGCGGCTCTCCCACGGGATCGACGCAACGTACTCGTTCACCTACCAGAAGTCGATGGACACCACCAGCGGGATCAACGACGTCTTTAACCGCAAGGGTAATGGTAGATCGCTCGATGGTTCGGACCAGCGGCTCCAAAGCGTGATTTCCCTGAGCTACACGGTGCCGAAGATGAATAACATCAACGGAATCCTGGCCTATGCTCTCTCCGATTGGCAAGTCGGGAGTATCCTGAACTACTCCAGTGGCTTCCCGATTGCTGCTCCCGGCGCACAGAATCTCTTGAACGCTGCCATCTTCCAGAACACCAATGCGATCCGAGTACCCGGCCAGCCGCTCTACTTGCAGGACCTCAATAGCGGCAACGTGGATCCGCGTCGCGGATTCTATCTGAATCCGGCGGCGTGGGCTGATCCCGCGCCAGGTCAGTTTGGCGGCCCAGCATACTACGGCGACTATCGCTACCAGCGGAGACCTAGCGAGGCAATGAACTTCGGGCGCAATTTCCGCATCGGGGAACGCGTCACTGCACAGGCTCGCGTGGAATTCACCAACATCTTCAACCGGATTCGACCCAACGACCCCACCAGCACCAACGCTCTGGCACCGCAGGTTTTGGCCACCAATCTCAACGGGGTGGCCACCGGGTTCGGTGCCGTCTCCTGGGTGACGGTTCAGCCGACGACCAGTCGCCTGGACCCCTCCACGGGTGGAGCGCGGCAAGGTCAGATGGTTTTCCGGCTGACGTTCTAGTTTCTGGCAGGCCCCTGGCCCAGCAGGGCGGGGGCAGGGCAGCAGGGGCATGTCTTGAACCCCTTTGACTTCACCGCATGAGCGCGCTACGATTCCCGGCAGCATTGGGTCCTGTCTGGAGGTGGTACGCCATGAGATTTAGGTTCGGCGCTGAGCTGATTGGGGTTACGGGCTTGTTTCTGGCCGCGTTACCCGCGCTGGCTCATCACTCATTCGCTGCGGAATACGACGCAAATAAGCCTGTCATTGTGAAAGGTGTCATCGCCAAGGTGGACTTATAAGCGCCGCTGACAAACTAGACCAGTAGACGCCGCGAGAGCGGCGTTACGGCGGAGAGAAAGTAGACCGCCGGGAAACTGGTTCCAGCAGACATTCTGTGTTTGTGGAACACCGGTGTAGCCCATCCACCCTGCGGAGTGGTCTACTCTCCCGCCGCCCCACTGGTCTAGTTTTACTCCGCCCTTGACAGCCATTATTATAGGTGACTTAGCCCTCTTGCAGTGGATCTGTGCTATCCAGCCACCGCACAATAATTTCCTGTGGGCCATCGTCAACGCCTGTCAGCTCGGCGCGGCTGAGTTTGGGTACGTGGTATTCGAGCAGGGCCGCGAAGACCGTGAAGGCCGCCCTGGGCCCGTCTGTGGCTTCGATCTCGTCGAGCCATTGCTGAAGTCGGTGTACATTGCCGTTAAGGAAATGTGAGATAGCTTCTCTTGCGGCGAGTGTTGCCTTGGGCGGTCCATGCTTCCCCTGGTTTGGCCTTTTGTGGCCTTTGCGAAAGGTGCCTGAATTTGCCATAAATTAATTCCTCCACTTAGAATCGACCGCCCGCTGCTGGTCAATCTTCACGAATAATTCCATCGAACTCGCGCTTCCATCGGTGAATCTCTGCCACCAGCTTCGTATCTCCTACCGCGCAGATTCGCCTAGCTTCGGAAGCAGTGTAGATTGTTCCTCTTGGCTCGCCGAGCTTGAGGGCGTCGGCTTCGTCCGCCACCAGCCAGAACCG
>CANFEY010000085.1 GCA_947446025.1 Bryobacterales bacterium
CTCTACCAAATCCTACAGGTTGTCAGCGTCACCATTTTCGAGCGGACGCCCATTCTACAGGCCCTTCAGCTACAACATACCGGAGAAAAATCAGACCCATTTTTCAACCAGCTGAATCTGTTCGACTTATAGCCGGACACTACTGATTCAAGATAAATGGATGTGACGGGGTCAGTTATGGAAGTAGTGATGGGCCCGGCAGGAACTTCGCGATCTTCGATCTCGACGCTGCTGATCTGGGGAACCCCGAACTCCACCGTATCGAATCTGTAAGGTTCGAATTTCAGGAAACTGGATTCCAGGCGAGCTAGATTTTGGCAGACCAGCGAATTGCAATTATGCGGACCGCCGAATCGGAACAAAACGGATTTCGACGCGCTGATGCAACGCTCCCGCGATCCGGCGCAGCATGGCTAGGGAGTGGCCTTCATAGTCGGCGTCCTCCAGGCGGCAGATGACGGAGGCGGTAGTGCCGATGAGCTTGGCGAGTTGCGTTTGGGTGAGGGCCGAGGGCGTGGTGATTGTGGGGCAGGGAACTCCGATTGTCGAGGCGATTGAGGGTCTGGTGCTGATGTGGGTTGCTTCGGATGCGGAAGAGTGGCGGGCCGCATCGCATGGTTGCCGTTCTAGCCGCGACCTGCTTCCTGGCGGCCGGCGATCCTCGTAAACAAACTATTGACGACACTTGAATGATCACTTAAGATGATTGAGTGATCGCTCAAGAACCGAACGAAACCCGCGCGCGCCTGCTGCGGACAGCGTTTCAACTCTTTCACGAGCAGGGCTTCCATGCCACCGGCGTCGCTACGATTTTGCGCGAAGCGGATGTGAATCCGGGCAGTATGTATCACTTCTTCGCTAGCAAGGACGAACTGCTGCTGGGCGTGCTGGAGTTTGCGTTGGAGTATTTGGGGCCGGCGGTTATGGAGCCTGCGGAGGCTCGAACGCAAGACCCCATCGGGCGTGTTACCGAGCTACTGGAGCAGTATCGCGAAGGCATGGAGTCGGCTGGGTGCAGGATGGGGTGCCCCATGGGGAATCTGGCTCTGGAGGTTAGCGACGGCAATGCGCAGGCACGGGCGCTGATTCACCGGAATTTTGAAAACTGGGCGGCACGCGTGGAGGGCTGGCTGAATACGGCGGGGGACCGGCTGCCGCGCGATTTGGATCGGGGGCGGCTAGCGCGATTCGTCTTGACGGTGATGGAAGGCGGGTTGATGCAGTCGCGCGCGGCGGGGCACTTGGGGCCGTTTGATGATTCCGTGGCGGTGCTGCTGGAACACTTCGAAATGCTGGAGACGCAGGCGCGCTCCCAAAAGCGGAAGGTGAGGACGAAATGAAATTTCTGGCGGTGCTCTTGATGGCAAGTGCATGGGCGCAGGATGCCCCGTCCTTCGTGAACGAAGGCGTGGTGGACGCCCCGATCGCGGAGGTGTGGAAGGTTGGTCTACATCGGAGGGCTAACGAGGCGTCGGGTCCGGCGCTGGCACAAGTAGACCTGCGGGTGGGCGGGCTGATCCGGACGCGCTACAGCGCGGACGGAGTCTTGGGCGAAGAAGAAACGATCGAGAACCTGATTCTTGCCTACGAGCCGGGGCGAATGAAGCCGCCCAAGACATTTCCGTTCAGAGATGCCTGGGCGAAGGCCGGACGCTCTTTCGCGTGGCGAGCATGGGGTTCGGATCGGATGCGGAATCCGTAGTGATGCGAGCGTTTTTCGAGCGTGGGAATCAGCAAACGTTGGAGACATTGCAGAAGTACTTTGCGGGGAGGGCGCAATGAATACAGGCCGGTGGGCGATAGGCGGATTGGTAGCGGGGTTGGTGCTGAACATCAGCGAGGCAGTGTTGCACGGCGTGCTACTGGCGGATCAGACAGCAGGCGCGATGACGGCGCTGGGGCGCGACGCAGCGGGTACGCCGCTGGGCCTCGGACTACTGGTAGCGGTCACGTTTGCACAGGGCTTGGTTGGTATCCGGCTCTACGCGGCGGGGGGCGGCTCGGCGGTGATGATCGGGCTGGCGATGTGGTTGCTTTCGGCGGTGTATTCCGCGGCCTACTTTTTCGCCGGCTTTCCGGGGCTGATTCCCGAAGGAGTGCTATGGTGGCCCGTGGCGTGGGAGCTGGTGCAGTATCCGGTGGCGATGCTCGCGGGCGCGCGGGTTATAGCCAGTAAAGCATCCAGTACACCACCACGCCGGTGACGCTGACGTAGAGCCAGATGGGGAAGGTCCATTTAGCGAGCGCGACGTGGCGGCGCAGGTCGTTATTCAACCCGCGGCGGAGGGTGATCACCGCAAGGAACGGGACTGCGGCGGCGAGCAGCGTGTGTGAAATTAGGATGGTGAAGTAGACGTAGCGGATGACGCCGGTGCCCGTGAATTTCACTGAGCCCACGTTGAAGTGGTAAGTCAGATAGCTGATCAGGAACACGATGGAGACGCCGAAGGCAGTCAGCATGGTGCGGCGATGCTGATTGCGGCGGCCATCCTTGATGAGCACGACGCCGCGGATGAGCAGGATCGCGGCCAGGGCGTTGAGCGCTGCGTTGAGGTCGGGTAGGTGGGGAATGATGTCCATTTATGAATCCAGCAGCGCTCGGGCGTCTGCAATCAGGCGCGCGATGGCGTCGGGCTCCGAGGTCAAATAGTAGCCGCGCATTTGGCCGCTACGGTCGATCAGCACGAAGCGCGTGGAATGTTCCAGTGACCCATCGACTACCCCGAGCTTGAACACGTCCTTGGCCATGTGGTTCAGGTCTGCCTTGGCGCCTGTGAGGAAGTGCCACACGCCGGGGGACGCCTTGAACTTCTGCGCATAGGCGGCCAACGCTTCAGGCGTATCGTGATCGGGGTCCACGGTGAAGCTCACCAACTGAATGCCCTGCCCTTCCAGCGCCATCTGCACCTGATGCATTTGCGACGTCATGCGCGGGCAGGGGCCGGGGCAGGTAGTGAACATGAAGTCGGCGACCCAGACTTTGCCGTTCAGCCCGGACGAATCGAAGGCCGCGCCGGTGTGTTCGGTGAGTTTGAAAGGCGCGATGGGGCCCAGCATTGGCAGGTCCGGCTTGGAGGCGCAGCCGGCCAACGTGAGCAGGGCGAGACTAGCTATCGAACGCCAGAAGACCATAAATGACCGGGAGGTACACGATGCTGGCCCACAGGACTCCGCGGGCGTGTGCCAGTGTACGCGATGCGGCAGCTTTCAATCCGGAGTATAGCAGGAAGGCACTGAGCAGGATCGCACCCACCAAGTAGACGTTGCCTGCCATCGACATGAACTTCGGCGCGAGGCTCAGCGGGACCAGCGCGAGCGAGAACCACTGGATGCGGCGGGCGGTAGAGTCGAGGTCAGGTTCGACCACGGGCAGCATGCGGATGCCGGCGCGCGCGTAGTCATCTTTATACATCCAGGCGATGGCGTAGAAATGCGGGAACTGCCACACGAACAGGATTGCGAAGAGGATGCCGGCTTCGTAGTTGAGATGGCCGCTTGCGGCAGCGTAGCCGATGAGCGGCGGCATGGCTCCGGGGATGGCACCGATTGTGGTGGAGATCGGTGAGACACGCTTGAGCGGCGTGTAGACGAAGAGGTAGCTGGCGAGCGTGAAGAGCGCGAGTCCGCCGGTGAGCGGGTTGACGGCTAGATAGAGTTCGGCGAATCCGAGGGCGGAGAGCACGCTGCCGAAGACTAGCGCAGCATTGGCGGTCACGCGCCCTGAGGGGATGGGGCGCTTGCGCGTGCGGTGCATCAGGCCGTCGCCTTCGCGTTCATACCACTGGTTCAGCGCGGCGGTGCCGCTGGCGATGAGGAAGGTACCCAGCAGGCAGTGGATCAGCTGCATCCAGGTCCAAGGCGCGCCCAAACGCGAACCCATGACGAAGCCCACCAGCGTGCTCATCAGGATGAACACAGTGATGCGCGGCTTTGTGAGTTCCAAGAAGCGGCTCATGATGTCACCGCCGCTTGGGCTTGTTCGGATACGCGGGCGCGGGCGCGGACGTAGCGGCGGACTTGGATGGATAACAAGATGGTGAAGGCAAGCGTCAAGCCGCCGCCGGCCACATGCGCCACGGTGACGATCACCATTTGCAGCGGGCTTTCGGCGACGTTCATGCGGGCCCAATAGGCTCCTAGACCCAGGAACACTTGCAGCGTCGTCATCCCGAGCATCCCATGCGCGGCTTTGCGCAGCACGTCATGTTTGGGGAACTGCGTGAGGACGAACACGCCGAAGATCAGCAGCGAAAGGGCTACAATCACGGACCATGCCAGGTGCGGGATCAGGCTGATGGCGCGGTGGCGGAAGGCGGCTCCCAGTGCGATCTGCAGCAGCACGAAGCTCGGAGCAATGATCGATAGGCTGCGCAGCGACGGCCAGCCGTAATCTTCGACGCTCGGCGCACCGTTCAGCCAGCGGCGCGAGGTGAACAGCGCAATCGCCGCGGTCGTCGAAAAGAAAAGTTGCGCCAGGCACGCATGCGCGGTGCTAACCCAGGGAGGTTGCAACCACAGCACTGTGATGCCACCGAGCACGCCTTGCACGATCACGGCGGCCAGTGCGACCCAGCCCAGGCGCTTCATCCAGCGGCGCCGGTCGACACGTTGAATCCACACCGCGAGAAGGATAGTCATGAATCCGACTGTGGTCGCCACCAGCCGATGGCCAGTTTCAAAGAACACGCCGCCGGTCATTTCGGGAATCACTTGCCCGTACGACAACGGCCAATCGGGCACGGAAAGACCCGCTTCCTTGCTGGTTACGGAGGCTCCGGCAACAACCAGGAACAGGGTGCATGCGGCTAGCAGAACGGCGTAGCGATGCAGGAGAGGTTTATACTCAGGATTCAACGGAATGCCTGCATCTATTGTAACTCGAACTCAGCCCGTCCATGTGGTGTATGGCGGAGCGCATCTTTTTAAAGCCTCGACGTGCGAAAAATTGGGGGATCTGGCTCGGCGCGCGGCGGCGGAGTACGATCTGCAAGCCGCGCTGGGATTGGCGGACGCCGTTGCGGCGCAGGTGGCGGCCAAACTCGCCCGCGAACCCATCGAAGACTACCGCATCGACTTCGAAGACGGCTTCGGCGTTCGCTCCGATGCCGAAGAGGATGCGGCGGCGCTGAGCGCGGCACAGGAGATCAAGAACGCTTCCCTGCCCCGGCAATGCGGCATCCGCATCAAGGCTGGCGCGCGCGGGTTTCGCACGCTGCACCTGTTCTTGGATAACCTGGGCGGCTCGTTGCCGTCGAACTTTGTGGTGACTTTACCCAAGGTGGCGTCGGTCGGCGAGATCACGGCACTGGTGGAAACGCTCCCGGCTGAGATAGGCATCGAGCTGATGGTGGAGACGCCGCAAGCCGTACTCCACATGCGCGAGTTCGTGGACGCCTGCGAGGGCCGCTGCGTGGGCGCGCACTTCGGGGCGTACGACTACCTCGCCAGCCTCGGCATCGCAGCGCAGGATTTGCAGCATCCGGCGTGTGATTTCGCCCGCGCGCAGATGCTGTTGCAGCTCGCAAGCACCGGCGTGTGGTTGTCAGACGGCGCGACGAATGTGCTGCCTCTCAAGGGGTCGAATATCCAGGCAGCATGGAAGCTGCACTACGACAACACACGGAGCGGACTGTACAACGGCTTCTATCAAGGTTGGGACCTGCACCCCGCACAGATCCCGGCTCGGTATGCTGCGGTGTTCGCTTTCTTTCACGAAGGGATGGAAGCAGCGTCGGCGCGCCTACGAAATTTCGTCGCGGCGGCGGCGCAGGCTACGCATGTGGGAGGCGTGTTCGATGACGCGGCCACGGGGCAGGGGTTGCTGAACTACTTTTTGAGGGCCCAGGCATGCGGCGCGATCCCGCAGGACTCGGATCTTCCGATTGAGGACCTTGCGAGACTATTGGGACGCGCGCAGCAGCTCTTGTAGAAGAGCTAGCTGCTCCGGCTTCGACGCGGTGTCGAGCAGTGTCCGCAATTCGCGGCGCGCGGGCGTCCAGTCGCCCTTGAGGTCGAGCGCCGCGGCCAGGTGCTGGCGGTACAGCGGATTGTCGGGGTACTTTGCCGTCAGTGGTACGAACACTGGCTCGGCTTGATCGGACATCTTCTTTTTGAGATAAATCCAGCCGACGGTGTCAGCGATGTCGGGACTCTCGGGCACCGACTTCTGGGCACTTAAAGCGTACTGCAGAGCCTTGTCCAACTGGTCTTCCCGCTCCGCCAGCCGGTAGGCCAAGTTGTTCAGCGCCACGGAATTCGACGGGTCGTCGGCCACCAGCGCTTTGTACTCCTCTTCCGCGAGCTGCGTCCGACCGGTCCCATCCAGGACCAGCGCCAGTTGCAGCGACGCTTTGCCTGAAAAATCCTTCGAGCGTCGGAATGCTGCAATCGCGTCATCGAGCCGGCCCATGCGCCGGTAGGTTTCACCGAGAGCGAAGTAGACCTTCGTCGACTCCTCCGGTGTCGACGCGAGCTTCAGCGCTTTCTCATATTGGGCGACCGCTTCCGCATACCGCTCATACCGGACCAGCGTGTTGCCCGCGGCCAGACGATACGCGACGCTAGGATTCTTTTCCGCCGCCTGCTGCAATAGAAGCAGGCTATCGCCGGAACGTTGGGTCGCATCGTAGACTTCCGCCAGGCCCACCGTTCCGCGCGAGTCCAAGGGATACTCGGCCATCATGCGCCGGAACAGCGCCTCGGCTTGCCCGTAGTCTTTCCGCTGGAAGCAATCGTACGCGGATTGGAAAAACGCATCGCCGGCACGCGTGGGCCCTTGCGCGCGCAAGAAGCCCGCACCGACTAAAATCAACAGCGCCGCCAGGGCGAGGATCGCGGGAAGGGAGCGGAAGCCGCGCCCGATTGTGAATTGCTCGGTCATGATTCGCTCCAGTCTTTCCGTCAAATTTGGGCCGGCCATTCCGGCGAAGGTTCGGTGCATGCCGGTGGATGTGAGGCATACTTTGCTGAGGGCAGTGGCGTAGGCTTCGCGCGGACCGCTGGCCACCACCATTTCATCGCAGGCGAGCTCGCGTTCTGCACGCATGCGGCGTTCTATCCACCAGACCAGCGGGTGGAACCAGAACGCGGCGGCGATGATGCGGCTGAGGGCGGCGGATGTGCGCCAGTTCGTGCGCACAAACAGATTCGAGTTCGTCGGCGCTGAGGTCGGCTGCCAGACCATCGGGCAGGATCACTTCTTGCCGCCACACTCCGGACGCCCCGGGGGTGAATCCGGCGGCGGCGATCTTGAGGCTCGGGAGGGCAACGCTCATTCGCAACGCAGCGCGCTGCAAGGCTTCGGTCTCTTCTGCGTTCGCCGGACGAACTGAAGACACGTCCGAGGTCCGTCGAAGCCATACAGCTAACGAAACCACTGCTCCGAACAACCACAGGAACTCCAGTATCGGGAGGCTACTTTCAGAAGGAGGTGTTTTCGAGAGCAACACGGCTCCGGGGCGCAGCAGTCCTTCGAGCGAAGGCATCTGTGCGGCGACCACGCGTGCGGGTAAACACGCCGCCAAAGCTTCGCCCGCTGCGGTCAGCCACGGCGTCGAGATAGCGAAACGCACGGTGGCCAGCAGCAGGATGGCGAAGCGAATCCGCGCCGAGGCACGAGGGAGCAGCAATACCAGCACCACTGCGATCGCCGCCGTCATGGTCGAGAGCCAAAGGTGCGCCGTCATGACTTCTTCTCCGCGTCGCGCAGGGTTTTCTCCGCCGCCTTGAAGTCGGCGAGTGATAATTTTCCGGACTCGAGCAGCTGCGCCATCATGGGTTGGGCCGAGCCGCCGAAGAGGTCGAGGAAGTCATCGATCAAGCGGCGGTAGACGGACTTCTTGCTCAGCACCGCTTCGAAGACGTGCGCGTTGCCGATCTTCTTCACGCGGCGGACGGCTTTCTTTTCTTCCAGGCGATAAATCATCGTCTGCACGGTGGTGTAGGCGGGGCGGTCTCTATCGGGCAGAGCCTCTTGGATTTCGCGGACGGAGCACTGGCCGAGTTTCCAGAGCTGTTCCATCAGTTCCAATTCGAAGCGGGAAATTTTAGGTTGGGGCACGCTACCTACTTTCGTTTCAGTTCTCAGTCGGCTTGTGAATCTGGTCGATTACCAAGGCAGCACCGTCACGCTTTTCGGCCCTGAGCCGAAGGCCAATCGAGAGGACTGCATCAAAGGTGGAAGAGTAGGCAGCGGCGAGCCGCCGCGCGATGACGGGGGAAGTGGCGGGATCAACTGACGCGCCTGCGTACACATACGGCAACGCGAAATCGAACTGTCCCACCAAGCCTGTGTTGTCCACCACGCGAGCGTTGATATCAGGCTGTGTTGCGAGACGCGCCGCAAGAGTCGGCATCGTTTCTCCCTTAGAAAGCGCCGCTTCGTCGCCGTTTGCGATCGAACGTTCCGTTCCTGGGGCACTCGGTTTTAGTTTCGCGCCGGTGGGTTGCTGTTCCAATACATAAAAAGTTTCCTGTACGGCTTCCTCGTGTGCGACAAGTCCGAAGCGTTCCCTAAAAAGGGCAAGCAGCGGGACTCGTAGTTCTGCTGTGGACATCTCTTTATCACCGTCAATCTTGGCGTCGATATCAAAGGTCTCATCGAACCAAGACGGGGCCCCTTTGGTTTCAGAAAAACTGGGTCCGATCGCCAGCCGCAACAGGTACTTAAGCTGGATATTATGGCAAGAGAATAGTCCCCCCGGCAGCGTATTACAATCGGGCTGGCGGAAACCGGGCGGAGACGGTTTAATGGACGCTACCTGGAATTCGGAGACGCCATCCGCGGCAAAACCAAGCCCGCTGATCGCGAGGATGGCCACTATGGCAAGTGAAATGCGAAGCCGCTGCCTTCTTCCTACTTTCGTTGTCCAATATACTACATGAGTAGGTGACGACAAGAGCTATTTTCGCGACGCAGTGGGACAATGCTAGTAGGCTGGGCTGGGAAATGAAACGCTACCTAATCATGCTGGAACCTCTGGATGTTGGCTTTGGGGTCCAGGTCCCCGACCTCGCGATTAGCACTCACGGCCCCGATGTGGAAGCCGCTAAGCGTGCAGCTGTCGAGGCCATTCGCGTCAACCTGGAAGCCTACGTCGATGCGGGTAGGGAGGCACCGGACCCGCAACCAGTGGTAAGCCACTTGGCCAATCCGGAATTTCGGGAACTCCTCTTCGCCTATGTCGAGGTAGCGGTGCCGGAAAGAATCGCCGCGTAAGGTTTACGCCCGCTCGCGACCGCTCCGCAGCACCCGAGCATCGAAGCTAAACGCGCGCCAATCCGACGCCGTTACGTCGCGCAGCAAGTCCAGCGAATCGGTGAAGTAGGCCCGCTGCAGCCACCGTGGACCCTGGAACGCGTCGCGGCCGTGCAGCACGCGGTCGTCTTTGAACAGCAAGGCTGTGCCGGGGCGGACCACTACTTTCGCGGGGACCAACTCATCCAGCAGACTGCGGAACAACTCCAGCGCCAGCTCGGCTTCCGGCGTCACGGGAATGATCGTCGAGCTTGCGGCCGACACGCGCATCAAGCCGCGCTCATCGCGCCACAGGATGGGGCACGGAGCGGACAGCGCCCGCGCATCGCCCAACGAAAAACTCGCGGGGCAAGCATGACGGAAGATGGGTTGCGCCAGCAACGACGCCAACTCGGCGGGAGCGGCTTGCAGGATCTGCTCCGCCGTCACTACCGAAGTCGCGGTCTTTTCGTTGAGCAACCCGTAAAGCAGGATACCTTGCTGCTTGAACCAGCTCGGCAGAAAAGCGTTGTCGCTGTGGAAGCCGAACTTGACGCGGCCCGCGTTCGATTGCAGGATCTCGCGTCCGGGGACCGGCACCACTTCGTGAATCGGGCTGCCGTCCTTCTCATTGGTGAAGCTGAGCAGTTCGCCCCACTGGCACAGGATGCCGGTGATGGCTACTTCGGACACGGCTGTCTTGCCGACGGGCCGCATGCCGGATTCGGGGATCGGCGGCAGGCTCGGATCAACGGGCAGGTTCTCCAAAACGATAGCCGGGTCGCCCGTGGGAGCGAAGAACGCCTGCAACGCCTCGCGCATTTCCTTGGGCACAAAGCGCTCGGCCAGCGCGGTGGCCGATTCGCGGAACGCGGTCCACGCAGCCAGGTCGTGATAGTCCGGATAGACGAGCCGTTCGGCGGCAACGGTCCAGGCGGCGCGGCTTGCGTCGGATAGACGCAATGTCTCGATGCCCGCGGAAGATGCGGAACCAGCTAGCGGCAATACGGGGGCGGCTGCCATGACGGATAGTGATTCCATTCTACTCATTCGATGGGGGGCGGTGGGAAGGGGATGCTAAAATTTATCGCGGCAGGCAGTGGAGCAGAAGAAATACGTTTGGCCGCCCTTTTCCACGCGTACGGCAGTGGAGGGAGCCACGAAGGTCCCGCACACCGGATCCTTCTTCAGGGCTTCCGGTTGCGGCGTCGCGCGGCGTTCGGGACCCACCGTTGCATTCGAAAACAACCTTGCAACAAACCCCAGAACGCCGCGCAGCACGCTGATCAACAAGATCCCGAAGATCAGGTAGAACAGAATGCGGAACACTTATAAGGACCGCTTACTTGCCCTTACCCTTGGCGTTGCCCTTGGCCGCGGGAGGCGGAGCGCGGTTGATGCTGTTGGTGATCGTCGCTCCCATCACCTCCAGCATGCTCTTGGCTTCCTCCGCATTCGCGCCCGTGGGGGCCAACGCCAAGTAGGTCTGGAATGCTTCCGCTGTGCCGGCCGGAGCCACCAGCTTGCCGTCCTTTTCCGTGGAGCGGCCAATGAGCGTCACGCCCAACTGGAAATGCGCGCCAGCATCCTTGGGGTCCAGCTCAATCGCCTTGCGATACATGCCCTCAGCGGCTTCGCTGCGGTTGGTGTCAAAGTACACCGCGCCCAGGTTGCGGTATCCCTTGCCCGCGTTCAGCGGATCCAGCTTGACGGCTTCGCTCAGCTGGGCCTGCGCGCCGTCCATGTCATTGGAGCGGGCCAACACCACCGACGCATTGTAGCGGTACACCGCGTCGGTCGGCAGAATCGCAATCGCCTTGCCATAGACCTCAGCGGACTTCTTGTAATCGGCCAAGCGCTCTGCGCCCTTCGACTTTTCCGCGCGCTTCTGGTAAACATCGGCCAGCTGCCCGAAAACGGCGTGCTGCGTCGGATCCAGCTCAGAAGCCTTCGTGAAGCCTTCAATCGCGCCAGTCCAGTTAGAAGCCTTGGCGGCTTCCATGCCCGCGTTGAAGGCGGTCTGCAAGCCTTCGTTCTTGGCCTGCGCGTCCTGGTATTCCTTCATTTCCTTCTCAAACTTGGCCTGCGCCTCCGCCATAGCTTTCTTCTCGGCGTCGGTGGGCTCGGCCGGAGCAGCGGGAGCCGCGGGCTGACCGGGAGCCACCGCAGCCGCAACGGTCTGTACCGGCGGCTTGCTCAAATCCAGATCGATGGTCATCGGCTTGGCGTAGTCGGTGCGGGCACCCTTGGTGTCCAGAATCGGCTCGCCATTGGCGGTGATGACGATGTCGTAGGTCCCCAAGGGCAGCGTGGCGTAGTTGAACTTGCCGTCCTTATTCGTTTTGATGCTGTAGTTTGCCTTGATGTCCGTGCGGGTGATCTTCACCTCGGCGTTTTGGAGCGGTTTGCCGTCCTTGCCCTTGATGGTCCCGTTGATCTGCGTCATCGCCTGGGCGATCAGAATCGCAGTAAAGAGTGCCGCAAGGGCGAATTGAGTAAGTGCTCTGGCTAGTTTCATTGATGTGCCTCCCATGTCTGGTCGTCCGCCTAACAGTCTACTATAAGATGCCGTGAGGGGGAAGTGGGATTCGGAACAGCGCGCCCGTGGGGTGCTTCGCGTAGGCACTGGGGGGCGATCCACTCACGGAACCCGTCCTCTAGGAGAAAACCCCGAGCCTACGAAATTCCCCTTACGCCAGGGTGTAGGCCGCTAGGAGAGCATGGGGCGAAACATCGACGCAAAACCCCAGTCCTAGTACTATGGTCTAGCTGAAGCCACTAAAAACATGAGACTTACCCTATAATCAATCCTTGACCCCGCCGATAGAACGGTGGTAAGATGGAACATCTCGGAGGAGAGTCCTGTAGTTCTTGTAAGGAGCTACGGAGCTAAATATCAATGAAAATTCTAACTTGGTTGTCAGTTGTTCCCGGTAGCAGGCTGGCGGGGATCTTATTCCTACTAGCTTCCGGTGCGGGGTTGAGTCACGCGGCCGTGGTCGCCTGTAACACTGGCACCGTCGGCGTGGATCTTCCGGCGACTTTGATCACAAACGGCTGCAGCCGCGTGGACTTGAACTTCGTCAGCCTATCAACAGCCTTTACGCAGCGCTACTGGGCTACGGCTGGTACCGTCAACACGGTTCCTACGCCGGACACAATTACGACCACGACCCTGCACATCAATGGCTGTAACGCGACCGGCGGCGGCGGCGCCCCCGCCGCGTGCACCGACAACACAAATAACGTATTTGCGGACACTACGAACAACGGCAGCGCTGTGACCGGCACGTCCGCGTTCCTGGTGCAGAACCAGTAGTGTCCGGCTATAAGTCGAACAGATTCAGCTGGTTGAAAAATGGGTCTGATTTTTCTCCGGTATGTTGTAGCTGAAGGGCCTGTAGAATGGGCGTCCGCTCGAAAATGGTGACGCTGACAACCTGTAGGATTTGGTAGAG
>CANFEY010000086.1 GCA_947446025.1 Bryobacterales bacterium
CGGTGCGGCCAAGGTTCATCCCTCATGGTGTCAGCCTCGTGTTTCGTCTTCTGGTATTTCAAATCGCGGCAACTCAAAAGAGGCCTCAACCGCCTACTCTTCAGTTAGTTGCCGTCGGCGTGTCGCGCGTTAGCCGGACACTACTGAAACACAATACTTTGTTAAGGGTAGAAGATCGCCGGGGCGCTTGGCGAACTGAGGAACCGGTGCCATACTGGGTAGCTAAGGAAACTGCAAGCATTGGCCTCCCTCATTGACGCAATCGACATCAAACGTAAGACGTTCTTTGAATTTGAGAACACTCCCTTCAACTGCATGGACGTGGAAATCAGCACGCCCACGGCCCGCGGCGGGCAGACGCTGGTGCGTGTGAAGATGCGCAACCTGCTCACCAGCGCGGTGATGGACAAAACGTTCAAAGCCGGGGAAAAATTCAAGGAGCCGGACTTGCAGTTTGTCCCGGTGAGCTATCTGTACAGCGATGCCGACGGTTCGTATTTCATGGATCAGGACAGCTTTGAAACGCTCACGCTTCCCTCGGAGATCGTGGGGGATTCGCTGGAGCTGTTGGTGGAAGGCACGCTGCTGCAGTTGCAGAAGTACAACGGCAACCCGATCGCGCTACAGCTGCCGGTGTTCGTGGAGCTGGTGGTGGCGCAGGCGGAACACGCGGTACGAGGGGATACGTCGAGCGGCAGCGCGACCAAGCAAGCCACGATGGAAACCGGCCTGAAGGTCCGCGTGCCTTTGTTTATCAAGGAAGGCGAGAAGCTGAGGATTACGACGGAGACGCGGGAGTTTTCAGGGCGGGCCTAAGGCCCGCCCTTGTTTGAAGCTAGGCGGTGACGCGGGACTTCAGTTTGTACGCGCCTGCAAATAGCAGGAACCCGGTGAGGAAGATCAGGCCCCATTGGCTCAGCGTGGGAATGCCGCTTGCCGGCGGCGGGGCAATCAAAGCCAGACCGCGATAGTCGGTGGCCGCTGCGCTACCCAAGAGTGTGACAGCCCCGCCCGTTGTCTGCGTGAACAACTGGCTGCCGATGTCGGTAATGAAGAAATTGCCCGCCTGCGCGTTCCACACAGCTCCAAAGACTTCTCCATGCGCCGCGCCGGATTGGGCAATCGGTGTCACGGCAAACGTAGTCAGGTTGATCGATTCAAAAAGCGGGGTGCTGTTGCCGGACCAGTGGTACATCAGGCCGTTGACCGGATTGAAGGCAATGACTTCGCCATCGGCACCGTTCCCGAGGGCAACTACAAGGGTCGCGGCGGCTGTGGTCTTGTTCAGCGTGTAAAGTGTCTCAGGAACCGTTGCACCATCGCCGGTCACCCCATAGAGCGTTCCGCTTGAAGTAAACGCCAAGCTCGAAAAATTATCAGCCAACAATCCCACGTTGGTGGCATTGCCGGTGGCCAGATCCAAGGTTGCCAGCCGACGTGCAGGGCCGCTCACTCTGGCGATAATGTAGACCAATCCGCTGGATGGATCGGATGCCAGCGCGTTGATCCCGATACGGTGAACCCTGGCAGACTGACGGTTCGCGTGATCAATGCAGCGCCGGTGGTCTGATTGATGGCGAAGAAAGCGTTGGCAAATGGATCCGCGCCCCACAGGACCGGGGTCTGCGCCGCCGCAGGTAGCCCTGTCACGGCAAACAGAGCGATTCCAAGCAAGCCGTTAATAAGTCTTTTGATGAGCCTCCGCACTCCTTAAGGCTCCGATGGAGCCCGATTCTTCCCATGTGCTTCTAAGAGAAACGACTTAGAAGCGTTTGGGTTAGATTAGCAGGGACCGCCAGCATCCGCAACCGTAATTTATTGGGGCCTGTGGAAAAATGTCCGCCATTCCGGGTGAATGAACAGCGCAATGGCGAAAGGTCCGGCTAAAGGGACCACACCGCCTAGGATGTAACCGGCGACACCGAGCGCACCTTGCAGGGCACCTTCTTGCGCTACGGCGGAGAAAGCGCTCACATAGGCGAACGCGGTGAGTGCGAGGACGCTCACGGCCACTTGGAGTGCGAGGCCCTTGAGTCCGGCGGATAACTTCGCGCGCCGGAAGCCGCCTACCGCGAGGGCCAGTCCCGCGTAGCTGAACCAGCCCGCGGTGAAGTCCTCCGCAGTGCCGGGCTCGGCAGCGAATTCGATCGATTCGATCCCGTTGTGATGCACGGCCACGTTGAAGATCCACTCCCCCGATTCAGGATTCACCGTCACCGGAGCCAGTCCGGCGGGCGCCAGCAGCACCGCCAGGGGAATATAGACAAGATTCCTGAGCACCGTGGACGACACGGGACGAAACAAGAACCACCACAGACCGAGAGAGCACAAGACACAGACAGCGGCGCGCGCGATCAAGCCGGGCTTCATTTGGTGCGTCGGCTCCACAATCCGAAAATCAGCATGGCATCGAGGATGATCAGCGTCTCCCACAGATACAAATGCGCGAAATCGAAGGCATCGCGGCTGAATTGACCCAGATAAAAGAGCGAAATAATGCGGAGCAAGTTAAAACTCTGGATCGCAACCAGGCCGCCCAGCATTCCGACAGCGCGCCACTTCCAGGATGCCGGATAAGCGATGAGCGCCGACCATAGTAGGATCACAACGTTCACGCCATTGCAGCCGTCCAGGATCTCCAGTCGGAACGTCTGGTCGGGCAGGCTGAGCATGTCCGCCTGTTGTTCGCAGGTGCCTCCGACTGCGCAGATGAGGAAGGCGGAAACCGCCGCCAGCTGCTCAGAAAAACGATCCACCGACGGGCGAACCGGCGCGGCCAACAGCAGCGCGAACTGAGCAAGACTAGCCGCCGAAAAACGTAGGATGAAAAGCCACGATTGGGACATGAGGACAGCGAACGTCCATCATAGCAAGCTGGCCGGGACTACTTGCCTTCGACTGGCCTCTTTTGGTTGTTAATCACGGCCCCTCCGGCATCAATCCGAGTCGGTCCGGCGATCAGTTCCTGGGAGACGTCGATGGCTTCTATAGTGCCCGCCTTGAACCTTGCCACCCGGCCCCGGCCAGCCGGCGGTACGATCTTACCGACCTGGAAGCCGGAGGCGTTGGGAGTGCCGTCACTCAAGTAGACGTAGACCTTGTCGTTTCCAACCTCGGCGCCTGCCTGACGCCGCGTTCACACACTTTGCAGCTGCCGAGGTTGAATGAAGTCGCGAAGGCGGCGTTCACTCCAGCCACGTCAAAGGCACGCGAGTTCGGCCATACGGCCTGGGCCGTGGGACTCTTGAAGAGCTTTTCCGGTCCGTTGGTGGCGTTGTAGTCGTCGGGGGACGGCCGTAGGTAATGGGGCGCGGCGGCAAAGCCGCACCAATCGACGCGGACATCAGTTCTACAGCTTCCGGCATTTCACCCACCACCGCCAAGTTGGCAGCGGAAAGCTGCGTGTTACTGGCCGCCCGCGCAATGTTGGCTGGCTGGGCTGGTCCCGGCCTCACTCCAACCGGTGCCTGCTGCGCTTGAATTGCCACGGTGAGCGCGACGGCTCCCGCGGCTAGAACCATCAGTGTCTTTTTCATGGTTCTCTCCTCGTCATTCTTGAGTAGCTCGCAAGGAGTCGCTCTGTAACGACATGCGCCGATGGCGCGCAAAGGAGGTCAAAATGAAGTGTCGAGCGGCAACCCGACGTAATTCTCCGCCAGGCTGGTCAGCGCAGCTTTGGAACCGGTGATATAGTCCAAGTCCGCCAGTTGACGTTTGTGGTCGAAGGGATTTTCGTCCGGGAAGCGGTGCAGCGTATGCGTCATCCACCACGAGAAGCGCTGCGCTTTCCACACCCGCTGCAGCGCGTCAGACGAGTAGCTGTCCAGCAAGGCCGTCTTGCCGTCGGCGTAGTAGGCGGCGATGGCCCGGCCCAGCAACAGGACATCGGCGGCGGCCAGGTTCAAGCCTTTGGCACCCGTGGGCGGCACGATGTGCGCGGCGTCACCGGCCAGGAACAGGCGTCCCGCTTGCATCGGCTCCGTCACAAAGCTACGCATCGCCGTGACGTTCTTGTTGAGGATGGGGCCGACGTTGGGCTTCCAACCGTCGTCGGTCGTCAGGCGCTTCAGCATTTCTTCCCAGATCGCTTCATCGGACCAGTTGGCGATGTCTTCATCCGGCGGCACCTGAAAATAGAGCCGCGTAATTTTTGGTGAGCGCATGCTGAACAATGCGAAGCCGCGCTGATGATAGGTGTAGACCAGCGCATCTGACGATGGGGCCGCTTCCGCTAGGATGCCGAGCCAGCCGAACGGATAAGTGCGGTCGTACGTGGTGACGTGATCGCCCAGCGCGGACCGGCAGATACCGTGGAAGCCGTCGCAGCCCGCGATGAAGTCGCAGGTCAGCTCGTGTTGCTGGCCGTTGTGCTGGAAGCGGATGCTGGGCTTGGCGGAATCTATGCCGTGAATGGATAGGTCCGAGACTTCGTAGTGCAGCGGACGCCCGGTGGCGATGCGCGCGTTCATCAGGTCCTTTACGACCTCGTTCTGCCCGTAGACGTAGATGGACTTGCCGCCGGTTAACTCCGCCAGCGGGACGTGGTGGCGCTTGCCGCCCACGCTCAGGTAGACATCGTCGTGACGCATGCCTTCGCGATGCAGACGTTCGCCGACGCCGGTCTGCGTCATCAGGTCCGCGGTGAATTGTTCCAGCACGCCGGCGCGGACGCGGTCGATCACGTACTCCTGATCGCGGCGTTCGAGGACCACCGAATCGATACCCTTTTGGTGCAGCAAGTGTGCCAGCAGCAGTCCCGCGGGTCCCGCTCCGATGATTCCGACTTGTGTGTGCATCCGAGCTAGCGCTGGGCCTTGTCGCCCAAGCCGCCGGTGAGGCCATCCACTTGATAGCCGGTTTGGATGGTTCGGATCTTCACGATTTCGGCGGGCGTAGCCGTCTTCGGGTCCACATTCGCCAGCGCGCAAGTGAAGCCGCGCAGCGTGCATTCGGACGTGGTGTGCACGATCCCGCGTTTCTTCATTTCTTCCGCCATGTATTGCAGTACGTCGTGATGGATGATCACGGCGTTGTTGGGCACGAACGTGCCTACGCCGATGGCGTAATCAATGGGCATCAATGGCTCCACGCTGGAGCCGAAGGCACCGTCGTTCTTCTTGCCCAGGTCATGCGCGGCCAAATCCGCGCCTTTGGAGATGAGGTACTTGACCACTTCGATGTCGCCGAGGTTGGCCGCTACCATCAACGGCGTGATGCCGTAGTTGTCGGCGGCGTTCACGTCTTCCCCGAGTTCCACCAGCAGCTTGACCAACTCCAGCCGCTCAGCGGGAGTGCGCTGGCGATGGTAGCCGTTGATGAAGCCGGTCCCAGCCGCGGCCATCAGCGTGGTCTCGCGGTCTTTAGAGATGATGTGCGGGTCTGCACCATGCGAAAGCAGCAGCCGGGCCAGCTCTACATCGCCCGCCAAAGCGGCCCGCGTCAGCGCGGTGGCGTACACCAGGCGCGGCGAACCTTCGCGCATCCGTGCGCGCGGCGTGGAATTGATCCGCGCGTTGGCATCCGCACCCCGGTCGAGCAGCTTGCGGATGAGCGGCAGCGGATCGCGCGTCTCCATCCACGGGAAGTTCGGAGCGGTCTCCATGTTGCGGCGATCCACTGCCCAGAACAGCGGCGTGAAGCGCTGCGCGTCCGCCTGATTCACCTTCGCCCCGCTATCGAGAAGGAAGTCGGCTACATCCCAACTGCCGTCGAAGAGGGCCAGGGAAAGCGCATCCTTGCCATCGGCGGATTGGGCATTGATATCCGCACCCGCCTTCACCAGCAGGCGCGCCGATTCCAGGTCATTCTCCCGCGCCGCCAGCATCAGCGGCGTCAACCAACCGCTGGCGAACTCCTCGAATTCCTGCCCCGTCTTGTTGGGCACCGGTGTCGTCCCCTCAAAACCGCGCCCGGAGGCAGACGGCACGTAGTAGGACCGCACGTTCACATCGGCGCGGCGCTCCAGGAGGAGCTTCGCCACGGCGGAATGCGTCTCCGCCACAGCCCACATCAGCGCGTTGGTTCCGCCCCAAGTCTCCTGCGTATCCACCTTCGCCCCGCGATCCAGCAGCACGCGAACCGCATCCAGCTTACCCGCGCGCGATGCTATCATCAGCGCCGTATCGCCGGATGCGTTCAGGGGAACGTTGGGGTCCGCACCGGCGGCGATCAACCTTTCAATCATCGCGGCGCTGCCATTGACGGAGGCCAGCAGCAAGGGAGTGGCGCCGGTCACGTTCGCGGCGGCGGCTTTCGCTCCGGCTTTGATCAACAGACCGGCTAGTTCAAGATCATCGGCCTGCGCTGCCCAATGCAACGCGGTTGAGCCATCGGCCTGCGGAGCGTTTACGTCGGCCTTCTTCAACAGCAGGTCACGGACCGCCGGCTTGTTGCCGCGCATGGCCGCGTCGGCCACATCGGCTTTGCCCGCGCCAAGACATCCCGCGGACACAGCCGCAACCAGCAGAAGTATCTCTCCAACGCGTCTCATTTCGCCCCTCCTGCTTGTTTCGCCGGCCGCACATTTCGGAACACCGCCGGTTGACCGCTCTCCCCGGCCAGGATCTTCACCGCCGGATCGACCTTCACGCTGCCCGCCTGCGCTGCCCAACCTTCGCCTTCGTTCTTCGCGTTGAGGCGCAGCTCAATCACAGAGAACGGATACTTGTTCGCAATCCCCGCCGAAGGATTCCAGCGCTGATTGAGCGCACCCAACCTGCGCTGCGTGATCAGCACGATGCGCTGTCCGCCATCGGGAGCCGGAAACCGGCCCGCATAACGGATCGTATACCCCGCGGTTTCCGATGTCGGCCACAGATAGCCCGCAGTCACCGCACCTTCTAGCGCAGCAGCCAGCGAGGCTTCCGGCGTAACAGCCTCAGCCGATGCAGGCGGAGGCGCACCCTTTACTCCTGCTTTGCCCGCTTTCGCGCCTGCTCTGCCTTTCGCTGCCCCCGCGCCTGCCGTGCCCGCGCGAAGCTCCCAAGCCGCCAGCAACTTCTCGCGCTCTTCGTCGGTGGACCACCGCAAAATCTCAAACCGCACGGTCTCCCCCGCCCCGGACACGTTCGCGGTGCTGGCCGTCAGATAGACGGCGGCATCGCCCGGCGTTTGTGCCATCAGCAACACAGCGGCCAGTGCCGACGCAGCCAGCAGAATCATAGTGGACCGAAACCGGCTCATTTGTCCTGATTGGTCCCCCACACCCGCGCGAGCCATTCCACCAGCTGCTCCAACTCATCGTCGGCGAGTTGCGCCCCACGTTCGCGCATGTCCACCAGCGTCACGCGCCAATCGTCCGCAGCCTTCCGAGCGCCTTGCACGCGGTCCACCCCATGGCACTTGGTGCAAGAGCGATTCATCAGGCGGAACGCCTCGGGATCGGAGAAGAACGTCGTAATCTCCGGCGGGATGTAGGTACGCGGGAACGGCTTGGTCTCGGGACCAAAACGGCTCGCCAGCCAATCAAGCAACAGCGTCTTATCCGCCTCCGCCAACGCGGTATCCGCGGGCTTGTGCTTCTCCGTGATCAGCTTCGCCCAGGCTGCCTTGTCCAACGCGAAAAACGCATAGTCATCGATGCCGTGGCAATGCGTGCAATTGGTGCGGATCACATTCCACACCGCGCCGTCCGGCCGTTCAATCTTGGGCCGCGTGGCGCGACTCTGCCCCGCCAGCGGCAAGGCCATCAGTAGTGCGACTGCGAAGTAGGTGCGCATGCGGTTAGAGTGAAAGCGGCTTGGTGCTGGAGCCGAACGATTTCTGCGTCCCCACCTGCCGGCCCGCGGCGTCGTACTTCGGAATGTCTTCAATCCCGTACTTGTGCAGCAACGCGAGCAGCATGTTGGAAGTGCGCTCTGTGTAATCGGGGAACGCAATGTGACGGTTGCCTTTCAACGTCCCATTCAAGCCGCCTAACAGGATTACCGGGACTTTGATGTGCGCGTGGCGATGCGAGTTCCCCATGTTGCTGCCCTTATAGATGAGGGTGTGGTCCAGCAGGGTGCCATCGCCGTCCTGAATCTTGTCCAGTTTCTCGGCGAACTGCGCCAGATTCTGCACATGGTAGCGGTTCATCTTGGAGTAGCTGGCCACGTTCTCAGGCTTGTCGCCGTGATGCGAGGAACCGTGCCACGCGCCATTGAAGCCGGAATCCGGGAAGCTCGCCCCGGAGAGATCTTTGCCCAGCATGAAGGTCGCCGAACGGGTCAGGTCGCCTTCAAATGCCAACGCCAGCAGATCATACATCAGCCGGTAGTGGACCGTCTTGCTCTCCGGCAGACCGAAGGGGATCTCTTCGGAAGGCTCTTGAATCGAAGACTCCATGGCGATGCGGATGCGCCGCTCAATTTCGCGGATATTCTCAAGATACGTGTCAAGGCGGCGCTTGTCGCCTTCGCCGAGCGGCCGGCGGAAGAAAGAAATTTCCTGGGCCACGGAATCCAGAATGCTGGCGCTCTGCTTGCGCCCCAAGCGCCGTTCTTCCGCGCTGGTACCATCGCCGAACAGCCGCTCAAACGCGACGCGCGGATTCACTTCGGTGGGCAATGGCGTCACCGGAGAAGTCCACGACATGCAGTTCGAGTACGCACAGCTGTAGCCCCAGTTGCAGTTGCCGAAGTTGCCGTCTTCTTCAACGCCTAATTGGATGGAGGAAAGAATGGTGCTCTCGCCGTACTTCTTGGCGATCAACTGGTCAAAGCTGACGCCCAGGTAGGGGCTAACCGCATTCCTGCGCGGACGCGATGAGGAGAGAAACACCGCCCCGCGCGCATGATCGCCGCCCGGTTCCTCTGTCGTGGCGGCAGCTTCCGGCATGTCCATGCCCGAGATCAACGTCACACGGTTGCGGAACTGTTCCAGCGGCTTGGTGATGAAGGAGAACTCAAAATCCTTGCCTTCCTGCAGCGGACTCCAATACCCCGGAGCCGCCCCGTGCGGATGCCATACGCCCAGGAAGCGCGGCACCGGAGCAGCGGCGGTCTTGCGCAGGTCCGTCTGCGCGGGAATCATGCTGTCCAGCAGCGGCAGCCCGATCGCCACGCCCGCGCCACGCAGAAAGGTCCGCCTGGGAATGAATTTCTTGGTCAGAAACATATCGCCTCCTTACTCGCCTTGCTCTTCGGTCTGCTTCACTCTCATCTGGAAAGGACTGCTCTTCACAATGCCCATGAGGATGGACATAAAACGGTAGTTGTCCTTCTGCGCGTCTCTTACAATGGACCGGATCACCGGCATGTCTTCCGCTTCCACGCCCCGGCCCAAACCATAGGTCATCAATTTCTCTGTGATCGTCCGCACGAACTGCGGGGAATACTTGAGCAAAGCCTGCCGCAGTTCCACGGGGCCATTGACTTTCGTGCCGTCCCAGATGGTGGCGGTGGCGTCGATGGGCACGCCGCCTTGGCCGCCTTGCTTGGTGCGCCACGCGCCATCGGCATCGAAATTCTCAAGCGAGAATCCAATGGGGTCCATCAGCTTGTGGCAGCCCGCGCAGGGCTCATTCTTGCGATGCAGCGTCATCTGCTCACGTAGCGTCATCACTTTATTGTCGGCATTGGAATCTTCCAGCGCTGGAACGTTCGGCGGCGGTTCCGGCGGCGGAGTTCCTAGGATGTTTTCAAGCACCCACACGCCGCGCTTCACCGGCGAGGTACGGAAATTCTGCTGCCATGCCAGCGCCAGCACGCTGCCCTGCCCCAACAGTCCACGCCGGTACGCGAGTTCCGGGCCCAACGCAACGCGGCGGAATTGCGAGCCGTAGATGTTCGGGATGCCGTAGTGCTTGGCCAGCCGCTCATTGAGAAACGTGTAGTCCGCGTTCAGCAGGTCCACCACGCTGCGGTTGCCCTGAATCACGCTCTGGAACAGCAGCTCGGTCTCGCGCCGGAAACTCTTGCGCAGTTCGTCATCCCAGTTCGGATAGAAGACGCCATCGGGCGATGTGGAGGGCAAGTTGCGCAGGTAGAACAACTGATCACCGAAGTTTTCCACCAATGCAGCGGCCTTGGGGTCGGCCAGCATGCGCTTTACTTGGCGCTCCAGGGTCAACGGAAGATGCAACTGATCCTTGGCGGCCAGCGCGACCAATTCCTCATCCGGAATGCTGCTCCACAAGAGGAATGAGAGGCGCGAGGCCAGTTCCAGATCGGTGATGCGATACTGCCGGCCGGGCGCGACGTTTTCCGGTTCCCGCTCGGCACGCACCAGGAACTGCGGGCTGGTGAGCAAGCGGCGGAGCGCCAGTTCGATGCCGTCCTGGAAAGTCCCTTCGCGGCGGCCTTCCTGATAAAACGCACGGACCCACTCCATGTCCTGCGGCGTGATCGGCCGGCGGTAGGCACGGCGCAACAAGGTGGTCAGAATCTGATCTGCGCACGGGCTCTCCTGCTCCGCGCTGGCCGGCTGGCAGACGTAGACCTTGCGCAGGCTGGCCGAATCTTCCGCGCGCGTTGGCGTGAAGGGACCCCGAATTCGCAGCGACCCAACAGCCGGATGATACTGCAACTGCGGAATCGGATTGTCTTCCAGCGATTTGCGTTCGTACTGCCGGATGAGGTCGAGGCTGGGCCGGTAGTTCTCCGCCAGGAACGTCACGCCCACCAAGTGCGAACCGGCTTTTACGGGGACGGTGACTTCAATGGTCCCATCATTGTCAGAAGAGTTGGCAGCAGAGAGGCCGACGCCGCGATAATCGCGCACCTCCACCAGTTCGTTGTCGATGAAAAATGCGAGTTTCTCATTGGGGATAAATTTCCCCAGTCCGAAGTTCGCCACCACGAACCGGTACTCGCCGTTCGAAGCGAAGACGTGCCGCACGGCCATGCCGCCGCGGGTGCCGAAGGGCAATCCTTCCAGCCGTTCGGTTTGCGATGTGTCACCGGGCGAGATGAATGCGGCTTCCGTCGGGGATTTCCAGAAACCCACGGCCATCCGCGCGATTCGCGCCGCAGCGGAGGTGTAGGCTTCTAATAAGGTCGGCGAAATGGTCAGCGATCCGGCCACGTTATCAAAGCCCCGAGCCGAATCGTCCGCCGGCAGCAAGGCGGCGGCGTCAATTTCAAGGTCGAGAAGATCGCGCACCGCGTTGGCGTACTCGGTGCGATTTAACCGGTGCAGCACGACGGACCCTGAATTCGGCCGCGCTGCGGCAGCCCGGTCCATCTGCGTTTCAAACCAATCGCGGGTCCGCTCATAGCTGGCGAGGGACGGCCGCGGCAAGCCCGGTGGAGGCATCATCCCCGCGCGCATCTTCCGGATCACACGCTCCCAGATCTCCGGATGCTCGCCCGCCTTGGCCAGGTCCGCTTTCTCCAGAGAAAAGTTCGACGCCTTGGTGCGATCGTTGTGGCAGCCCACGCAGTATTGGTCCAGCAACTTCCGGGCTGATGCTTCGGTAACCGCGGGCAAAGCTTGAGCAGGGCTCACAGCCGCGGACTTTGCGGCGGCGGGCGGAGCCGTCGCCTTGGTGCCGGACTGCTGATAACCCAGCAACACGGCTGCGACAGCGACAGTACCCAAGGCCAGTCTAGTCTTCATCTATCACTCCGTCGCATATCATAGCTTGTTGGGCGATGGGCGTGTACCCCCCCCAGGGACTTAATTCCAGTCGCGGATGGTCAGCGCCCTCCGTGCCAACATGAGTGAGACACTCCTCGACCGCTAATTACCGAGCAGGGCGAGAAAGAATTTCATCCATGAACAACCATAAGGTTCCGGCGCCAGCGCCAGCGGTATTGCTGCCGGTGGGACGTAGGGAGCCCGAGCGAA
>CANFEY010000087.1 GCA_947446025.1 Bryobacterales bacterium
CCTTGGCGGGTTGCTCTCCAGCAGAGCCCGCCTCCGCTTCGCCAGCCGAGGACCAGTGTGGCGGAGAAGAAGGGGTTTGAGTAGCAGAAATCATTAAACGGCAAGTGTGACAATGCAGTTTGTCTCAATAGAGGGGGTCACCCCACCGGCCTGGCTCTGTAGTGGGACGCTCACTCCGCCCGCTCCGTGTTGGGCCACCGACGGCGGCGTGGATTCCGGCACCACCACCGCGATGTGCCCCGACTTGCTCAACGGGTTTCGCTGCGCGCAGATCACTCCGATGCGGCCGGCATTCGCCGCCAACTGCAAGTCATCGAGCGACGCCGCCTGCTTCCAACCAAAGGCCGGGCCGAAGTCCCGCAGCCAGGAATACAGCGAGTTTGCGTTCAGCTCCGTGACGGTATCGGCATACTTGGCGGCCACCAGCTTTCCGGCATCGATGTCGGAAAGCGCTTTGGGCGTCCACCACACGCGCGGAAGATAGACGCCGGCCAGGTAGCAGTAGTCGCAAGCGTAGATATTGCAATAGGTCTGTGTATCGGTGCGTTTGTAGCGCGGGCTTTTCTCGACGTCGAGGTAGCGCACGATGGCTTCGAGGTCGGCGGGGATGGCGGCGGTGCGCGTCGGGCGGTCCGGCTCACTGAGTGGAAACGGGCGGCCGGTGGTCAGGGCGCGCGTGGCCGAAGGGGAGTTCGCGGCAAGATGTGCAGCAGGGATTGGCATCGCGCCAATGAACGTATCACGCTTGGCGGCACCTCGGCCACGCCGCAACGCTAAGTGGGGGCAAACCGGGGATTTCCTGAACTCAAACTCGCGTCACCCACTCCGATAAGGGCCGTGGAAGCAGGAACAATGAAACTCACCGGATTCAGCGCGCCACAGAGTTGCGAAAGTTGCCGGCCAGCGGGTCCGCGGGGCGGCGCTCAGGCAAAAACGAGTGTTGCGCGGACGGAGATGCGCACCGCCAAGGAGTCCTCCGCGCTAAAGCTCACGCTTAGGACCGCTGAGGGCGACACGGTGGAAATTTCGCTCGAAGCCCGCAGCCTGCGCCAGAGTGAGCGTTCCTCGGCGCGCGGCCCGGGCGGTAGAATCTCGCAGAAAACCAACACCCAGTCCAACAGCCTCACGGCCTCGGTCAACGTAACCGGTGAGCTGAGCGACGCGGAACTCGAAGACATCCAGGGCCTGCTACAGTCGCTCGCGGGCGGGGGAGGGCGATCTCGATACCATCTCCGCCTATCAGTACTCCTACCAGCACACGCGCGAGGTCAGCCGCTCCCAAGTGGAGATTTATGGCTAAAGCTTCGGGCTAGCCCGTATTTCGCCCTAGCCAGGTTGCTATCCTGAAGGCATGCCGGTCCTGCGCGCGTTGCTCGCGCTTCTTTTCGCGTTCGCCTTACTTGCCCAGCAGCGGCGCGCAGTGGTGAAGGTGGTTCCCGCGAAACCTGTGACGCGAACTACCGCGGAAGAGGCGGCTGCCCGGACCCTGCTCAACTCCATGACGTTCCGCGACCGCGTCGCTCAGCTGATCATCGGCACGGCGAACGGCGACGTCTATGGCACCGAATCCGAGGACGCCAAGAAGTACCGGCATTGGGTGAAGGACCTGCATATCGGCGGGCTTATCGTAATCAATGAGATTGAGTTCGGCTCGGCGCGCAACGCCAATCCGTACGCCATGGCGGTCTTTCTGAACCAGATGCAGCGCCTGTCCCGGCTACCGCTGCTGATTGGATCGGACTTTGAACGCGCGGCGTCGATGCGCGTCACCGGCGGCACACAGTTCCCGCACAGCATGGCGTTCGGAGCAACGGGCGACGTGAGCGCATCACAGTACGAGGGGCTGATCACGGCCCGCGAAGCTCGGGCGCTGGGCGTGCACTGGGTGTTCGCGCCGGTGGCCGACGTGAACAATAACCCCATGAATCCAGTGATCAACATCCGCGCATACGGCGAGGATCCGGACCAAGTTTCCGCGCACGTCACCGCCTTCATTGAAGGCGCCCATCAGGACCCGGCGGCGAAAGTGCTGGTAACGGCCAAGCATTTTCCCGGCCACGGGGACACGGATATCGACAGCCATATCGGCCTTCCGCGCCTGACCATTCCGCGCAATCGCATGGACGCGACGGAGCTGAAACCGTTCCGCGCGGCCATTGCCGGCGGGGTGGACGCCATCATGACCGCGCACATGGCGGTGCCTGAGCTGGACGACTCCGGCGTGCCCGCCACGGTGTCTCCCAAAGTGCTCACCGATCTACTGCGCAACGAACTACGCTTCAAGAACCTGATCGTCACCGATGCTATGAATATGCAAGGGCTGACGGAGATGTTCAACCCCGGCGAGGCATCAGTGCGGTCTCTACTGGCCGGGGCCGACGTCCTGCTGATGCCGCCGGATCCGGACGCATCCATCCGGGCCGTGATGGCCGCCGTGGAGCAAGGCCGCTTGCCGCGCCAGCGCATCAACGAAAGCGCGCTGCGTGTGCTGACAGCCAAGGCGAGCCTGGGTCTCAACCGGCGGCGCCTGGTAGACCTGGACGACATCGCCGATACCCTGGCATCCCCCGCCGCGGCGGACCGCGCGCAGCAGATTGCGGATCGCGCGGTAACGCTGCTGCGCAATGAAGGCGATGTGCTGCCGCTGGCACCGTCGAGTGAGCCGTGTCTGGTGCTGATCAACAGCCTGCGTATTTCACAGCAAGGCCAGCGGCTGGTGCGCGATTTCCGCCGCAAGGCCACGCGCGGGCAGGTGATGCTGGTGGATACCACCATGCCTCTCCACGCGCTCCAGGCCACCATGGAAGGCAAGACCTGCAGCACGATCGTGGCGGCATCTTTCGCGGCGATCACGGCGAACACGGCCGAGGTGAACCGCTTCTTGACGGAGCTTACTGAGGGGCCGACGCCGGTGATTCTGGCGACGTTCAACGATCCTTACATGGGGGCCAACTTCCCGAAAGCCGCGGCGTACTTGACGCCGTTCAGCTCGGCTCCGTCGGCGGAAGTGGCGGCGGCGAAGGCACTGTTTGGGGAAATCGAAATCAGCGGCCATACGCCGGTGAGCATTCCGCAGGTGGCTCCGCTAGGCGCAGGCATCGTAGTCGCGCACAGAGCGCAGCTCGCAGGCCGGTAGGGCGGATTCCGGTGCAGGCCGGGGTGGGGCCGCCAGCACCTGTAAAGGTGCTTAAACGTTCCGCCGCCGCTCGGGCGACTTCATGCGGCAGTTGCACAAGAGCAAGCGCCCTGTGGTTCTCACCGTAGACGGCAAGGCTGCCGCCATCGTGCAGGATGCCGCGGCCTACCAGCGGCTGCTCAACATTGCCGCCCGTGCCGACGCCAGGGAAGGCATCCGCCAAGGGCTTGAGGAAGCACGCCAGGGCAAGGGGAGGCCTGCCAGAGAGTTCTTAGAGGAGTTTGCAGCAAAGCAGGGCATACCTCGTTAGCATCACGCCCCGTGCCGAGCGTGACTTCGCCGAAATTTATGCGGCTATCAACGCCGAGCATTCGGACGTTGCCTATCAGTGGTTTCCGGGCTTGGATCGAGCGCTTGCCACACTGGAGGAAAACCCCTCGCGCTGCCCTGCGACGCCTGAGAGCAAGAATCTGCGGCACCTGCTTTACGGCAACAAGCCGCATATTTACCGCGTGATTTACCGAATCGTTGAGCGGAAAAAGGAAGTGGAGATCCTCCACGTTCGTCACGGAGCGAGGCAGAGATTCAAGGCGTCGAAGTGATAGAGGCGACCCTCTTCGCTGCCTCGCGGCCCATGCGGATGCAATCGGGAATGCCGATGCCGGTGTAGGCGTTGCCTGCTAGATACAAGCCGGGAATCGCCGCCGCGCGCGACTGGATTTCCTTCAAGCGTTCGCTGTGCCCAACCGTATATTGCGCCATGGCGCGGGGCCAGCGGTTGACGGAGGCGTGGATCGGGGCGGCGGTGAGGCCGAGGATGCGCTTCAATTCGTCTTTGGCGAAAAACGTCAGGCGGTCGTCGGTTTCGTCCAGGACTCCCTCATTGCCCGTACTGCCGAAGAAGCAGCGGAGGGTGAGTTTGCCACCGGGCACTCGGTGCGGGAACTTGGTGCCGACGAAGGTACAGGCCATCAGCTTGCGGCGCTCGACTTTGGGGATCAGGAAGCCGGTTCCAGCGCGCTGGCCGTCGAATTCCGCTGCGTTGTAGACAAGCGTCACGATGGCGGACGAGGAATACGGAATCTGTTCGAGGCCGCGCGCCAGCACTCCGTCTGTGCCGCCGAGCAACGCGGCTGCGGACCACGCCGGGCAGGCCAGGATGACATGAGCAGCATCCATCCATCCGTCGCTGAGTTTTACGCGGAATCCGCCGGCGGGCTGCTGCTCAATGGTTTCGACTTCGCCATGGATGACATTGGCGTAGGTGGCGAGCTTTTCCACCAGGCTCCCCAGGCCGCGCTTCATGGTGCGGAACAGCGGGCCGCTGCCGGAAGGCGCGCGGGACTTCATCAGCGCGCGGGCCAAGCTGCCCTGGGTGCGCTCCAGTTCGACGAAGCGGGGCATCACGCTCTGCATGCTGAGCTTGCGGACGTCGCCGCCGTAGACGCCGGAAAGCAGCGGCTCAGCCAAGTAGTCGACGGTCTCCTGGCCGAAGTGGTCGGCCACGAAGTCAGAGACGCTGCGGTCGGGATAGGTGGCGGGGCGGCGCAGTAGTTCGAGCCCCATGCGGATTTTCGTGCCCCAGCCCACGATGGGCGACGCCAGCATCGGCCCCACCCGCGTGGGTACGAACATGGTGGTCCCTTCGGGCAAGCGGACCAAGTTCCCGTGGCGCTGGATGTAGGTAACGCGCTCGGCGTCGTTGGAGCCGATGACTTCGGACTCCATGCCGAGTTCCTTGATCAGCGCCATGGCCTCGGGCTTTTGCGAGATGAAGCTATCGGGGCCGGATTCGAGCACGCATCCTTCCCACGTACGGGTTTCGATGACGCCGCCCAGGCGCGGGCGCTTTTCGACGAGGATGTGCGGGATGCCGGTCTTGGAGAGTTCGTAAGCAGCCGAAAGTCCGGCGATGCCGCCACCGACAATAACTACCTGACCCAAGTGGCCTCTTCTACGACAGTTTGAATTCGCGCACGATCTCGACGCAGGCCTTGACGTTCTCCACCGGAGTCTCCGGCAAGATCCCGTGACCCAAGTTAAAGATGTGCCCCGGACGCGAACCTGTGCGCTTCAGCAGCTCATGCACGCGGCTGCGCAGTTCAGGCAGCGGGGCGAACAGCACCGTCGGATCCAGGTTGCCCTGCACGGCGGAGCGATAGCTGATGTCCATCCACGCCTGGTCGATGTTGACGCGCCAATCCACGCCCATCACATCACCTCCGGCGGCGTGCAGTTCGCGGAAGAAGCCGGATGCGCCGGTGCCGAAGTGGATCACAGGCACGCTGGCGGAGCGGATGCGCTCGATCAGAGCGCGCGAATACGGGGCCACGTAGCGGACGTAATCGTCCGGTCCCAGCGCGCCCACCCAGCTATCGAACACTTGAATCGCGCGAGCGCCCGACACGGCCTGCATCACCGCAAAGGAACCGAGCACATCGACCAGCTTGCCCATCAGACGGCGCCACAGCGTTTCGTCCTGGTACATCATCTGCTTGGTCTTGAGGAAATTTTTCGACGGACCGCCTTCGATCATGTAGCTCGCCATGGTGAAGGGAGCGCCGACGAAGCCGATCACAGGGACGCGTCCCGCAAGGGCCGCGACTACGCGCTGGATGGTTTCGCCGACGTAGCCGAGATCGTCGGTATTGGAAATCGAGAGGCTGTCGACGTCACTGGCAGTGCGGACGGGATTGTCGATGTGCGGACCCTCGCCAGAAGCGAAGCTGAGCTTGAGGCCCATGGGTTCCACGGGCAGCAGCAGGTCAGCGAAGACGATAGCGGCATCGACGTCGAGGATTTCGACGGGTTGCAGCGTCACCTGCGCGGCGAGGTCGGGGCGTTTGCAGATTTCGAGGATGCCGTGGTGCGCACGGATGTCCCGGTATTGCTTCATGTAGCGCCCAGCCTGGCGCATGAACCATACCGGTCGGACGTCCGTGGGACGGCGGCGGCAGGCGTCAAGAAAGCGGCTGGTCATCGGGGCCACACGCATCAAAGAACTCCCTTTAATCGCATTGGTTTGGAACTACGAACCGCGAGTGCGGTTCCTCACCAAGCTAACATATGGAAGTCAGGAAAGCGCGCTTTTTCCACTACTTTTTTCGTCACCCTCGTTTTTCGCCCGGCCCCGGCGTAGTCTTTTCAATATCTTAGGAGCCTTGGCGGCCAGGCGGGGGGATAAATCAGCCTCGAAGTGGAGCTCCGGGGTGCGGTAGAGTTCCAGCCGCTCGGTTAACTGGTGTTTTAAGAAGTCTTTAGCGTGCCTGACGGCTTCCAGGGTTTGCGTCTGTTCGTCGGGCGTGCCCTTCATGGAAAGCAGCAGCACGGCCCGACGGTAGTCGGGCGAAACGTGGGCCGTGGTGACGGCGACCGCGCCAATCCGCGGGTCAGCTAGCTCGTAGTTAATCAGCTGCTCCATTTCCTCGCGGATGCTCTCGGAGACGCGTTCGTGACGATGTGGGTCCAAGACCCCAGCATATCAGCCGGAGCATCCTCGGAGATGTGGCCCCCCCTTGCATCGCAGGAATTCCTCCAATACTATTCGTAGCCGGGGTCTTAACCATGAAAATACTCAAGCTCGCTTTGTGTTTGTTTTTCTGTGCTATCTCCGGTTTCGCGCAAACCGGTTTGGCGACCATCACCGGCACCATCTCCGATCCAAGCGGGGCGGTGGTTGCGAACGCTCCTATTGAGGTGCGGAATCTGGCGACGGGTTTAGTTGTAACGGCGACCAGTACGGAGACCGGCAACTACACGTTGCCGCAGTTGCCCATTGGCGACTACGACATGCTGATCGCGGTGCCGGGTTTCAAGACGTATAACCGTCAGGGATTCCGTCTGGCGGCACAGCAGACCATGCGTGAAGACGTCCGGCTGGAAGTGGGCACCGCGGCTGAAGCCGTGAATGTGACGGCGGAGGCTTCGTTGCTGAAAACGGAATCGAGCGAGCTGGTGCACAACGTGACTGTTTCGCAGATGAACAACTTGCCGATTCTTGCCGTCGGCGGCGCGGGTACGGCTTCGCCCATCGGGTTCCGCGATCCCTTCGCGGTGGCGGCGATGATTCCGGGCATTCAATACACGGTGAACGGCCAGTTGGTGGTGAACGGGAATCCGGACGATACGGTGCAGTTCCGCTTGGAAGGACAGACGACGGGCGAGACAGGGAGCGGGCGCGCGCTGACCACGCGGACCCAGCCCAGCGTCGATGCGATTCAGGAAGTGGCGGTGCAGACCAGCAACTTCGCGGCTGAGTTCGGCACGGCCGGCGGCACCGTGATGAACATGGTTGCCAAGAGCGGCACCAATCGTTACAGCGGGAGCATTTACGACTACATCGCCAACGAAGCGCTGAACGCGTACCAGCCGTATACGGCCCTGCGCACCGCGCAGAAGCGTCACGACTTCGGCTTCACCATCGGCGGGCCGGTGCGCATCCCGAAAGTTTACAACGGCACCAACAAGACATTTTTCTTCTGGAGCTTTGAACATTTTCGCGAAGACTTATTGTTCGCCACCAGCTCACCCACCGTGCCCATCCCCGAATACCGGGCTGGAAATTTCACTCCCCTGATCTCGGCTGAAAATAACCGCCCGCTACGTACGGGCACGGGCGCAGCCGCCACCAACTATGCGGATCCGCTGGGACGCTCCATTATCAGCGGCATGATCTTTGACCCGAATACTACGCGCTTAGTTCCGGGTGGAAGCGGCACCGTGCGTGACCAATTCCCGGGGAACATCATTCCCGCCGCTCGGTTTGACCCGGTGGCGCTGAAGGTTCTGGCATTGGTGCCGCTGCCCAAGGGCGGCAATTCTGGGCGTGGCCAATTCGGCAACAACTATCAAAACCCCTGGATTGGGGACCGGCGCTCCAGCTTGCCGTCCATCAAGATTGATCAGTCGATTGGCTCCAAGGGCCGCTTGTCAGGCTACGGACAAGACAACAGCACGACGGGGCGGTTTTCGTCGCCCCTCGGAGAGATGGAAGGGTTCCCGTCGCCGATCACCTTGGCGCGCGGGTCCTACATTTCTTCGAAGGCGTATCGCATCAATTACGACCACACTTTGACGCCCACCATGCTGCTGCATATCGGCGCGGGATGGAACTCACTGAATTTCACGGACGCTTCGCCGGAGACAAATTACGATGCGCAAAAGGAACTGGGTCTGCGTGGAGCCATTCTGAACCGCCAGTTCCCGCGCTTCCTGGTGGGTTCTGTGAGCGCCGCGGTAGGCGGGATGAGCTTCCTGGGCGTGAACGCGCAGAGCCGCACCTATGAACGGCGGCCCGCGGGCAATGCGAGTTTGAGTTGGGTTAAGGACAATCACACGTTCAAACTCGGCGCCGAATATCGGCTGGAAAAGTACCCGTTCTACAATCTTCAAAACGTGGCCGGGGCCTACACCTTCGGGAACTCAACTCTACAGACATCGTTGCAAGGCCTGAACGTCAGCCAAGGCTTCCACGGGTTCAATTTTGCGTCCTTCATGCTGGGCGATTTGAGCGCGGCGACGCTGGCGCAGCCGACTTCGTTGAGCACCGGCAAGTCGCAGTGGAGCATGTTTGCGCAGGATACCTGGAAGGTGACCCGTCAGCTCACGCTCGATTACGGCCTGCGTTGGGATTATGGCACCTACGCCAACGAGCAATACGGACGCAATGGGAACTTTGGCTTCAACGTGCCGAATCCTTCGGCGGGCGGGCATCCGGGCGGGACAATTTTCGAAGCCACGTGCGGCTGTAAATTCGCGAAGAACTATCCGCTGGCCCTCGGCCCCCGCTTAGGGATCGCCTACCAGATCAACCAGAAGACGGTGCTGCGCGGCGGCTTTGGAGTGGTCTATTCGGCCATCGGCACCGCTGGCGGTACGACGGTCAACACGGCTTCGTCGGGGACCCCAGGGTTCGGGCTCACGGTGGGCCGCTTGCAAGACGGAATGCCCGCTGATGTTCAGCCGCGTTGGCCTAGTTTCGATACCAACCTAGGCCAACCCAACGGAGCCGTGGTCGCAGCGCCAGTGCTGCTGGATCCGAATGCCGGCCGGCCCGCGAAGCAGCATCAATGGTCGCTGGGGTTACAACGCGAGATCACCCGCAATACGGTGGTGGAGGCGTCCTATGTGGGCAACCGCGGCGTTTGGTGGTCAGAAGTCAATCCCGCGCCGGGGAGCATGGCTGCCGTCAACGTGCTGAAGCAATCTGACCTGAATGGCCGTGGCTTTGTCGATTTCGCCAGTGCCGCGGAGAGCACCCTGCTCAATACACCCATCGGCACGCTGAACGCCGCGCAGCGCTCCACGTTGGCGGCGCGGGGCATCGTGCTGCCCTATTCTAGTTTTCCCACTGCGTTGACGGCCCGCCAGGCCATTCTGCCCTTCCCGCAGTACAACACCACCATCGCTCCGTCGCAGGCTCCGCTGGGCAAGACATGGTACGACTCCTTGCAATTGAACGTGACCCAGCGCTTCAGCCGGGGCCTTTCCTTGAACGCAAACTACACCTTCAGCAAAGGCATGGATTTGCTGAGTTCGCCGGACATCTTCAACCGTCAGTTGGGTAAAAACCTGACGGCGCTGGATACGCCGCACCAGTTCCGGATGACTGCGGAATACCAGGTTCCCAGCTTTGCAAACAGCGGCATCAAGTATCTGTCCAACAAGACGGTGTCCTACATTTTGGGCAACTGGGGAATCGGTTGGTATCTGCAATACCAGAGCGCTGCGATCCTACAGCGCCCGTCGAACCAAGGCACCATTCCGCTAAGCAATTTCCTGGGTCGCGGTCCGGGCTCGGCGCAGCTAAGGATCGGCGCGGACGGCCAGCCGATGAATCCGTGGTCTGTCAATTGGGTCGATTACGATGGCAACCGCCGCACCGATCCCATCGACATCAACTGCCATTGCTACGATCCCACCAAGACGATCGTCTTCAACCCGGCGGCCTGGGAGAGCATCCCGAACGGCCAGTGGGCCAACAGCTTCAGCGATATCCGCCCCTACCGCGGATACCGCTACCCGCTGGAGAATGCCAACGTGAGCCGCAACTTCCGCTTCACGGAGCGCTTTGTCCTGCACATCCGCGTGGAGTTCCAGAACGTCCTGAACCGGACGAGGTTACCGCAGCCGTCGAACGGCACGGGAGGTAATTTCAGCGCGGCTCCGACCACCTTTACCACCGGTGCCAACGCCGGTCTGTATAGCGCAGGCTTTGGAACGGTGCTTCCCACCAGCGGCACCAATAACGCCCGCAGCGGCACTCTGATCGGACGGATCACGTTCTGAAGCAGCGGCGGGCCGGGGTACAATTACAGGCGTGAAATACGCAGCTTTGGTGATGGTTTTGTGGAGCACGCCTGTGTGGGCGCAACCGCTGCTTGTCTATTCGGAATTCGCGCGCGTGGACGCCCAGGGAAAGGTGACCGCTCCCGCCGAGCCGCGCGAAATTCTGTCGCCAGCGTTAGCGCGCAATGCGTGGCAGAGTTTCCAGATTGTGGTGGAGCCCGCGGACGCCGCGCCGTGGCAGCTCTTCGTGGCGCAGAACCCGGAGAATGCGGTGCAGGTGACGCTGTATCGCGAGGTGGGTGACCGGCTGGAGAAGGTGGTCCAACCCGCGTCGGGCACAGGCACGCAGGTTTTTTGGATGGACATTTATACTGCGAAGACGGCTCCCGTGGAGCGCATCAAGGTGGAGCCGCAGTTGCACATCCACAACGACTGGGTGATCTATCCCATGGAAGGCCGCGTGATGGATGCGGTGGTGCCGGACCCGCCGCCGGGAGGCTGGCCCGTGGGCGTGGCCGCTCCGGGAGAGGTGATGCGCGGGTTCGTGTGCGGCACGGCGGTGGCTGCGGGGACGGCTCCCAAGGAGCCGACGCAGACCAGCCTGCGATTCAGGAACGCGCAACAGGACCGGGCGCTGGCGGCCCAGGCGGTGAAAGCGGAGTTGCAGACGCGCTTCGGCGCGTGCGACGCTCAGGCTCCCGCGGACAATCCCGAGTGGTACCACAGGGTCCGGGATTTCCTGTTCCGTTTGCCCTGAGAGGGAGTTCGGTGTCAGACACCATAACTCCTGCTAGAATGGAGTCATCCCCACAAGGACCATTCAGCAGGTCCGGAGCGCAAGGCGAAGCGGCAACGGACTGCTCAGGTTCGGAGCGCAAAGCGAGGCGTTTTGCGCGTTTCAAGTGGAGTGCAAAGCGTAGCGTTTTGCACGACTCAAGATGGAGAGGTGGCCGAGTGGCTGAAGGCGCACGCTTGGAAAGCGTGTTTAGGGGAAACTCTAACGAGGGTTCGAATCCCTCCCTCTCCGCCATAC
>CANFEY010000088.1 GCA_947446025.1 Bryobacterales bacterium
CGGTGCGGCCAAGGTTCATCCCTCATGGTGTCAGCCTCGTGTTTCGTCTTCTGGTATTTCAAATCGCGGCAACTCAAAAGAGGCCTCAACCGCCTACTCTTCAGTTAGTTGCCGTCGGCGTGTCGCGCGTTAGCCGGACACTACTGGGTCAACATCATCGAGGCACTCCCCCGCCCCGACTCATCAACTCCACCCGCGGGCCTCTCTGACGCCCAGGCAGCCGACCTGCTGACGCATCACGGCTTCAATGAGTTGCCCACTTCCATGCCCCGGTCCATTTTCCGGATTGTGCTGGAAGTGGTCCGCGAGCCGATGCTGCTTCTCTTGTTGGCCTGCGGCGGGACCTATCTCCTCTTGGGCGATGCGCAGGAAGCCATCATCCTGCTCGCCTTCGTTGTGGTGGTGATCGCGATTACTCTGTATCAGGAGCGCAAGACGGAGCGTTCTCTTGAAGCGTTGCGGGACTTGTCGAGCCCACGTGCGCTGGTGATTCGCGGGGGTCAACGCAAGCGGATTGCGGGCCGGGAGGTGGTTCCAGGCGATGTCTTCGTCCTTGCGGAGGGAGATCGGGTTCCCGCCGACGGGGTTCTGCTTTCCGCGGTGAATCTCACGACCGACGAGTCGTTGTTGACTGGAGAATCGGTACCCGTCCGGAAGCAATCGTCCTCGGACGATCTGCAAATGCAGCGGCCGGGTGGTGAAGATCTTCCGTTCGTGTTCTCCGGGACGCTTGTGGTTCGCGGCACTGGAATAGCCACGGCAAGATCCACGGGCATGCTAACCGAGCTAGGCAAGATCGGTAAGTCGCTGCGGGAAGTGGTGCAGGAATCTACGCTGCTCCAACGCGACACCGGTAAGATGGTGCGTTTTCTGGCGCTGGTCGGGCTGGCCCTTTGCAGTCTCCTGGTCGTCTTCTATGGGCTGAGCCGGGGAGACTGGCTGCGCGGCTTCCTGGCAGCCCTCACACTGGCCATGGCGATCCTGCCCGAAGAACTGCCTGTGGTGCTCACCGTCTTCCTCGCATTGGGGGCTTGGCGGATATCCCAAAAGAGAGTGCTCACGCGGCGCGTTGCCGCCATCGAGATGCTGGGCGCGGCTACGGTTCTGTGCGTGGACAAAACGGGAACTCTCACCATGAATCAGATGTCCGTGGCGCGGCTTTATGCAAAGGGCCGGACCTACGACCTGAGAGACCATTCCGCCTCGGACGTGCCGGAGGAGTTTCATGAGCTGGCAGAATTCTCTGTGCTTGCCAGCCAGCCGGATCCGTTCGATCCGATGGACCGTGCGATTCGCACTATGGGTGATCAGGCGCTGCGTGGTACCGAACATTTGCATGCTAATTGGAGCGTGGTCCGGGAATATCCGCTGGCGAAGAGTCTTTTAGCAATTTCCGAGGTGTGGACTTCCCCGGACCGTAAGGAGCTTGTAATTTCAGCCAAAGGAGCGCCCGAAGCAGTTATAGACCTCTGCCACATGCTGGAAGAACGCGCGGCTGAACTCAACGGAGTGGTAGCGGGCATGGATGAAGATGGGCTCCGCGTTTTGGGCGTGGCGAAGGCCGTGGCTGCTGCGGGAACACTTCCCGAACAGCAGCACGATTTTGAGTTTGAGTTCCTGGGGCTGATCGCGCTGGCGGATCCAGTGCGCCCGGCCGTGCCCGATGCGATCCGGGAATGCCAGGCGGCCGGAATCCGGGTCCTAATGATCACGGGGGACTATCCCGGGACGGCAATGAGCATCGCGCGGCAAATCGGGTTGGAGAGTCCGGAAGGTGCCATCACCGGGCCGCAAGTGGCGGCGATGGATGAAACAACGCTCCGCACGCATGTTGGTCACTCGAATGTATTCGCACGTGCGGTGCCTGAGCAGAAACTACAGCTGGTCAACGCGCTGAAGGCCAACGGAGAAATTGTCGCCATGACCGGCGACGGCGTCAATGATTCCCCGGCCCTAAAGGCCGCGCACATTGGAATCGCCATGGGCCAGCGGGGTACGGACGTGGCTCGCGAGGCTGCAGACCTGGTTTTGTTGGAGGACGATTTCTCTTCCATCGTTCAAGCCGTGCGCTTAGGACGCCGCATTTTTGACAACCTGGAGAAGGCGATGTCCTATGTCTTCGCCATCCACGTTCCCATCGCCGGGCTTTCGTTGTGTGCGGTGCTATTTCGTTGGCCTTTGATCTTGGAGCCGATTCACATCGCCTTTCTGGAACTCATCATCGATCCGGCCTGTTCCATCATCTTTGAGGCCGAGGAGGAAGAGGCGGATGTGATGCAGCGTCCTCCGCGTCCGGCCACAGAGCGTTTGTTTAACAGGAAGATGGTGGTGATGAGCCTGCTGCAGGGGGCAGGCGTCCTCGTCGTCTTGTTGGCGATCTTCGGTGTTGCGCTCCGCAGGGGACAGGGCGCAGAGGATGCGCGCACACTCACCTTCACAGCATTGGTGTTCTCCAATATCGCGATGATCGTTGCAAGCCGGTCCCGGTCAAAGTCTCTATTGGGGATCCTGAGGACACCCAACGCAGCCATGTGGTGGGTGGTGGGAGGCGCGTGCGCCATTCTGACGCTGGCTCTCAGTGTGCCGATGTTGCGGGGTCTATTCCACTTCAGTACGCTTCATGCCAACGACCTTGCGCTTTGTTTTGGAGCTGGGCTTCTAAGTCTTACGTGGTTCGAAGTGTTGAAGGCATTTCGGCGGGGATTCTAGATTTTTCGCGGGCATTGGCCCGATTGCACCCTTCCTCCACCTTGCCCGCGTGCAGTATCATTGAGAACGATTCAAAACTTTCAGGAGCCAAACAGATGAAGCCCAACTTGTCTCTAGTCCCGCTCGCCGCCGCGGTGGTGGCCGCGTTCGGCCTTATGATTTACCCCGTGGTGGAGTCGGCCAAAGCGCAGACGATCATCGTGCAGCCTGCCGATGGCAACGCCAAGGGTAAAGGCAAAGGTGGCGGCGGCTTCCCGGGCGGGCGTGGACAGCAGACCCCGGCTGGTCCACCGGCGGGCGTCGAGCCGCTCAAGACCGACCTCTTCAATACTAAGAACTTTTACCTCGACAAGGACCAGTGGCTCGACAAGCGTTACTACCGTTGCAACGTGCCGTTTGCGGTGGGCGACGGGCGGCAGGCGCTGATTGGTGCGAATCCACCGGCGATGGCGTCTTGGGGCGACTGCAATCGGGACATCGACCGCGCGTCGATCCTCAGTCCGTACGCCTACAAGACCGCCAAGGAACACTACAACGCGCTGCTGAGCGCGGCCACGGCCAAGGGTGGACCAACGAGGTACACCAAGGCTACAGTCCCGGACTGGGACGGCTACTATACGCCGTCGAACACCCAGGGCCGGGCCTGGATGCAAGGAAATAGTCAGATGTCGACGACGGCGTCGCTGTTGACGCCGGAGTATCGGAAACGTTATGTGCAGCAGCTTTACCACGAAGGCGTGACGAACTCGGCGCAATGGAACGCGTCGTTCTGTTACCCGGAAGGCCTGGTGCGCTGGTGGGTGGAGGTGTCGCGGGGCGGCAACATGCAGATGATCGTGACGCCATGGACGGTGCAAACCCTCTCGGGCATCGCGGACAATTTCCTGCGCCAGGTCATGGTGGATAAGAAGTCGCACGTGCTCACGGCTCCTCAGTTCTACGGCGAGACGATCGGCTTCTGGGACGGCGAGTCGCTCATCACCTGGACGGCGAATGTTCAGGGCTGGATTCTGCACTCGCTCTTCGAGCACAGCAACAAGATGGAAGTCGTCGAGATCTGGAAGCCGCGGCTCGCGAACGGGCAGTTCGCTGGACTCGATCACGAGGCGATCTTCTACGATCCGGACACGTTCGTTGCGCCGGTCCGCGCGACCACCCAGTTCCAGCGCACCGCGACGGCGCAGACCGAGGGAGCCCGCTTCATGCCGATCGCCTGCCTCAGCAACATCCAGAACACAGACGGCCGGCCGGGTCAGTTGTCGGCCGCCGATCCGCGCTTCGTCGATTACTACAACCGCCCGTGGGCCAAAGTGTGGGAGAAGTACTTCGAGGTCGGCTGGGACAAACCGGCCGACTCGGTGTCGCAGGAGATCCTGGACATTTTCAAGTAGGAGCACACTATGCGGAGTCTTCTTCTGGTTCTCCTCCCTGTTCTATCTACGGCCCAAGTCATTACCACAATCGCGGGCAACGGAACGGAGACCTTCGGCGGCGATGGGGGTGCTGCTACAGCGGCGTGGATCAACCGGCCCGAGGGTGTCGCGGTGGATAGCGCGGGAAATGTCACCTTCGCGGACACAGGCAACATCCGGGTGCGCAAGGTGAATTCCTTGGGCGTCATCAGCACCTTTGCGGGGGATGGCACCATCAAACTCGTGCTCACGGGCACCAGCCTGGGCGATGGAGGCCAGGCGACCAGTGCGGGATTTGCCCCAGCCCGTCTTTGTTTCAGGGAGTTGCCGTTGACGCCGCGGGCAACACTTATATCTCCGATGGCGGCAACCGCCGCATCCGTAGAGTGAACCCGCAGGGCGTTATCTCCACCTACGCGGGAGGAGGTACCGGGTTGGGCAGCGGCGGCGACGGAGGCCCGGCCACCGGTGCGACCTTCGCACTGCCCAGCGGCATCGCCGTCGACAAGGACGGCAACCTCTACATCGCCGATCCTCCGGCTGGACGCATTCGCAAAGTGACTCCAGCTGGAATTATCAGCACCATTGCCGGAAACGGCAGTCTAACTTCCTCAGGGGACGGCGGACCCGCCACGCAAGCGGGCCTGGGGAACCCTCTCAATGTCGCGGTGGACAACCTGGGCAACCTATACTTGACTGAGCAATCCACGTTTCGTGTCCGTAAGGTCAACTCCGCGGGCATCATCACCAGGGTGGCCGGCTCCAGCATCGGCTTCTCCGGCGATGGCGGTCCGGCCACCCAAGCCGCATTCGGCGACCTTCGCGGGCTGGCGGCGGACCAGGCCGGCAACCTGTATATCGGCGACTACGGCAACAACCGCGTCCGCAGAGTGGACGCTGCGGGAATCGTCACCACCATCGCCGGCATCGGCACGGCGGGGATCTTTCTCGAAAATGGGGACGGCGGATTACCTTCGAATTCGCGGCTCTCTCCCAGTGGTTTGGCGCTGGATGCGGCGGGCAACCTATACATTTCGGATTACCTCGGGGCACGCGTAAGGAAAATCAACTTCACGGCGGCGGCACCCGGACTTTCCATCAGCGCCTGGAGCATGTCGTTCGCCTCCATTGCGACCAGTTCCCCCGCCAGCCAGACGATCAAAGTTTCCAGCGCGGGTCCGCCGCTGGGATTTCGCGTAACGGCGAACAGCGGTTCCTCCACGCTGAACCCTTGGATGACCGCCAGCACAGCCACGGGCACCACGCCGCAATCGTTTACCGTATCCATCCGCAGCGGGCTCGATCCGGGGACCTATCAAGGCACCATCACAGTGACGCCGACGGTTGCCGGTTACCCGCCCGTGAGTGCGACTGTGCAGGTCACCATCAGCACGACCGTTCCCGTCAGACCCGTGATTACGAGAATCGTGAACGGAGCGAGTTTCCTAGCCGGAATTTCGCCCAATTCCATCTACACCATCCAGGGCACCAATTTGTCCTCCACTACCGATGTTTGGGACCGCTTCATCGTGGGAGGGAAGCTGCCCACGGCCCTGGGCGGCGTCATCGTGACCGTCGGCAATCTGCCTGCACACATCACCTATGTGAGCCCCACCCAGATCAACTTCATCGCTCCGGATACCGGAATCATTTTCTCGTCGGCCGTGGTCAACAACAATGGAGCGGTCAGCGCAGGCTTTCCCATTCAGGCGACGCAATTTGGACCGGCTTTCTTTTCCTGGCCGGGATCGCAAGTGGTAGCCACACGTCCTGACTACACGTTCGCGGTCAAGAGCGGCACCTTTGGGGCCGCCGCCATCGCAGCCAAACCCGGCGATGTTCTGATCCTGTGGGGCACGGGCTTCGGTCCCACCACTCCGTTGACATTGCCGGGAAGCGTGGTCCCCAGTGACCGGACGTATGCAACGGCGACGGCTCCCACGGTAACGATCAACAACCTACCGGCGGTGGTCTACGGCGCCGCGTTGGCACCCGGATTCGTGGGCCTATATCAGGTGGCGATCCAGGTGCCTGCCTCGATTCCGAACGGGGATTGGCCCATTATCGCGAGCATCGGTGGGGCGCAGTCTCCCAATACGCTGCTGCTCTCCGTGCAGCGGTAACCATTCCCCCCGGCCCGCGATTGCCAAGCCTTGCGGCTTTTGACATACTCGTGGTTTCAAGCGAGGTTGGCCGATGAACGAATCGAAGACTTTCCGAAGCGCCACATGGGTGGCGATGTGTGTTGCCTTGGCTCCGGCTGCTTTCGGGCAGTTTGGAGGGATCGACCTGAGCCAGCTGGGCCAGCTCGCACGCAGCGGCACCTCCACGGTAAAGAGCCTCACGCTGGTGGCGGAATCGCCGCGCTTGCGGCCGCTGGGGAACACGGTGATCCAGGTGAAGGTCTACGGCAGTTTTCTGCCCAAGGACGGACAGAGCAAGGATGGGCGGCTGCAGCAGGGTGAGTGGACGATCCGCACCGCTGGATCGGATCAAGGCTGGCTTTCCAAGCCGTTCCGCTTTCAGGGTAAGGACACAGAAGCTTTCGTGGACGTCGCGTCAGGTGGGTTGAGTTCTATCTTTCAATCCACCGCTGGACAGTACACCGTGAAGGACTCGGTGGTGTATCACGCACCGGCGAAGGCGGGCAAATACAAGATTCAGGCGTCCATTGGAAGCGTGTCCGGGGAAGTGGAGATAGAAGTGGATGCGAACGCGCCAGCGACGTTCCCGCCGCAGAGCTACACCTTCGGTGCCGAGCCTCCCATGGAAGACCCATACCGGCGGCTGGCGGAACACTACTCGCCGTTCGTCGCGCAGGAGACCTGGTTTCAGTGGACGGCGGACGCACTGGTGCGCTCGGATTTCGACGACGATTGGGACGCCGCCAACAACTGGGACAATCTGGGCAAGGGTTCGACGCAAGCCTATGTCTACTACGCCGCCATTGAGAGCCAATCGCATTGGTTCCTCATCTACAACTTCTTCCACGCCCGCGATTATTCGGATAATTGCGTGGCGGGAACCTGCCATGAGAACGACAACGAAGGCATCGTACTGGCGGTTCGAAAAGACGGGAGCCAGTTCGGGGTGCTGGAGACGATGGAGACGCTGGCTCACAACAACGTCTATTCCTACGTGAATGACCGCGCGATCCGCCGCGGCGCGCACACCATAGAGGGAACCATCGCGCTACACGACTCCTCCCACCCCATGGTGTTTCTGGAAGCCGGCGGCCACGGAGCCTTGGGCGCGACGGACAAGAAGTCACTGTTCGACCCCGCGTCCAAAACGTGGCGCGTGAACACAGGCATGACCTATGTCTACAAAGGTCTCGCGGAGCGGCCGAAGAGCGCGGTGGACCGGGAGGTCGGCTACGAACTGCTGCCCATTTATCACCACTGGTGGGCGCGGGCACGCCGCGAAACGGCCGGGGCGCTCTTTGGGGCTTTCTATCGATATCAGCCGTTCGGCAACCGGCCCGCGATGAACCTGGCGGAAGTGGCTGGAGCCTTCGCGGGAAAAGAATTCGGCGAAGACAAGGCCAAGCCGTTCTGGGGATGGCACGATACCGCGACGCAGAAAGACCGTATCTTGGCAACCGGGCAATGGGCGGCCGATCCAGCCTATGCGGTCTCCCGCGACTTAACTTTCCCAGCCGTCAAGAACGTGTCTCTGGAATACATCTTCAATCCATACTTGAACACGCCGGAAGTTCCGTTCTTCGCGGTGGTCAGAAACATTCAGAGCGGCGAAGTAGCTCCGGGAGCCCCCTATCGAGGTCCGGTGCCGCAAGTGCCCCAAGCTGGCGCTGCGGGTGGCGGACCGCCTCAGACTGTGATCGAGCCGCCTAGCTCCGGCAGCTGCCAGCTGGAGCTCCGCGTGGATGGCACGGTGTTCCTGCGTTTCGAGGCAACGACGCCGCAGTTTGAAGTGCTGAACGGAGCAGCACCCGAGGTACGGAGTGCGAACTGTTCGGCTCCGCCGCCACCTAATGCGGAGTTCGTTGTGGAGCGCCTTTCCGGCCGCGGCGCGGTGCGCTTGCCCGATGCCCGCAGCCCACGCATAGAGATTTCCGACCCTGCTCGGGGAGCCGGAGATTATCGTATCCTGCTGCGCTGGGAACGGCGCTAGCCCCATTTTTCACAAGATTGCGGAGCCAGAGGTGGCGCAACAGACTCGTGAGAAATACGGGCTAGTGATTACGGAATAATCACGCTGCTGCGGTCGATCGTCTTCTCCACCGCGTCCCGGCCCACCATCAGCTCATGCGCGTAGTTGGCTTGTTGGCACATGTACTCGAACAGTTCGTTGTTGCCGCGATAGCGCAGATCGAAGCCCCCGGTGAAGGGCTTGGTGTAGACGGACGGGTCGTCGATGGTTACCCGGTATTCCAGAACGTCGCTTGACGTCCGGGTCAGTCGCTCCACCATGTGCAGCGTTTCGGTGTGCGGCAGGCCACGGCGCTCGAACCAGAAGTCCTCGTTGAAGCCGACCGTGTCGATCACAATCGAGTCGCCTTCCCACCAGCCGATGGAATGGCCGTAGTTGGTCGGGGTCACCTCGTCGGGGTGGGAGCGCCCGTCCATAAAGACTGTTCGGAATGTGTGCGGACCGCCGATGTCGAATAGGAACAACCTTTGGAGTTCGGCAATCTCAAGGATCTCCAGGCCGTACGGCGTAATGAGCTGGCGCGGTCCGCCGGATGCCTTGCAGCGGGCGTGCGGCTCAAGCTCCGTGGTCTGGCGGAAGTCGTACATCGCCTTCGCCCACGGCTGGAACGGAATGTCCTTCGGATCGGCAATCAGCGTCTGGCCGGGCACCCATAGGCCTTGCCGTTCATTCGGCAGCGCGCCGATGATGATCCGGCCCGCGGCATTGCGCGGTGCAGGTCCTGATGGCGCGGCGGGAGCCTGTCGGCCTGCCCTGCCCTGTGCCGGAGCCTGCGGCGGAGTCAGGAACTGGCTGTTCCCTTGCGCGCGCGCCACGCTGGCGAATCCGGCCAGCGATAACACCGCCACGACCGCAACCTTGAACTGTCCACGCATCCCTGATCCTCCCTGTGCAAAGCTTGACGACTTAGTATACGCCCTCCACACACCGAATTCCACCCCGGCCCGATCAGCGCTGCCGTCACTTCGAATGCTGATCCGTGAAGTCCGGCGCGAAGCACTTATGGATGCCGTGGTCGCCCCAGCTTTGCTGCTTACCATCCGGCATGGTCAGCACCTCGGCGTTGAGCAGCCGTCCGGCCCCACTCCATCCACAAACAGGAAGCTGTGCGGATTGATCTACTGAAACTGCACGATCACGCCCTTCACACGCACCGCCGTCGTCGTGTCGTAGTTCGTCAGCGCATGATGCGCCAGCAGTGATCCCGCGGAAACCAGGGCACCCAGCATTCCAAGCCATCGCATCCATTCATGCTACCCGATTAGACTAAAGAAGAGATGAACCGCAACTCCTTCCTACTTGCTCTCTTCGCGTCCCTCGCGCTTCACGCCGCCGACCCCACCCCGACGGAGAAAGCAAACCTCGACCTGGTCACTCGCTTCTGCGAAAGCTTCGCCACGCGCGACATGGCCAAGATCTCCGCGTTCCTTTCCGCCGACGTGGTTTACCGCATCACAGACAACGCTCCCGCCGCGAAAGGTCCCGAAGCCATCGCCCGCATCAAAGCCTACGTCGAGCGTTCCACCGCCATCGACTTCAAGATCCTCGAGAGCTGGGTCCGAGGCTCCGTCGTAGTGAACGAACGCATTGACGCCTTCACCCGCGCCGATGGCAACGTCGCTTACCATCTCACGGGTGTGTTCGTGGTGAAAGACGGCAAAATCGTGGAGTGGGCAGATTACAGCATCCGCCCGTAACAATCCTCTACTTCACGCGTCAAATACGAAGGAGATCCCAAATGAAACATCTACTCGCCAGGGCATCCTGGACCGCGCTTATGGCCGCACTGTCCCTCGGAGCGCTCTTCGCCCAGGACTTCACCGGTACCTGGCAAGGGGTACTGAGTGTAGGCAAGGGTAAAGAACTAAAGATGGTGGCCAAAATCTCCCGGGCCGCGAATGAGAAGCTTGCCGCCACGCTGTATAGCATCGATCAGGGCGGCCAGCCCCTCAACGCGGGAACGGTGACGCAAACCGGCACCTCACTCAAGATCGAGCTGCCCGCCATCGGCGGCTCGTACGAGGCCCGGCTCTCCGACCCCAATACTCTCACCGGAACGTTCAACCAAGGACAGCCCATCCCGCTGAATCTCGTCCGCGTCACCCCCGAGACCGCATGGACCATTCCCGAGCCCCCCCCGCCACCGAAAATCATGGCCGCCAACGTGGACCCCGCCTTCGAGGTCGCCACCATCAAGCCCGCCAACCCGGAGCGCCCGGGCCAGTCCATCTTGGTAAATCCGGCTGGACTGTTCACCACCACCAACACGCCCCTCAAACAGCTCATCATCTTCGCCTACGGTGTGCATCCGGGCCAAATTCAGAATCTGCCGGCCTGGGCTGAAGAAGAAAAGTACGACATCACTGGCAAGCCCGACCACGAAGGCATCGGCAATGACACCCAGATCCGCTCCATGATGAAGAAGCTGCTGGCGGACCGCTTTGGCCTCGTCCTCCATCGCGAAAACAAAGAGCTTTCCGCCTATACGCTCAACGTAGCCAAGTCCGGCCCCAAGCTCAGCGTCAACGAAAGCGGCGGCAACCTGCCAGGATTCGGCGGTAGAGGACCGGGCAGCATCGGGGTCCGCAACTCGACCATGGCCCAGTTCGCTGGATTCCTGCAATCGAGCATCGTGGACCGACCGGTAGTCGACAAAACCGGCCTCACCGGGAAGTACGATTTCACACTGACCTGGCGTCCTGAAACGCTCGGCCCCGCGAATCCGAATGCCCCGCCCCCGCCCGCTGACCTGGAGTCGCGTCCCGATATCTTCGGCGCGATGCAGGAACAGCTCGGACTGCAATTCAAAGCCGAGAAGACGCCGGTCGAAGTGCTGGTTGTGGATAAGGCGTCGAAGCCGTCGGATAATTAGTTCGGAACAGTAGTGTCCGGCTATAAGTCGAACAGATTCAGCTGGTTGAAAAATGGGTCTGATTTTTCTCCGGTATGTTGTAGCTGAAGGGCCTGTAGAATGGGCGTCCGCTCGAAAATGGTGACGCTGACAACCTGTAGGATTTGGTAGAGGC
>CANFEY010000089.1 GCA_947446025.1 Bryobacterales bacterium
CTCTACCAAATCCTACAGGTTGTCAGCGTCACCATTTTCGAGCGGACGCCCATTCTACAGGCCCTTCAGCTACAACATACCGGAGAAAAATCAGACCCATTTTTCAACCAGCTGAATCTGTTCGACTTATAGCCGGACACTACTGATTCGATAGAGTCGGTTCCGACGCCAAAGTAATCTCAATTTCGCCAGTCCCCATCAGGGCCAGTGTTTTCTTTTAAGCAATCAGTGAAACCAGAAAACTGAATCAGGAAAACATAAAGAAATGGAGTATTCAGGGACGGTGAAGGGACAAGAAACCTTACCTACATTGATTTCGTGATCCCTGCTTCAGTAAACGGAGCCAGAGACACACGGATTTGATCCTCGTACCGTGCAACGATTAACCCTGTATAAGGAAAACTCGGTGTATTGCCATAGCCGCTACCAGAGGTTTCCCCGAGGATGTTGCGGCTGCTTACGTTGGACAGACGTCTACTTACAACACAGGTCAGTGCACGGAATCTCACGGCTGGTGGTAGAGGGCTCGATTAGTCTTACCGAACTTTTCCCTTCAGATGGATCTGCGGGTGTTTTCCCTGAAATTCCAACATGTATCGGATGCGTTTTTCCATTTCTTCAGGCGTTCGATTCACCTCGATCCAGTGGTCCTTGCGGAATCTGGAATCGGTAGCGACGGCACCGGAAAAGATCTTGGCGTAGAGGTCTGGAAACATGCGTAAGGGATCGTTAGCTCCATAAACTTTCAGCGTGATGTGAAAGTGTTTGTTGTCGGGCGCATCTACAAATACTGCGAACCATTGTCATGGTGGACTGTGAATCCACCTGTGTTGTTCGTGGCGTTCACGCGGTCCAGCCCGTTCGGATCGATATAGATCAACGGTCGTTCATCACGTAGATAGGAGATTCCAGTTTTGAGGATTTCCTCGCTTCCCCACCAACAGCCCTGCCGGGTCCGGCGAGGTGAACCGTCCTTGAGCCGAACTCATCGTTCTAGCCTCAGCAAAATTCCAAACAGGACTCCTGATCTCGGAAGTGGGCCGTAAACTGCTCCCGCACTCATTCGCCACCCTACGGCAGCGCAAACACATAAATCCCGTGGTTATTCGTCTGCGGAGCCGCCCCTCTCCCTCCACCAGCCCCTCCGCTCGCCGCCACGATCGCGACGTATTGCTTGCCATCCTTGCCCTGATACGTCATCGGCATCGCCGTCGCCACATACGGCAGCACGGTGGACCAAACCTCTTTGCCGGTGCGCGAATCGTAGGCGCGGAACATCCGGTCCGACGTGCCGCCGCTGATGAAGAACAACCCGCCGCCTGTCGCAATCCCCCCAGCGCTATTGCTCGATCCCGTGTTCTGCTTGCCCTCCGGCAGCCCCGGCGTCAGCCCCAGAGGAACCTCCCACGCCGTCTCCCCCGTCCGGGCATTCACCGCCACCAACCGCCCCCACGGCGGCCGGAAACATGGAGCATTCCCCACCGTCTGCCCCTGCGCATTCTTAAGCGGCGCGGAAAAATTCGACCCCGATGGAGACGTGCGGATGAACTCCACGTTCTTCAGATCGCTGGGACCGGTCCACTTCGGATTCTTCACCAGCCACCCAATGAACGGAGCGTCTTTCGTGTTGACAAAAATGTACCCCAGGTTCGGATCAACCGCCGTGCCTCCCCAATTCGCGCCGCCCGTCGTGCCGGGAAAAATCATCGCCGGCCGCGCATTGTCGCCGTCCTCGTGATAAGTGAACGAAGTGAACGGCCCGTCGTTATAGTAGTTGACCTTGTTCCACAGCTCCATGCATGCCGCCGCGTGTTCCGGCGTCGTGTCCTCAGGCCGCACCACATCGTCCTTCGTCATCCGGTCCCGAGCAATCGCGCGCGGCTTGGTCGGAATCGGCTGCGTCGGGAAGCTGACTTCCTTCGGCACCAGCGACTTGGTCACCGGGACTTCCGGAGTCGGATAAATCGGCTCGCCCGTCAGCCGGTTCAAGATGTACATATAAGCCGTCTTGCCCACCTGCGCCAGCGCCGGAATCGTCTTGCCGTCTTTCTGAATATCGATCAAGCTCGGCGACGGCGGCAGGTTGTAATCCCACAGCTCGTGATGCACCGTCTGGAAGTGCCACTTGTATTTGCCGGTCTTCATGTCCACCGCCACGATGGAGTTGCCGAACAAATTCGCGCCCGGCCGGTCCCCGCCATAGTAGTTCGCCCCCGGCCCGCTCACCGGGAAATACAGCAGCCCATTCTTCTCATCCACCGTCAGCGCGAACGCCCACACGTTGTTGCCCGTGCGATTCTCCGCCGAACCCTTTAACGGCCAAGTATCGTACCCCACCTCGCCCGGCCGCGGGAACGTGTGGAACTCCCACAGTTCCTTGCCCGTGCGCACGTCGTAACCGTGCTGCACCGGAATCTGCCCGCCGCGTTCATCCAGCTGCGGCCCGATGTGCGGCATGCCAGGACCATAGAAGTTCGTGCCCAGGAACAGCAAATTCCCCACGATGGTCGGCGTGCCCGCGTACGTGACGTCCAGGCTGACCGTGCCCTCTTTACCGAAGCCCGGATCAATTTTCCCCGTCTTCGCATTCAGCCCGTACATCTTCTTCAAGCTCGTGAAAATGATGCGCGGCGGATTGTTCCTATCGCCCGGCCAGTAACCCACGCCGCGAAAACTTGCCAACCCTTCCGGCATCTCAAAGCTCCACAGCTCCTTGCCGTCTTCCGGTTGAATGGCCACCACCCTGTCGCCCGCCGGCGTATACATGATCCCGTTGACCACGATGGGCGTGACCTCCTGATACAGTTCCGACCCGCTGGGCCCATTGATCACCGGCTTGCCGTCGCGATTGAAGCGGTATGACCACACCTGCTTCAGCTTCCCCACGTTCTGCGGAGTAATCTGCTTCAGCCCCGAAAACTTCGTGCCCTTCAAATCATGCGCCCACATGGGCCAATCGCCCGCCGGGTCGCGCTTGGCTTGTGGCAACAGGGACGGTAGTAAAGAAAAGGCCAGGGCCGCAACAGCAATTCGAACGCGCATGGGAAAGGTCTCCTTCGGTCCAGTATATAGGTCCGGGTGTTTCGCCGCTATCCTTATTGTCCCGGCAGACCGAGGAGCAAGAAGTTTGGACGCCCGGATAACGTTCTGGCGGGAATTCCGAGGCATACTATCGGCGTAGGAAAAAACAATGCCACGTCACAGACACCAATTACCCCAGCTAAGAGATGAACTTTTCCTCACCGACGGGGGACTCGAAACCACGCTGATCTTCGATCAAGGCCTTGAACTTCCCGGCTTCGCTGCGTTCCACCTATTGAAGGATGAAGCGGGGACGGCCGCGCTTCGCAGGTACTTCCGCGCGTATACGGCACTTGCCGTTCAGTTCCAGACCGGCCTGATTCTAGAATCGGCGACGTGGCGCGCGAATGCCGATTGGGGCCACAGGCTGGGCTACACCGACAACACGCTTGACAAAGCAAACAGGGCCGCCATCCATTTATTGGAGGAACTGCGCACGGAGTTGGCGCATCACGGTCCGGTGGTTCTCAGCGGCTGCGTGGGTCCTCGCGGCGATGGATACATTGCTTCCAATGCCATGACATCCGAGCAGGCGGCTTCGTATCACCATGCGCAAGTGGAAACGTTCGCCGGAACCGCCGCAGACATGGTGTGTGCCATCACGATGAACTATAGCGCGGAAGCAATCGGGGTCACTCGGGCGGCGCAGCGCGCCGGAATGCCGGTAGCGATCTCGTTTACCGTGGAGACAGACGGAAGGCTTCCCACCGGCCAATCCCTAGGGGATGCGATTCAGGAGGTGGACGGGTCCACGGATAGCTACCCAAGCTACTACTTGCTAAATTGCGCTCACCCTAGCCATTTCGAGGGTGCGTTCGCGTCGGAGCCGTGGACTGCACGGATACGGGGTCTTCGCGCGAACGCTTCCACCAAAAGTCACGCCGAACTGAACGAGTCCACGGAACTCGATAACGGCAATCCGGTGGAACTGGGAGAACATTATGCCCGCCTCCGCGTGGGACCGCTGCCTCGCCTGAACGTGATGGGCGGTTGCTGCGGCACGGATCACCGGCACGTGGAACGGATCGCCGCGGCCTGCAAGCCCATCTTCAGCGCGTAAGACGGGGTGGCGATTTTCCCGCCGCCCCACTTCTTCGGTACAGTGGATAGGTCCGCGTGCCCCGCCGCCATCTACCCATCCTCGTCGCCCTCTCCGCTGTTCTCAGTGGTGCCGCGTCGTGGGTGATTTCCGAACCCATCGATGAGAAAGCTGCGTGGCGCATTGAAAGAGTCGCCGTCAGCCCCAGCGGACTCTGGATCGCCGCAGCCGCCGCCTCCGGTTGGATCGGCATCATCGACCAAACCCAGTCCGATTCTACCCAGCGCTTCCGGGGCGGGGCAGGGAAGCTCCGCGACCTCCGCTTCAGTAAGGATGAAGAGTGGTTACTCGTGCAAAACGATCGGTGCTCCCGCCACTCTGTCTACCAGCTGGGCTCCCTCGAGCCATGTGATCAAACCGGTGAACCGCAGACCGCCGTCGATTGGCCGGGCGAGCGCAGCAGCAACGCCGTGACCGCCGCCGGCGTCGTCGTCTTCGGCAACGCCGCCGGTTCCATTGAAGTCCACGACCTCGCCTCCGGCAAAATGCTCCGCCGCTTCCTATTCCGTTAGCGCTCTGCGTTGCGGTCGCGCAAAAAGGGGACTGGCTCGAATTTCGCGCCTTTGCGAAAGTTCGTGTCTGTACCCTTTTCGCCCCGTAGACCACTACAATCGATGGGTGAACACGAAGATCCCCGCCGGCGAATTCTCAGAGTGGTTGCACGGCGTAGGCCGCGATGCCGATGTGCCCTGCGGAGACTGCAACGCCTGTTGCCGCGCGTCAATGTTCATCCACATCGAACCCAAGGAAAAAGCAGTGGACCGCATTCCACGCCCGCTCCTCTTCGACGCCCCCGGACGCCCCAAAGGCCACCTCGTCATGGGCTACAACGAACACGGCCACTGCCCCATGCTGGTGGAACAGAAGTGCTCTGTCTACGACGCCCGCCCCCGCACCTGCCGCCGCTACGATTGCCGCATCTTCGCCGCCACCGGCATCGATGTCGACCCCGCCCTCCCCGAAATCGCCCAGCGCTCCGAAGCCTGGGAGTTCACCTACGCCACCCCGCAAAGCCGCCACGAACAAGAACTAGTCCTAGCCGCCGCCGCGTTCTTGATGGACAAATACGACCAGTTCCCCCAAGGCAGCCTCCCCTCACATCCCGCTCCCCTAGCCGCCCTGGCTCTGAGCATCTACAAGTTGTTCGCCGAAGAGAAGCCCGACACGGAACTGGTTGCTTCGATCCTCCAAGAAGCCGGTTCACTCTGAAAACTGGTTGATCTTGACGGCGCTGCCATCCGGAAACAACGCTCGAATCTCAAGATCCGCGCCAACCGCCCGAAGGTACCCAGCTAAGGTGCTCACGTACATGTCCGTACGCCGTTCCAGCTTGGAAACGTCTCCCTGTCCGATGTGCAAGTCACCCGCCACCTTGGTTTGCGTCAACTCGCGTGCCTTGCGGAGCTGGTACAACGACATTTCCTTCGTCAACCTACGGCGCTCGGTCGCGCTGGCCGCACGGGCCTTTGCGGATAGGCTCTCTCGTAGTTCCTTGAAATTCCTAGCCATCTTGTTTCTTCTTTCGCTCTTCTCGTTTGATCGTAGCCATGCCGCTCAAACAACTTGTCCGCCAGCGGGACGTTCTTCTCATACCATCGGTCCTTGCCCGTCTTGTCTCCCGCGATCAGCAGAATTGCAACGCGGCGCGCATCGAACGGGTACAACATTCCCAGTGGATCGCCCTTCGCCTGCACCCGTAGTTCCCGCATCTCCGGAAAACGCGACGTCTTTACTCGTGAACTAAAGGGGAATCCAAGACCGGGGCCATGCTCCATAAGTAGCCCATCCCGCGCGTCCATCTTTCCTTGTTCAGATGCTGATAGCTGTTGCCACCACCCCTCGAACTCATCGGTGAACTCAACCTCCCAGGTCACGGCCTAGTGATTGCACATAGGCAATATGGTCTGGGAGCTATAGGATCGTCTGCGTCAGGCACCTACTCCACCAGGTTGTAAAGCCGCTCATCAAACGGACTCCCCATCCACGGTTGAATCGTCTCCCGGAATTTCTTCACGTGCGCCTGCGTTAAATGCGCCTCGTAGCTCTGCCGCGATTGCCACACCTCCACAATCGCGAAGTGGTTGGACCGCGAAACGTCGCGCATAAATTCGTAGCGCACAAAGCCTGCGTCCTTCTTGCTAGCCGCCACCTCCGCCGTCAACGCCGCCGCCGTTCCGTCCGCGAAGTTCGGGTACACATCCATGTACGTCACCACGTAAAGCCGAGCGTTCTGCCCGAAAACCAAACCCGCCGCCGCCGCAAACAAAAGAGCCAGTTTCCGCATAGCGCCAGGATCGCACCCGCACGCCCCCTAGGCAACCCGCTCGTGATGCGCCCGCCCCGCGCTCATCCACAACAGCACCGCGAACACAAACCCCAGCCCGCTCGTCACCCCGAAAAACAGCATCATCGGCTGATACCCGCCCGGATTCGCCGCGCTCGCCTGCGAAGCGTCGTTCAGGTACCCCGCGATCAAGTTCGCCCCCGCGATCCCCGCGTTCTGCACCACCCACATCAACCCGATCGCCGTCCCGAACCGCTCCGGCGCAACAAGCTTGCTAGTCAACGGCCACATCACCGCCGGCACCAGCGAATAGCTCACCCCGATCAGCGCCGTCGCAATCCACAAGTCCCACTTGGTCGCCGCCATCAGGACAATCGAAAGCGGCAGCATCAACGCCCCGAACGCCAGCAGCGGAGCGTACCTGCCGATCTTGTCGCACAGCCACCCGAACGCCGGCGTCGCAAACATCGCCGCCAGGAAGACGTAACTATTCATCGCCCCCGCCGCCGCCAAGTCCAGCCCATGCGCGTCCTGAAAGTACTTGATCGAAAACGTGCTGCGGAACGCCAGTATGGGAGCATAAAACAACACGCAGAGCGCCAGCAGAAACCAGTACGCCCGCCCGAAGCGCAGCAGGTCCGCCCAAACAAACCGCTCCGCCGCCCGAGCCGTCACCGGAGCCCCATGCCTCCGGTCCACCCACCAGTAAACCAAGGACGCCGCGAACGACGACCCCGCAAACCACGTAGCGATGACCAACGGCGGCTGCCACCCCTCCGCATACGCCCCCGCAAACCACTCCGGCGACATGTCCGCCGAATACGACCCCGCCCGCCCAATCGCCAAACTCACCCCCATCGCCAGCGCCAAGTTCCGCCCGCTGAAGTATTGCGCAATCGCCGCCAGCGTAGCGATATTAAAGGTCTCCGCCCCCACCCCAAACAGCAACCGCCCCGCTGCCATCCCCCCAAACCCCGGACTCAGCGCCGTCAACGCCGCCCCCGCCAAACAAATCCCCGCCGTCCCCACCGTCACCCGAGCCGCCCCAAACCGGTCCGTGATCACCCCGCCCACCAATATCAACACCACGTTCGGCAAACTATAAATCGCATTCAACAGCCCAATCTGCGTGTCCGTAAACCCCCGCTGCGAAGCCAGCAACCCCGCCACCGGCCCCACCGAATCGTAGACGTAAAAGTTCCCATACAACGCCGCCGCCACCAAAAAGAAAACACACCAAGCCACCCCGGAAGTCCGCCCAGTTTCTGTTCCCATCGCACGAGTCTAGCAGCTGCCGATTCCATCAGCCGCTCCCCACAGAGAGCAGGGAGATCCTGATCGACAAGCTGTCCAAAACAGCCGCCAACGCCCAGTTCCTGTCCCATGCAACGCTAGCCCAGGTAGGGCAGGCGCTTTCGCCTGCCTCTTCCATCCCCAACCTCCCCGTTCACCCGACGCCTATCCCGCCCTCAACCTCGTAACGAAATCCTTCGCCCAACCCTCTCTCCACCGGGTGTGCCTCTTGCACACGTTGCGGAAGAGGGGCAGGACGACCCGTGGCATTTCCCAATCTGTTAACCTCCGCCCAAGTCGCGAAGCTGTTGTGCATTTCCGCCCGCACCGTCCGCCTCTGGGCCGAGTGCGCCCTCCTCGCCGGCATCCGCATCGGCAAACAGTGGCGCTTCCGCCGCTCGGAAATCGAAGCCCTCCTCGACGCGCCAGCGCCCACAGCGAAACCGAGCCCCGCCGCCGCAAAATCTCGTTGGGTATCAAGTAAGCGCCGTTGATCCCAAATTAATTTGTCAGCCGATTCATCACCTTCCCGAGCAACTCGGCAATCCCGGCAATTGCGGCATACACCTTTTTCATTCGCGTGATACGCTCCTCGTGGCATTGGAAATACCAAGCGCCAGCAAGGAGTCGCACGATGAAAAACCCCAGATATTACTGTAAAACCGCACTATTCTCGATCCTTCTCACGACCGCCTTTCTCGGAAACGCGTTCGCCCAAGTCGCCACCCCCACCCTCAGTCCCGGCACGGGGACCTACACCTCCCCGCAAACGGTGACCCTCAACACCGCCACCGAAAACGCCTCCATCCGCTACACCACCAACGGAACTACGCCCAGTGACACGGTGGGAACCATCTACACAACACCAGTCTCCGTCAGCACGACGCAGACCCTCAAGGCAATCGCCTACCTCTCAGGAATGTCCAACAGCGCCGTCGTGACCGGAACCTACACCATCGTCGCGCCGCCGGTCGTCACCAGTTTTAGCCCGTCTTCCGGCGCGCCAGGAACCCAAATCACGATCTCCGGCTCAGGCTTCGGCACCACCCGGGGGAGCGGTGCCCTTTGGCTCGGCAGCGCGCCCGGCACCATCTCGAGCTGGAGCAACACCCAGATCATCGCCACCATTGCCGCCAACTCCAGATCAGGATCGGTGCGCGTAAAGCAGAACGGCACTTGGTCCGAATCGTTGTCCATTGACGTGACGGATATTGCGATCTCCGGCATCAGTCCAGAGAGTGGACTCCCTGGAACATCCGTCACCATTTCCGGGTCCGGCTTCGGGTCCACCCAAGGCAGCGGCCAAGTTGTCCTCGGCACAACAACCGCAACCGTGCAGAGTTGGAGCGCCACGCAGATCGTCGTGACCGCACCCGCAGCCGATGGATGGGCCGATATCCGGGTGCTGCAAACCGGTCGGACAAGTAATCCCATCAGCTTCTACAGTACGAACCCGAAAGTCTTCAGCGTCACTCCGGCGTCAGCGACCGTCGGAACCACCGTAACGATTGAAGGCGAAGGCTTCGGCTCCACCCAAGGAACCGGCAGCCTCCAACTCGGCAGCAAGAACGCCACCATCCTCACTTGGACTGACACTGAGATTACCGGCGTCGTCGCCACCGGTGCCGTCGGCGGCATCGTGCGCGTGCAGAAAAACTCCTTCTCCAGCAAACCCCTCAACTTCGACGTACCCAACGGCAACGGCGATATCGTGCGCCTCTTCCCGAGCATCCTCAACCTGGCCGTGGGCGAGACCCGCATCTTACAAGCACTCGATGCCGATGGCGCTCCTGTGACCGGCCTAACCTGGGCGTCGAGCGATACCAGCGTCGTCAGTCTTTCCGGGTCCAACCCTCCAGTTCTCACAGCACTCGCCGTCGGGCACGTCACTATAACGGCTGGCCTGGCTTCTGCCGATATAACGGTTTCCGCAGGTGCGCTGCCCGAGGGAACTGTGACTTGGTCGAATACCATAGGTGGTCAGAGTCTTGATTCGATGCTGCCAGCCGTACCAAGCGCGCTGGGGGTAGCGGACGTATTTGCGATCCATTACGTCGATTCGGCAACTGAAACTGTGCACGCTATTACCAATGACGGTTCCACGGCATGGACTGCCGCGTTCGAGAACGAAAGCCTCACCAACACGGTAGATCTGCTCATTCCAGATTTTCAAGGCGGCCTGATCGACGTCCACTACACGTACCGGAACGCCGGAAATCAAACTGGATTCTCCTACTCCGTGACAAAAGTGGACGGCCTCACAGGTCAGCTTGGAACACCATACACATCCGACGAGACCGCTAGGATTGGCGATCAAGTGGCACTGCATCCGGATGGCACCGTGTTCGTCCTTGAAGGCAACTCGTGCGCGGATATCTGCGCGAATGCCCTCGTTGGTATCGACTCCGCAACAGGGGAAGAGAAGTTCAACATCGCAATCGGTGATTGGACTCAAACAGGCAATCTCATTATTGCCGGAGACGGAAACGCCTATGTTCCCTACACAACCATAGAAGGCCTCGGCGGCGGTGGGGGCCTCTTCATCACCCGCCACCACATGAAACTCCTGCGAGTCAGCACCAGCGGCACCGTCGACCGCATCCCCGTCCACGACTGGGACGGCTACTTTCAGGAAATCGACTTCACCGGTGGGCAACTGATCTCCAACGGGGATACTGGTGTCCTGTTGACCTGGCAGGGAATCGGGTTGAACGAGTTATTTGTTGGAATGGCAGTTACAAACGGAACCAGCGTCAGCGTCGTGACCGGTCCCCTCGTTCCCGGTGGACAGGTGATTACCCCCGCGTTACAGGCGGAGGACGGTTCGTTTGTCGGAACCGTGGCTTTCGAAAACGATCCCAGTTCCATGATTGCGTTCGACGCAACCGGCAACGTCCGTTGGACCGTTCCGAACGAGATCCCCATGATCGCAACTGCCGACGGTGGGGTGATTGCCGAGTCAGGTGTTCAATACGACTCAAGCGGCAACGCAAGCGGTTCGGGGATCATCGTTAGTTGGGCCTACAAGCCAGGCTGGCTCGGCAACATACTGGGAACCGTGTACTCGCAGCGGGTGGACCAACCCCTGTCCCAAAACAAAGGACCGAACACCGAATACGCTCCTACTTTCGCCGCGCGTGTCCCCCCTCCGTGCCAACATGAGTGAGACACTCCTCGACCGCTAATTACCGAGCAGGGCGAGAAAGAATTTCATCCATGAACAACCATAAGGTTCCGGCGCCAGCGGTATTGCTGCCGGTGGGACGTAGGGAGCCCGAGCGAAGCGAGAG
>CANFEY010000090.1 GCA_947446025.1 Bryobacterales bacterium
ACTTGGCTCGCCCGGACAGGTTCGTCCGCAGGCCCCCTACTCCGCTGCCCCTTCCAAAGGAGGTCTGGATCAACAAACCACAAAGCTCAGACGAAAATACTCTCTAAACTCCATCCCGGAGTGTCTCAAAGTCGTTGACACGCACCGGGAGCTGGGCTCGACGAGGCGGACGAAATCGCACAGGCCGCCTGGGTGCGCGGCTGGGAGTACCGTAAGCAGTTGCGCGACCCTTCGCTAGTCAGCTTCTGGGTGAACTCGATCGCCCGCAACCTCTTTCGCGCGCGCTTCCGCACCGCGCCGATGACCGGGCTTGATGGTGTGGATCCGTCTTACAGCATGGGTCTGGAGAAGGAAATTGACCTGAACCGCATGCTGGCCCGCTGCCCGGGCAAGGATCGCGCCCTCATTGAGAAAAGTCTCAGTGGGTATTCCGCCGAAGAGATCGCGGAGACCGAGGGAATCAGTTCCACCGGTATCCGGGTTCGCTTACTGCGCATCCGCCAGAATTTGCGCCAGGAATTCGCACTGGCCGCCTAACCGCGGCTTGAATTCGCGTATTCTGGACGGATGCCCTCTCGCGCAATTGACTTGGCGGTGATCGCCGTCTATCTCGCCGGCATCACTTGGTTCGGTGCGCGCTTCCGCAATTCCCAACACTCGCTGAAAGACTACTTCCTGGGGGGCCGCAACGCCCCTTGGTGGGCCATCGCGCTTTCCATTGTCTCAGCCGAGACCAGCACGCTGACCATCATCGGGACGCCGTCGCTCTCGTTCAACGGAAATTTCGGATTCTTGCAGGTAGCGTTCGGCTATCTGCTGGCGCGCATCGTCATCTCCACGTTATTTCTGCCCGCCTATTTCCGGGGAGAAATGTACACCGCCTACCAGTTAATGGATGTGCGCTTCGGGCCGCGGATACGCAAGCTCACGGCGGGCACGTTTCTCATTCTCCGGGCGCTGGCGGAGGGCGTGCGGGTGTTTGCCATCTCCATCGTCATTTCGATTGTGCTGGGCACTGGAGAGATGACGTCGATCTTGGTCATCCTGCTGCTGACGCTGGTGTACACCTACGAAGGCGGCATGACGGCCGTGATTTGGACGGATGTGGTGCAGATGATCCTTTACGTCGTCGGCGCGGGCGTCAGCTTGTGGGCGCTGCTGCATCAAATAGACGGCGGCTGGGCGCACGTGGTGGCCACGGTTGAACCGCTGGGGAAATTCCAGGTGCTGGATTTCCGTCTGGGACCACCCGGCGAATTTTTCTCGCGGACCTACAGCTTTTGGGGGGGCGTAATTGGCGGCTGTTTCCTGACCACTGCCAGCCATGGGACCGAACAATTGATCGTGCAGCGGCTTCTTTCCGCCGGCAGCGAACGCCAGAGCCGCGCGGCATTGCTTTCCAGCTGGGTGGTGATCTTTGTCCAATTCACGTTATTTCTAATCGTGGGCGTGTGTCTATTCACTCTGTACCAGGACCGAGGCATGGTCCGCCCGGCAGTGACCGACAGTATTTACCCGAAATTTATTTGGGAGCAACTCCCCACCGGTATTTCCGGACTAGTCATTGCGGCGATTCTTGCTGCTGCCATGTCAAACCTCAGTGCTGCATTGAACGCCTTGGCGTCCACCACGGTTATGGACCTGTGGCGGCCATTCGTAGGAAATCGCGCAGAAATCAGCGAGTCCGTGTGGCTGGGGCGCGCCCGCCTGGCGACGGTGGCGTGGGGCGGGGTACTGCTGGGAGTGGCCCTATTAGCCAGAAATTGGGGCAGTGTATTGGAAGCGGGCTTAGGAATTGCGTCTATTATTTATGGGTCCCTTCTGGGAGTATTTCTTCTGGGATTGCTCACCCGCAAGGCTACGGAGACCGGGGCGATGTTCGGCATGTCCGCCGGCCTTGCGATTACTCTCTATGTCCGCATTTTCACACCCATTGCCTGGACATGGTACATCCTGATCGGTACCGCCGTTACGTTCGCGGTGGGGTACATCAGTTCCCCCAAAAAACAGTATTGAAATACTGTAACGGGGAGCGTAAAATTAGACTCTCGTATAGAAGAAATGCTGGAGGGTTGACGTCATGGACGTACACAAAATACTTGGGGATTTACGCCGCGAACGGGAACAGATTGAAGAAGCCATCCTAACGCTGGAGCGTCTGGCATCGGGACGGGGAAGACGCAGGGGGCGGCCGCCGCTCTGGATGGCGCAGATACGGAACGCGGATCTGTCCGCCGCTCCGGAAACAAAACGCCGGGGGCGTCCTCCGGGCAGTAAGAACAAGGCGGCCAAAGAGGCGGCGGGGGATTAGCGCTAGCGGCGAGCCCGCGAATTCTGGGGCTCGCCCGCGTTGTCCTGGCGCACAATGGGCGGTGCCGACGGGCGGAACACAAAGATGAACACGTCCGTGGAACTGTCCGCCGGTGGAGTGGGTCCGCCGGTGGAGTAGATGTTTCCGAAAGACTGGCCGGTGACGTACACGTTGCCGGCAGCGTCCACTTCGAGTCCCTGCACCTGCTGGTTGCCCGGACCGGTGACGTAGCTGGAATACACAAGCGCGCGTTGCGGCGTATCCACTGTGTCTATGATGGAGACAAATCCGTCACGCCCGCCTAGTTCCGAAGTTGGGCGCAGTGCATCCACCACTGGAAAATCGCGCGACAACGTATAGCCGCCAATGTAGTAACGGCCTGCCGGTCCGATGCGCATGTCGACGATGACCTCACCGTCGCTGCCGCCGAAATAGGTGGAGTAAGCCAACGCCTGCGCGGAATTTGTGGTGGTCAGGTCCAGGATGGTCAGCGTTGTATCCGTAACGCCGGCGATCCTTGGCTGCAGGGCGCGCTCAGAGATGGGGAAGTCCTCGGATAAGGTGAAGCCGCCGATCGCCACGCGGCCCTGGGCGTCCAGCAGGACTTTCCACGCCTGATCTATGGTGCTGCCGCCGATGAAGGTGCCGTATTCCAGCTTACCGGCCACCAGGTCGAGCTTCAGCAGGAAGTCATCGCCGCCGCCTCGGTATACGGTTTGATAGGCGCCGGGCGTGACCGGGAAATCGTAGGAGAACGTATCCCCCGCGATGTAGGCTTTGCCCGCCGCGTCCACTGCGATGGAGCGCGGGTAATCGAAAAATGACCCGCCGATATAGGTGCTGGCCAGCAGCGAATCGGCACCGCTCTTGGTAATGTCGAACGCGGCCGCCCATCCGTCAAAACCGTTGAAGCGCGTTCCTTGCAGCGCATTTTTCACCGGTAGATCCGTGCCGTTGGTGAAGCCCGTGATGTAGACCTTGCCAGCGCCCGCCAGAGCGATCGCCGTAGGTTCTTCATTTCCGGTGCCGCCAAAGAAGGTGGAGTATTTCAGGCCCGATTCTCCGGGAAGATTCGTATCCAGCGCGGCCAGGAACATCTTGCGGGTCTCGCCGTTCGCGCGCGCATAGGCGTTGGCAGTCGTGGGGAAGAAGAAATCGTCCGTGATGCCGGTAAGGTACAACACGCCCTCGCGATCCACCACCGCCGCCCGCAGCGAATCGCCGAACATGCCGCCGAAGTATCCTGAGTAGGTGATCACTTGATCCTGCGGTCCCAGCGGATTCAGCTTCGTGGTGAAAACGTGCGGATTGGGCGACAGCAAAAAGCCGCTATACGCTGTCCCTACCAGAGGAAAATTGTTTGAGGATGTGAAACCCGCGATGTAGATCGATCCGTTCTTATCCTGCGAGATGCTTACCGGACCCTCCGCGCCGTTGCCGGCCAGATAGGCAACAAACAGCATCTGCGGATCAATCACCAGCTTGGCGGATTCGTCATAGTTGCCCAGGTCGATGGAGTAGCTGCCGTCGGCCTCACGGCGGTAGGCCGAGGAAATCTGGATCACCTCGCCCGATGCCTTGCGCTGGTAGGTCACGGGAGCCTTCTGCGTCACGTCGCCGTGCGCCAGCGTCAGCACCAAAGAGCCGTCGTCAGCAACGCGTTCCCGCTCCGCGCCCTGGAAGCGCATCCGGATCTGTGCGGGATCCGCGCCCGGTGCCAGCTCAAAATCGTATTCCAAGCTCTGCCCAACGCCGTAGTAAACCACGTCAATCCCCGGATACACACCCGTGCGGCGCAGCCGCAGGAAGGTGTCACTGCTGTAAGAACCCGCTCCGGTAAAGTGGTTGTTCGGGGTGGACGACTTCTTCTCCCCTACGAATACCGCTGTGGGATTTCCCCCCGCGAACTGCAAACGCAAGCCTTCTTTGCCCAGCGCGATGGCGGTCCACTCTTCGCCCACGCCGACGCCGAAACCAAAGCTGCGGGCGGTCCAAGCGTGGCTGGAATCCCGCTCAAAGCGCAGGGGCACTTTTTGCAATACAGAAGCGTCGGGAGCGGCGAACGCGCTCCACGAGATCAGGGCAAGGCAGACGGACAGACGCATGGATTTTAGAGAAGACCCCAATTCACAAGGCAACCCATTCAATGCAAGCGGGGTGCCACTCAATAGGGTAGCATGATGGATTGACTCGCACGCCTATTCGTATCTTCCTGTTGGCCGTTGTTTTCAGCTACGTTTTCTTCTACGAATACCTGCCGCCGGTGCGTCAGGTTCACATCCCCTATGACCTAGAAGGCTACCACCTGCCGCTGGCCGATTATGCGTTTCAGCAGCTGAAACAGGGCCGTTGGCCGCAATGGGACCCCAGCATCTATTCCGGCATGAGCTTCGCGGCGAATGTGCAGTCGGCTCTGTATTATCCGGGCACCTGGCTGATGTTCGCCGCGTCCTGGGGCAGGGAGCGGCTCTCCTACCAGTCCCTGGAAGATCTGAACCTGCTACACGTGCCACTGGCGTTCACACTGTGTTTCGTTTGGCTACGGCGGAAGGGCCTGCGCGGCCTGGCGGCGGTGCTGGGAGCGATGGTCTACGCTTGCAGCGGCTACATGTGCCTCCAGTTGCAGCATTTCGGCCTCATTGTCGCCTATGCGTGGATTCCGCTGGCGCTGCTTGGCGCGGATGAGGCCGCCGAACGGATTTCCTGGCGGCCCTTGTGGAAGGTCGCCGTGGCATCCGCGCTGGCGTTCCTGGGGGGCTACCCACCCACCTGGCTGGTCCTGGCGATGGTGACGGGCGTCTACGCCCTGGCCGGTCCCGTACGCTGGAAGACCTCCGCGGGCGTGGTGGTGGCTCTGCTCTTTTCCCTGGCGTTGTGCGCAGCGCAAATCCTGCCCACCTGGGAAGCCACGCACTTCCGGGAGCCGGAACTGCGCTACGGCATCGGGATCAAGGACCCAATGTTTTTCCTTTCGTACCTGGTCCCGAACTACTTCGATTTCGGCCTCGACGTGCCGGTGATGACCAACGTCGGCAAGGAGTACCTGTACTTGGGTGCGCCCGGGATTCTCGGCGTGCTGCTGGCACTCTGGTCCCGCCGCTGGAAACTGGTGGTACCGGGACTGGCGGTGGTGGCCGCGAGCCTGATTGTCGCGATCAACCCTTACGCGATCGTCTGGGACTCGATCAAATTCTCTCCGTTGCTGGCGGATTTGGTCCGTTCGGGCTACTTTTTAGGTGGCGTGACTCCGGGTTTGGCGCTGCTCGCAGCTGTGGGCCTGCACGGATTTCTGGAGAAACCCAGCCGGCAATCGAGCCGCGCCCCGGCGACCGCGCTTGTCGCGATGACCGCGTGGATAGGCTACGATCTCTTCCGTTGGTTCGGTCCAGGCTTTGCGGCTGGCCCCGCTTCTCTGATCGATACCGCGGCCGCGCTGGGGATCTTTACCGCTGCGCTGTTCGCCTATCGCGCCGACCGTCGCACCTGGCTCGGTGTGGCTCTGCTGTGTTTTGCCGCCGTCGAATACAAAGTCTTCGGCACCAGCAAACGCGTCAACGCGACACCAGGGCAGGGCAAGGTGTTTTCCTCGACCGAGTTCGGCGCGATGAATCAGCAGGCCTACCTTGAAACCTTGCGTTATCCGGACTACCGTGTGGTGCTGCACGATCTTGGGCCCATGTCGTCGGACCTGCGTCACGTGGGCTGGAAATCGCCGCAGGGTTTCGATCCGTTCCTGAGCACGCAATATCGCGAGTTGATCACGCGTGACGGCGTATGGACCACCGACCGGGAGTGGCTGCCGGACCCGCTGCGTCTCGATGTGATGCAGCGCTTCGGCGTGCGTTTCGTGTTCACGGGCGAAGCCGGGGCACGCTACAAGCAGCTTGCGGCTCATCCACGCTACCGGATGGTGGGGGCGAACGATTCTTACTACAAAGTTTTTGAGTACCTCGACGCCAAGCCGATTTACGGGTTCGCGGGGGAAGTGCAAGTCCAGCGGCGTGAGCCTGAACACCGGGTGCTGCGTGTGGCGTCAGAAGCGGGCGGGCTGCTGACGTTTGCTGAGCAGGTCTACCCCGGCTGGACGGCTCTGATCGACGGCACCGGCGCGCCCATTGAAAAATGGGAGCTCGCCCTCCAAGCCGTCCGCGTGCCCGCAGGGGCCCACACCGTAGAGTTCGTCTACCAGGAACGGCTACTTCCTATGGGATTCGCGGTGTCGCTTTTTGCGCTGCTTGGGCTGGTCTTCTGGATTCGGGCCGCGAAGCGGTAGTGTGCTAAAAGGCTGCTGAAAAACCGGAAATGGCAGCGAGCTGCGGTCCGTGCTGTATGTTGATCAGCGGACGGCCCGCAAAGCGCTGACGGCGATGCGTGTATAATCAACGCTGGGAGGACAATGAGCAAAGAAGATTGCATCGAAGTTACCGGCACGGTGGTGGAAAAGTTTCCAAGCGGACTTTTCAGCGTGCAGCTGGACCAGGAAAAGACAGTGTTGGCGCATCTCGCGGGCAAGCTCCGCCGCAACCGCATCCGCGTGTTGGCAGGCGACCGGGTCACGCTGGAGATGTCGCCGTACGACCTTACTAAAGGGCGCATCACCTATCGTCACAAGTAGGCCGCGCCGAGCCCACCTATTTTGCAGCGTGTACTTTTTGTTTTCGGCACGCGGCCCGAGGCGATTAAGCTCGCGCCGGTGATTCGCCGCTTGCGCGAATGGCCCGCTCAATTCGATTGCCGCGTCGCGGTCACCGGCCAGCATCGCGGCATGCTGGATCAGGTTCTAGACGTCTTCTCCATTGCCACGGATCACGACCTCAACGTGATGCACGCCGGTCAGAGCCTGCACGGACTCACCTCGCGCATGATCGCGGCGCTGGAAGGGGTGCTGGCTGCCGAGAATCCTCAGTGGGTGGTGGTTCATGGCGACACCACTACGGCCCTTGCCGGCGCGCTGAGCGCGTTTTACAGCCACGTCCCCGTCGCGCATGTGGAAGCCGGCCTGCGTACGGGTGACTTTCAATCTCCTTTCCCTGAGGAAATGAACCGCGTGGTGGTGGACCGGCTGGCCGCGCTCCACTTCGCGCCCACGGAAACTGCCTCGGCGCATCTTCGCGCCGAGGGGGCAACCCGGATTCATGTGACCGGCAACACCGGCATTGACGCGGTGCTGGAGATCCGTGATGGGCTGGAGTCGGGCCGATTGCGAGCCGATGGCTTGCCGCCGCTGGACCCCGCGCGCAAGCGCATCGTAGTCACCGGCCATCGCCGCGAGAGTTTCGGAGACGGGTTTCTGCGCATCTGCTCCGCGCTTGCGGCTCTCGCCAAGCGCGGCGACGTGGAAATCGTCTACGCCGTTCACCCCAATCCCAACGTCACCGAACCCGTGCATCGCATGCTGGGTGCGCTGCCCAACGTCCACCTCATCGAACCGTTGTCCTATGTTCCTTTTGTGGAGCTGATGCGCACCTCGCACATCTTGCTGACCGATTCCGGGGGTATCCAGGAAGAGGCTCCGTCCTTGGGAAAGCCTGTGTTGGTGATGCGGGACAAAACGGAGCGGCCGGAAGCAGTCTCCGCGGGGACCGCCCGCCTGGTGGGCACCGACCCCGCGCGTATCCAGGCTGAATGCGCGATTCTGCTGGACGACGCCGCCGAATACGCGCGCCGCGCCCACATTCACAATCCCTACGGAGACGGCCAGGCGGCGGTCCGCATCCGCGATATCCTGGTGAACACAAATTCCGCCCCCACAGTAGCTTAGCGTTGCACGCGGCGTCTTCTGGCCGGACCGGCTGCATAATCGGTCACTAGGAGGCACCAAAGCCAGTGCGCACACCCCCGATTCCGATTCGTCCTCGCCGCAACGGCGGCCAGGGCGGAGGGGATCTTCTCGAACAATTGCAGTCGCGCGTCATCGGCCAGCCGCAGGCGATGACGGAGATCGTGCCCTATGTACGGATGCACCGCGCGGGTCTGGCTCCAGAGGGACGCCCGGTGGGCGTGTTTCTACTGCTCGGCCCAACCGGCACCGGTAAGACCCGTACAGTGGAGGCGCTTGCCGATGTGTTGCATGGCAGCGAACGGAATCTGCTTAAGATCGACTGCGGCGAGTTTCAGATGGAGCATGAAGTGGCGAAGCTGATCGGCGCTCCTCCCGGATATCTGGGGCATCGCGAGACGCAACCGCTGATCACGCAGCAGAAACTCAACGCGGTGACCAGCGAGTCCTCCAATCTCTCGCTGCTGCTGTTCGATGAAATTGAGAAGGCGGCTCCCAGCATGAACCGGCTGCTGCTGAGTGTTCTGGACAAAGCCACGCTTCGCCTGGGTGACAACACCAGCGTAAACTTTGAGCGGACGCTGATTTTCCTGACCAGCAACCTGGGCGCGGACGCGATGCGCAAGCAACTGCTGCCGGACTTCGGCTTTGAAGCGATGTCTCCCATGGCCGGGGAGCGGGCGGGTTTGGCGAAGCTGCAGAGCATCGGCTGGGGCGCGGTGAAGCGCAAGTTTTCTCCGGAATTCGTCAATCGCATTGACGCGGTGATCACCTACCAGCCGTTGGACGATGCCGCTATGGAGATAATTCTGGATCAGCAGATCGCGGCGCTGCAGAAACACATCGATGACCGGTTGGATGAGAACGCCTTCGACGTGGAACTCACAAGCGACGCCCGGGCTTTGCTACTGGCTCGGGGCACTAGCCTCGAGTAGGGGGCGCGCGAACTGAAGCGTACTATCCTGCGGCTGCTCACCCAGCCGCTCGCCGCGCTGGTGGAGCAGGGCCGCATCCCTCCGGGGGCGTCCGTTCTGGTGGAACGCGACGGCCAATCCCTGAAGATCAGTTAAATGGTGTCAGACACCATTTAACTCACGCCGGCGGATTTCAGGAACTCCGCAGCGACTTCCGCCAACGGACGCTTTTCTATCGCCACCTGCACGTTTAGCTTGCGCATGGTCTCCAAGTTGATTTTCCCAGACAGCATCAATAGCGCGCCGCGCAGGTTCGCTTCGGCGGCGAGTACGTCGTCGCGGACCAGGATGGCCGCCTCTGCCGGGGGAAACGCGCTCAGGTTGTCCTCCAGCGCCTTCCATTTCGGTAACGTGAGATTCCCGTCGCTCAGCGTCGCAGTCACCATGTCCACGGGTTTGTCCTTGTCATCCATCGCCTGGAACAGCTCCTCGTCTTTCATGCTGCGCAGAGGCGCTCCGAACTCCAGCCGGTATCCGGTCAGAGACGGCAACCCGTTGGGCCGGTTCTGAAACTCATACGACACACCCAGCTTCCACCGCGTCGCACTCGCCGCAGCTTGGCTAATGCTGGAAACTCCCTCGTTCCCTTCCGCCCTCACGGCGAGAGCCGTCACCGCATTGAATCCCAACGGCGCAAGCATCTCCACCAGTTCCACCCGTTTCAATTCCTGCCGAGCCCGCTCGAAGGTCACGCCTGGATCGGGACTCGGTGTGTCCCGCAAGATCTCGCTGACGATCAGCCCCGAGTATTCCGGATACAAGCTGATCTGCCCGTCCAGCATCGTCTGATGCACGGACCGTGTGTCGCCGCCACCCAGCCGCCGCTCGATCTTGGTGGTCAGCTTATGCTCCAAGTGCTGCGCAATAATCTCTCCCAACAGCTGTTGCTCCAGGGAGTCCTTGGACCCCACAACAATCGGTTTGGGTCCGGAACAGGAACTCAAGAGGAACGCGGCACCGAGTGCGGCAAGGAAGGTTCGGTTGATCATGGGTACTCCGCTAGCATAGCGTCTGCTATCCTCAGAATCGAGGGGCCTCGGAGGGAAGTGGCACCCCAGACTACATGTCCTTTGAAATCCGTCCGCTGAAAGAATTTCTCGTCCGGCCCGCCGTACCGCCGGAACTCGATCGCTTGCCGGAACTGGCACTGAACCTGATTTGGAGTTGGCAGCATAGCTTGCGTGCCGTATTCCGCCGCCTGGACCCGGTTGCCTGGAAAGCCTGCAACCACAATCCAGTCGTGCTGCTGGGCAGACTGCCGCAGGAAGCCCTGGAGCGCGCCGCCAACGATCCGCGCTACCTCGCTCTCTACCGGCGCGCCTGCGAGACGCACGACGATTATCTTAAGTCAGTAGTGTCCGGCTATAAGTCGAACAGATTCAGCTGGTTGAAAAATGGGTCTGATTTTTCTCCGGTATGTTGTAGCTGAAGGGCCTGTAGAATGGGCGTCCGCTCGAAAATGGTGACGCTGACAACCTGTAGGATTTGGTAGAG
>CANFEY010000091.1 GCA_947446025.1 Bryobacterales bacterium
CGGTGCGGCCAAGGTTCATCCCTCATGGTGTCAGCCTCGTGTTTCGTCTTCTGGTATTTCAAATCGCGGCAACTCAAAAGAGGCCTCAACCGCCTACTCTTCAGTTAGTTGCCGTCGGCGTGTCGCGCGTTAGCCGGACACTACTGATGAATTATATTTCAATCCTGCTAGGCGGGGTGGAGTGATGCGCTTAGCCGGGTGTTTACGTGGGCGATCTGTGATATTTTAGGGACTGCTGGAGGAGCCCCGGGTTCAACACTATGTTCAACACCAAGAAGCACCTAGACCGACGCACCCTGCTCAAGAGCGCCGGAGCAGCGCTCGCGCTGCCGTTGCTGGACGCGATGATCCCCGCCAATACGGCGCTGGCGCAGACCGCCGCCGCCGCCAAGTTACGCGCAGGCTTCATCTACTTTCCGCACGGCGCCATTATGAACCAGTGGACTCCGGCAACCGAGGGCAAAGACTTCGAGATGCCCGCGATCCTCAAGCCGATGGAGGCGCATCGCAAGCTGATCACCATCGTCAGCGGCCTCGAAAACAAAGCCGCGATCGCTCCGCCGGTACACGCGCTGAGTCCCGGCACCTGGCTCAGCGGAGCCACCCCGCGCAAGACGCAGGACCCTTACGGCGGCACCACGATCGACCAGATCATCGCGCAACAAATTGGCCAGGACAATCCGTTCCCCTCACTCGAAATCTGCACTGAATCGCGCGGCGGCGGCGGATCGTGCGACCGGGACTACGGCTGCAGCTACTCCGGCACCATCAGTTTCCGCACTCCGACGACGCCGCTCCCCATGGAGAACGATCCACGCAAGCTGTTCCAGCGTCTCTTCGGTGTGGGCGATACAGCCGAGCAGCGCAAGACGGTCACGCGCCAGACCACGAGCATTCTTGATCTGGTGCAAGAAGAGGCCAACGACCTGCGCCGCAACTTGGGCGCCTCGGATCAGGCCATGCTCAGCGACTACCTCGACACGGTGCGCGAAATCGAACGCCGCATTGAGAAGATGGAGAAGAGCGACGCCGCGAAGATGACGCTGCCCAACGCGCCCGCCGGCATCCCCGGCCAGTTCGATCAGCACTTGAACTTGATGTTCGATCTGATGGTGCTGGCCTACCAGGCGAACATGACGCGCGTCTTCACCTTGATGATGGCCGCGGAAGTCAGCGGCATGACCTACAACCACATCGGTGTGCCGGATTCCTTCCATCCCATTTCGCATCATCAGAACGACAAGACCAAGATCGAAAAGCTAGTCAAGATCCAGACCTATCACACGCAAGTGATGGCGAAGTTCATCGACAAGCTGGCCAAGACGCCCGACGGCGACGGCAGCATGCTGGACCACGGCCTGTTCCTGTTCGGCTCCAACATGAGCAACAGCAACGCGCATGATCACTACCCGCTGCCTTCCGCCATCATCGGCAACGCCAATGGCCGCATCAAGGGCAACCAGCATTTGAAGTATCCCGACAAGACGCCCATGTCCAACCTGCTGCTGACGATTCTGGACCGTGCAGGCGTCAATATGGACAAGGTCGGGGACAGCACCACGCAGTTCTCTGAGGTCTAAGCCGATGTGGGAAAGCTCAGCGAGGACGGTAGAACACAGGCGAAACCGCCTGCGCTATCACGACGACGGTAGGGCAGGCGTTTCCGGCTGCCGTCTTGCCCTAGCAATCCTAGCGGCGGGTGTTGCCGCTTTTGCACAGGAATCGACGCCCTTGCTATGGGCTGTGCACGAAAACAACGTGTCTGAGGTGCAGCGTCTGCTTGCGTCCGGCGCGAACGCCAACGCTAAGAACGACTACGGCCTCAGTCCTCTGGCCGAAGCGTCTGCAATCAACAACACCGCGATCATCAAGGCGCTGCTGGACGCGGGAGCCGAGCCGAATGCGCTCCACTTCGACGGGCAGACGGCGCTGATGGTGATCGTCCGCGGCACCAATGTGGACGCCGCGAAGCTGCTCATCGCGAAAGGCGCGAACGTCAACATCGCTGAGGCGCAGAAGAATCAGACAGCGCTGATGTGGGCCGCCGCGCAAAACAACGGGCCGATGGTTAAGATCCTGCTGGACGCGGGAGCCGACCCCAACGCGCGCGCGATGATCAACGATATCCCTTCGCAAGTTTCTGCCGAACCGCGCGCGCAGCACCGCTCCTACGGGGGCCTCACGCCGCTCATCTATGCCACGCGCGAAGGCTGCCTCGATTGCATCTCTTATCTGGTTGAGCGCGGAGCTAAGTTGAACACGTCCGATCCCGAAGGCATCACCCCGCTGATCACAGCCATCGCCAACTTTCACTTTGACGCCGCGAAAATTCTGATCGAGGCCGGGGCCAATCCTGACAAATGGGATTGGTGGGGCCGCAGTCCTCTTTACCTCGCCGCCGATGTGAACACGATTCCCCGCGGGGGGCGCGCCGATGCGCCGTCCACGGATGAGACCACCAGCCTCGAGATCATGGAGATACTGTTGAAGCGCGGGGCCAATCCGAATACGCAGTTGAAGCTGCTGCCTCCGTTCCGCAACGTGGGCGCGGATCGCGGCGTGGACCAGTTGTTACAGATCGGGGCCTCGCCTCTGCTGCGCGCGGCGAAGGCGCTGGACGCCCCGGCGGTGAAGCTGATGATGGAATACGGCGGCAATCCGAACTTGCCGACGAATCGCGGGATCACGCCGACCATGGCTGCAGCGGGAATGGGCTCGGTCGATGCGGACACGCGCGGCCGCTACGATACGCCGGATACCGCGCAGCGGTCGATTGACACTTTGAAAATCCTTCTCGATAAGGGCGGGGAACTGATGGGCCGTGATCCGCGCGGACAAACCCCTCTGCACGCCGCTGCGTTTTGGGGTTGGAATGACACGGTGAAGTTCCTGGCGGAGCGCGGGGCCGATGTCAACGCCAAGGACAACCGGGGCTTGGTGCCGATTGACAACGCCATGGGCCGCAACGGCGGCAACAGCCGGGGCGGCGCTCGCATTGATGTCCACAAAGACACCGCGGAGTTGCTGGAGAAGCTAGGCGCGACGCCCGTGATTCCACCTCCGCCTGCTCCGCCCAAGCCGGCTGGGGCCAAGCCAGCGCGTTAGAGTTTGCTGTTTGTCCGCTCCCTAACGGTCGCGGCTCAGTGCACACCAGCCAGCAGCACTGAACCGCGTCCGTAAGGAAGCGGACAAACGCTCCAAAACCCATATGCCCGTACAAATTGAGCGTTTCTACCTAGGCTGTCTCGCGCATGCGTCGTACTTGATCGCCTCCGAAGGCACGGCCACCATCATCGACCCGCAGCGCGATGTCGATCTTTACATCGACGCGGCCGCCAAAGCCGGCCTGCGCATCGAACACGTGATTCTCAGCCACCTGCACGCCGACTTTGTATCCGGCCACCGCGAACTTACCGAGCGCACCGGCGCGAAAGTCTATCTGGGTGCCGACTCCGGCGCGTCTTTCGCCCACGTCGCAGTCAAAGACGGCGACACCATTCAGGCGGGCCGAGCCCGTTTCGAATTCCGCTCTACGCCTGGCCACACGCTTGAGAGCGTCTCCGTCATCCTGACCGATCTCGACGACCCCGGGCGCCCGCCCGCGGCCTTCACCGGTGATACGCTCTTCATCGGCGACGTCGGCCGCCCCGATCTCTCTCCGCGCCACACCCCGCAACAGCTCGCCGAGCTGCTGTACCACAGCCTGCACGAAAAGCTCCTCACGCTGCCCGACGCTACCGAAGTCTACCCCGCGCACGGCGCAGGCTCCCTGTGCGGCCGCCAGATGAGTTCGGAGGCGTCCTCCACCATCGGCAAACAGCGCGCCACCAACTACGCTCTGCAAGCCCGGAGCGCCGAAGAGTTCGTCCATCTGCTCACCGACGATCTGCCGCCGCGCCCCGAATACTTCGCCCGCGAAGTGGAACTGAACCGCCAAGGCGCAGTGCCACTCGACGAACTGCCCGAACTACAAGCCTTCTCTTCGCCTGAGGTGCTGCGCATGCAAGACGAAGGCGCGGTGGTGGTGGATACGCGTCCGGCGATGCAATTCGCGGTGGCGCACGTGCCGGGCTCGCTGCACATCGCGCTCACTGGCCAGTACGCCTCCTGGGCAGCCCGCCTGCTAGGCCTAGACAAGCGCCTCATCATTGCGGGCGAAGATCCCGAACACGTGCGCGAATCACAACTGCGTCTGGCGCGCGTGGGCGTCGAAAACGTAGCCGGTTACCTCGCCGACGGCATCACCGGCTGGATCAAAGGCGGCTTCGAACTCGACTACATTCCGCAAGTCACGGCGCAGGAATTCGTCGACCTGCGCGCGGCCGAGCCTGGCAACATCGCCGTCCTCGACGTGCGCGAACCGCACGAATGGGAAAGCGGCGCCATTGACGGCTCCCGCAATATTCCCTTGGGACAACTCGCGGCGCGCGCCGCCGAACTCGATCCGGCCAAGATCATCGTGGTCCACTGCAAAGGCGGCTACCGCAGTTCCATCGCCAGCAGTCTGCTGCGCCGCGCCGGCCTCCGCGACATCGCCAATCTCACTGGTGGGTATGACGCGTGGCAGACTACGGTGAAAAGGTAAGGTATGCCTGTCGGCTCCCTGACGGTCGCCGTTCAGCACTGAGGAGCGCGCGCACCCAGCCCAGCGCGCGTACCCCGCCCAGCGCGCGTACCCCGCACCCAGCCCAGCCCAGTCACGGCCCAGCCACCCAGGACTGAACGGCGACCGTCAGGGAGCCAGACGCTACCCCACCCGTAGACTACACTGAAAGTTTGATGCCCACCACACCTTCCGTTCTCGTAGCCGGTGGAGCCGGATACATCGGCAGCCACACCGCTAAATTTCTCCGCAACGCCGGCTACACGCCGGTGGTGCTCGACAACCTCTGCACCGGCAACCGCTTCGCCCTGCGCTACGGACCCTTCCACGAAGGCAACATCAGCGACGCGGCACTGGTGCGCCGAATCGTGGACCAGCACCAGCCCGTCGGAGCGATCCTCTTTGCAGGCCACATCGACGTAGGCGAATCCGCCCGCGCCCCGCGCAAGTATTTCCACAACAACGTGGGCGAAGCGGTGGCGTTCCTGGACGCGCTGCTCGATTCCGGCGTCAACCGTGTAGTCTTCTCTTCCAGCTGCGCCGTCTACGGCATCCAAACTGTCATGCCGCTCAACGAAGACGCCTCCAAGGACCCCGTCAGCACGTACGCCGAGACCAAGCTGTTCCTCGAAAAAGTTCTGCGAGCCTACGATTCCGCCTACGGTCTGAAGTACGCCGCCCTGCGCTACTTCAACGCCTCCGGCGCGGACCACGACGGCGAGGTCGGCGAAAATCACACCCCTGAATCGCACCTGATTCCGCTCGCCATCTACGCCGCGATGGGCGGATCTCCGCTAAAAATCTTCGGCGACGATTACCCCACCCCCGACGGCACCGCCGTCCGCGACTACATCCACGTGAATGATCTGGCCGACGGCCACCTCCGCGCCCTGCGCCACTTGATCGACGGCGGCCCCAGCGTCGCTCTAAATCTGGGCACCGGCTCCGGCTACTCCGTCCACCAGGTGATCGAGGCCGTGGAACGCATCTCCGGCAAGAAAGTCCCCGGCCACATGGGTCCCCGCCGTGAAGGCGACGCGCCCGAACTTGTGTGCGACCCCCGCCGCGTCCGCGAGACGTTAGGTTGGGTCCCGCAGCATTCGTCGCTGGAGGAAATCGTCACCACGGCATGGCGCTGGCATAGCGAATTTCAAAAAGTAGCGGCCGGAAAGTAGGCGGGCGCGCTCGGTCTGCTATAATCCCTTAAGATGGACAGGTGGCCGAGTGGTTAATGGCAGCAGACTGTAAATCTGCCTCTCCTTGCGAGATACGAAGGTTCGAATCCTTCCCTGTCCACCATCTTTCGGACCGTTCCCACTATGCCGCCCAAACCGCCGCGCGGACCTGGACTGTTCGCACTCCTCAAGCCTTACAGGGGCCTCACGGCAGCCATGGTGGTTCTCACCATCGCGGGCAATGCACTGAACCTTCTCGTCCCGCGCATCATAGCCCGAGCTGTGGATTCCTTCACGCAACAGAACTTCGTGATGTCGTCGCTGATCTGGGAATTCGCCCTCGTGGCCTCCGCGGTGTTCATTCTGAGCTATCTGCAGAGCATCGCCCAGACTTACGCGTCTGAATACGTCGCGCGTGACCTGCGCACCCGCGTGGCCGCGAAAATTTCCACGCGGTCATACGCCGAGGTCGAGGCGCTTACGCCCGCGAAGCTGCTCACCAACCTCACGTCCGATATCGACGCCGTCAAGCTGTTCGTCTCCCAGGCCGTCGCCACCATCATCGCCTCGATCTTTCTCATCATCGGCACCAGCGTGCTGCTGATCAGCATGAACTGGCGTTTGGGCCTGAGCGTGCTGTGCGTGGTCCCGTTCATCGGAGTCACCTTCCAAGTTGTGCTGAAAAAGGTCCGCCCGCTGTTCAAGAAGGCTCAAGAGGCCGTGGATGCGCTCAACCGCGTGATCAGCGAAAGCATCATGGGTTCGGCGCTGGTGCGCCTGCTCAACACCCAGCAATCCGAGTACACCAAGTTCCTGAAGACGAACACGGAAGCCCAGGACATTGGCCTTGAAACCCTACGCCTGTTCGCCGGGATGATCCCGATCATCACTCTGGCGGCGAACCTGGCCACCGTGATCATCCTGTGGCTGGGCGGCAGCTACGTGATCAACGGCAGCATGTCCCTGGGCGATTTCACGGCGTTCAACTCCTACCTTTTTTTCCTCATCTTCCCGATCATCATGATCGGTTTCATGAGCAACGTGATCGCGCAGGCGACGGCCTCCTTCGGGCGGTTGAGCGAGGTTCTGAACGCGCCTGAAGAAGCCCAGACGGGCGGGCTTGTCCGCGACCTCAGCGGCGACATCGCGTTCCACAATGTATCGCTGGCGTTCGGCGAAAAGCAGGCGCTGCGGGACGTTTCGTTTACCGTGAAACCGGGCACGCGCACCGCCATCATCGGTCCCACGGCGGCCGGCAAGACGCAACTCCTCTACCTCTTGATCGGCCTGCTTCCGCCCACGTCCGGCACCGTCCACTACGACGGGGAAGCCATCGACTCCTATGACAAAGAGTCGTTGCACCGCCAAGCCGGCCTGGTCTTTCAGGACAGCGTCATGTTCAACTTGTCGCTGCGCGAAAACATCGCCTTCAGCAAAACCTCGCACGAGCCTGACATGCAGAAGGCCATCGCCACGGCGGAGCTGAGCGATTTCGTCGCCACGTTGCCGAAAGGCCTGGACACGCTGGTATCGGAGCGCGGCACCAGCCTGTCCGGCGGCCAGAAACAGCGCGTTATGCTCGCCCGTGCGCTGGCGCTCAACCCGAAAGTCCTGCTGCTAGACGACTTCACGGCTCGAGTCGACGCCGCCACTGAGAAAGCGATCCTCAGCAACGTTCACAAGAACTACCCCGGCATCACGCTCATCTCCGTCACCCAGAAAATCGCCTCGGTGATGGACTACGACCAAATCGTCCTCTTGATGGAAGGGGAGGTCCTCGCAACCGGCACGCATCCGCAGTTGATGGAGGCCTCGCCCGAATACGTCCAACTCTTCCACTCGCAACGGAGCACCAGTCATTACGAGGTACAGGCGTGATGAAGTACAAGCTGGAAACCGGACCCAATGAGCGCCCGCCCGTAAGCCTGAGGGCCGGCATCCAACGCTTCGCGCCCCTACTCACCGAAGAGAAGAGCCAGATTGTGGTGGCCGTGGTTGCGATTACGCTCAGCTCGCTCGCCACGCTGATCGCGCCCATCCTCATCGCCCGGACCATTGATACCTATATCCGCGTGCGCGACGCCAGCGGACTGGTTCCATTCGCCCTGCTGACCATGGCCGTCTACCTTTTCGGCGTTGTGGCCAGCTACGTTCAGATCCGCACCATGGGAGCCGTGGGCCGCCGCATCCTTTTCCGCGTCCGCAACAACCTGTTCCTCAAGCTACAGGAACTCCCCGTCGTCTTCTTCAACCAGAACAAAGCTGGCGACCTCATCTCACGCCTGAACAGCGATACCGACAAATTGAACCAGTTCGTCTCGCAGGCGCTGATGCAGTTCATGGGCAGCATCTTCCTGATGGCCGGCGCGGCGATTTTCCTTCTTTCCCTCAGCATCCGCTTGGGTACCGCCGCGTTGTTGCCGGCTGTCGGCGTGCTCATCTTCAGCCGGGCTGCTTCCGGATGGATCAAGAAGCGCAACATGGCCAGCCTGCAATCGCTGGGCGGAATGAGCGGAGAAGTGCAGGAGAGCCTCAATAACTTCAAAGTCATCGTGGCGTTCCATCGCGGGGATTACTTCCGAGAAAAATTCGAAGCCGCCAACAATGCCAACTTCGCCGCGTCACTCAAAGCTGGCATCGCCAACGGCATGCTGATGCCACTGTACACGCTGGCATCGCATTTGGCGCAGTTGCTGGTGGTCTCGTATGGAATCTACATGATCGGCACGGGAGCGGCGACGGTCGGTCTGCTGATCGGCTTCCTGCTCTATGCGAACAATTTTTACGGACCCATGCGCCAACTGGCGACTGTCTGGGCATCGTTCCAGATGGCGCTGGCCGCGATGGAACGCATCTCTGAGGTGCAGGCACTGGAATCCGACATGCCGCTGATGCCCGCCGCCGCGCAGCTGTCCGACGCGGTGCTCTCCTTCCGGCAAGTGAGCTTCGCCTACCCCGGCGGCAGCGAAGTCTTGCGCGACGTGAGCTTCGAACTGGAGCGCGGCAAGGCGTACGCGCTGGTGGGCCCCACCGGCGGCGGCAAGACCACCACCGCGGTGCTGATGGCCCGCCTCTACGATCCCACCGAAGGCACCGTGTTGCTGAACGGCCGTGATATCCGCTCCTTCACCCCTGAAGAGCGCGCGCAGAAGATCGGCTTCATTCTGCAAGACCCGTATCTGTTCACCGGCACCGTCCGCGACAACCTGGTCTACGGCAACGAGAAATACCAGGACACGTCGAGCGAAGCGCTGACCAAGGTGCTGGAAGCCTCGAACCTAGCGAAGCTTCTTTCGCGCTTTTCCGAGGGGCTGGAAACAAAGGTGGCCACCAGCGGCAACAGCATCAGCCTGGGCCAGAAGCAGCTCATCGCCTTCATGCGCGCCGCGCTCCGCCAGCCCGAACTGCTCATTCTAGACGAGGCCACCGCCAACATCGACACTGTCACAGAGGAACTGCTGCAGGAGATCCTCAACAAACTCCCCGCCAGCACCACCAAGGTGATCATTGCCCACCGCCTCAACACCATCGACAATGTGGACCAGATCTTCTTCGTCAACTCCGGCGAAATTACGCTGGCCGGTTCGATGGAGCACGCTGTAGAAATGCTCCGCGACGAAAAGCGTGCCAGCTAAGCGGCATCCTTAAACGACACCTTGTCGTAAATCTCAGCCAGCGGAATGCGGCACTCCACGGACCGGAACTCGCAGGTTGCCTCCAGGCCGACGGCTTCGGTCCTCACCCATGTGCTGTCCGCCTGCCGCCGGAATACCTCTACGCGAGCTTCGGTCTGCGAAATGAGCACATACTCCTGCAGCCCTTTGATGGTCCGGTATTGCGCCGATTTGAACCCACGATCATGGGTCTCCGTTGAGGGCGACAACACCTCCACCAGCATAGTCGGGTTTAGCCGTGTCTCCCCGTGCAGGTCGGCAACTTCAGGGTCACCGCAAACCACGACGACGTCCGGGTAGGCCTAGAGGCCGTCCTCCGTTACTCGTACGCGCATGTCACTCGACTTCACAAGGGTGTTTCTTCAGTTCGCTGCCAGGTTCGGCACTGACGTTCAGGACGATCACCGCTTGGCGCCGTGACCCGCCGGCCATGGAGAAGATCTCGCCCCGGCAGTATTCGTGGCGGACGTCGGAGGCGTGTTCCAGCTCTAAATACTGCTCCGGCGTCAAGCGCGGTTGCGGGTGAGCGGGCATGCTTTTGTTCTACTTCCGCCGCCCGTATTCTTGGATTACGCATTTCCCCCTTCCGCGTGTTATTCTTATAGAACCCCGGCCCGGTTGTGAAGGCGTCAGCTTTCGCGCGGACCTTTGGTCGCTCTCTGGACCTGGGGTAATCAGAGTTTTTTGCAGGGCCGTTGTAGCTCAGCTGGTAGAGCGCGTCCTTGGTAAGGACGAGGTCACCGGTTCAATCCCGGTCAACGGCTCCAGATTTTAATCCGGAGTGCGCGCCCGCAAGGCGCTTTTTTGGAGAAGACGAATGGCGAAAGAAAAATTTGATCGTAGCAAGCCGCACTGTAACGTGGGAACGATCGGACACATCGATCACGGCAAGACGACCCTGACTGCGGCGATTACCAAGACGCTGTCCAAGCACAATCCGAAAAACACCTTCCGAAGCTTCGATTC
>CANFEY010000092.1 GCA_947446025.1 Bryobacterales bacterium
CGGGTCCGGATGCGCAACTGAGGGTCCAAGTGCGCAATCGTGTCCAGGCGCCATTCCGGCGGCGGCAGAAAACCGAAATCGCTTTCGCCGCGGATCAACTTCCAGACTCCCGTAAAATCAGGGCGCATATGACAATTGGATGCGGCCGGGCCTTTCCAGGAACGCAGAAAATCGATTAAAAGGTTGTCTTGCAACCTCTGAAAGCGGTGGGACAACAACTGCTCTTTCTGCCTTCCAAACTATCGCAGCGGTTCACCCCGCGCGGATTTCGCCGCCGTTGGCCAGCACGATGCTGCGCACGATATTCAAACCCAGTCCCGTCGATCCGTGCGCAGACACGTGCGGCTCGAACAAGTGCTCACGCACCTCTTCGGCGATGCCGGAGCCTTCGTCCGCCACCACGATCTCCACCCCCTGCCTGCCGTTCCGGGCCGTCACGCAAATCGTCCCGCCGCCGGGCATCGCGCGCCCGGAATTAAGGAACAGGTTGATCAGGACGCGCTCCCAGGCCCACTGGCCGTCCAGCTCAATGCCGGGGTCCACGCTGCGAGCAATGCGCACCGCCGGGCCCCGAGCCGCCGCCTGGAAGTCCGTCAGAAACCCCTCCGCGCGGTCCAGGATCGCCGCGAAGTCCGCGCTGGAGGCGTTCCCGTTCTGCATGCCCGTCGCGATGCGCTGGCCCCGCTCCACTGACCGCAATACCGTGGCGGCCAGTTCCGCGGACTCCGGATTTTCTTCGAGCTGCATCGCCACGCCCACCAGCGTCTGAAAGACGTTGTTGAGGTCGTGGACCAGGCCGGCCATCGATAATGGATCGTTCTTCATGCCTTCGCGATCTGTTCCAGCGTATCGAAAAACGCAGGATACGACACCGCCGCCGCGCCCGCGTCCTTGATCAGGCACGGCCCGTCCGCCGCCAGCGCCGCCACTGAGAATGCCATGGCGATGCGGTGGTCGCCCGCGGATTCGATCTCCGCCGCGTGGAAGCGCTGCTTGCCCGGAATCGTGAAGCCGTCGGGAGCCGTCTCAATCTTCACGCCCATGCGCTTCAGGCCAGCCTCCACGGTGGCGATGCGGTCTGTTTCCTTGACGCGCAGCTCCGCCGCGTCGCGGACGATGAGCCCGCCTTCGCTGGCCGCACCCAGCACCGCCAGCGCGGGCAGTTCGTCAATCAGCGCCGCCGTCAACGCGCCTTCAATCACGCCACCGGTGATTTTGGAATTCTTCACCCGCAAGTCGCCGATCAATTCCCCGCCGATCTGCTGCACGTTCACGATGCGAATCTGCGCGCCCATCCCCACCAGGAAATCGAGCAGCGAGGAGCGCGTGGGATTCAGGCCAACGCCGTGGATGACCAGGTCGGCCTGCTTCATCAGCAGCGACGCCACCAGAAAGAAGCACGCCGAAGATAGATCGCCCGGCACCACCAATTCGCGGCCGGTCAACTTCGCGCCGCCCTGCAAGCGAATCGTCTTGCCGATCACTTCGATGTCCGCGCCGAATTCGGTCAGCGCGATTTCCGTGTGGTCGCGCGTGCGCACCGGCTCATGCACAATCGTCTCGCCCTTGGCGAACAAACCCGCCAGCAGCACGCAGCTCTTCACCTGCGCGCTGGCCACGGGAGGCGTGTACTCGATGCCGTGCAGCGGACGGCCGTGAATTACCAGCGGCGGATAGCGCCCGTCGCGCAATTCGATAAACGCTCCCATGCGCTCCAGCGGCTTGGTCACGCGGTCCACCGGGCGGCCAGAGACGGACTCATCGCCGACGATGCGCGAATCGAAAGCCTGCCCTGCCAGGATGCCGGTCAACATGCGCGTAATGGTACCGGAGTTGCCGGCGTCCAGGTCCCCCGCCGGTTCGCGCAGCGCGCCGCCTTCGATGACGGTCACGCCGTCGGCCTGGCGCTCCACCTTTGCGCCCAGCGCTTGCATGCATGCGAGCGTGGATTGGCAGTCCGCTCCGGTGGCGTAGTTGGCGATCGCGGAACGGCCCTCGGCGATGGCGGCGATCATGCCGTAGCGGTGCGAAATCGATTTGTCGCCGGGCAAAGTGACGATGCCGTCAATGGCTCGGGCAGGATGTACAGTTTGGTCCATGGAATCTTTCAGTGTACCCGCACTTGGGGGGACCTTAGTACGAAACGCTGATCGTACTACTAAAGATCGCCCTAAACTACCTGGCATCCCTGGCCGATAGAACCCTTAGTTGAAGGTCATGGAAGTAAAGACGGAAAGCATCAATACCGCACTAGCTCCGCGGGGCCCGGTTCTGGTGAAGTCACCCGCGGAACCGCAGGGGCTCGCGCGGTGGACCGGCGGCCTGTCCCGCATCAGCGCCGCGTCCACTTGGGAGAGCGCGCTGGAAGATGCGCTGGACGCTCCCACCATCCTGATCGTCGACGGCCTGGAATTGAATCGCCGCCTGCTCAAGGGCATCCTGAAGGCCACCAACTATAAGATCCTCGAAGCCGCGCGCCCGTCTGAGGCGTTCGCGATGCTGGAATCCGAAAAGATCGACCTGGTCATGGCCGACTTGGTCATGTCGGAGATGAGCGGCATTGAATTCTGCGGCATGCTCAAGGCGGACCGGCGCACCCAGTTGATCCCGATCCTGATGACCACGGGCGTGCAGGGCGTGGAGAACGAAGTAGCCGGCCTCGAATCCGGCGCGGATGAATTTCTGATCCGTCCGTTAAAGCCTTCCCTGGTGCGAGTGCGTGTCCGCACCATGTTGCGCAACAAAGCGCTAATCGATTCGCTGGAAGAAGCCGAGACTATTCTGTTCGCTCTGGCGCAGGCGGTGGAACATCGCGACCGCTACACCGGGCAACATTGTGAACGTCTGGCTGCGTACGGCATGGGGCTGGCGCGCGCTCTCGGGTTGTCGAAGGCGGATCAGCTGACGCTCTTCCGCGGCGGCTATCTGCACGACATCGGCAAGATCAGCATTCCAGACAGCATTCTCTTCAAGCGCGGCCTGCTCACGGACCAGGAATGGGAAGTCATGCGGCAACACACGGTGCGCGGTGAAGAAATTTGCCGTCCCATGAAATCGCTGGCTCCGGTGCTGCCCATCATCCGCAGCCATCATGAGCGCTGGGACGGAACAGGTTACCCGGACGGTCTGCGCGGCGAGGAAATCCCTCTGCTGGCACGCATCATGCAAGTGGCCGATATCTACGACGCGCTGACCACCGCACGTCCCTACAAACCAGCCTTCTCACACGACCAAGCCATCTCGATGATGCAGGAAGAAGCCAAGCGTGGCTGGCGCGATCCGGAACTGGTGCCGCTGTTCGCCGAAATCGCGCATCCGCTGCAGACCGCCGATCCGACGCCGTGGCGCGAATCCGCGGAGATGCAGGAATCGCTCGAGAACATGCGCCGCCACATCTCGCGCTAGCTCAGCGTTTTTTTACAAGCGTGACTTTGCCTGCCTCCACCTTGACCTTCTCTTCATGAACCGGAGCGCCGGTCATCGATTCTACGCGCAGCGCGTACTCGCCCGGCTGAATCAGCAGACCCTGAGCGAAGTTGCTGAGTTCATCCGCATGCGCGTAGAACTTGCCGTTCAGGTAGACGGCGGCGAACTTGTCAAAGCCCACGGCGCGGATCCTGCCGAAAGGCCCCTGAGGCGTGGGCAGCTTCTTCAACTTCTCGGACAGCGTCACCGTCTCACCAGCGCGGATGGTGACCTTGGTCTTGAGTTCTTCGTATCGCGGATCGACGAGCGTCACCTCGTGCTCCCCAGCGTTGAGATTGAAGCTGCGCGCCCGCTTAAAGTTCGCGGCGGAGCCGACGTACTTGCCGTCGATGAAAACTCCCGCTCTGCCCGGATCGACTTTGGTCTTCAGAGTTCCCGCGCGGGGTTCTCCATTCTGCGCTAGAACGGGGACAAGGGAAAGGAGAGCGATCACGACAAGGGATCTCATTCCTTCACTCTAGCGCGCGGAGGAAGGCGGCTGCTTTGTGGCAGCTTTCGTCCCATTCTTCGGTCGGGACTGAATCGGCCGTGATGCCGCAGCCTGCGTAGTAACGCACGCGTCCGTTCTCGGTGTAGGCAGTGCGGATAGCGACGGAAAATTCCATGTCACCGTTGGGGTCGATCCAGCCGATCGCGCCCATGCAGGGTCCGCGCATGCGGCCCTCTTCGCGCAGGGCGACGCGCATGGCTTCGATTTTCGGAGCTCCACTGATAGAGGCCGCGGGGAAGGCAGCGCGCAGCAGGTCGATGGGCCCCGTGCGGAGCTTGCCTTGCACGGTGGAGTAGCTGTGATGCACGGTGGGCAGCGTCATCAGCTTGGCGTGTTCGGTCACTCGGACTTCATCGCAGACGCGCGAAAGGTCGTTGCGCACCACGTCGACGATCATCGCGAGTTCCGCCCGGTCTTTTTCGCTGGCCAGAAGCTCGTCTGCAAGCGCGGCGTCTTGTACCGCTGTCGAACCGCGCGGGCGCGTGCCCTTGATAGGAGCGGATTCCACCACGCAGTCGCGGACGCGCAGGAACAGTTCGGGGCTGATGGAGAAGAGCGTGCGGTGGTCATCGATGCGGATGAAGTTTTCGTAGCGCGCGGGGCTAATGGCGCGCATCCGCTGGAACAGGTCCCATTCGGTCCCGGGTTCGAGAGGCGCTTCGAGGCACCGGCACAGGTTGGTTTGGAAGATGTCGCCGGCGTAAATGCGGGCGACGATGCGGGCGACGGAGGCTTCGAATTGGGGGCGGGCCAGGTGACTTGTCGGGACCGCTTGCTTCCGCGCGCGGCTCAGTAGCTCGTTCGACGGTTGCGCCGTGAAGTAGATGTGCGGGAACTCGGAATCGTCGGGAGGAAGAGGGCCGATGTCCTCCAGCTCTGCCGCCATGTCATAGGAGATGAACCCATGGATGCGCTCCTGCTGGCCTCGCCAGAACTGCTCCAGCAAGTCAAACCCCCGCTCCCGACCATCGCTCCGGTAAAAAAGATCGGTGTCAGACACCATAACTCCCGATCTCCAGAAAATTCCGGATTACCAGCGGACCCTGTTCGGTCAAGAAAGATTCGGGGTGAAAGAGCACTCCTTCGATAGGACGCCCGAGCATCCTGCATCCCATGATGGTCCCATCCTCGGTCCACGACGTCGCTTCGAGCCCCGCTGGCATGCTGGCCGGATCCACCACCAGCGAGTGATACCGCGCCGCAGCGAACGGATTCGGCAATCCGTGCAGTACGCCGCGCCCATCATGCCGGATCGCCGAGGCCTTCCCATGCACCGGCCTTCCAGACGCCACCACCCGCGCGCCCGCCACCGTAGCGATCACCTGCATGCCCAGGCACACTCCGAGCATCGGAACATTCAGGGATTTCACTACCTCGGCGCAAATGCCGGTCTGCTGCGGCCCGAACGGGCCAGGGGAGAGAACAATCGCGTGTGGCTTTACAGCTTCCACTTCACCCACGGTAACGCGGTCCGAGCGGTAGACCACACAGCTACCGCCCGCCGCCTCTAACGCATGCACCAGATTCCAGGTGAACGAGTCGTAGTTATCCAACACCACGACTCGCTTCATGGGATCCGGGAAAATTACAGCTTCACCGCGCCGGTCCGCCAGCCTTCGGCGTAGCTTGCGCGAACAACAGCGGAATACGGGACCTGGCAGACCACCACGCGCACTTCCTTCTGCTTGTGGCGTTCCACGGTGGTCTTTTTCGTGCCACCGTTCTCCTCGCCCCACAGCAGCGTCAGTTCGGTGCCGTCGGCGATGTTCGGATCGACGAAGCCCAGCGACAGACCCGAGCGCTCATTGTAGCTATAGCCCGTGAACATCGAGAGACCGGCCGTCTTGCCGCTCTTGTCCATCACCTTGTCGTAGCTCGCCGAGCCGTAGTTGGCCAGCGGCAGATCGAAGAATTTGTAGCTCTGCTCGCCAGGGACCAGCATGCTCTTGAAGATTTCGCCCAGATCGTCGGCGTTCCAAGCCAACGTCACCTTGCGGCGATGCGGCTGGTCCTTCATTTTCTCCAGCGAATCGCGACCGATGAAGTCGTGATCGTACTTCACGAACGGACCGTAGCCGAGCTCGTAAGGAGTGGTGTAGTAGTCTTCGATGTTGCTCGAAACGAAGCTACCCGCCAGCGAACCCGTGGCTTCGTAGCTCGCAGCCGGCAACCATTCGCGATACGCCTTCATCTTGGCGTCGCCCGTGTACACGGCCGGCAGCGGCGAAGGAATCCAACCAGACTCCAGCGTGTTGGAAGGATACGCGCGCGAACCAACCTGCACCAGGCCGAATTCGGCACCCGCGGCGACAATCGCCTCACGGATCTCTTCACCTTCCTCATACGGTCCCCAGATTTCGAGGCCAGGAGCGCCCGCCATGCCGTGGCGCAGAGCGCGAACCGTGCGGCCCGCGATCTTGATGTAGTTCATGTGGAAGAACTTGATGTCGGGGAACGGTCCACCGTTCAACTTGGTGATCACCTTCTCCGCGTTCGGTCCCTGAATCTGGAACCGGTACACCTTGCGCGTCACAGCCTTGCCCTTAGTGCGGCCCGGCGAGCGGTCGTCCTTGGTCACCTGAACGTTGTACTTGCCAACGGCGGCGTGATACTGAATCCAGTTGGCCGAAGGCGCGCGGCCCACGAACACCACTTTGTTCTCTTCCAAGTGGAACAGGATGCCGTCACCGATGACGTGTCCGCTCCAGCTGCAAGGCACGAACTGCTTGGCGCGTTCGATGGGAAAATTCTTGAAGGTGTTGATCGCCAGATCGCTCATCAGCTTGACGGCGTCCGGGCCTTCAATGTAGATGTCCACCATGTGGTGCGACTGGTCAAAAAGGACGGCGGAATCGCGCCACGCACGCTGCTCGTCGCGCCAGTTGTCGTATTCGGAAGGCACCACCGGGTACACATAGGCTCCGACCTGCGAATTCCGCAGCATCGTCACCGCGTTGCCCGCGGCCTGTAAGACTATCTCTAGATTTTGGCTCATTATGTCAAGATAACACGTGAGCATGGAACTCTTGGAAACGATGCGGGTTGAGGCCGGAGGAGCGATCCCGCTGCTCGACCGGCACCTCGCAAGGATCGCGAATTCCGCCCAAATTTTGGGCTTTCTATGCCATTCGGCGGAGCTGCGGGCGGCGATCAAGCGGGAGGCGATAAAACAGAAAGAGTCCGTAGTGTTTCGGCTGCTTTTGGCCCGCGACGGCTCCCATGAGCTGCAAGTGAAGCCCATGCCGACCAACCAAATCACCCGCTTGGTTCTGGCCCCGACCCGAGTGAACAGCGCCGACCCCATGCTCCGCCACAAAACCACCGCCCGGTCCCTCTACGACACCGCCCGCGTCGGCCTCCCCCCGAATGCCGATGCGATCCTACTCAACGAGCGCGGCGAGGCGACGGAAACCACGATCGCCAACATCGCGGTACTGCGCGATGGGGTGTGGATCACGCCGCCGATTTCTTGTGGCGCCCTTGCTGGAGTGATGCGCGCCCAACTGCTCGATGAACGTAAGCTGGTCGAAGCCGTCATTCCGGCTCTCGTACCCGGGGACCTCATCCGCTGCCTCAACGCTGTACGCAGCATCTACGATGCCAGCATTGAACCGCGCTCGCAAGGAAGCGGATAGGCACTCAACAGCAATCACAGGAACATCTTACAAGCAATTTCAGTTGTAAAGTAATCCTTGACAACTCACGTAACAGCGAGCGCGCGGCGCCCACCGCAGTTAGAATTTGAAGATGGTCGACGAGGCACTCCTGAATAGGCTGGCCTTATCCTATACAGGGGCTTGCTGGAACGTTTTCCGTCGTGGCATCAATTCGCTGAGGCAACGGAAGACGAGGCCAACGAGGGGCGAGACATTCGTATTCAAAATCCCCCAACCGGAAACCGACCGTGCCCTATGGATTTTGACGGAATGCGAGGAAGCGACCATCGGCTTCGACCGCTGGCACTGCCACGAAAGTGCATGGCTGGAAGATGAGGAGTCGGCTACCAAAGCAAACATCGTGCAGCGGGCCATCGAGCTGATCGAAGATATCCTCACCGAACGCGAGGTCGTGGTCGTCCGCTTTAAAGACGACGCTTGGGTCGGCTCTACTCTCCAACCAGCAAGCGACCGAATCGAGTCAATTCACGGAGAGGTCGCTCAGGTCTACTCCCGGAGAGGCACCTTTAGTCGGCTGGTTACGTCGTAGTATTCGCCTAGCCGGTTCAAAGCGGCGCTCTTTGAAACACATGCACAAGATATACTGGCTCCATGAAACTGGCGCTCCTCACACTCACCGCCCTCGCCGCCCTCGCCCAATCCCCCGACGCCGCATTCCAAAAATTCTTTGCCGCCGACTCCCCCGCCTCCGCCGCCCGAGCTGCCAGCGACATCGAGAAATCCAAGATCACATTCGACGACGCGTTCGCCCGCCTCAAGAAAGGCCGCGCTTACACCGCGCAGAAGACCGGCGTCGTGCCCGCCAAGGTCCGCGTCAACAACATCGACCATTTCTACTCCATCAACGTCCCCGCGAACTACGATCCCGCCAAGAAATACCAGGTCCGCTTCCAACTCCACGGCGGCGTCGGCGGGCGCAGCGACAATCAGCCCCGAGGCAACGGCGAAATCGGCCAGCTCGCCGGCAACTCTGAGCAAATCTACGTGCTCCCCTACGCCTGGGACGCCGCCGGCTGGTGGAGCGACGATCAAGTCCTGAGCCTCGCCACCATCGTCGATTCGCTCAAGCGCACCTATAACATCCACGAAAACCGCGTGCACATCTCCGGCGTCTCCGATGGCGGCACCGGAGCCTACTGGATCGCCATGCGCGACACCACGCCCTACGCCAGCTTCCTGCCGCTGAACGGTTACATCATGGTGCTCGGCAACAACGAAATCGACGATGGGAAAGTGTACCCCGGCAACCTGCGCAACAAGCCGCTGTTCGTGATCAACGGCGGCAAGGATCGCTTATACCCGACCAGTTACACCGAGCCCTACACGCGCTTCTTCCTGAAGAACGGCGTCGACATCGAATACCATCCGCAGCCCGAAGGCGAGCACAACACCCGCTGGTGGCCGCAGATGAAAGACCCCTTCGAGAAGTTCGTCACCCAGCATCCTCGTCAACCCCATCCCGCGCGCATCTCATGGGAGGCATCTGACCTGGCCCACGCCCGCGCGCATTGGCTGGTAATCGACCAGTTCGGCCCCGCCCCTGGCGAGCGGGCGATGGAAGATCTCAACACCGAAACCGAGTTCAGCCGCGAAAAGAAACCCGGTCGCGTAGACCTGGTCCGTAAAGGCAACACCGTCGAGGCGACTACCCAGGGTGTCACAGCATTCACGCTGCTGCTCTCTCCAGACGAGTTCGATTTCGCGCAACCCATTCGCGTCCTAGCCAACGACCGCCAACTCTTCAACGCGCGCGTTCAGCCGGACCTGAAAACGCTCCTCAAATGGGCCGCCAAGGACAACGACCGCACCATGCTGTACGGCGCGGAAGTGAAGATCACGCTGAAGTAACTTCAGGCCATGATTACGGCAGTCGAATTTGAGCAAACATCCCGCGGCGATGAGTGGATGGAACTCGATCAGGCGAAGTCGTCACGAGATCGTGGGTCGGGTTGGAACACGGCGGCATCAGTGCGGGTATTGCCATCCAGGTGGCAACGTTCGTAAAGATGCACTACCTAGGAAAGGTGCTCAGTGCCCGAGACCGGCTTCCGCCTCGCAGACCACACTGTGCGCGCGCCCAACCTGGGTTTCGTGCGAACCGCGCGCGTTGATGAGGTCAAGAGCAAGGGCTTTGCCCGCGGGGCCCCCGACCTCGCCGTCGAAATTTTCTCCACTGCGATTCCGTCCCGCAGCTCATGCGCAAAGTGAAACAATACTTCGCCGCCGGCTGCCACACCGTGGTGCGCGTCACGAAGAACGCCGCGGCGTGCGTCAGCCGGTACAGGCGCTCAAAGTCGAGATACCTACGATCCATCACGTAGAAGGCGCCGGCCTCTGGCGAGATCTGATCCAGGATGTTCACGTCATGCACTTTGCCGTCGGTAACGCACACGAACACGGGGATGTTGCCATGCAGGTCGATCAGCGTGTGCATCTTCACCGCGCCCTTGCGC
>CANFEY010000093.1 GCA_947446025.1 Bryobacterales bacterium
GTGCGGCCAAGGTTCATCCCTCATGGTGTCAGCCTCGTGTTTCGTCTTCTGGTATTTCAAATCGCGGCAACTCAAAAGAGGCCTCAACCGCCTACTCTTCAGTTAGTTGCCGTCGGCGTGTCGCGCGTTAGCCGGACACTACTGACTTGTTCTATTTAGCGCAGCCATATGTGGAAAGTTTGTTCTTGGAAGATGTCGTCCTATGGCTTGACACCAGTGACGTGCGCTATACCCCTAAGGCAAAATTCACCGGAGTCAGCGGCTATGATCATCTTTTTGACTTTGTAATTCCTAAGTCACGGAAGGAACCGGAACGGATTTCGCAGGCGATCAATCGACCGACGCGGGATACTGCCCTGGCTTTCATCAACGCATGGAACGATACACACACCGCGCAGTCGCCCGAGTCGCGCGCGTACGCTGTCCTGAACGACCGCGAACAGGTGGTATCCGCCAACGTCATCGAGGCGCTCAGCCGCTATAAGATCAAGCCTGTCGGGTGGAGTCAACGCTCTGCTGTGGTCGTGGAACTTGCTGCCTAGGCTCCCTGCTCCAGTACACTAGAAGAGAGTGACTGCCTACGCCGCGTTCCAATCGCGGAACTACCGATTCCTGATGGCCGGAGCGTCGATCTCGATGCTCGGGCAACAGATGCTTGGCGTCGTCGTCGCCTGGGACATCTACCACATGACCCGCTCCGCGCTCGACCTGGGCAACGTCGGGCTGGCGCAGGTTATCCCGGTCTTCCTTTTCACTTTCGTCGCCGGACACATCGCCGACCGATATGACCGCCGCCGCACCGTGGTCACCACGCAGCTCTCGGCCGCCGCCGTCGGACTGGTCCTCGCGCTTTCGGGCGAGTTTCGCGGCATCTGGACCATCTACGGCTGCCTATTCCTCATCGCCACTGCCCGCGCGTTCCAGTGGCCCGTCACCTCTTCCATGCTGCCGCAGACCGTGCCGATGGAGCATCTCACCAACGCGATTTCCTGGAACGGCTCGGCGCGCGAACTCGCCACCATGACCGGACCCGCCATCGCGGGCATCATCATTGCCACCTGGGGCAGCGAACCCGTCTACTTCGGCCAAGCCATCTGCTCACTCATCTCCGCCTTCTGTTTCTTCAACGTCCACGTGCCCTCGCACCCCGAAGATACCCGCGCGCAGCCCGGATGGAGCGGCTTCGTCGAAGGCCTGCAATTCGTCTGGCGCGAGAAGGTGATCCTCTCCGCCATGAGCCTGGACCTGCTGGCCGTGCTGTTCGGCGGCGCAACGGCGCTGATGCCGATCTTCGCCGAGGAAATCCTGCACGTCGGCGCGCAAGGGCTCGGCTGGCTGCAAGCGGCTCCGGCTCTGGGCGCCACGCTCATGTCGTTGGCGCTGGCGCACTTCGGGACCATCGCCAAGGCGGGCCGCGTGCTGCTAGGCTCGGTCATCGCGTTCGGGGTGGCGACGATAGTGTTCGCGCTGTCGTCGAACTTCCTGCTGTCGCTGCTGGCGCTGTTCCTGCTGGGCGTGTTTGACGCCATCAGCGTGGTGCTGCGCATCAGCCTGGTCCAGATGCGCACCCCCAGCCACCTGCGCGGGCGGGTTTCGGCGGTCAACGCGCTGTTCATCACCAGCTCGAACCAGTGGGGAGCGGTGGAATCCGGCGTCGCCGCCAGCTTGATGGGCACGGTGCCGTCGGTGGTGTTCGGCGGAGTGATGACGATCCTGATCGTCACCGGCATCGGGTGGGCATCGCGCAGCCTGCGGGAGTGGAGAAATTAATTGGTGTCAGACACCATTTACCTCAAGGACTACACCCGCTTCTGCCTGGGCGGACCTGCTCGCCTGGTCGACGCGGACACCCCCGAAGCCCTGGCCGAAGCCCTCGCCCACACCCCGCACACGCTGATCGGCGGTGGCAGCAACCTGGTTGCCTCCGACGAAGGCTTCCCCGGCACCGTGATTCGCTACACAGCCGCCGAGCTCCAAATCGACGGCCCGCGAATCTACGCCGGAGCCGGAGTAATCCTTCAGAATCTGGTAGATGCCAGCATCGATGCCGGTCTGGAAGGCCTCCACGCCATGACCGGCATCCCCGGCTGGGTCGGCGGAGCGGTCTACGGCAACGCCGGTGCCTATGGCCATTCGATTCATGAGTTTATCGAGTCCGTCCGCTACTTCGACGGCACCCGCGTGTGCGAACTTAGCAACGTGGACTGCCAATTCCGCTACCGCGAGAGCATCTTCAAGCGCCGCAAGGACTGGGTGATCCTGGGCGCAACCCTTCGACTATCAAAAATTACAAAACGAACTCAACTCCGCGCCGAGGCCGACCGTATCTTACAGATTCGCAATGAAAAATACCCGCCATCCCTCAAATGCGCCGGAAGCATCTTCAAGAACCTGCTACTCGCCGAACTCCCCGCAGCCGCCCGCGAACAGGTCCCGGCATCGGTAGTCCGCGAAGGCAAAGTCCCCTCCGCGTACTTTCTGGAGCAGGTAGGAGCCAAGGGCATGTTCGCCGGCGACATCCGCGTGGCCGACTATCACGCCAACCTGATTTACAACTCCGGCGAAGGTACCGCAGCCCAGGTACGGCATTTGGTGGAGGTACTTAAATCGTTGGTACTAGAGAATTACGGGGTTGCGCTTGAGGAAGAAGTTCAGTATATTTAGGCGCAACAAGTGGAGCGTTCCTGTGTTAACCTAGGGGCAGTGCAATTTTCCACAGAGCGGGGATTTGACGTATGAATCGTTTTTCTGTAGCCGCAGCCACCGGGCTGCTGATCGCCAGCGCGGGCATGCTTGTTCTTCGCGGACAGGACGAGGCCACCCTTGAGCCAGCCGAGATGTCCGTCGCCGATCCCATCTGTTCCTTCTTCGGCCCCGAGCACGACTCCTTCATCGAAGCCTTGCGCAATACCCACGCGGCATCGCACCTGACCGAGGACATCGTCGGCAAACTGGGCAACAGCTCCAAGGTGATGACCGAGCAGACCAACGCCATGGCGGGTTTGCCCTCAGCCCCCGGAGGCAGCCGCACCGATGCGCTGCAGAACCCGGCGGCCGGCACCATCGATAAGTGGATCTTCCAGAAAATGGCGGAGGAGAAGGTCGCGCCCGCGCCGCCCACCAACGATTTCGAATTCGTGCGCCGCGTGACGCTCGACCTCACCGGTCGCGTTCCCACCATGGCGGCCACGCTCGCGTTCCTTGAGGACCAGACTCCGGATAAACGCGCCAAGCTCGTTGACCGTTTGGTGAGCACTAACGAATGGACCGACAAGTGGACCATCTGGCTCGCGGATTTGCTCGACAACAGCAGCACGAACATCCTGGGCGTCAACCGGTTCCCGCAGGGCGTAAGCGCATTCAATAGCTTCATCCGAACTTCCTTGCAGCGGAACAAACCCTACAACCAGATGGCCAAGGAATTGATCGCCGCGACGGGCCTCAATAGCTACCAACAGGGCGAGCTCGGTTTCCTCCCCGCATACCGCATGGGCGGCGGGCCTATACAGGACATTTTCGACTTACAGGCTGCGGCGGTCTCCGAAACATTTCTCGGCTTGGCGCACGTGAACTGCCTGCTTTGCCACAACGGGCGAGCGCATTTGGATTCGTTAAGCCTGTGGGGACGCTCCAAGACGCGGACCGAGGCGTACGGGATGGCCTCGTTCATGTCGCACACTTTCACGGTGCAACAGTCCTATAACCCCACCAACAACAATCTGGTGTATTGGGGCCTACAAAATGACGTGCCTCCCAACACGCCCGTGGGGCTGGCCCGCAATGGAGGCTTCGACTACCGCCTCGACTATTCTCTCAACACCCAAACCGGCAACCGACCGCAGCGTGGTCCGGTCAACACCCAGACGCGTGTGCGTCCCGCTTACATCCTGAACGGCGCGCAGCCGCCGGTGGGTTCGGACTACCGCGCCTTCCTGGCCGACCAGGTCACCTCCGACTTCCAGTTCGCCCGCACCATGGTGAACTACATGTGGGAGTATTTCTTCGAAATCGGCCTCGTCTCCCCGTCGAACCAGATGGACCCCATGCGGCTTGATCCCGACAACCCTCCCAATGATTGCCCGCCTTCGACGCCTTGCACTCTGCAAGCCTCGCATCCGCGCCTGCTCAATGCGCTCGCGCAGAATTTTATCAACAGCAATTACGACATCAAGACGCTGATGAAGCAGATTGTGAATTCCCGCGCCTACCAACTCTCGTCGCGCTACGACGGAGAGTGGAAGGAGACCAATGAGCGCCTCTTTGCGCGCAAGCTGGTCCGCCGCCTGTGGAGCGAAGAATTGCACGACGCCATTGTGCAAACCTCGCAGATCCCGGTCACCTATACCAGCACCACGTGGAACCCGGCGACGATCAATTGGGCAATGCAGCTACCGGAGCCAATCGCGAACCAAGGCGGTGCTCCTGCCGCGTTCCTCAACGCCTTCCTGCGCGGCAACCGGGACGACCAGCCGCGCCGCGGCGATCCTTCCTTATCACAAGCCCTCGCCCTGATGAACGACACCTTCGTCACGAATCGCGTAAACTCCACCGCTTCCACTGCGATCCTGGTCACGGCCTTGCGCCTCCCTGACGACCAGGCCGTCAACACACTCTTCCTAACAGTGCTCTCGCGCTACCCCAACGCCACCGAACTGAATACCGCCGTCACCAACCTGCGCAGCGCCTCTGGCGCTATCGCGCGCACCCAAGAAGGCCGCCACTTGTTGTGGAGCCTCTATAACAAAGTCGATTTCATCTATAACTACTAGGAAGGGAGATCCCCATGAACTTCATCACTAACAAGAAACAGCAACGGGACTCCTCAGTCGAGTTCGGACACAAGTACCCGCACCGCTTCCGCTCCTTCGTGGACCGCCCGGATTATTCCCGCCGCGCGTTCTTCCAGCTGGCGGGCGCAGGACTGACGGGATCATTTCTGCTGCCGCGCCTCAAGGCGGCCACCGGACCCGTGGTCAACAGCGGCATGGTCACGCAGAAGTCGGCCAAGAAAGTCATCTTCATCCACCTCACCGGCGCGGTCAGCCACGTGGACACGTTCGACTTCAAGGTCACCAACGGTGTCACGCCCGATACGTTCGCACCCAACAGCGTGAACGGGACCGCGTGGCCTGTGGGCCTGATGCCGAAAATCGGCGCGCATTTGGGAGACGTCGCGCTGGTGCGCTCGGTCACCTCGCACGCATTGGTGCACTCGCTGGCGCAGACGTGGGCGCAGATCGGTCGCAGCCCCGTCGCGGCGCTGGGCGATATCGCCCCCAACGTCGGCAGCATCGTCGCGCTTGAAAAAGAAGTCGAGCGTACACCAAACCAGAAGTTCCCCGGCTTTGTGGCGCTGAACGCGGGCGGGGCATCTGGGCAAGGCTACCTGAACGCGTCCTACGCTCCCTTCCAGGTAACACCCCGCACCGGCGCGCCCAGCATCACCAATACCACGAACGCCAGCGGGCAGGCCACCTTCACCAACATGTACAACCGCCTGGGCCAGTACGACGGCGCGATGCGGTCTTCGGCTCCCTACGGCTCCGACCTCAAGGACATGGACAAGCTTTACGGTGCCGCACGGGAGTTGATGTATAACCCGACGGTGGACGCCGCCTTCAACGTGACTCTCGCAGACAGCATGCGCTACGGGAACGGGACCGCGGGCACGGCTTTCGGTAACGCTCTGGTAGTGGCGAAACAGTCTCTCGCAGCCGACCAGGGCGTGCGCTTCGTGCAAGTCAACTTCGGCAGTTGGGATCACCATCAGAACATCTACCAGGCCAACGTACTTCCGGCAATGGCCTCCCAGCTCGATAACGCGCTCGGCGCTTTGCTCGATGACCTGGCGGCTTCCGGCCGCTTGAGTGAAACGCTGATCGTGATGATGGGCGAGTTCGGCCGCACCCCTGGCATCAGTGCCGCGGCGGGACGTGATCACTACGCCATCCAGTCGGTCTTCATGGCCGGCGGCGGCGTGCGCGGCGGCAAAGTCATCGGCGCGACCAATGCAACGGGCTCGACCATCGCGAACTTCGGCTGGGCAGGCTCCGGCGTCGGCGGCGCCCGCACCGTGTGGGCGGAGGATATCGAGGCCACGATGTACTCGGCGCTCGGCATCGATTGGACCACCATCCGCTACGACGATCCTTTCGGGCGCGGCTATGAGTACATCCCTTTCGCCAAGGAAGGCCAGTACGGGCCGATCAAAGAGCTGTTCGCGTAAGGCGGATCGGCGATCCGCTGCGGACTGGCAGTCCGCCCTACTTCACGTCCACCTGTAGCACCGGGCTGACCGCGTTACCCACCGCGACCGTGAGTCCGTGCGTCCCCGGCGCGAAAAAGCCTGCGGGCACCCTAGTGTTCACCTGCCAGAGGCCCGGATACTCAGCTACGGGTCCGCTGTAGACCACTTCGCACTGGTAGCCGCCAATGCGCACATCCACCGGGCTCGCCTCCACACCTTGTCCCGTGCCATACAGCACCAACACTGAGCCGCGCTCCGCCGGGTGCTCGGTACCGTTGACCGAGCCATCCTCATTCACCGCCAGAAATAGTGCAGGCGAAGCCGCTGCAACGGTGGCTTCCAGGCGCAGCGCGGTACCGCTGGAGCGCACCTCCACCTGGACCGTACCGGGTTGTACTCCCGGCGGAACCACTAAAACGGTGTCAGATACCATAACTCCCGAACTCCCATCGAACAGCACCTGTGACCAGACCACGCCCTCCACGCGAGCCAGCATCCCCGGCGCAAGCGGACCGCTGCCGCTGGCGGCGTTGACGATGGAGATCAGAGTCACGGGATCAGGCGGAGGAGTCAGTCCCCACACCAGGTCGCCTGCAATTGCGTAGAGCACGCCGTCCTTGCCCGCGATGATGCAGGTGGGCTGAATCGCCGGGTCCGTCCCGATGGCCGGAAAGATATCGGCGGGCTTCGGCATGGACGCCGCGGCGGAGATAATCCCGGAGAGGCTCACACGCCGGATGCGCCCGTTGCCCTGGTCGGCGATGTAAAGGTTTCCCGCCTCATCCAAACTGATAGCGGAGGGCTGATTGAGCTGCGCCAGCACCGCCGATCCTCCGTCGCCGGCGTTGCCCGCCAGGCCGGTGCCCGCGTAAGTGGTGAGAATGCCGCGCGCGTCCAGGCGGCGGATGCGGTGATTGTCGCGGTCGGCGATGTAGAGGACGCCCGCCCCATCCAGCGCGAGCCCGCTGGGATGGCTCAGCCGAGCCTCTGTGGCAGGCCCGTTGTCCCCGTGCGCCGGATCACCGCGCCCCGCGATCACCGCCGTGGTGGTGGCCGTGGAACTGCGCACCAGCTTTCCGTCAGTGGAATAGAGCACCCCTGCGGCGATTGCCACGTCGCGCGCCGCGATGCTCAGCGGAGCCGCCGTGCGCCCGTGAGGGGAACGCGGAAGATCCCGCCGCCCGCCGCATCGGCTACGTGCAGCGTGCCCTGCGCGTCAAAGGCGAGCCCGGTCGGCGTCTGTACCGTGGCTACCGTGCGCACCACTCCGTTTTCGAGCTTGCGCACCAGGTGCGTGCCCGTCTCGCCGATGTACAGCGTGCCCGAGCGGTCCAGCGCCAACCCCGCCGGGAACTTCAACAGCGCGACCACCGCCACTGAGGTGCCGATCCGATACACCGAACCGCTTTCGAAATCCGAAACGTAGAGCACGCCTGCGCCATCCACGGCGACATTGCGGGGCGCGCGGAACACGGTCTCCGGTGCCACCGTGGAAATGGTCCCATCGCGCGCCACCCGCCGGATGCGGCGATTGCCCAGGTCTGCAATGAAGAGGTTGCCCGCATTGTCCACGGCGAGCCCGTAGGGCGCGGACAACTGAGCCGCGGTGGCCGGACCGCCGTCGCCCGAATAACCCGCGACACCGGTGCCTGCAATGGTCCGTATGACGCCGGCTGGAGTAATCTGCCGCACCCGGTTCGCCTGAGCGTCCGCGATGTAGAGGTTGCCATCGCGATCCGCCGCGAGGCCCTCGGCCTGGAAGATCAGTGAGTCGCGGGAGGGTCCGTTGTCACCAATCCAGCCGCTGCCGGCGATCACACGGGCGGAGTACGGGGCGGCATAGCCTACACTGGCGGCCAGGGCGAGGGAGATAGTCCACTTAAGCATAGAGCGGTTCCACTACTTCCCACTAAGTGCGAAAACACTGGGGAAAATCTCAACGGAAAACTCTGATTCGGATTCTTCTGAGTCGAAGAGAGAACCATGCGTAAACCGGCCCTGCTAGGGGCGCTCCTATTGGGACTGGTGCATGTGGCTAGCTCGCAGCCTCGCTACAAGGTGGCGATTCCGCAAGACAAAACGGATCCCCGGCAGGCGCGCGGCTTAGAGCCCACTGCCTCCGGGCACCTTGTGGTGCAATTCGCCGAAACTCCCACGGCGGAGCAGCTTTCCGGGTTACGGGCCCGGGGCGCGAAGGTGCTGGTGGACATCGCGGAGAACGCGGTGATGATCCAAGCGCCGCGGGATCTCGATTTGAACGGCTTGGGCGTGAGTTCTGCAGAACCGCTGCAGCCGGCGTTGAAACTCTCCCCGTTCATCGGGGCGGATTCGGGCGACGATTTCGTGGTGGAGTTCCACCCGGATGTGAACATGAACGACGCTCGGCGTGTGGTGCTGGGCCTGGGGCTGGCGTTGCATGAGAATCCGGATATTGGCGCAAATCGGCTGCTTGTGCAACGACGCGCCCGCGGGCGTTCGGCAGACCCCTTGAACCGGCTGGCGGCGCAGGACGAAGTCGCCTACGTGTTCCCGGCGTCGCCCGAATTGGTGCAGGGCCTGCCCGTGATTCCCTGCGGCAGCGCGGTGACGGAGAACGGCATGCTGGCGCAGTACATCGCGACGGTGGGCTCGGGTTGGGATGGTCCTGGAATGGGTTCGGCGGCGCTGACTTATGTGTGGGGAGCGCCGACCGCGAAGCTGCCGTTGGCGCAGGCGCAGGCCGAGATCGTTCGGGCGATGAACGAGTGGTCGCGTATCGCGGCGATTCGCTGGGCTCCGGGGACGAATGCCACGGGGGCGAAAACCGTCCACGTGTTGTTCGGCGCGCGCAGTCATGGCGACAACTATCCTTTCGATGGGCCCGGCAACGTGCTGGCGCACACGTTTTATCCGGCGGCTCCGAACCCGGAGCCGATCGCCGGCGACATGCACCTGGATAACGATGAAGCTTGGCGCGTGGGTGCGAATATCGACCTTTACAGCGTGGCGCTGCATGAGCTGGGGCACGCGCTGGGGCTGGGGCACTCGGATGACCCGAATGCGGTGATGTATCCCTACTACCGCATGGCGACGTCGCTGCAGACGGATGATCGCAAGGCGATTCTGACGCTGTACGCCGCCGCGGGGTCGACGCCGCCGGCAACCCCTACGCCAGCACCAACCCCTACGCCAACGCCGACACCCACACCCGTACCATCGGACCGCACTGCCCCGGCGCTGACGATTGCCAATCCGTCCACTACGACCATTTCCACCACTGCGCCATCGCGGGTGATTTCCGGCACAGCCGCGGACGCGGGGGGCCTCGAAAGCGTGACCTGGACCAATAGCCTGGGACCCACCGGCACGGCCACCGGCACCACCAACTGGTCCGCCACCATCCCGTTGCAGCGCGGAATCAACCGCATCACTGTGCGCGCCACCGACAAGGCCGGCAACTACGCCTGGCGCACGATCACCATCAACCGCTACTGAAATCAAACGGCGTCTGACGCCATTTTCCGGTGTTGCGCCACTTTGATAATGTCCCCTTGAGACCTCGATAGAAGTGTCCCCTGACGATGACCTCCCAAGGAGGCCGGGTGGGGAGAACAGTATTGAGCAAGAAAGAGTTGGCGCGCAGCGGAGTGCTAGCGCGGGTGAAGGCTGGCGA
>CANFEY010000094.1 GCA_947446025.1 Bryobacterales bacterium
CCTCTACCAAATCCTACAGGTTGTCAGCGTCACCATTTTCGAGCGGACGCCCATTCTACAGGCCCTTCAGCTACAACATACCGGAGAAAAATCAGACCCATTTTTCAACCAGCTGAATCTGTTCGACTTATAGCCGGACACTACTGATGTTGACCATATCCTACATTCGTGAGCACTTTAGAAGCCGTCTCCGTATGGGCTGCCAGTTCACGAAGAACGTTGTCGCACCTTCTATGTTGTGACGCCCCGACGCCACATGACGCTGCGTGCAAACACACCATTGGGGGCAAAACGCCCGTTCAGGCCCATCTACTGAGTGGCGGTGCAATTGCAACATCGAGGTCCCAAGGAGCTTTCCATGCCGAAACTGTTGGGACGAATTGCGATTGGATTGGGGGTGGCGGTGGTCGTGATTCAGTTGATTCCCTATGGGAGAAACCATACGAATCCTCCCCTTCGATCGGAGCCAGCCTGGGATGCCCCGGAAACACGCGCCCTCGCCAAGCGAGCATGCTTTGATTGCCACAGCAATGAAACGCAGTACCCATGGTATTCCAACATTGCGCCCGTGTCCTGGCTCACGGAGCGTGACACGTTGGAGGGGCGGAGTAAGCTGAACTTCTCCGAGTGGAATCGCCCCCAGAAAGACGCCAAAGATGCGGCCGAGGAAGTGGAGAAAGGCGAAATGCCCCTGTGGTTCTACGTCCCACTCCATCCCGAGGCTAAACTGACCGCCGCCGAGAAGGCTCAGTTGATTCGCGGCCTCAAAGCCACGATCGGCGATACTCCAGGCGCGCTTACAGAAGCGGACGAGCGATAACACGCGAATGGTGAACTCCGCTGGGCTTACACTCAAACTAGATGCTCAACCGGGGCTACGCCTACACCACAATCATCAGCAGCAAGTACGATGGACAAATACTGCTCTCCCACTTGGCGAGCCTTTACCCGCACTCCACCCGGCAAGCCTGGCAACAAAAACTGAACAGCGGCGAAGTTACCCTCGACGGTATCCCCGCCACCGGGAGCGAAGCGGTCACGTTGGGCCAGGCGCTTGTGTGGAACCGTCCCCCGTGGACCGAACCGGACGCCCCGCGGTACTTCGAAATCCTGTTCGAAGACGCCCATCTGTTGGCCGTCAACAAACCCAGTGGCCTCCCCACACTCCCGGGCGGCGGCTTCATGGAGAACACCCTCCTACGCCTGCTGCAGCAGCGGACCCCCAACGCAAATCCCGTCCACCGTTTGGGCCGGGCCACCACCGGCATCGTCCTCTTCGCCAAAACGCCGCAAGCGGCCGCACAGTTATTCCCGGACTGGAACACGCCCAAGATTCAGAAAATCTACCGCGCGTTGGCGCAGGACGTTGCCGAGCAGGACGCCTACGAGATCCTCACACCCATCGGCCTCGTGCCGCACCCGCTCATCGGTTCCGTGTGGGCCGCGAGTTCGAGTGGTAAACCATCGAGGTCGTCGGCAAAGGTGATCGCACGCACTGCCGACACCACAACATTTGAGGTCAGCCTGCATTCGGGGCGCCCGCATCAGATCCGAATCCATCTGGCGTCCATCGGCCATCCCCTGTTGGGCGATCCTCTGTACGGCCCCACCGGCCAGCCTCTTGAAAATCTCCCCGGCCTCCCTGGTGATGGAGGATATTTTCTGCACGCGCAGTATCTGAAATTCGCCCACCCCGTCACCGGGGAACAAATCCATCTTGCGGCACCTTTGCCGTCCGGATTCTCATTGCATCCGTAGGTTCGCAGTGCGAATCGGGACCTCGCTTCGGTCAACAAGCTGTCGGGCGCCCAGCTTTCGTCCATAATTGAAACTAAGTGATCACGATATCCAAATGACGTCAGACACACCCGCACGGAATGCGGACCCAAACACCTTGGCCCCCGTCCCGTCCGGCTCACGCTTACGCTCACTGTTCCTCCGCCCCAGCGTATGGATCACCATTGGAGTGTTTCTCATCGCTGGAGTGATTGCAGTTCTACGGGCTCGTGGGCCCATTGTGTCAACTGAGCTTGGATCCAGGACGGATCTTGAGCAACATGTGGTCGCCAGCGGGCGCGTGTGGGTTGTGACTCGCATCCAAGTTTCCCCTCAGACGTCAGGACGTGTGGTGTCGGTCAACGTCGTCGAAGGTCAGCGCGTCCAGGCCGGCGACCTGCTTGTGCAGCTAGAGGATGCCGAGGCGAACGCGGTGGTCTCGCAGGCCGCTGCAGCCGTGAGTCAAGGCGACGCCCGCGTCGAACAACTCCGCAGTGTGGGCGAGATTGTCACAACCGAAGCGTCACGCCAAGCGGCGGCAAATCTGGACCGAGCGCAGGTCAATCTTGCCCGGGTAGAGAAGCTTTTCGCTTCCGGCGACGTCCCGCGCATTGACTTGGAGGAGGCCCAGCACAGTGTCGAGATTGCAAGCTCGCTGAAGAAGGCAGCTGAAGTCCAACAATCTGCCTCGACGCCCGCCGGTTCTGATTCCCGCATAGCCGTTAGTGCGCTGGTTCAGAACCAAGCGCAGCTCTCGGCTGCCTTGGTGCGTCGACAGCAGAGCCGCATCGTGGCACCGCAAGACGGCATCATCTTGAGCCGGAGGGTTGAGCCCGGCTCTACGGTGCAGCCAGGCACCACGCTGATCGAAATGGCGGCACAGGGAGAGACGCAGCTTGCCATCGAACCCGACGAGCGGAACCTTGCCTGGATCCGCGTAGGCCAGAAGGCCTCCGCCTCCGCTGACGCCTATCCTCGGCAGACGTTTGAAGCCGAAGTGAGCTATATCGCGCCTTCCGTCAATCCCCTGCGCGGCAGCGTCCAGGTTAGACTTCGCGTGCCAAAGCCTCCAGGCTTCCTAAAGCCGGACATGACCGTTTCTGTCGATCTGACCGTCGCCTCCAAATCAAACGTACTTGCGGTACCGAGTAACGCGATCCGCGGTGTGTCGTCACCGGACCCGTGGGTACTCGTGATTTAGCACGGGCTCATCGCGCGCCGATCCGTGAAGCTGGGGATTCGCGGCCTAGGACGCACGGAAATTGAATCTGGGTTAGACCAAGGGGCCGAGATTGTCCTCTCCGACGATCAAACGCTCCTCCCCGGGCAACGCGTTCGCACTGAGCGGGGAGGCCGCTGATGCCATTCCAGTGGTTTGTAGCGCTTCGCTACATGCGTGATGCTCGTGGCCAAACGGCCCTGATTCTCTCCGCCGTCTCCGTGGGCGTTAGCGTCATCGTGTTCCTATCCGCTCTCATTAACGGACTCCAGTCCTCCCTGATCGAAACGACCCTCGGCTCGCAACCACATGTCACGATCCGCGTGCCGCGGGAAGAGCCACGTCCCCTCGTCGAAGCCAGCTCACAGCGGTCTATTGCACGCCTGATCCAGCCTGCTTCCCAGCGCCTCCGTTCCATCGACCAATGGCCGGTGGTCATGGCAGATGCCGAGCGTATCCCCGGTGTCACAGCGGCAAGCCCGACTGTCACCGGGTCCGGAATCGCAACCCGCGCCGATGCCCGCCTGCCCATCGTTATTCGCGGCGTGGACCCCGAGCGCTTTCTGGCCATCATTAACGTCCCTCGGAAGATCGTGCAAGGAACCTTCGACGTCAGCGGAGATAGTGTCGTAATCGGTTCGACGCTCGCCACTGATCTCGGCGTTGAGGTCGGCGACAAGGTGCGGGTGGCATCGACCGAGGGGATCGAGGAGGTCATGAAGATCTCCGGCGTCTTTACGTTGGGTAGTGCGGCAGTGGACAAGACTTGGGTGATCACGTCTCTACGTCACGCCCAGTCGATGTTCGCTTTGCCCGGCGGCGCGACCACGATAGAGCTGAAAGTTGCGGAAGTCTTCGATGCCGATAGGATCGCCAACGAAATTCAGTCTCAGACCGGGTTGTTGGCGGACAGTTGGATGGCCCTGAATGCCCAGCTGTTGTCGGGCCTATCGGCGCAGAGCAGTTCCAAAATCATGATCCAGGTGTGCGTGGTGCTCACGGTTGCACTCGGCATCGCCAGCGTTTTGATCGTCTCCGTGGTGCAGAAATCCCGTGAGATCGGGATCCTGCGTGCCGTCGGTGCTCCGGCAAACCGCGTGCTGGCCATTTTTCTGATTCAGGGTGGCGTGCTCGGCCTCATCGGCTCCTTCTTGGGTTCGGCCCTCGGTGTCATATTCTCTTTGCTCTTCGAAACTTTGACCAGCGGGCCGAACGGCCTCCCCAGATTTCCGGTACAGGTGGATCTCGAACTACTCGCCGGTGCTACATTGCTTGCCACCGGCGTCGGCCTGATTACCGCGGTTATCCCGGCGGGGCGTGCCGCAAACCTTGATCCCGCGACAGCGATTCGCAGTGGCTGACCCAATCCTATCCGTTCAGCAGGTCATACGCGAGTACGGCGACCGCGTCCGCACCCGCGCGCTCGCGGGCGTCGACCTCATGCTGGACCAAGGGGAATTTGCCGCCCTAATTGGCCCTTCGGGCTCTGGCAAAAGCACACTGCTCAACATCGTGGGTCTGCTGGATCGCCCCACCTCCGGTCGCGTCATTCTCGCCGGCCTGGACACCTCCAACCTCGATGAACGCGCGCTCACCGCGTTCCGCGCCCGAACGCTCGGTTTCGTGTTCCAGTTCCACCATCTTTTGCCGGCCTTCACCGCGGTGGAGAATGTGATGCTACCCGAGTGGGCGGACCGTGGGATTGCCACAAGAGAGATGCGAGTAAGGGCAGAAGCGATGCTTCAATCCGTGGGCCTATCGGATCGCGCCCAATTCAAGACCACTGACCTGTCTGGCGGGCAGCAACAACGTGTCGCGATCGCTCGCGCCTTGGTTCGGCGCCCGCCGCTGGTCCTCGCCGACGAACCAACTGGGAATCTGGATACGAATTCTTCTGAAGAGATTTTCGAGCTGATGCGGCGTTTCAACCGCGAACTTGGCACCACGTTTCTTATTGTGACGCACGACCCGCGTATCGCCGATCGCTGCGATCGCACCATTGAAATCGTCGACGGGCTGGTGAAAAGCGACCATGTGCGGTGAGCTGGAACAACCATGGTCCTCAGTCTGTATTTCCAAGCTGAAAAGCTCGCCCATTCTCCGAATATTCGCCCCGTCACCAGTGAGCATAATGCATCGCGTGCTCGAAGAGGACGACGCTTATTTCCCCAGGCACTTGCCCCCAATCGCAGGACGCGCGATCATGCTTCAAGCTATAGATGTGCGCCCCAGGAAGGACGAAGAGAAGATGAAGATTGCAAGACGTGATCTCTTAGGAATGAGCGGCGTTGCGTTGCTGGGGACAGCTCAGGCGGCCCGGGCACAGGCGCCGCGCGCCGCTGACGTGAAGTTGGAGAAGAACGTCACGACGGGCAAAGGCGGAGCCATCGAGTTGCACGCCGACATCTACCGGCCACCGGCGGGGACCGAGAAGCGCATGGCGCTGGTGCATTTCCATGGAGGCGGGTTCGTGGGAGGGAACAAGGAGTCGCTCGCGCAGAGAGTACTGCCGATCACGGCCCGTGGATATGTGTCGGTGACGGCGCAGTACCGGCTGGGCCAGGGAGTCACATGGCTGAACCAGGTGGAGGATGCGGCGACGCAGCTCCAGTGGGTGAAGACGCAAATGAGCCGGCTGGGAGTGGACCGCGTCGGTGTCGTGGGCTATTCGGCGGGTGGATACCTGGCGACGTACGCTGCCTCGCGGAAGGACCTGGGTGCGGCCGCGTGCGTGGCTTTCTATGCAGCGCCCCAGGTGTCCAAGGCTGTGATGCCTGCGGGAAGCGACGATGCGGCACTCCAGGAAACCAACGTCCGATTGCGCATGCAAGAGGGCTATCCGCCGACAATATTGCACCATGGCCTGGCGGATGCGACAGTGGCACCGGAGAACAGCCTGAAGACGCTGGAAGTGCTGCGCGCGGCCAAGGTCCCGAGCGAACTGCACACCTACGCCAATGTGCCGCACGTGTTCGACGAGCATCCAGAGATGGCCGAGATGGCGGCGCAACTGACAGACTTCTTCCTTGACCGAGTGGTGTTACACCCGAAGACGTATCCTCCCTTCGGGGGCGAGCGCGGGAGATAGGCGGCATGGCTGCCCGAATCCCCGAGTCATGCGAAAAGGCTTTACAAGAAGACCAAAAGCGGACGCGCCCGCGACCGCGACGCCAGGCAAGAACTACATCACGCCGAGCGGGCTACGGCGTTTACAAGACGAGCACCAGTTTCTGATCACCAGGGAACGCCCGGCCGTGACGGAGGTGGTGAAGTGGGCGGCCAGTAACGGCGATCGCAGTGAGAACGCCGACTATCAGTACGGCAAGCGGCGGCTGCGGCAGATCGATGGGCGGATTCGCTTTCTGAGGAAGCGCATCGAAGCCGCGGAAGTTGTGGACCCGGAGGCCCCGAGAAAAGGGCAAGCGGCCACGCGGGCATTCTTCGGTGCAACTGTGCGCTACGCCAACGCCGCGGGAGTGGAGCGCGTGGTGAGCATCGTGGGTGCCGACGAAGTCGACCTTGAACGCAACCACATCAGTTGGGTCTCTCCTCTGGGGCGCGCGTTGCTGAAGTCGGCAGAGGGAGACAGCGTTGTGCTGCAAGCGCCGGGCGGTACAGAAGACCTGGACGTGCTGGAAGTGCGTTACGAGCGCATTCCGGTGGAGCCGTCCCGTGAGCCGCCTGGAGCCGAGGCCTCGTCACGGGAACTCCCTCGCTGATGCCGATCCGCTTGACGAGAAGTTAACGGAGCGCTTGCGTCCCCATCTTCCAGGTCATACACTCTTTAAAGGTTCGAGTGCCGGTTTTCAGCCGCTGCCATGCCCCATTCCTTGGAGGAAGTTCAAATGACCCGTATCAAAACGTCGGCGCTGATGGTGTTGGCCGCCACCGCCGCTACCGTAGTTGCGCTGCTCCCGATTAGCGGACAACAGGGAGTTCCCGCCGCGAATGCGGAATGGCGCGTCAATGGCGGCGACGCCTGGGGCACCCGTTATTCTCCGCTGGACCAGATCACGCGGGATAACGTCAAGAACCTGCAGGTGGTGTGGCGATGGAAGGCGCAGAACTTTGGTCCGACGCCGCAGGCTGCGTGGGAGGTCACTCCCTTGATGGTTGGCGGTAAGGTCTATGTGACCGTGGGAACCTCGCGCACCGTGGTCGCCGCCGATGCCCTGACGGGCGAGACGCTGTGGACCTATCACGGCGACGACACCGCGGAGCGCGGTCAGGTGCGGCCTGTCAACCGGGGCCTCTCCTATTGGAGCGACGGCCGCGGCGATGACCGCATCCTCTTCATCACTCCCGGGTATCAGTTGGTGGCGCTGAATGCGAAGACCGGCGCTCCGGTCAATAGCTTCGGCACCGATGCCCACGTGGACCTCTATAAGGACCTCGACCGCGTTACCGTGGTTCCCGGAAGCATCGGAGCCACGACGCCGCCCACCATCATTAAAGACGTCGCTGTAATCGGCGCATCGCTGAAGGTCGGCACCGCTCTGCCCACGCTGCTGAACACGCCTGGTTACATCCGCGGCTACGATGTCCGCACCGGGAAACTGCTCTGGACGTTTCATACGATTCCGCAAGCCGGCGAGTTTGGCGTCGAGACGTGGGGCAAGGACTCGCGTGGCCAAGACTCCTGGAAGTTCACAGGCAATGCGGGATCATGGGGCGGAATCACGGGTGACGAAGAGTTAGGGTACATCTACGTGCCCGTCGAATCCCCCAGCGGCGACGTGTATGGTGGCCAACGGCCCGGCAACAACTTATTTGGCGACAGCCTGGTCTGCCTGGATGTGAAAACAGGGAAACGGGTGTGGCACTACCAGTTGATTCACCACGAGCTGTGGGACTACGATATTCCCGCTCCGCCCCTGCTGCTGGATGTCATGCAGAACGGCCAGAAGGTAAAGGCTGTTGCGCAGGTCAACAAAACAGCGTATATGTTTGTGTTTGATCGCGTGACCGGAAAGCCGTTGTGGCCGATTGAAGAGCGTCCTGTAGCGAAGGGCAATGTTCCTGGCGAATGGTATTCGCCCACCCAGCCTCATCCCACGAAACCCGCACCCTTCGACCGGCAGGGTGTTACGTTGAACGATCTGGCGGACTACACGCCGGAGATCAAGGCGGCTGCGCTGTCGGCTTCCGAAGTATTTGTGCTGGGTCCGCTCTTTACGCCCCCCATCGTGGCGATTGAGGGTGGCCGGCAAGCGACGCTGCAATTGCCGGGCGCTGGAGGAGGCGCGAATTGGATGGGCGCATCGGCCGATACCGAAACCGGAATGGTCTATGTGCCATCGGTGAGCAATCCCTACGTGTCCTCCGTACAACCTGGCGGCACCCGATCGGAAATGCCGTACATCGCGGGCGGCGGCCGTGGCGCCACCACTGTATTGGGACTTCCACTGCTCAAGGGACTGTACGGCCGCATCACCGCGATCGACTTGAACACAGGCGACACGGCCTGGACGATCCCGAACGGCAAGCCGTCGGATGCCATTCTCAACAATCCTCAGTTGAAGGCCGCGGGAATCGATCCGAGTAACTGGGGCGGAGGGGCGCGCTCCCCGATTTTGATCACGAAAACCATGCTGATCGAGGGCAGCAACGACCTGCGCTTCATCGACAAGAAGACCGGTGCCGTCATTCACGAGATGCCGTTAGGCGCGCAGATGACCGGCGGGACCATGACCTACATGATCAACGGCCGGCAGTTCCTGGTCGCTGTGGTAAACGGTACGAACGGCCAGGGTGCGGAACTGGTCGCGTTGGCTCTGCCCGTTGCTGGCGGTCCCGCTGGAGGTCAAGGTAAGGGCGGCGCAAAGGGCAAGGGCGCGCCTCCCGCCGCTGGTGGGATCAACTAGCCTCGCGCTGCGGGAAAGGCGCATGCCGCCGTTTTTTGTTCGTGCAGGAGAACAACCATCGCTTGATGGTGTATCGTGGTGGGCATGGGCACGGCGCTCCTCCCCTTTCTACTTTGCGCGATGGCCGCAGTGGCGGCTGATGATGGTCTCCCATTGACGGTACACCGGATCGCCGACCGGGAGGCGGCCCTTCTTCGCGCCTGGTCGGCACCGGACGAGGGAATGGCTGAGGTCCCATTCGTTTACCAGGTGGTGCAGTATCGGGTTCTTCTCGATAAGAGTGGGAAGCCGATCGGCCCGGAAGTGACGCTCCTGATGGAGAGAATTCCATTGGACGGCGGTTCTTACTATCGTTGTTTAAGCCAGAATGGGGGCCCTTGCCCCGCCGACCTGGTGAGGTCGCTCGAGAACGACGAACGCCGCCGCGCAGGCCTGAGCACCGCTGAACGGGGAATCGCACTCCGCAATCAAATGATCCGGCTGCATCAACGCCGCTTGTTCTGGCAGCAATTCCCCGTCGAGTTTGAGTTCAAACGAGGAGGCGCGAACGAGATCCGATTTGTACCTCGGAAGAGCTCGAAGGCCGCCGCGATCCAGGGCTCCCTCAAATACGACGCGTCCACCTTTGAAGTGCTGCGCATGGACTACGAGTTCGTCGGGGATAGTGCAGTGGGTCTGATGAAAGTACCCTCCGGCACATCCGTGTCCATGGAGATGGTGCGTGGCGGCGAGTTATACAGTCTGGTGTGTCAAGGGCGGAGTAAAACTAGACCAGTGGGGCGGAGAGAAAGTAGACCAGTCCACAGGGTGGATGGGCCTTAGTTTGAAGGATTTGCGAGGGTGGCGGGAGCGTAGGCCTGCGAACCGCCTTGCGGGGCGCGTTTAGGCCGGAGCG
>CANFEY010000095.1 GCA_947446025.1 Bryobacterales bacterium
CCAATCCCAAGCCGAGCGTCTCTACCGCCGCGCCATCGAAGAATTCGAACGCCTCAAAGCGCTGAGAAGTGAATTGCCGAACGAACCCATTTCCGGCCCCGAACCCGATGAGAATCCAGACACTTCCGCCCCCGCAAACGAACCCATTTCCTCCAACCCCGTCGCCAGCCTTGGCGTGAGCGGCCCCCCCGCGCTACAATCGAAACTCCCCCGGCGTACGTCCGCTGACCTCCATGCAACGCGCTGCCAGCCTCATCCGCAAATTGAAACTGCCCGCCGGCTCAGACAACCCGGAAAATCGGGCCAAAGCCGCATGGAAACTCGCCGCCGGAGCCAAGATCGAACGCTACACGCTCGCCTCCGCCTTGGTCCGAGGAACGCTCATCATTGAGGTCGGCGACATGATCTGGCAACGCCAACTCTACGCCCTGCGCCATCACCTGCTGCGCAACCTCACCGAAATTCTAGGCGAGCCGCTGGTCACCGATCTCGACTTCCGCCCCATGCTCAAACGCCGCGGACCTCAGTCCGCCGAAGCTCCCCGCGCCGACGGCATCGCCGACCCCGTGATGTCGCTGCTCTACCAGCAATCGAAAAAGAAACTCGCATGAAGATTACCGAACAAGACGTCCGCCGCGTAGCCGAGCTGGCCAGCCTCGCCCTCACAGACGAGGAAGTGGTCCACATGGCTCACGATATGAGCGGCATCCTCACGCACATTGACAAGCTCAATGAACTCGACACCAAAGACGTCGAGCCCATGACGCAGGTGCTCTACGAAGCATCCGACACGGCTACGCTGCGCGAAGACATTGAGCGCCCGTCGCTCTCGAACGCCGACGCCGTTGCCAACGCTCCCAACGCGGGAGCAGGTTACTACAAAGTCCCGCTGGTGATTGAACGATGATCGCGCACACCATAGACTCCATCCGCTCCGGCCTGCTGAAGAAGGAGTTCAGCGCCGAAGAACTCGCCAAACAGTCGCTGGCCTACGCCGAAGCTGAAAATCCGAAGACCAACGCCTACCTGACGTTTTCGCCGGACCGTGCGCTAGCCGCCGCGCGCGCCGTGGATGCGAAGATCGCCGCCGGAGAAGATCCCGGTCCGCTAGCAGGAGTTCCCGTCGCCGTGAAGGACGTGATCGTCACCAAGGGACTGCGCACCACCTGCGCGTCGAAGCTGCTGGCGAATTACATTCCGCCTTATGACGCGACGGCGGTGATCCGCCTGGAACAAGCTGGCGGCATCATCATCGGCAAGACGAATTGTGACGAGTTCGCCATGGGTTCTTCCAACGAAAACTCCGCCTTCGGCCCCGTGCGCAACCCCGTCGCGCTCGACCGCGTGCCCGGCGGCTCCAGCGGCGGATCAGCTGCCGTGGTTGCGCAGAATACCGCCGTCGTTTCGTTGGGTTCGGACACCGGCGGCTCCATCCGCCAGCCAGCGTCGTTCTGCGGGATCACCGGCGTGACGCCGACCTACGGACGTGTTTCGCGCTACGGCCTGACCGCCTTCGCCAGTTCCCTTGACCACATCGGCCCTTTTTCGCGAAACGTTCGCGACAGTGCAAGGCTCCTACAAGTGATCGCTGGAAAAGACGAAATGGACGCAACCTCCGCCACTGCTCCCGTCGCCGATTACATCGCGGCGCTGGATGGCAACGTGCGCGGCATGAAACTCGGAGTGCCCAAGGAATGGATGGACGGCCTGCCCGCCGAAACCGGCGACCTCATCCAAGCAGCCATCGCGCAACTGATCAAACTCGGCTGTGAGGTGAAGGAGATCAACCTTCCGCATACCGCCTACGCCGTTGCGTGCTACTACATCATCTGCACCGCCGAGGCGAGTGCCAATCTTTCCCGCTTCGACGGAGTCCGCTACACCACCCGCGCCGCCGCGGCGAATTCGCTCACCGACATGTACCGCATCACCCGCGATGAAGGCTTCGGAGCCGAGTGCAAACGCCGCATCCTGCTAGGCACCTACGTCCTCAGCCACGGCTACTACGACGCGTACTACATCAAAGCGCAAAAGGTCCGAGCGCTCATCTCGCGCGACTACACGCAGGCGTTTGAACAAGTCGACGCCATCGTCGGCCCCGTCTCCCCGCATCCTGCGTTCAAGCTGGGCGAGAAGTTGGATGACCCCGCGTCCATCTACCTGGCCGACATCTACACCGTCACCGGCGACCTTACCGGTATCCCCTGCATGAGTGTCCCGTGCGGCAACACGCCTGAGGGCTTGCCGGTCGGCCTACAGATCTTGAGTAAACATTTCGACGAGGCCAACATGTTGCGCCTCGCCGACGCCTACGAACGCAACACCATATAAGAGAGAATACCCATATGTCCTTCACACTATCCGCACTGCCCTACGCGCACGACGCGCTGGAACCGCACATCGACAAAATGACGATGGAGATCCACCACGGCAAGCACCATCAGGCTTACGTGACCAACCTGAACAACGCGCTGGCCAACGCGCCGGAGTTGGCAGGCAAGTCGATTGAAGAGTTGCTCGCCAACAACCTCGCCATCGTGCCGGACGCGATCAAGGGACCGGTCCGTAATAACGGCGGCGGCCACTGGAATCACTCGCTCTTCTGGGAACTCATGGCTCCCGGCCAAGGCGGCAGCCCCGTCGGCAACCTGGCGCAAGCGATCAACGCCAAGTTCGGCAGCTTCGACGATTTCAAAACCAAGTTCAGCGCCGCCGGAGTAGGCCGCTTCGGCTCCGGCTGGGCGTGGCTGATCAAGACCGCCGACGGCGTCGACATCATGTCCACCCCCAACCAGGACAACCCGCTGATGGAAGGCAAACACGCCGTCCTAGGCTGCGACGTGTGGGAGCACGCCTACTATCTGAAGTATCAGAACCGCCGCCCCGACTACATCGCCAACTGGTGGAACGTAGTCAACTGGCCCGCCGCTGAGAAGTTGTTCAACAAGTAGCGCCCTAGGGCGCGGTGGCCTCAAGCCCCGCGCCTTCCGCAATTCGTTTGGCAAGCTGCTTGTATTCTTTACCGACGCTTTGCACCGCATCAAAATGCGAACCCACCGCGCCGTCGGCAAACGTCAGATGAAACATAGGCTTGCGTGCCGCGTGCGCCATCGGCATCAGACTATGATAGTGCTTTAGCACGGCAAGGCAATAAGGATCGTAGCCCATGGTCAAGTCCGTATCCAGTCCGGCAAGGACAGCCTTGCGGAACTCCTTGGGAATCGCAGCCGCCCATTTCCCGGGGTCCTTCGCCGGTTGATCTAGACGCAGGGCGCGTTGCTGCACCACGTAGCCGAGCGGGCGAGCCTCAATTCCCCAATTGCGCACCGCCACACCCACATTCCTTAGGCCCTGCAAGGCAAAAAGATCGGCGGCGACGGGCACGATTACGTAGTCCGCGGAAGACAGCGCGGCACGGTTGATTGCGCTGAGGTTCGGACCAAGATCGACTAACACAACATCTGACTCTTGGTTGGACAGGATGTGCCGAAACGCAGAAGCTTCCTGGCCTCCGCTGGCGAACATTTCCTCGAACAGGGGCAGGCGCGCATCCCAGGTCAGTAGTTCCAGGTTGGCGCTGACCGGCCAAGTATCCGTCGGCTGGACGGAGCGAACCACCTCTGCCTTCCTTAGCTCCCAGATGGTCTCCAGCAGTGCTTCGGGAAGTAGCGAAGCCGTCAGCGCGGCTTGAGGATCGAGGTCCACCGCTACTACTCTGGCCCCCAATTCCGCAAGCATCCAAGCGAGGTGGTATACCAGCGATGTGGTTCCCACCCCGCCCTGGCAGTTGTAGAACGCTATGACCGGCGGCCTCATGCTTTCCGCCTCAGCACAACTTGAATGTACTCCGGATACACGCCGAACTCCGGCGGAGGATTCCCGTTTTTCTCCATCGCGCCGCGGGTCAGCGCGATGCCGGCTCCGAAGCGCTGCACGAATCCCAAGTTGTGCAGCACCTCGGCAACGGCCCGATTGCGGTAGTCGGTGACGTCGGGCTTGCCGAAATTCTCAATTGAGACGTGACCGAAAGGGCCGCCGGGACTGGTAATTTCGACGCGGTCCGTGAACCAGGAGACTCGAACCGGCGCGTTGGTTCCTTCGTAGTTCCGGTGCATAACAGCGTTGCGAACAATTTACTGGAGCGCACTGAGAGGATAGTCGGACCGGCGCTGCTCCAGCGGGCCTGAGGTGAAGTCAACCTCAACCGCGAGGTGGGCAGCGAGGACTTCGTCGATTCGGCGGAGCACTTCTGAAAGCGGACCCGCGATTCGTTTTTCATTACGCACTGGGTCGGCGCGTGTCAGGCCATCAAATCGTGTGAACTGGATGACGGCTCCACCGATGAAGTGTTCCGGGTCTTTCCCGATGGCTAGAATTCCGGCAACTGTGGGAATTGGCGGAACGTCCAATGTGACGAAGCGCAGGGACGCCAGCTGGTGTTCGATGGACCGTTGATTCTGCGCCAGGACATCCGCGTCCACTGCCGCAGGCAGGTATTGCTTGCGGAAGAAGTCCAAATCCAAATCGTCCAGCGCCGCGCCGTAAACGGGGCGCACGTCGAAGGGCATATCTCGATGGCGACGGCGTTCGCTGAGCCGCGCCTCTTGTTCCGCCGTCGCATAGGAATGGCGGGGACCCACGCGAACGCAAACGCGGCCCTTGTAGCGGACCGGTGGTGAGAGAGACGGTTCTACTGTCACCACGGCCAACTCACATCCGTAAATTGTACGCTTTTCCACGACAAACGATGGGATCGGCTGAATGCGGGCATCGGCGCGGAAGTCGAGAAGTGTCTGGAGCACTTGATCGGTCACCGTCAGGCCCGTGCACGATCCATCATCCCTCGCGCCCACGAAGAGCACACCGGAGTCGCCGGACCCCGGCATGTCGTTCGCGAACGCGCAGATTGCATCGCCGATCTTGTCGCGGTCTTTGGGGGATTCGGTTCTCTCGCTCCGGTAGGACTCGACATCCTTCAAGAGTTGTTCGAGCTGCGCGTCGTCCATGCTTTATCCAGTCTAGACCACATCCGCAAAACTCTTCCGCAGGCGGTGGAACCAGGCGTAGCCCAGGAGTGCCACCGCCGCGGAGCCTACCCACAGCCACGCCAGGCCGGCGTTCCATGGCGAGACGCCTTGCAGCAGGACGTCTCGGTAGCCGCGCACCAGAACGTAGATGGGGTTGAGCGCGAGCAGCGGAAGATCGGCGCGCTCTTCGTAGCAGATGGGCGTGAGGAAGAACCACAGCGTCAGCAGGAAGCCGATGACTTGGCCCAGGTCGCGGACGAAGGCTCCGGTGGCCGCGAGCAGCCAGCCGATGCCGGCGGTGAGGAGCACCTGCGGCACCAGCAACACGGGCAGCCAGACGATGGAGGACGGAACGCCGTCGCGGGCGATGAATAGGCCGGAGATGAAGATCGCCAAGCCGAACGCCTCCGTCACCAGGCCTGACAGCACCAAGTTCACGGGTAGTGTTTCGAGCGGGAAGACCAGCTTCTTTACGAACGTGCGGTATTCCAGGATCACGGTGGGCGAGCGGCCAACGGCTTCGGAGAACGCGAGCCACGGCAGCATGCCGGCTAGGAAGTAGAACACGTAGCCGGAGGTGCTGGGGTCAGAGGAGAAGCGCGTTTTCAGGACTACGCCGAACACCAGGAAGTAGGTCGCCATCAAGAGCAGCGGCGTGAGGAACGCCCACAACGCTCCGCCGAAGCTGCCGCGATGGCGGGCGAGGATATCGCGCTGCACCATGGAGACGATCAGCTTGCGATGGGTCCAAAGACTCATTGATACAACCAGGCGGGGTAACGCTCTTTGACCGGACCCGTCTTGCGCCCGACGATGTAGATGCCGTCGCCGCGGTGTTCTTTGGTGAGGATGTACTGGTCGAGCAGGTGATCCACCCAGCCGAACTCGGGCGTGGGTTCATAGAGGAACGGGCCGGTGTCGAGCAGGGTGACGTCGAAGCCGGAGTTCTCGAACAGGGTCTGCATCTCGCGCGGCGTGTATTCGCGGGCGTGGCGGGGATCGGGGTCGCCGCCGGGGTTGGGCTTGATGTAGGCGGGGAACAGCATCGGGTGGAAGCCTTGCAGGATGCCGGCCACCGCGCGCAGAGACGCGACGTTGGGCGTGGTCAGGACGAGGTGACCGCCGGGGCGCAGGATGCGGTGGATCTCGCTCATCATGTGCATGGGGTCGGTGGGCAGGTGTTCGACGAGCTCACAGCACAGTACCGTGGCGAAGCTGCCGTCTTCGTAGGGGAAGCGGTCGCGCTCGGCGTCGAAGTGGTCGATGGCGCAGTCGAATTCTTCGCCGTCTTCGGAGACCACGTGGCGCGCGTCGGTCTTCCCCAACGTGCCGAAGTAGCAGCCGCGGACTTCGTCGTAGCCGAGCTTGCTCTTGAGCGCGGGGGTGATCTGCAGGTAGGCTCCCATCTCCAGCGCGCGGTCTTGCGGGCCGCCGGGCGGGGTGATGTCGAGCGTCTTCTTAAGACGTGTGGAATGGGTCTGGGCGTATTTGCGCGAGCCGTCTTCTTCGCGCGTCCATGAGAGCACGTATTCCACCGGCACGTCGACCGCCTCGGGCTTGGGCGCTTCGATAGGCACGGTGCCGCTGGCTACGGCTTGGGCGAAGTCGGCGTACTTGCGCGCGGCCAGCTCCCAGCTGCATTCGCGCTGCACCCACTCGCGGGCCTTTTGGCCCAGTGCGCGGCCAATCTCCGGCTGCTCGATGAGCAGCTTCAGATACTCGTAGATGTGCTCTTCCTCGCTGGCATCGACGGGCACTTTCAGGCACAACTCGTCGGGATACTCGCGGAAGCTGCCGATTTCGCTGACCAGCACGGGCTTGCCCATGCCGAGCGCGCGGAGCAGTGTTCCCGAGGTTTCGCCGACGGTGGGGTAGCGCAGGTTCAACACAGCGTCGCAAGCGGCGAGGTAGCCGTTGAAGTCTTCGATGGGCGCGTAGTCGATGTGGCGGACTTCCGGCGTGAGCGCGAGTTTCATTTCGGGGTGCGCCTCCCCGACTAGAATCATCCGCGCCTCGGGGTGTTCGGCGACGATGCGCTTGAAGGCGCGCAGCGATTCGGCTATGCGTTTGTAGGGTTTCAGGAATCCGAAGACCCCGAACAGAGGCGCGTCACTCGCGACGCCTAGCTTGGCGCGATAGGCGGCGCCGTCCACGTTCTCCGTCCCTTCTTGGTAAACCCATGCTCCGTGAGGGATTCTTGCGATCGGGCCGGTGAAGCCGCGGCCGCGCACGACTTCGGCCACAGCGTCGCTATGAACGATGACGGCGCGGGCGCGTTGCAGCACGCTTTTGAGCAACGGCAGTTCGTAGTCGGGTCCGCAGCGGACGGGCTGCACGTAGCGCTTGGCGTAGGCGAGTGCCTCCGGTCCGCCGTCAATTTCGACTTCGCGCAGGTAGCCGTCCCAATCACCACGCTTGATGGTCAGTTCGGCAACCAGGTGGTGCAGATTGGCCTCATGCAGCACCACGATGCCGGGGTGGCGCATGGCGGCTTCATAGGCGAAGGTGTGATACGGATTGTTGCCCAGCTGGTAGACGGCGACGTCGAAGGCGGAGGCGTCGGCCAATGCGGTGAAGGTTTCCACGTCCGCCATGCCGCGCAGTTGGGCGAGCAAAGCCTCGGAGTAATCAGCGATTCCGCTGCGCGCGGGGGGCAGAGGAGAGAAGAAGGCGATGCGCACGGCGCTTACGGAAGCAGCTCCACTGTAAATGTGCCCAGTGCAAGCGGCAGCTTGGCGAGCAGGGGCGTGCGCACTTCATCGCGCGCGAAGTAAATTTCAAACGTGGTGTCTGCCTTGGGGCCGTGTACGCTCACGCGGACCTTGTCTGTCTCCACCGCTTTGTTCTCACGGCGGATGGTTTCGGTGCCGGTGTAGGTGAGCTGCAGGTCGTACTTCGGACCCAGGTAGACAGACTGATTGGCGGCGAGGCGGCCTTGGGCCAACTCCTGGCGCGTGAACTGCAGGAAGGCCAAGGCATCATGCGCGCAGTCGCCCGATGTCTGGGCTTCGCTGCGGCCGCCGCCGGTGGTTTCGCGCTTAACGGATTTGCGGGCTTGATCGAAAGTGACTTTCTCTCCGCTCTTGCGCGTTCCACGGGTGACGGTTTTCTCCAGCACGGAGGAGCAAAACTTCGCGTCCGCGCTGGACTTGTAGTCGTCACGGATGGTGAAGCCGGGCACTGCTGCGTCGAGCATGAGCTCGAAGCTCCAGGACTCCGCACCGGACGCGTCGCTTTTGTTCGCACCCAGGGTGGCCTCGCCCAGGTTCAAGCCGCTTTGCCAGTTGATGCTGTAGTGCAGCGTTTCGGCACTTGCCAGCAGACCCGTGAATAGGAGAACAAACTTCATGCAACACATCCTAAGCCACTCCAGCTTTTACGGCAACGTCTAATCGCTGGGCCACGCCCGCCACTTCATAATAAGCGTTCAGGGTTTTGGCCGCCGACTTCTGCCAGCTGAAGCTCGCGGCGTGCTGCTGGCCCAGGCGTTCCAGGCGCGCGCGCAACTCTGAATCCAGCAGGATGTCACTCATGGCGCGGGCCATTTCGCTTGCGTCATTCGGATCAAACAAGAGGCCCGCGGAATCGGCCACTTCCGGCATAGCGGTGGAATTGGAGCACGCCACGGCGCGGCCGCAGGCCATGGCTTCCAGGATGGGCAGCCCGAAGCCTTCGTAGAACGACGGGTAAACGAACAAATCGCAGGCACCGTAGAAGCTGACCAGGTCCGCGTCTTCGACGAATCCGGCGAAGTGTACGCGGTCAGCGACGGTGGAGGCAGCTACGGCCTGGTGCAGTTTTCCGGAATACCAGGTTTCCTTGCCCACGAATACCAACTGATGCTTCAGCTTCGGATTGGCGCGCATGACTGTCTCAAACGCCTGGAGCAATCCGAGGTGATTTTTGCGCGGCTGCAAGTCGCCGACGGTGAGTATGAACGGTCCTTTGACGCCGAGGCGCGTCTCCACCGCGGTACGGGCCACCGCGCGATCCATCGGGCGGAAGCGCGAAGACACGGCGTTCGGTACCACCACTACGCGGCTTTCCTCAATTCCGTAGTGGCGTACGATGGCCCCTTTTGAGAACTCACTGGGCGTCAGGATTTTTGCGGCACGCTCCACTGTTCGCTTTACGGTCAGCTTCAGTTGCGCGGCGCGGAAGCGGGTGAAGTATTCGGGCAGTTCCAGGTAGCTCACGTCATGAATGGTGACGACCAGCGGGATGGAAGTGCGCAGAGGGCCGGTGTATTGCACATGCAAAAGATCCGGCTTGTCCTGCGCGAGGTGCCTGGGGAGATCCCAGGCCAAACGCTTGTAGGGATTTTCGGACACCCAGCGGGTCTCAAAGCGCTCCGGGACGTATTCCGGGGCGCGCGGCTTCGAGATGTAGGCCACGATTTTGCTTTCCTGGTCGAGGCGGGCAAACTCCTTGAGGAGGTTGCGGATATACACTTCGTTCCCAGTCAGGTGACAGCCAATCGCGTGCGCGTCCACTGAGAATCGCATTTGCGCTTTGAGTATATCGTAAAACAGTAGTGTCCGGCTATAAGTCTAACAGATTCAGCTGGTTGAAAAATGGGTCTGATTTTTCTCCGGTATGTTGTAGCTGAAGGGCCTGTAGAATGGGCGTCCGCTCGAAAATGGTGACGCTGACAACCTGTAGGATTTGGTAGAGGC
>CANFEY010000096.1 GCA_947446025.1 Bryobacterales bacterium
GTGCGGCCAAGGTTCATCCCTCATGGTGTCAGCCTCGTGTTTCGTCTTCTGGTATTTCAAATCGCGGCAACTCAAAAGAGGCCTCAACCGCCTACTCTTCAGTTAGTTGCCGTCGGCGTGTCGCGCGTTAGCCGGACACTACTGACTTGAAGCCATGCTGCTACGCACAAGCCGCCCGCGTCCATTCTTCTTCAACTGGTGGGTTTACGGCACCGGCTTCATAGGTGCTCTAGTCGCTGTCTATCAATGGGTGACTCGCTAATCAACCGGACTCCGGCCCGCGCAGCTTGGCGGAACTCCACCGCTGCGCCATAATGGGACTCTCCCATGTCCGACGCCCCGTCTCCGTCCTCCACGCCGCTCATGCGGCAATACCACGGCATTAAGCAGCAGGTCCCCGGCGCCCTGCTCTTTTTCCGCCTGGGGGATTTCTACGAGCTCTTCTTCGACGACGCCGTCACCGCCGCGCGTGAACTGGAGATCACGCTGACGAGTCGGAATAAAGAGAAGGACCAGGCCATACCCATGTGCGGCGTGCCCTATCACTCAGCCGAAAATTACATCGCTCGGCTAATTCAGAAGGGCTACCGCGTCGCCGTCTGCGATCAAACCGAAGAAGCCTCCGCCGCGAAGAAGCTGGTGCGCCGCGAGGTCACGCGTATCGTCACGCCCGGCACCGCGATGAACGCGCAGCTGCTCAAGTCGCATGAGAACATCTACCTCGCGGCCGTCATGCCCGCGGGCACCCGAGCTGGGATCGCCCATGTCGACATCTCCACTGGCGAGTTCCGAGCCACCGAAGTCGACCTGGCCGACGCGGCCGCGGCACTAGAAACGCTGAACGCGCGCGAAGCTGTTGTGCCTGCCGGGAACGCAACTCCGCTTCCCTGCCTCAAGACCGACGTCGACGGCTGGCTCTTCGAAGCCGACTACGCTACGCGCAGCCTGTGCGATCACTTCCACCTGCTCTCGCTCGACGGCTGCGGCTTGGAGAATCGTCCGCTTGCCACAGGTGCGGCCTCCGCGATCCTCTATTACCTGCGCGAAACCCAGCGCACCGCGCTCGACCATTTGGAGCGCCCCGCGTTCTATGACCGAGCCAACGCGCTGGTGCTCGACGCCACCACCGTCCGCAACCTGGAACTCGTCGAACCGCTCTTCGCCGGAGAATCCAAGGACTCGACGTTGCTGCACGTGCTCGACCGTACCCGCACAGGCATGGGAGGCCGTCTTCTCCGCCGACGCCTGCTTTCCCCTTCGATTAACGTGGAGGAAATCCAACAACGCCTCGACGCCGTCGAAGAACTCCACGCCGCCACGATCCTGCGCGCCGAGCTGGCCAAAGACCTCGGCTCCATTTTGGACCTGGAACGCCTGCTCTCGAAAGTCTCGCTCTCTTCGGCTGGCCCCCGCGACCTGCACGCCCTCGCCCGATCGCTGGCCGTCATCCCGTCGCTTAAACACCGCCTCTCCACAACCAAATCCACCCGCCTGCAACACCTCATCCACCAACTCGACGACGTCGCCGAAGTCCGCGACCGCATCCTCACCACGCTTACCGACGAGCCGCCCGTCTCCATCACCGACGGCAACGTCATCCGCCCCGGCTGCGACAGCGCGCTCGATGAACTGCGTGATATTTCTCTCAACGGAAAGACGTATCTAGCCCAAATCGAAACACGCGAACGCACCCGCACTGGCATCAGTTCACTGAAGGTCCGATTCAACAACGTCTTCGGCTACTACATCGAAATCTCCAAGGCGAACATGCACCTGGTGCCCGCCGACTACGACCGCAAACAGACGCTGGTCAACGCCGAACGCTTTACCACGCCCGAACTCAAGGAGCTCGAAGTCAAGATTCTGGAAGCCGAAGAGAAGATGCTCGTCATCGAGCGGACCATGTTCGAGGCCCTGCGCGTCCACGCATCGTCCGAAGCCGCGCGCATCAAAGCCACCGCAGCCGCGGTCGCTGAACTCGACGTCACCGTGGCGCTCACTGACGTCGCCGTCGAGAGCCGTTACACGCGCCCGCAATTTACCGACTCCGGCGAGATGCGTGTCATCGCCAGCCGCCACCCCGTCATCGAAAAACTAGCCGAACGTGACGCCCAACGGTTTATCGCCAACGACGTCTACTTTCATCCCACATCGCAATTCATCGCCATCATCACCGGACCCAACATGGGCGGCAAATCCACCTACCTTCGCCAGACCGCGCTGCTGACCATCCTGGCGCAAATGGGCTCTTACGTTCCGGCGGAAAGCGCCGTAGTACCCATGGTGGACCGTGTATTTACCCGCATCGGGGCTGCTGATAACCTCGCGCGCGGCCGATCAACGTTCATGGTGGAAATGACGGAGACCGCGGTGATCTTGAATACCGCCACTCCGCGCAGCCTGATCGTGCTCGACGAAATCGGCCGTGGCACAGCGACCTATGATGGACTCTCGCTCGCCTGGGCCGTCGTCGAACACATCCACCGCGAGATCGGAGCCAAGACGCTGTTCGCCACCCATTATCACGAACTCACGGCGCTCGAATCGCAGCTGGAAGGCGTGCGCAACTTGCACGTGTCTGTGAAAGAGTCCGGCGACCAAATCCTGTTCCTGCGCAAAGTAGAACCCGGAGCCGCCGACAAGAGCTACGGCATCGAGGTCGCGCGCTTAGCCGCGCTACCCATGAGCGTCGTAGTGCGGGCGCGACAAATTCTGGCCTTGCATGAATCCGCCGAACACACCGTCACCGAAGAATTGTCGCCCAACCCCGCGCCGGTGCAAATCCAGCTCTTTGAGACCAAGAACCCGCACGTAGTGGACCGCATCCGAGGCGTGAATATCGACGAGTTGCGCCCCATTGAGGCGTTGCAGCTCTTGCACGAAGTCCAACAGGAGCTCAAGAAACTTTGAAAGTTTGCGGAGTCATGTCCGGCACCTCGCTCGACGGAATCGACGTAGCGGTGGTGGAGATTGCGCGCGGCCGCATCCAACCTCTGATCTTCAAAACCACGCCGTATCCGAACGCCGTTCGCGAAGCCTTGCTCAGTGTCTCCAACGGCATGACGCACACCGCAGTGATCGCGCGCCTGCACTTTCTGCTGGGCGAACTCTACGCCGACGCGATCCGCGCCACCTGCCATCGCCGCGTGCCGCTCAAATCGATCGACCTCATCGGCATGCACGGCCAGACCATTTTTCACGAAGGCGCGCCCATCGAATACCTGGGGCACCGCATCGCCAGCACCTTCCAAATCGGCGACCCAGCTATCGTAGCCGAGCGCACCGGCATCCGCACCATCTCCAATTTCCGCGAACGCGACATCGCCGCGGGAGGCCGCGGAGCGCCGCTGGTGCCCTATGTCGATCAACTTCTCTTCCGCCACCGCACCAAGACCCGAGTGGCACTCAACATTGGCGGCATCGCCAACATCAGCGTGGTGCATCCCCTCACTCAGGCAAAGAAGCCCACCATTGCCTTCGACACCGGCCCAGGCAACATGGTGATCGACGCGCTCGTCCGCCGCATGACGGACGGCAAGGCCGCCTTCGACCGAGCCGGCGACATCGCGCGCGCCGCACAGGTCCATTCCAAGATGCTAGACGGCATGCTGCGCGACCCCTACTTCAAACTCGCCCCGCCCAAGACCGCGGGCCGCGAGCAGTTCGGTCAGGATTTCGCCGCCGGCCTCATCGCCACCGGCGTGCCACTTGAAGACCTCATCGCCACCGCCACTGAGTTCACCGTCCGCTCCATCGCCGTCGCCATCGCGACCCATGCCCCGCCCGAATCCGAAGTCATCGCCAGCGGCGGCGGCATCCACAACACGCACCTGATGCAGCGCCTGCGAGCCCTACTTCCCGCCGTTTCGCTCACCACCAGCGCCGACTTCGGCATCGACCCGGACGCGAAGGAAGCGATCGCCTTTGCCGCGCTGGCGCACGAGTTCGTTCAACATCGACCTGCGAACCTGCCCTCGGCCACCGGAGCCCGCCGAGCTGTCCTTCTCGGACGTGACACTCCGGCTTAGACGCTCATCTAGCACGTGGCGTATGTAAGATCTCATGGGCAGAGTATGCGCTCTTGCATGCTCACTTGACGGTCGAACCCGGCGTAACTGGCAGAATAGGAGGGAGTTTTTGGGGAGTCTCGCTTGTGACCGGTCACAAGTTGCGAAAGTCTTCGTCGTCCGCGGCTGAGTTCCACTCCCCGAAACCCTCGAAACCGCTACGGCGGACGACTACGACAACTCCCGTTGCCCAGACCATCGGCACGATAGAAAAGCCAGCAAGCTTTGACATTCGCGCAAGCAGTTCCTCAACTCGAGTCGCATGTCCGTCCGGCCAATTCGGCTGCGGTAGCATGTCGTCGACGATGTAGAACCCGCCTGGCTTGACCACGGCCAATGCGGATTCCAGCCCATCATACTTTCCCGCCATGGCGTCAGCGAACACCAGATCGAAGCTCATCGGATCTTGGCGTTGTAGATAAGCAACGCCATCCTCAAGGACAAACTCGACGCGTGGATCGGAGCCGAGTTCCTCGCGCGCGACACGCTGGAAGGACTCGTCCACATCCACTGTGACCAACGAACCGCTGGAGTCCAACCCGTCGAGAAGCCAGGCAGTACTCACGCCCGTGCCCGTCCCAAGTTCCAAGACCCGTCCGCCCGGCTTGGAGGCGGCCAAAGCTCGCAATAACGAGCCAGTGCGCTCCTCGCCGGCCATGTTGAATGCAACTCCACCGTCCGCCGCTGAATCTCAGCAAGCACGGCAGGATGACGGATGAGCTGCAGGTCTTGCATACTTACTGCAGCGTATTCACTGACCCCACGCGCTTCGCCTCAAACGCCTGGATCGCCGCGTCCTGCTTCAGCATGTAGCCCAATTCGTCCACGCCTTCCATCAGGCACTCTTTCGAGAACGGATCAATCGGAAACACCACTGACTTCCCGCTCGGCAAATGCAGCGTTGCGTTGGCGAGATCGACTCGCAGCACCGCGCCGGACGACGCGAGCAGTTCCTTGTGAACGTCCGCCGGCACCACGATCGGCAGCAGGCCGTTCTTGAGCGAGTTGCCCTTGAAGATGTCCGCGAAGCTGGTGCTGACCACGGCACGGAAGCCGTACTGCGTCAACGCCCACGGAGCATGCTCGCGCGAGCTGCCGCAGCCGAAGTTGTCTCCCGCGACCAGAATCTGCGCGTCTTTGGACTCGGGCTTGTTGAGCGGAAACTCGGGATCGTTCGTGCGCCAGTCGCGGAACAGCCCCTCGCCGAGGCCTTCCTTGGTGATCGACTTCAGATATCGGGCCGGAATGATTTGGTCGGTGTCGATATTCTCCACCGCCACTACGACCGTCTTGCCTTCTAATTGTGCGAATTTCATATGATTTCCTTGGGGTATGAGCATCTGTCAGCTCCCTTACGGTCGCTGTTCAGTGCTGGCACCCGGGCACTCCAACACAGCACTGAACAGCGACCGTAAGGGAACTGACAGACGCTCGAACAACCCTCTACAGTAAAGTCCTCACGTCCGTAACCACGCCCATCACCGCCGATGCCGCCGCCGTCTGCGGGCTCGCCAGGAACGTGCGTCCACCCTTGCCCTGCCGGCCTTCAAAGTTGCGATTGCTGGTCGACACGCTGTACTGGCCCGGCGACAATTCGTCGCCATTCATCGCCAAGCACATCGAGCAACCCGCCTCGCGGAAATCGGCTCCCGCGTCACGGAAAATCTGGTCGAGCCCTTCGGCTTCCGCCTGCTTCTTGACTTGCTGCGAACCCGGCACCACCAGCATGCGAACATGCGGGCTCACCTTGCGCCCCTTGATCACCGCCGCCGCCGCGCGCAGATCGCTGATGCGCGAATTGGTGCAGCTCCCCACGAACACCACGTCGATCTTGTGCCCCGCCATCGGCTTGCCTGGTTGCAGATCCATGTACTTCAGGGCCTTAATGAGATCGCTCTTTTGCACCGCGTCCGAGACATTCGCCGGATCGGGAATCGATCCCGACACCGGAATGCCCATGCCTGGATTCGTTCCAAACGTCACCATCGGCTCCAGCGCCGATGCGTCCAGCACCAGCCTGTGCGCATACATCGCGCCTTCATCCGTGGGCAACTGCTTCCACCGAGCGAGCGCCGCATCCCAATCCGCGCCCTTCGGAGCAAATTCGCGACCCGCCATGTATTGATACGTCGTGTCATCCGGAGCGACCAGTCCAGCCCGCGCCCCGCCTTCGATCGACATGTTGCAAATCGTCATGCGTTCTTCCATCGACAACCCGCGAATGGCCGAGCCCGTGTATTCAAACACGCTCTCCGTTCCGCCGCCAATGCCGATCTTCGCGATCACGGCGAGGATGATATCCTTCGCCGCAACCCCAGGCTTCAACTGCCCGTCCACGCGGATCTCGTATGACTTCGAGGGCTGCTGCAGCAAACACTGCGTGGCGAGAACGTGGCCAACCTGGCTCGTCCCGATGCCGAACGCCAACGCGCCGAACGCCCCATGCGTAGCCGTGTGGCTATCGCCGCAGACGATCGTCATGCCCGGCTGCGTGAGCCCCTGCTCCGGTCCGATCACGTGGACGATGCCTTGGTGATCGCTCATCCGGTTGTAGAGCCGGATGCCGAAGTCCGCGCAGTTCTTCTCCATCTGCGCGAGCTGCGCCGCGCCGTTCGGATCGAGCACCGGGAGATGCCGCGACGTCGTCGGAGTGCTGTGGTCCATCGTCGCAATGGTCAGGTCCGGACGCCGGACCTTGAGCCCGCGGTCGCGCAGCTCCTGAAACGCCTGCGGTGAGGTCACTTCATGCGCCAGGTGCAAGTCAATGAACAGCAGCGCGGGAGCTCCCGCCTGCTGCGCCACAACGTGACTGTCCCAAATCTTCTCGATGATTGTCCGTGCCATTTATAAAGCCTCGCTTACAGCCTGACCAACTTCTTCCGTCGTCGCCGGCTTGCCCTTGGGCCGTAGATCCGCCGTCACCTTCCCAGACGCCAGAACCTTGCCCACAGCTTCATTCACCGCCGTAGCTTCCTTCATCAACCCGAACGTGTATTCGAGCATCGCGGCAACCGAGCTGATTGCTCCCAGCGGATTCGCCTTGTTCTGCCCCGCGATGTCCGGAGCCGAACCGTGTACCGGCTCATACAATCCCTTGGTCTCGCCCAGTGACGCCGAAGGCAGCATCCCAATCGACCCAGCCAGAATCCCGCCCACGTCGGAGAGAATGTCGCCGAACGTGTTCTCCGTCAACATCACGTCGAACTGAGTCGGCCGCAGCACCATCTGCATCGCCGCGTTGTCCACCAGCATATGTTCCAGCTTCACATCCGGATACTGCTTGGCCACATCTACAACCACCTGACGCCAGAACTGCGAGACCTCAAGCACATTCGACTTGTCCACGCTGGTCAACAGCTTGCGCCGATTGCGAGCCAGCTTGAACGCCGTGTGCGTTACGCGCTCCACTTCCTTGCGCGTGTAGGACATGGTATTGAACCCGCGCTCCGCACTGATGCCGCGCGGCTCGCCGTAATACAGCCCGCCCGTCAGCTCGCGCACGATGATCATGTCGGTGCCTTCCACCACATGATTCTTCAGCGGCGACGATTCCACCAGCTCGGGATACGTCCGCACCGGCCGCAGATTCGCGTAGACATCCAGCACGCGGCGGATCGCGAGCAAGCCCGCTTCAGGCCGCTCCAGCGGCGGCGCGGTATCGAACTCCGGCAGCCCCACCGAGCCCATCAAGGTGGCATCCGCCTTCAGCGCCAGCTCTTCGGTTTCCTTGGGAAACGGCGTGCCCGTCTTGTGGATGGCGATGCCGCCCAGCAGGCCCTCGCTCAGCTCCAGCGTGTGTCCAAACTTCTTCGCGACTGCGCCGAGCACTTGCATGGCCGCGCGGGTCACTTCAGTGCCGATCCCGTCGCCGGGTAGGATTAGGATTTTCAGATTCATGTGAACTCTCTATTTTTGCACGGCAGCCTTCAAGCGCAGCCTGGCAATCAGTTTTCCAGCAAACGTGTTAAACGCCGCCAGTTCCTTAGGCGGCAGATCCGCCCAGACATCTTCAATGGCTTCCGCGCGCAATTCGCGCAGCTTATCCATAACCTTGACACCCGCCGCTGTAAGCTCGTAGCTGCGCTGCCGGGCATCACCAGCGGAGATGGAGACCCGAATCAGCTTCTTATCCAGAAGCTGCCGCAGGAGCTTCGAAACCGCGCTGCCGGTGTGATCCTGTTCGCGTGCAAACAGCGAAGGCATGAAGTGCTCGGTTGCGATGCCCTCCATCACCCGCCACTGCGCCTCGGTCAAGCCAACCGCGGACGCCAGCTGCGAGCGGCGCCTCGAAAACAGCGCCGAGGCCTGCTGCAGCTGCTCAATCGCGAGATAAATGGTGCCGCGTGCGGAGGAATCCATAGACCGTCAACAACAGTCTATGCGACATAGTTAACCAAGTCAAGTACTAGCGCTTCACGCTGAGGAACAAGGTTTGCGGCACCGTGGCGGTACCTACGCGCACCGTTACGGGCTGATCTCCATCCGGCACATCTGGGACGATCACGTTGAACTGATAGAGGCCGACGAATCCTGGAGCCAGCCCCGCATACACCAGCGCATTGCCGGCGATCGGCACACCGCCGATGGTGAACGTGAAGCTGTCCGCCAGCGGTGCAAGCCCTGGCGTTATCTGCCCCGCAGGGACCACTGGATTCGTCGCGCCGAAGCCCACCCCGTAGGCGATCACCATTTCACCGGGTCTCGCAGGGCGTGACTGAAGGCCCGCAATGTTTCCAATAAAGGTACGGCCGTCCGCCGTTGTGGCTCCCAACAGCTGGCGGCCCGATGAGGTAAAGGCCGGCGGTGCCCACATGCCCGGCGCAACGCGCTGCTGCGTGATGTTGATGGGCGCACTGGTCTGATCGCAATTGCTCACCGTGACGCTCATGGGACCTGTCCCCACGTTGTCCGGAGCCTGCACGTTCAGCTGCCCAGGACTCACAACCCACGTAAACGCATCCTTGCCGTTCACCGTGGCGCGGACCCGATCCAAGACCACGGGAGCCGACGAGCCGTCAAAATCCGGACCATCCCACAGCTTCAGGCCAGCTGCGAAATTCGACCCGTAGATCTCCAGCCACGAACCCGGCGCGAAATCCCTGCGCGCCCCAAAGGCTCCGGCGGAAATCACGGCGCTCACCACAGGAGCGCCCGTCACGCAAGGCTAGGAGAGGACCAAGTCCTTTGGTACGCCTACTCCCTTGAAATACTCCGCCCCCAGGTTAGATTGCGCATCTGCAAGTCCCTGTTCAGCAGCCTTGCGATACCAGTTCACAGCCTGAGCGGCGTCCTTGCGGACACCATTGCCGTTGGCAACCGTCTTCGCTACAACATTTGTCGGCGAAGGCGAGTTGCTGCAAGCTATAGACAGAGTTGTTGCGAGAAACGAAAAAAGGCAGAGCCCAGAAAGACTCTGCCTTTGATTCGAAGGTGAAACAGCGATGGGGTTACAGGGCTAGGGCTGA
>CANFEY010000097.1 GCA_947446025.1 Bryobacterales bacterium
CGGTGCGGCCAAGGTTCATCCCTCATGGTGTCAGCCTCGTGTTTCGTCTTCTGGTATTTCAAATCGCGGCAACTCAAAAGAGGCCTCAACCGCCTACTCTTCAGTTAGTTGCCGTCGGCGTGTCGCGCGTTAGCCGGACACTACTGACACCGTACCTTCGCCCTGCACCACGCGCAGATTCAGGACAGAAGGGTCCTGTGCCCAACTGGGGAGAGAGAAGTACAGGACCATGGCAATGAGTCGAACCACACAAATAAGTGGTCTACCCGAGGAAGTATTCTCAGGAAAGTTTGGGGGTAGTCGTAAGTAGTACGGGCTAAATCGTCTTCGTGGCCCCGCCGTCGGCATCAATCAGCGACCCGTGCAGGAACCGCCCCTCGGCGCTCACGATAAAAGCGGCCAGGGCGGCAATGTCACCGACCTCGCCAATCCGGGTCACCTTCGAGTCGCGCACGAACGCCGCTTCTTCTTGGGGAGTCTTCAGCCGCAGCTTCATCCGCTCTGTTCGAATCGTCCCCGGATTGACCGCGTTCACCTGCACACCATCGCTCACACCCAGTTCCGCCAGAGCCTTCGTTAAGGACAGCAGCGCCGCGTTGACCGATCCCCCGATAGTGAACTGCGCCCCAGGTGTCCGCCCACCCGAGCCGGAGATAAACAGCACCGATCCCCCCGACCTCTTCAAATGCGGCCAAGCCGCGCGCGTCAGCCGCACCGCCCCGAAATACTTCAGCGCGAACCCGTCCGCGAAGTCGGCATCCGTGAGGTCCAGAAAGTCCCCCCGCTTCGTCGCCCCCGCATTGTTGACCACGATATCGATGCGCCCGAACTTCGCCAGCGTGTAATCGACCAGCCGCTGCCCGGCATCCGACTCGCGCAGGTCGAGCGCAATCGATCCGCCGCTCCGCCCCGTGGTGACCACCCGCGCGCCTTCCGCGGCGAACCGCTCCGCAATGGCCAACCCAATCCCCTTAGTGGACCCCGTGACAATGGCAACTTTTCCCGTCATTTCCGCCGCACCATGCGGTCGCCTTCTTTGTAGCCATCCATCGGATAGCCGGCGAGAAAAGCCACCACCTCCGGCAGCGGAGCGTCGATCAGCGCACAGGAAGTCTTGTCCCCACGCCGCGGTTGCGCCGTAGCGAGCCTGTATTGCACATCCAAATTCGGGGTATTCCGCAACTTGTCCAAATCAAGTTGCCAGAACGTGAGCGCGTCGCCCTCGAACTCAATCCGCACCATCCGGTAGCAAGTCCGCGTGTCCCCCGTGAAGGAGAACACGTGGTTGCTGCACTTTTCTTCCACTTGCGCGAACTCCACCGAGCCCGCCCGCGCCAGCGTCAGCTTCACCCTCTCCCCATTCGGGTTGCTGGAGCGCATCGTGTACCCGTCGCCGCTCTTCTCGATGACCCCGATGTCATCCGGGTCGGCGGCGGTCGCCCAAGTCCCCACCAACCGGTCGTCCTGCAAAGGCGGAAGTTTCTCCAGCACCAATACATCCTCGCAACCGGTGAGGAGGATGCACGCCGCGAGTAGTAGCCACTTTTTCATGGTTCGATTCCCAGTGTAGTGCATCACGAGACCCGCTCCTGAACGCAGGCGAAAGGGGTAGGGCAGGCGGTTCCGCCTGCCAGCGGTTGTACCAAGCGCTGACACACTACGCGGTAGACTGCAACTCAAGAATCCGCCGCCGCACGGCTGGAGAGAAATCAACAAACCCGAAGCGGCTTTTGTGGAACAAGTAGTCCTCGCCACTTTCGTCAATCAACCGAACCATGTCGTCCTTCGCGGCCCGCGCGTCAGGGAGGATAAGGTACACTTTGCCCGCAATGAGGGAAGCCTCGTATCCCGAGTTGTCAACGCAGAGCACGAACGGTTTTGTAGGAGGTTTCACCGCTGGTCCTCAAGGCTGGTGGTTAAGTTGTCGTGTAGTGCCCAAAGTCTTTGGCGGAGAGGCTAGTCGATTTGACAAGCTCTTGCGAGAGCAGGTCCTTGCGAATCGCTGCTACAAACCGGCCCATGCTTTCCTTCTTAATGGCGTCAACATTCGCCCCCCCAACTGTATCCAGGAATTGATAACCGAGCGTGATGACGTTGTCCGGACAATAGAGCCAAGACTGAGTCAGCTGGTCAAGGAACGCTTCCTTCAATTGAAGATCGTTCGCTGCCCCGGTGTAGAAGCCTCTCAACGTATGGAGGAGTTCCTTATAGTTCGCCTCTTTGCGCTGATATTGCTCCCACTTCCGTTTCTGCCACTCGTTAACAAGCCACGCGATAGCTGCGGCAGCGATGGGGAGGACGATTTTCAACCATTCCAGCATCGGCTAGCTCCGTTTCGTCCGCTTCACATCAATGATCGGCATGAGCGTGGTGTGCGTCTGCTCTTGCTCTAGCGGGCGGGAACGCTGCGAGATTTCGGTGTTGAGGCTCTTGACGAATTGCTCGATCTGATTCTGCATCTCCGCCATCTTCTCGCGCATGTTGAGGATGATTTCTACGCCAGCCAGGTTGACGCCGAGTTCGCGGGTCAGCTTGAGGATCACTTCCAGGCGCTCGACGTCTTCCTGTGTGTAGAGGCGCGTGTTGCCTTCACTGCGCGACGGGGTCAGCAGCCCCTCCCGCTCATACATTCTGAGCGTCTGCGGATGGAGCTGGTATTGCTCGGCGACGGCCGAGATCATGAAGGAGGCTCGCTTCACTTTTGCCATCTCTAGACTTTACTCCAGATCTCGCTTCGAGGGTCTTCCGGGTGCAGCTCGGCGTACTCTTTGAGCAGTTCGCGGCTGCGCTCGTCGCGCACGTCGGGGGCGAGCAGTGAGATCTCCACGATCTGGTCGCCGCGCGTGCCGCCGCGCGAGACACCTTTTTCCCGCAGCCGGAATTTCTGGCCGTTGCCGGTACCTTGAGGAATTTTCAGCAGCGCCCGTCCATCGATGGTAGGGACTTCGATCTTGGTCCCCAGCCCCGCTTCATCAATGCGCACCGGCACCGTGATGTGGATGTCGTCGCCCTCGCGGCGGAAGAACGGGTGCTCCTCCACGCGGACTGTGATGTAGAGGTCGCCGGCCGCGGCCCCATGCGTTCCGGCGTTGCCTTTGCCTGCGACGCGGAGCCGCGCTCCCTGCTGCGCACCCGCCGGGATGCGCACGTCCACCGTTTCGGTTTTCGCGATGCGGCCGTCGCCGTGGCACGTGGAGCAGCGGCCCCGCAGCCGTCCGCCGCCTTCGCACTTTGGACAGGTGAGGCTGAACTTCATCGCACCGGCCATCTGCGTCACGTTGCCCGTGCCGTTGCATTCCGGACACAGCGTATTGTTGCCACTGCGTTGTCCTGTGCCGGCGCAAATCGTGCAGCCTTCATGGCGGCTGATCGTGAGGCGGGCCTGCGTCCCCTTGATCGCCTGCCAGAAATCGATGTTGAGCCCGTATTCGAGGTCAGTGCCTTTTTGCGGGGCCTGCTGCGCGGCGTTTTGCGAGCGACCGAACCACTGGCTGAAGATGTCCTGAAAATTGGCGGTTTCTTCCTGCGGGTATCCCGTAGAACCGGGCGGCCGGCTTGCTCCGCGTGCGGCAAAGTCCGAGAAGTCAAAGCCTCCGAATCCCATGTTCGGCCCCCCGGGTTGTGGACCCGCCCCCCGCGGCGCTCCTGATTCCGAATAGAAGCCCACCTGATCATACATCGTCTTCTTCTTCGGATCGCTCAGCACATCGTACGCTTCTTGCACCTGCTTGAAGCGTTCGCTCGCAGCCTTGTCGCCGGGATTCAGGTCGGGGTGATGCTTGCGCGCCAGGTGACGGTAGGACTTCTTAATGTCCTCCGCGCTGGCGGTTCGCTCCACCCCGAGTGTCTGATAAAAATCGGCCACGGATTATTTCTTATCGTCTACGTCGACAAATTCGGCGTCCACCACATCGTCCTTCTTCTTGGACTCTTCAGTCCCAGTCGGCGGAGCTTCGCCCTGAGGCGGCGTGGCGCTGGCACTCTTATACATTGCCTCGGCTAGCTTGTGGCTGGCCGAAGTCAGGTTATCAACGGCTTTGTTGATGTCCTCAACGCCACCGTCCGCAATCGCTTTACGCGTGGACTCCAGGGCGTCTTCCACGGCCTTGGCGTCGGCCTCGCTGACCTTGTCACGATGCTCCTTCAGCATCTTCTCCACCTGATACAGCGTTGAGTCGGCGCGGTTGCGGGCGTCGATCGTGTCCTTCTGCTTGCGATCATCGGCGGCGTGGGATTCGGCGTCCTTCGCCATCTTCTCCACCTCTTCCTTGCTCAGCCCGGAAGACGAAGTGATCGTGATCTTCTGTTCGTTGTTCGTCGCCTTGTCCTTCGCCATCACGTTGAGGATGCCGTTGGCGTCGATGTCGAAAGTCACTTCGATCTGCGGCACTCCGCGCGGGGCCGGCGGCAACCCGACCAGCTGGAACACGCCGAGCATGCGATTGTCGCGAGCCATGGCGCGCTCGCCCTGGTATACCTTGATCTCAACCGAGGTCTGCGAATCCGCCGCCGTGGAGAACGTCTCGCCCTTGCGCGTCGGAATCGTAGTGTTGCGTTCAATCAACTTGGTGAAAACTCCGCCCAGGGTTTCGATGCCGAGGCTCAGCGGAGTAACGTCCAGCAGCAACACGTCCTTCACTTCGCCGCCCAGCACGCCGCCCTGGACTGCCGCGCCGATGGCGACGACTTCGTCCGGGTTCACGCTGCGGGTCGGATCCTTGCCGAACAGGTTGCGCACGGCTTCCTGCACCTTCGGAATACGCGTGGTGCCACCCACCAGCACCACTTCATCGATCTGCGAGGGCTGCAATCCGGCGTCGGTCAACGCTTTCTTGCAAGGCTCGATGGAGCGCTCCACGATGTCGGCGATCATCTGCTCAAAGCGGGCGCGCGTGATCTTCACCGCGAGATGCTTGGGGCCGCTCGCGTCGGCGGTCAAGAACGGCAGGTTGACCTCGGTTTCGAGCATCGTCGACAGCTCGATCTTGGCTTTCTCCGCCGCTTCCTTGAGGCGCTGCAGAGCCATCTGGTCTTTCGATACGTCGATCCCTTGGTCGCGCTTGAACTCATCGATCAGCCAGTTGATGATCTTCTGATCAATGTTGTCGCCGCCCAGGTGCGTGTCGCCGTTGGTGGACTTCACTTCCACCACGCCGTCGCCGACTTCCAGAATCGAAATGTCGAACGTGCCGCCGCCGAAGTCGTAGACCGCGATGGTCTCGTTCTTCTTGCGGTCGAGGCCATAGGCCAGCGCCGCCGCCGTCGGCTCATTGATGATGCGCATCACTTCCAGGCCCGCGATCTTGCCCGCGTCTTTCGTAGCCTGGCGCTGCGCATCATTGAAGTACGCAGGGACCGTGATCACCGCCTGGGTGACCTTCTCGCCCAGGTACGCCTCGGCCGCTTCCTTGAGCTTGCCCAGGATCATGGCCGAGACTTCGGGGGGCGACTGCTTCTTGCCGCCACCTTCCACGCGCGCGTCATTGCCCTCGCCGGCCACCACCTTATAAGGAACCAGCTTCATCTCTTCAGAGACTTCGTCATAGCGCCGTCCCATGAAGCGCTTGATGGAGTAAATAGTCTGGTCCGGATTGGTGACGGCCTGGCGCTTGGCCACCGTGCCGACCAGCCGCTCGCCGGACTTGGCGAAAGCGACAACAGAGGGGGTGGTCCGCCCGCCCTCCTGGTTGGGGATGACGACGGGCTGGCCGCCTTCCATGACGGCTACTACGGAGTTGGTAGTGCCCAGGTCAATTCCAATGATCTTGCTCATGAATACATTATGCAATATGAGTGGATCTATGTCAAGTATTAACCCTGGCTTCCTTTCGCTCCCCTGCGCAGTGGACCTTCCGTAATGCCTCAGGGAACCGGAGCTCAGCCAATCCTCGGGTGACGTTCCATATCAACAACACCCAGTCCAAGTAGCCATTCCCCTGGCGGCTGTCCCCGTGAGCCTGAATACCTAAAGCACCGGGATAGCGCTGGGGAGATTCGGCTTGCTCGGGCTCAACGGACGTCTGGACGACGTGGATCTCTTCAACACGGCGGTTCCCCTGGTCCACTAACGGACACTTTCAGCGCCGGTCCCACCGGTAAGTGCAACTAGAAAGCGCCATAATACGCCGCCGCCGAACCACCCGGCGGCGGCGCGTTCGTAGGCGCGACTAACTACGTCTCTTTTTTCTTACACTTACAGCCACGAAGACGTTGAGAACTGACTTCCGTGAAATCGACCGCAACCATCGCCTCCATTTTGCCCTCGTTAACGAACTTTCCGGCCATCTCGATCATCTTGCCGACATTGAGAGGAGGGATTTCTCCGTAGGTCATCCGCATTGGAAGGCGCGCGGAAAAAGGGGGGAATGAGCACGATAGCATCCCGTTTGAGCCTGAACCGTCAAAGACCAAGCAATAGCCTCCCCCTCTGGAAGCGTATGTCAGCCACATGCTGAGCACCTGACCGTCGTTGCAGAAACTACAGGCGAAGGCGCGCATCTTCGAGACTGTTTTCGCGTTTTCCAGCGCGAGGCTTGAACCCGCTTCCTTCGAACCACTCAAGAACTTCTGGATCACATAGCGACCGTAGTGCCCCTCGGCTGCGTCATTCATTGCACGACTTGAGGTTGCCCATACCGAACCAGACTCTAGAATTCCTCGAAGCCCATTGAAATCCGTGTAGTGGCAAAGGTGTTCTGGAAGTCCATCCTCCCCAAACTGGGCTTGTAAGAATGGATCGACCATTCCCCAAAATGCACGGGAGGCCTGAGCATACTCTCGTTTTGCTTCCTCAAGGGTAGTGGACGCATTTTGTGTCGTGAAGTATTTCCATTTGAGCATGGTCGGGACGCCGCGGGCTCTCAACCAAGCGGAGGCACACACGCTAAAATCAAAGATCGACCCTTAAACACACCATGCAATTTCTACAAGAGAGCCTCATTGAACTGATTACGCAGACCTCGACCAACTTGCCGCCGGATGTGCGGGAGGCTATGGGGATTGCGATCAAAGAAGAGACGCCGGGGACGCAGGGTTCGCAGGCGCTCAACATTATTGCGTCTAACATCGATATGGCGGCCGATGACGAGGGGCCGATTTGTCAGGACACGGGGATGCCTACGTTTGACGTGCATACGCCCGTCGGGGTGAGTCAGATTGAGATGAAGCGGGCGATTCGGGCGGCTGTTGCTGAAGCCACGAAGCGCGGGAAGTTGCGGCCGAATTCGGTGGACTCGCTCACGGGGAAGAACTCGGGGGACAACCTTGGGGTCGAGACGCCGGTGATTCACTTCGAGCAGTGGGAGCGGGATGAGATCGAGGTCAAGCTGATCCTCAAGGGCGGCGGGTGCGAGAACAAGAACATTCAGTACTCGCTGCCTTGTGAGCTGGACCACTTGGGCAAGGCGGGGCGCGATCTGGAGGGCGTGCGGAAGTGTTTGCTGCATGCGGTGTGGCAGGCTCAGGGGCAGGGGTGCGCTCCGGGGGCGCTGGGCGTTTGCATCGGGAGCGATCGGGCGCACGGGTACGTGCTCGCGAAGAATCAGTTGTTCCGGACGCTGGACGATGTGAATGAGAATCCTCAGTTGGCGGAGCTGGAAGCCTCGGTGATGGCGCAGGCGAATACGATTGGCGTGGGGCCGATGGGGTTCGGCGGGAAGACGTCGCTGATCGGATGCAAGGTGACGGCGGCGAATCGGTTGCCGGCGAGCTTCTTTGTGAGCGTCGCGTATGATTGCTGGGCGTATCGGCGGCTCGGCGTGCGGCTGGATGCGGGGAGCGGGGCGATTACGAAGTGGTTGTATCGGGATCCGGCTCGGCCAGTGCAGAAGATGACGGAGGGCGAGGGGTTCCCGCTATCGGGGCGCGAGATCGTGTTGCGGACTCCGGTTACTGAGGAGCAGATTCGGGCGTTGAAGGTCGGCGATGTGGTGTTGATCACGGGCGAGATGTATACGGGTCGGGACGCGGTGCATGCGCATTTGATGAAGAACGCTCCGCCGGTGGATATGCGCGGGAGCGTGCTGTATCACTGCGGTCCGGTGATGTTGAAGACGGGCGAGAAGTGGACGGTGAAGGCGGCGGGGCCGACGACGAGCGCCAGGGAGGAACCGTATCAGGCGGACGTCATCACAAATTACGGCGTGCGGGTGGTCATAGGCAAGGGCGGGATGGGGAAGAAGACGCTCGCGGCGCTGAAGGAGCACGGGGCGGTGTACCTGAACGCGATCGGCGGGGCGGCGCAGTATTATGCTCGGGCGATTGACGAGGTGCTGGATGTGCACCTGATGGAGTTCGGGATTCCGGAGGCGATGTGGCACTTGCGGGTGCATGATTTCGTGGCGATCGTGACGATGGATGCGCACGGGAACAGTCTGCATGCGAATGTGGAGGCGGAGACGGCGGTGAAGCTCGGGGAGTTGCAGAAGGTCTGATTTTGGATGCAACCTTCATGTGGTTGAGGGGGCGGGGGTTGCGGGCGCGGAATCGGGAAAAGTTTGGCTTTGTTTTGTCAGGGGAGATTTTTCCCGGAGCTCCTTTAGCTGACGGAATGCTCGGTCATGGGTGCGCGAGAGGGCAGTGTCGTGACGGTTGAGGGCCATGAAGGCGTGGTTGCATAAGCTGAGGTTGTCGAAGGCCCAGACGATGTGTTGCTCGGGATTGAGATGGAAGGACTGCCTTTCTTCGCGGTTCTCGGCGATGTCCTTTTTGTAGAGGCCGGTTTCGAGAGCGATGAGGCGGCGGTGACGCCAGCGGGAGGCCGCCATGACGGTGACGAGTTCGAATTCGAGCGGGGTTTGGGGCTGGAATTGGTCGAGGTAGGTGTTGAGGAGGTATTCGTAGTCCTCCTCGGATTCGCCGGGCAGGACGACTTGGCGGGCGGTGAGGCCGTGTTTGCGGGCGTTCTGGGCGACCTTGGCTTTGCCGGCGGGGGTGATGGGGCCGGTGGATTTGGCGGCGTTGGCGCGGTTGGATTCTGCTTTGCTCATGTGTCTTTGCTTATGTTTCCTCGCGGGGAGGGTAGCATTGCGGCGGGGGGATGATGCTCGGGTGCGGGGGGATGTTATTGGAAAGGAAGATAGAATTCGGGAGTCAGAATTGAGAATTCGGAGTCTTTCGGGCACGGCTTGGGCGCTTGGTGGCCTCGGAACCAACGAACGCGCATCACACTGCTATCTCATCGAATTGAGTGGTGAGTTGATCCATCGCGACGCGGGCCGTCTGCTCTAGCAATGCAAAGTAGAGAGCTTGCTCTTCCTTGGGAATGAGCTCGGTGCGTGTCAACGACTTTGAGACACTCCGGGATGGAGTTTAGAGAGTATTTTCGTCTGAGCTTTGTGGTTTGTTGATCCAGACCTCCTTTGGAAGGGGCAGCGGAGTAGGGGGCCTGCGGACGAACCTGTCCGGGCGAGCCAAGTA
>CANFEY010000098.1 GCA_947446025.1 Bryobacterales bacterium
CGGTGCGGCCAAGGTTCATCCCTCATGGTGTCAGCCTCGTGTTTCGTCTTCTGGTATTTCAAATCGCGGCAACTCAAAAGAGGCCTCAACCGCCTACTCTTCAGTTAGTTGCCGTCGGCGTGTCGCGCGTTAGCCGGACACTACTGTTTAGTAACATAAGAAGACAGGGGGGGCGATGAAGAATCGCTTCCCTTTTTCTTGGGAAAACGTATGCGTAAACTCCTCACTGTTCTCGTCTTCGGAATCGCTCTGACGCTGAGCGCTCAATATCAGAGTTCGCTCAAGACCACTTGGATCGAACCTGGCAGCGGCGTCATCTTGCCTGAGTTCGATACCTACGACAGCATCGATGGCACGCTCGGCGTGCTCAACGCGTCGGGCCAGGTGAATACGGATCAGCACGCCTTCTTCACGCCGCTGGGAACCAATGGCCGCGCGTGTGTGAATTGCCACCAGCCTGTCTACGGCATGAGCGTTTCCGCGGTCAGCCTGCAACGCCGCTGGGTGGAGACCGACGGCAAGGACCCCGTCTTCGCCGCCATCGATGGCTCCAACTGCCCCAGTCTTCCTCAGAATCTGCAAGCGTCGCATTCGCTCTTACTTCAGCGGGGGCTCATCCGCATCCCGCTCACTTGGCCGCCGAAGAACGCCGATGGTTCGCCGAAGCCGGTGGAATTTTCCATCGAAGTGGTGCGCGACCCCGCTGGATGCAACACCAACGCGCAATACGGCGTGAAGAGTTCTGATCCGACTATTTCCGTTTACCGCCGCCCGCGCATGGCGGCGAATTTGAAATACGTGGTGGCCGGTGGCCAGCGCATCGTGCTCAAGACCGGCACGCTCGCCGATCTCGATCCCGATACCAAGCTTCCCGTCAGCATGAACCTGATGTCCGATGCCCGCGAGCCTTCCCTGCGTGCGCAAGCCATCAGCGCCATCATGGGGCATGAGCAGGCCCGCATCCTTCCGTCACTCAAGCAACTGGACCAGATCGTGGAGTTTGAATCGCAGGTCTACGTGGCGCAGGCCGCTCACATCTTCGGCGGGCCTGTGATGGGCGAAGGCGCTCCTCCGGCGATGGGCGCGGCCAATCTGCGCGACCGCAAGGCCGGCGTGCTCGGCGACAACGACTATGACCCCGTCTTCGGCCAATTCAACGCCGCTTGGAAGGGCAACAGTAACTTCCGCGCATCGGTCGCGCGCGGATCCGATCTCTTCATGAACCGCCAGTTCTGGCTACGCGATGCGGCTCATATCAACTCCATCGGCCTCGGCAATCCCATCAAGCGCACCTGCGCCACCTGCCACAACGCGCAAATGACCGGCCAGGATCTTTCCGCCGGATGGGTCGACGTCGGTACCACGAACTTCCCCACCTGGACCGAGCCGTCCACCTGGGCCGATACAAGCGAACTGCCTGTTTTCAAAGTCACCTGCGCCAAGACCGCCGACCCGCATCCTTACCTCGGCCGCGTCATCTACACAACAGACCCGGGCCGCGCGCTGATCTCAGGCAAATGCAACGACGTGGGCTCCATCGTGATGCAGCAGCTTCGTGGCCTGGCCGCCCGCGCTCCGTACTTCGCGAATGGATCGGCCAAGTCCCTCCGTGAGGTCGTCGATTTCTATGACCGGCGTTTCGATATGAAACTGACCGATCAGGAGAAAGTCGATCTCATCACCTTCCTGGGAGTTCTCTAATGTTGCGGGTCTGCTGTACTGGACTGGTGTTGTGCGCGCTGGCCGCCGCGCAGCAGCGGAGCTTCGTCGCCTGCCCCATCGTGCGCGACACCAAGACCGTCCCTTGCTTTCTAGCCGAGTATGATGGCGAACTCTACTACCTGGGCATTCAGCAGGACATCACCAACGACTTTCATCCGCCTCAGCTCAAGCACGAAGTTCTGGTGGAAGGCACCATCGCGGCGGGTCCAAGGGTGTGCGGTGGAATTCCGCTGAAGCCGGTGGCCACTTCCGTCATGAAGGAGGTGAACCTGGCCTGCAATATGCTGTTGCCTCAGGAACCCGGCATCGATGCGCCGCCCGCGCCGCGCGGAGCTGGACCTTCTTCCCGCCGTCCGCAAGCCGCGCCCGCGCCGCGCGAAAGCTTCACCGGTGCGCACGAATTCACCTTGCTCTATGAGTTCAATGACGATCGCCCCGACTTCGCCGCTACCCAGGCGCTGAACGACTCGGTTGCCTACGCCAAGCGCATCACGGCTAAGAGCGTGAAGGTCAAGGGCTACCGCGCCACCACGTTACTCTCAAACGGCGAGCGCTTAGTTGAAAAAACGGGCCTAGCCGAAAAGCGCGCGCAAGCCACCGCGACATTGCTGCGCGGCGTGGGCGTTTCCGATGTAATCGCTGAGTGGGAAAGCGAAGCTGCGGCTGCGGACGGCAAGACGGACCCCTCCCGCCGCCGCGTCACGATTCTTGTCAGTCCAGGAAAGTGATGCGACGGCTCGTTTTTTTCTGCCTCCTCTCTGCGCCCGCATTGTGGGCGCAGAATACAGTGGGCGAAATCGGGGGGACGATAACGGCGCAGGATCAGCTGCCTCTGCCCAAAGTCAACGTCACGGTGACGAACGTGGCCACCGCTGTGGATCGAGCGCTCTCCACCGACGATCAAGGTCACTACGCAGTGGTCGCGCTACCCGTGGGGCAATACCGCGTCCTTGCTGAGTTGACTGGTTTCCGCCCCGAAGTCCGAGAGGTAATGGTGCAAGTCGCGGCACAGGTCCGGGTCGATTTCGCATTGCAACTCGGCGAGGTTCGCGATGCCATCACCGTGATCGAAGCCTACATGGGGCTCCAGACCACCAGCGCCGAGGTGAGTGAAGTGATCAGCAACCTCCGCATGGTCAGCATCCCTCTCAACGGCCGCCGCTTCACCGACCTGATGCTGCTCAGCGACAACGTTGTCAGCGAACCCCGAGGAACGCGCGGCGCGGCGCTGGGGCAGACTGGAGCCACCGTGGCCATCGCGGCGGCCACAACATGTATTTCCTCGACGGGGTGTCCATCACCGATCAATACTTCAACAACCTCAGCGTGTCGGTATCCGTCGACGCGATTCAGGAATTCAACATTCAGAAGTCGATCTATCCAGCCGAGTACGGCGGCAAGGCGTCGGCCGCCATCAGTGCCGCTACCAAGTCGGGCGGCAACACGATACACGGATCCGCGTTTGAGTTCTTCCGGAACTCCGCGCTCGATGCCCGCAACTTCTTCAACGGAGCACATAAGCCGCCGCTACGCCAGAACCAGTTCGGCGGAACGCTGGGCGGCCCGCTCCGCAAGGACAAGACGTTCTTCTTCGCGAATGCCGAAGCGCTGCGCGAACGCCGCTCTCTCACCGGCACGTTTTCGCTGCCGCCCGCCGCCGTGCGCTCAGGGAACTTCGCGACCCTCGCGCCCATCTTCGATCCACTGACACGCCAGCCATTCTCCGGCAATCAGATTCCATTGACGCGCCTCGACCCGATCGCGCGGGCGTTTCTCGAAAAGGTACCGATGCCCAACGGGGCGGGGAACGTTCAGAACTTTTCCGCGACGCCCGTGCAGCCGAATGACAACACGCAGTTCACCACGCGCCTTGACCACAACTTCGGTCCCAAGAACTCGTTACTCGCCCGCTACACGCACTCAAACTCGGAAACCTTCCGCCCGTTTGGCAGCACCGACCTCAATGAGACCCTGGTCCCCGGCTTCGGCACCACCATCAACACGCATACTCGCAACCTCGCGCTTGGGCACACGCATATCTTCTCGCCGACTGTGGTCCACGAACTTCGCCTCGGCATCCTGCGTGTCACCGGCGGCCAGCGCTTGCAGAACCAAGGCTCGAAGTTTGCGCAAGCGAATGGTCTGCTCGGCGTGTCCACCGATCCTGCCAAGATAGGCTACCCGTCCATCAATCTCTCCGGAGCCTACAGCAGCCTGGGCGATCCCGCCCGCGTCGTCAGCCGCGAAAATACTAGCTTCGACGCATTCAGCAACACAAGTGTGGTCCGCAGTGCGCACACCATCAAGTTCGGAGCCTATTTCTACCGCCTCCACTTCAATCCCAAGGATTCGCCCAATGCCCGCGGAGCCTTCACCTTCACGCCGCGCTACACCTCATCGGCACCCGGCCTGGCCGATGGCAACGCCTTCGCCGACTTCCTATTGGGCGCGCCGTCCTCCGCACAGGCCAGCATCGGGCGCGGCGAAGAGAATGCGCGCACCAACTGGATTCACACCTACCTCCAAGACGATTGGCGCGCCCGCAACAACCTGACCTTCAACATCGGCCTGCGCTATGAATTCAACGGGCACTTGACCGAGACCGGCAACCGCCTCTCCAACGTCCAGCAGGATCGAATCGTCATCGCTAGCGATGACCAGGGCCGCATCCATCCTGACGCGCAAGCGCTGCTGCCGCTCATCCCCGTGCCTTGGATCACCTCCAAAGACGCCGGCTATAGCCGGTCGCTCTTACGCCCCGGCCTAGTCCGGCTTGCTCCGCGATTCGGCTTTGCTTGGACCCCGTCCAGCAACACCGTAATCCGAGCCGGTTTCGGACTCTTTTTCAACCAATGGGCGTACAGCGTGCAAACCGCGCTGATGCAAAACCTGCCGTTCTACTTCAACAAGAACGTCACCACTGCCGCCGACGCGCCGCGGCCTCTCGCCATGAGCAGTATCTTGCAGGCGCCGTCAACGGGTTCCATCGGAGGCGGGGGTATGGATCAGAACTACCGCAGTGAATACGCTGAAAGCTGGACCCTAAGCTTGCAGCACGCATTCCGCAAAGACTGGATTGTCGAGGCCAACTACTTCGGCTCCAAGATCGTCGGTGCCGATGACAGCACCTTCTACAACATCCCCACGCCCGGCCCCGGCCCCATTGCCGCGCGCCGTCCGAATCCCAACTTGAGTGCACTGCAAGTCATCCACTGGGGCGGATACTCGCACTATCACGCCCTCAGCCTCAAACTCGAAAAGCGCCTCTCGAACCGCTTCAGCGTCAACGTCAACTACACCTGGTCGAAATCCACCGACGTCGCATCCAGCCCCGGCCCCACATTCGCGGAATCGAACTTCCCGCAAGACGTGCGCTTTCGCAAGGCTGAGGAAGCGCTCTCCAGCTTCCACCACGCCCACCGCCTCGCTCTCAGCTTCAACTACGATCTCCCCGGCGGCATCTCCATCTTGGGCTTCGGAACCTTTCAGACCGGTGCGCCCTTCACCGTCAACATCCCCTCCGACAACGCCAACGTTGGCCCTGGTCCCGCGCAACGCCCCGACGTCCTGCGCAATCCCAATATCGCAAACGCCACGCCGGAGCGCTGGTTCGACACGTCAGCCTTCGCCCTCCCGCGCGCCTTTACCTTCGGCAACGCCGGCCGCAACATCACCTTCGGCGACGGCCTCACCAACATCGACCTATCCGCCGTCCGCCAATTCAAGCTTCGTGACCGCCTTACCCTGCAAGCCCGCGCAGAGTTCTTCAACGCCTTCAATAACACCAACTTCGCCGACGCCCCCGGCCGCATCGCGTTTACTCCATCCTTTGGCCGCTACTTCGCCGCGGAGAATCCGCGCCAAGTTCAGCTAGCCCTCAAACTCCTCTTCTAACACCCCACTCTCTTCCCCCACTCTCTCCCTCCCGCACTGAACCGTGCCCGTAAGGAAGAGGACAGACGATCCACCAGTGACATCATACTGTCAATCTGACATCCTAGCCCCAACAAGGAGCCGACCAATGTTACAACTACAACCATTGGACAGCAAAGTCCCGATCTTTCAGCAACTCCACTCCGACCAATCTCCCGTCGTCCTCGTCAACATCTTCCAGGCCGCCGAAGCCGACATCCCTGCGCTCCTCGCAGCCTGGACCGCGGACGCCGAATGGATGAAGCGCTAGCCAGGGTTCATCTCCACCCAACTCCACCAAGGAATCGCCGGCAGCACGGTCCTCATGAACTACGCCGTGCATCAACGGGTGATCAAGGCGCTGGAGAAATGCGGCTTCCGTATTCTGCGCCAAGGAAAGCATGTCGTCATGACCAATGGCCACGCGCTCATCACGATTCGAAGACACGACCCAGTAAATGCCCACACTCTGGCCGGAATCGTCCGTGACGCCGGCCTCACTGAGGCTCAGTTCCGTGGGGTTCTTTGAGGCATCATGAAGCTCGATCCCATTAGTAGTGGCTCTCGCGTTGTCAAATCGCTTCAAGCAAGTGCGGCAGTCGGTTCTAGGCGAGCTATGCTGCCAGCCAAAGGCGAGGAGCCCAACGCAGCTGACAGGCTTCTCGATGATGCCGAACGCCTTTCAGAGCTCGTTAACCACTGTTTTGGGCAAGCATTCATCTAGAAGAAGGCCGTGCTATTCGAGGCACCGTCTGCATCTGCTCGCAAAATCAAATACCCGCCTCCCAGGCTTTTGAGGCACCGCACGCCCTTTCTATGGGTGTTCTCGTGAGCCTCCTTACGGCGTGCCCGGGATCGTCCCTTGGTGTTCAACTGGGCGCGAAGGGAATTGAAGTGTGGGGCATTCTCAACGCGGACCCCTACTGGATCGTAGCCATACGGATTGCAGGGCCTGGGCTGCTCATCGCATCGGACGATCATCAAGTGCTGGCCGTTCTGGAGCGCGGAGAAGAACTGATTCCCGCTCAGGGCGCAGGCTACGACTGGATGCAGTTCGTAGCGAAAGCCCTGCCGCCAGCCGTGGATTATACAGAGCGTCTCCAGAGAGCCCTTGTGATCCAGCGCGTAATCGCTGCCATTCACAAGCAGGGTCATGGCGGGGCTTTGGTGATCGGACCGAGGTCAAATCACGACTGGATGAATCTCGTGGATCTTCGGTTCAAATTCGATCTGGATGATGCAGACGTAATCCGAAAGCGCCTAGCTCATCTTGAAGATGCTCAGAGACAACTCAAAGAGAGTCGATTTGGAGTTGTGGATCCAACTGCTGCAGCCCCTTCAACAGCGTCTCCTCCCGAGACGTTGGTTACGGCGAATCAGAGTTTACTCGAGGAACTCCTTCGTCAGATTGGTGATCTCAGTGCCATCGATGGTGCAGTAGTGATGGATGAAGAATTGGGCATCCTGGGGTTCGGCGCGAAACTCAGAGCGACCGCGGCTGACTTTCAGGTGCGCGAAATCGATGTGCTTACCTCTGCATCGAATGACGTCTCCTGCTCTGACCTAGGGGGTACGCGGCACCGGTCCGCCGCATGTTTGGTCCATCAGCAGCCGGAAACAATGGTTTTTGTGGCTTCGCAGGATGGACGCCTAACTCTCTTTGTCTGGGTGGAGGACATCAAAAACGTCGCAGCGGTCCGACGCCTTGAACATTTCATTTCCACTTCGGCGTTCAGGTAATGTCGGGCTTCCCCCTTGCGCTGAAGCTGCTATTCTGAGCGCATGAAGCTGCTCACACTCCTGCTAGCCTGCGCCGCCCTCTTCGCCGCCGAGCCCGCCTTCCCCGACCCGGCCATCATGAAGGTCACGCTTCCCGACAAAATCAACTGGCAAAAAGGCGTAGCCTCCGACACCGCGCTGCTGCAAGGTGACCCCAGCAAACCCGGCCTCTACATGCAGCTCACCCGCTGGCACGCCGGCAACACCAGCCGCCCCCACATGCACCCCAACGCCCGCTACATCACCGTCATCTCCGGCACCTGGTGGCTCGGCTGGGGCCCCAACTACGACCCCGCCAGCATGTATCCCGCCAAGGCCGGCACCTACGTCGTCCACGAAGCCAACCAGCTCCACTACGACGGCGCGAAGGATGAGGATTGCGTCATCCTCATCGTCGGCATCGGCCCGGCGACCTCGGTGCAAGCGCGTTAGCCCAGCACCAAACGAAAACTGGATCACCCGCTAAGAGATATGCTGAGCCAACACCAATTCATCTGCCGGACCCTGTTGATCCTCATGGCGCTGACGAGCAGGATTCCCGCGCAAGCGCCCCTTGCAACGTCGACGCCACCGCCAACCCTGCCCTATGTGGCCCAGAATAAGTGTCCGTTTGAGGGCTGCGTCTACCGCGAGTGGACGGCCCTCAAAGACATGCCCGTCTATGACACCTGGGGCGATGGCCGTCGGCGTACCGGCACACTTGGCAAGGGCGAGAAGGTCGTCGCACTAGGCGGACTCGTCGTCACCCATCGCCCCGGCGTGATCCATGTGGATCGCGATATCCCCGAAGTCGGCCTGAAGCGCGGTGACAGCGTCCTCACCTACACCTATGCAGGGGAGGGGTTCTCGCAGGTCTGGGTGAATGGCCGCTTCCATGAGGAGTTCGATATCTCCAATGCCAAATGGCCCGACGGCACCGGATGCGGCGGCACCCATTGCGGCGCGACCTACGTCGACCTGGGGCAGAACTCTTGGTGGGCCGAGCTGAGGTTGAAGTCCGGCGTGACCGCGTGGGTTGACATGGAGGATTTCCCCTTCAGCGGAGTAAGCCGCATGGTCGAGTGAAGAACCTACTTTCTGCCGGTGCCGAACCACAGGCGGGTGAGCCGACGGGAAAAGTTGCGCTCAACAAGCTCCCTTCCACCCTCCGGGGTGCCTCGCGAATCGCTCGCGACTCGCCCAAACTACTCAACACTGCGCGGGTTCTATTGCGGAAACTCGTTAGGCTATTGATGGATGCAAATGAGACAGGCGGTGGCTTATATGGGCGAAGATGGGCAGTGGGTCGCCGAATGCTTGAGCCTGCCGGGTTGCGTGAGCCAGGGGCAAACGCGGGAGGAAGCTGCAAGCCATATTCGGGAAGCGATCCAACTTTACGTCACTGTGTTGGAGGAAGACCACTTGCCCGTTCCTGAAGAGCGGTTCGATACGTTGCTGGTCGCTGTGTGAGCAAGCTCCCAAGCGTTTCGGGCCATGACTGCGCAAAGGCGCTGGGAAAGGTTGGCTTTCGATTGCGCCGCCAAGAAAACAGTCATATGGGCTTCGCTCCCTCCGTGCCAACATGAGTGAGACACTCCTCGACCGCTAATTACCGAGCAGGGCGAGAAAGAATTTCATCCATGAACAACCATAAGGTTCCGGCGCCAGCGCCAGCGGTATTGCTGCCGGTGGGACGTAGGGAGCC
>CANFEY010000099.1 GCA_947446025.1 Bryobacterales bacterium
ACGTTCTACCAGGAAAAGGCGAAGACCAAGCTGAGGACGCCCTACGGATTGGAATACAGCCCCCACTACCAAACCACCAGCCGCCAGAAAAAAGCCACACCCAAACCCAGCGGCGCGGAAGCAGCAGCAGAGCCAACCGCGTAAGCAGCCACACGAACCCGCAGTGCGCGCCCCACGGCAATGTTAAACTAGTGGGTTCCCACCTAAACATGGAACACAAAGTCGTACGAAAAATCCCCCGTCCCCCGGCGGACGCAATCAAGACACTCGGCGAGCAAGGTACAGCCACCGTTCACGAAGCCCAAGGCCGCATCGGCCTGCTGGCTTCCTACATGCGGCCGATCTACAACACCGCCAAGATGGCCGGTCCGGCCGTCACCGTCAGCTGCCAGGCCGGCGACAACCTGATGATCCACGCCGCCGTCGAGGTCTGCCAGCCCGGAGACGTGCTCGTCGTCACCACGAAGTCTCCTTCCACCGACGGCATGTTCGGCGAACTCATCGCGACCTCGCTCATCGCGCGCGGCGTCAAAGGCCTCATTATCGACGCTGGCGTCCGCGACGTAGCCGACCTCACCGCCATGGAATTCCCCGTGTGGTCGAAAGCCATCCACGCCCACGGCACCGTGAAAGCAACCCCCGGCTCGGTCAACGTGCCCGTCGTCTGCGCGGGCGAAACGATTTACCCCGGCGACGTCATCGTAGCCGACGTGGACGGCGTCGTCGTCGTCCGCCGCCAGGATGCAGAAAAAGTCGCCAAGCTCGGCCAGGACCGTTTGGACAAAGAAGCCAGCTCGCGCGCTAAACTCAAGGCGGGCGAGTTGAGCCTGGACTTCAACAGACTCCGCGCCAAATGCATTGAGCTGGGCGTCGTCTGGGTGGATGAGGACAAGTAAATGGGACAAATTGTAGGAGCCTACGCAACCGTTCACGCGCCGCAGATTTTCGTGCGGCCCCCGACCGAAGTGCCCGAGCAACTCGACGCCGACGTCGCGGCGATGGAACTCATCGGGCGCGACCTCGATGAACTGAAACCCGACGCCGTCATCGTCATCGGCAGCGATCACCTGGAGACCTTCTTCCTGTCCTCGGTGCCGACGTTCGCCGTAATCGCCGGCGAAACCTCAAAAGCCCACTTCGCCAACAAGAGCTACAACATGCGGATGCACCTGCCGCTGGCCGAGGACATCCTCGACAAGCTGGTACAGGCCGAATTCGACATGGCGTACTCGCAAGACGCGCTGCTGGGCCACAGCTTCGCCGCTGTCTACGAGTGGATCATCGCCCACCGCGACATCCCCGTGGTGCCTATCTTCCTCAACACCTACCTGCCGCCGCTGCCCACCCCGCAGCGCTGCTTCAAGCTGGGCAAGGAAATCGCGCGCATTGTTGCAGGCCGCGCCGAACGCGTCGCCATCATCGCCAGCGGCGGCATGTCGCACTACCCCGGCACCTGGAAATATCCGCAGCCCGCCTACGACTTCGACTACTGGGCCATCGCGCAGCTCGAACGCGGCAACATCGACGAACTGATGAAGCTCTCCTCAGAGCAACTAGACGAAGTCGGCAACACCGAGATGCTCCCGTGGTACGTGCTCTTCGGAGCACTCGGCAAGACCGCGGGCGAACTCATCACCTATCAGCCGACGTGGCATCACGGCCATGCCGTCATGCGCTTCCTGCCCGACAAGCGCAAGGGCCCGCCCAAGGGCGAGATTCCGCCCGCCTATGTCTTTAAGCAGGGCGGCTTCGAATTCTACAAACACCCGCACCCCTCCGCCTACAACTTGAACCGCATTCTCTATGAACTCCGGCTCTCGTCAGACCTGCGCCGCCGCTTCTTCAAGAGCCCGACAGCTGTAGCCAAGGAATTCGGCTGTAATGACAAGGAAGCCGAGTTGATGCGCACCGTGCTCGATGAAAACATCGACGCTCTCCGCTCACTCAAACCGCATCCGCTAGTGGATGCCGGAGCCCACGCGCTGGGCATGCTGATGAGTCTCGTCGTGGTGCAAGCCGAAATGCGCCGCCTCCGGGCCGCTGGCGAACTGGAAATCGGCGTGTAACAATGTGGGGCATGCGCCTCACTCTCGCTTCCCTGCTCATTACGAGTTCGCTGCTGGCACAAGCGCCGGCGGCGAACGTCCTCGGCCCCGGCCCGTGGACCTACAACACCGCGGAACGCAACACGCGAATTCAGCTATCCGTAGTTGCCCGCGGACTCTCTCACCCCTGGGGAATCGTATTCCTCCCCAACGGTGACATGCTGGTCACCGAACGCCCCGGCCGCGTGCGCGTGCTGCGCGGCGGCGTGCTGGCACCCGAACCCGTCGCCGATCTATCCAAGCTCTCCGTCGACGTACTCTTCGACATCGCGCTGCACCCCAAGTTCGCCGAGAACGGCTGGGTCTACCTCACCTACATGAAGAAGGGTCCCGCGCCCGCCGCTCAGCGCTACTGGGCCACCACCGCCCTCGCGCGCGGCAAGTGGGATGGCCGCACGCTCTCGGGCGTGGCCGACGTTTTCGTCGCCGACGCTTGGCAGGACGCCCAGGGCAGTGACGCCTCGCGCGTGACCTTCGCGCCCGACGGTAAACTCTTCCTGAGTTCATCGCACCGCCGCAACGCCGAAGCCCCCCAGAGCGCGAACTCGCACATCGGCAAGATCTTGCGCCTCAATGACGATGGCAGCGTCCCCGCCGACAATCCCTTCGTCGGACAAGCCGGCAAGAAGTCCGAAGTCTACTCCATGGGCCACCGCACTGTGCTCGGCCTCACCGTCCATCCCGTAACCGGCGTCATGTGGGAAACTGAAAACGGCCCGCAAGGCGGCGACGAGGTCAACATCCTCAAGCCCGGCAAGAACTACGGCTGGCCGCTGGTCACCTTCGGCCGCGACTACGACGGCAAGAAAGTTTCGCCCACTCCGTGGAAAGAGGAGTTCGAATCACCCGAACTGTTTTGGGTGCCCTCAGTCACCGCCTCTGGCCTCGCCTTCTACACCGGCGACAAAATCCCCGCATGGAAGAACAACCTTTTCGTCGGATCGATGACCGTGGGCCGCATCGGCGGCACCGGCAACGTGCAGCGCGTCGCCTTCAACGAGAACGGCGAGCAGAAGCGCGAGACGCTTTTCGCCGATCTCCACCAGCGCTTCCGCGACGTGCGCCAAGGCCTCGACGGCTTGCTCTACTTCCTCACAGACGAAAACGACGGTGCCATCTTGAGAGCCGAACCGGCTAAGTAAGCTTCACGCACAGCAAGTGCCCGCTGCGCGCCACCACTTGTGAGCGCACCGCGAAATATCGCTCATACGTCGCCGCGTCAATGACCCAGACCTTGGCAATCGGCTCGGCCAGCGCGTTCTCGAAGCCCGCCGCATCGGTAAGAATCCACATCGTGCGCTCGCCGTACCACTGGATCTGCCCCGTCTCATCGAAGCGCGCCGCCCCCGCGTCGTAGAAGGCGAACCGCTCCTTCTCCCCAGTCACACTCTTCACCGCGGCCGCAATCGGCTTGATTTCTTCCGCATGCAAACTCACCGGCGGGAACAGCGCGATCCCCGCCCCCACAATCACGGCCAGCGGAGCCAGACAATTCACACCCACGCGCAGAAAGCGCTCCGGCACCCACTTCATGAGCCCCACCGCAGCGAAAATCGAAAACGCCGGATACGCCGGCAGCAAGTACCGCAACACCCTGCTCCCGCCCACCGAACACGCCGCGTACATCACCGCGCTCCAAATCACCAGCAGCCGCAGCCGCTTGTCGCGCACCCACACTCCCGCCATCAAGAACGGCAGCCACGGCCAATACGACTGCGCCAGCATCCATGCGTACTCGATTGCGCCCGTGAGTCGGCGCACGCCCGTTACGCCGCCGCTGATTTTATCGCTCAGGAAGTTCGCTTGCACCTCCCAGAAGAAATTCCCGTACAGGTTCCACAAATACCCGTACCATGCAAGCACCGGAACCACCGCGGCCGCCACCGGCCTCCACGCACGCGGCCGGTACAGCACCAGCGTCAGCGGCACCGCGAAGCCCACCACGCCCCGCGTCAGCAGCGCGTACGCCGTCACCGCCGAAGCCGCCGCGTACCACCGCCCGTCATCCTCCGCCTTCACCCACGCGCACACCGCCGCCGTGAAGAGGAACGTAAACGGCACATCCGTCATCCCGTGCGAGGTGTACTTGATGAAATACGGAGTCGCCAGCATCACAAGCATCGCGATCACCGCCGCGCGCTCGTCCAACAATCGCCGAGCCAGCCAGAACACCAGCAGCACCGTGCCCACGCTGCTCAACGCCGACGGCAGCTTCGCGAAGAAGTCAGAGAATCCGAACACGCTGAACAACGCCGCCTGCATCCACACGAACCCCGGCGGATGCTCCAGCGCCGGAAAACCATTGCTCTGGATGTTGACCCAATCGCCGGACCGCACAATCGCCTTGGCAATGTGCGCATACACCGCGTCGTCGTACCCCGCCAGATCGCCCAGCCGCACCGGCGCCACCAACAGCAGCACCGAAGCAATCGCCAACAGCCAGAATTGTATGCGCACAGTCAATCTTCAAGGATACAATGGAGGGTTGCATTTTGACCCTCTCTATTACGCCGAACGCCTCAAGCTCGTCAACCCCTCTGGCGACGTCGGAATCTGCACGCTGTGGTCGAAAGTCGATTCCGCCCACACCGTCCTGGAACAAGCAGGCGTCGATCTCTCTCCGGATACGGCGCGCGTCGCGGTGATCGCCAACCTCTACGGCAACGGCCTCCCGCAGATGCTGCGCAATCTACTTCGCAACCCGCAGATCCGCCACATCGTGATCATGGGCAAGAATCTATCCGGCTCGCGCGAGTGGCTGCTCAACTTCTTCGAGCACGGCCTCGAAGAAATCGAATTCCTGGGAGCCAAGGCGTTCCGCATCCGCAACACGCAGCGCACCATCGATGGCGAAGTCACGCCCGAGATGTTCGCGCCCAAGCCGGACTTCGCAACGTTCGGCGACATCGGCGACCCCGAAACCGCCGCGGGCATCAAGGAGTTCCTCGCCGCGCTCCCAGCGGAGCAGCTCGAAATGCTACGCGCCGATGCGCCGCCCATCCCCGAGCCCACCGTCACCCGCTTCCCCACCGAAGCCCGAGCGCAGTCCTTCGTGCGCGACACTCCGATGGAAGCCTGGTCCGAACTCATCTTCCGCCTCTACCGCTTCGGCCATCGCAACATGGTGGCGAAGAAAGGCACAGTCGAAGGCCGCGTCGAGCTGCAGAACGTCAAGATCGTCGTCACCAAGCCCCTCGAGGAACCCGACGCCGCGCTGCAAGCCTACGGCTTCAGCCTGGAGAAATTCCAAGGCTACAAGCAGCGCATCCTCGATCCCATCAAGCCTGCCGACCTCGGCTACACCTACGGCAACCGCCTGCGCGGCTACTTCCAGCACAACGGCGCGCTGGTCGATTCGCTCATCATCGCCGGCGACCGCTTGAAAGCCAATCCCGATTCGCGCCACGCTTACATCAGCCTGTGGGACAACAGCCGCGACCTGCCCGAAGGCAGCAACACGCCGTGCTTCGTCACCGCATTCTTCCGCAAGTTCGAAGGCAAGCTCACGCTCACCGCCACCTTTCGCGCGCACAACGCCATGGAAGCGTGGCCCGAGAATCTCTACGGCCTCATAGCCATCCAACGCTTCGTCTGCGAACGCTCCGGCATGGAACCCGGCCCCATCACCGTCGTCAGTCACTCCATCAGCATCGACCTCCCGTCGCTAGAGAAAGCCAAGAAGGTCGCCGACGGTAAGGAGTCCGACGAGGTCCTCGACTCCAACGGCAAGCTCGGCCCGCGCTTCGACCCCAACGGCGAATTCACCACGACGTATGACCGCTCGACGTGGGAGCTGGTCGTCGAGCACTCCTTCGACGGCATGAAGATACACGAATACCGCGGCAAGTCGGCGGAAGAGATCGAGCGCCAACTCGCGCGCGACGTCGCACTGTCCGAAATTTCGCACGCGCTCTACCTGGGCCGCGAGATTGCCCGCAAGGAATTCGAGATGAAGGCCGAGAAAGCCCGGACCAAGGAATGATCGCGCTCTTCGACATCGGCTCTACACTCATTGACGGTCCTCCCTACGGCCCCGCGCGCAGACTCGCAGAGATGCTGGGGCTTGGCAAATCGGCCACCGCGGAACTGGAACTGCTACTGTTCCGAACGCCCTCGCGGGATGCGGCCCACCTCGCGCAACACATCGCCGAGGGCATGGGCGTCGACCTCGCGTTGGCCGTCGGAAAATGCACCGAACTGTGGAACGCGCAGCTCACCGAAGCCTACGTGCTGCCCGGAGCGCTCGAAGCCGTCGCGCGCCTGCGCACCGCCGCCATCCCGCGAGCCTATCTCTCCAACATCTGGCGGCCCTTCTACGAATACTTCCGCCGCTCCTTCACGACGGAATCCGCAGGGCCGCAATTTCTCTCCTTCCAACTCGGCCTCAGCAAACCCGACCCCGCGTTCTTCCACGCCGCGCTCAGAAGCCTCAACGTGCCCGCATCCGAAGTCGTCATGATCGGCGACACTTATAAGAACGACATTCTCCCCGCTATCGAACTCGGCATGAAAACGATTTGGGTCCTGCACCGCCCCGACAAAGAGCGCGCGTCGCTGGTGGATGTCCTCAACGGCTCCGCCCCGCGCCCCGGCCTCACACTCAATTCCATCCACGAACTGCAACCGGAACACATCCTATGAAAATCCAGAAGTACGAACTGCTGCCGGAGGCCGAACTCCTAGCCCGCCTGAAGAAAACCCGCCTGCGCGGCTTCGACCGGGCTGAGGTGTATCGCGACGCGTCGCTCGAAGTCTCAACGGTCGACACCAACGACCTCACTCCCGCGCAGCGCTACGTGCTGGCGGACGGCGTGCAGACCATCCTCGACGTTGCCGACGCATTCGCCCCGCTCGGCATCGACGTGTTCGCGCTGCGCGGCGCGCTGCTCTTCTGGCCCGAAGGCGCGGACGCCGCCGAAGCGCCCATCCCGTTCCTGCCGCCCGTCATCGAAGAGTCCACCGAAGCCGACGGCCGCAAGGTGCTGCTGATCAACGACGGCATCCACCGCGTCTACGCCGCCCGCAAGCGCGGACGCGATCTCAACGTGGTCCTGGCGCGCAACGTGCCCGCTGACTATCCCTACTACGCCTACGCGCTCCCCGACGGCTGGGCGCAAGTGGAGGAGCTCGCCGAACTCACCGAGGGCTACCAGAAGAAAGCTTACCGCAACCCCGACAACTACAAAGCGCTCTTCCGCGACTTCAACGAAATCTTCGACGGCATCCAGAAGCAGCGCCCGCGCACCAATCCCGGCCACTTGAAGGCTTAGAAAATCGCCAGTGGATTGAGCGGCGACCCTGTGCCCCCGGGAATCGCCATCGGCGCAGCCGTGAACAAAAACTCATAGCGGTTCAACCGAGCCGCCGTCGCCGCCACAGCCTCCAGATCGCAGTTATCGAACAACGGCGACCCCAGCGCAATCAACATGAGGAAGTGTACCGGCTGACTCACGCCCTCCACCTGCGACGGCATCAGGTCGCTCGCGCCGTCGCCGCCCAGGATCGCCACGTCGCGCTGCTTCAGCCACGGCACCACCGACACGTGCAGCCCGGCCAGAATCTCGCCCGCGTTCCACGGACCCTTCTCCGCCCGCCGGGCCCACCGCCCCGTGCGGATGAACAACGCATCGCCGCTGCCGATCTTGACGCCGGTCTTCTTCTCCCACGCTTCAAGATCTTCCACGTAAATCGGGGCGCCCGGCTCCATGTAAGGAATCCCCTTCAGGCGCGGAATATCCACGATGATCCCGCGCGTGACCACGCCGTCTTTGTACGCGGTGACATCGTTCTTCTGCGCCCCGGCCTTGGTCACCGTGCTCTGCGCGTAGCCGTTGTACATCTTGCCGTCGTAGAAGGCATGCCCCAGCGCGTCCATGTGCGTGTGCCCGTAGCCGTGATAGGAGATCTCATAGCGGTCCATCGCATACGCGCCCGCCACCGGATTCTCGCCCGTGTTCGTCATAATGTGCGCCAGCGGACTGCTGTTATCAGCGGACTCCGTGGTATCCAGCGTGCGTTCCAGAGACACCGTGATACCGGACTTCGCCAGCGCGGCTGCCTGCTTCACCTTCGCTGCGGTGATCAGGTTGACCGTGCCCTTCTGGTCATCCTTGCCCCACCGATTCCAATTGGAAAGCTGTTTCATCCAGCGCTCGAAATCGGCTTTCGTGGCCGTATGCGAGGACTGCGCGGTCAGGCTCAGCGTCAACAGCAGGCTCAGAGCAACGGGGATCAGGCGGAGCGTCATGCCGGTATTCTAGCAGGCCAGGCCGGACGCTATAATGAGCGCATGATCAAACACTTTGCCGTGATCGCGTTGCTCGCCCTCTCAATGTATGGCCAGGATGGTTCCCGGAAAATTGCAGGAGGCGGCGTCACAGTACCGGGCTGGACCGGCAAGATCGACGCCAATGAAGAACGCACCGGTGCAACCCTGCAAGACGCCAAGTTCGCACCGCAAGGGGCGGGAGGCTTCGAGGTCACCACGGGTCCGGCGGTGGCCTATTGGAATCCCGCCAACACGGCCTCCGGTGATTACACCGTGAAGGCCACCTTCACTGAGCCGCAGTCAGTAGTGTCCGGCTAACGCGCGACACGCCGACGGCAACTAACTGAAGAGTAGGCGGTTGAGGCCTCTTTTGAGTTGCCGCGATTTGAAATACCAGAAGACGAAACACGAGGCTGACACCATGAGGGATGAACCTTGGCCGCACC
>CANFEY010000100.1 GCA_947446025.1 Bryobacterales bacterium
CAAGGTTCATCCCTCATGGTGTCAGCCTCGTGTTTCGTCTTCTGGTATTTCAAATCGCGGCAACTCAAAAGAGGCCTCAACCGCCTACTCTTCAGTTAGTTGCCGTCGGCGTGTCGCGCGTTAGCCGGACACTACTGATTGTTGGGGAAATCGGAGGCATCGGTCAGGTCTACTTGCATGCCTCGTTGCAAGTAGGATTCGAGGTTCTTTTCTTGGAGCAGCATGGTGTCTCTAATAAGATCGGTGATCGGCTGACTTGCCCTAGAGTCCACAAGGTACTACGGGAAAAGATGTTGAGAATATAGGGCCACCACTTAGGGCATGGGCTTTGCCCTCTCGGCAGTTGAAATCGAGGGGGTTTCTATGGGACAGTTGGCTTCATGCATCGCCTCTACGCTGCCCTTTTAGCCGCCGCTTTGTTGCCTGCCCGGATGCTGGCGCAGGGGGCTCCGACGCTGGAGCTGACCAACTTCGCGGGGGTGTGGCAGGAGACGATTCACGAGGATAGCTACGAGCGCTCCGGAGGGCCTCCGCTGGGGGATTATCAGGGGCTTCCGTTGAATGAGGCTGGGCGCATGAAGGCCGATAGCCACGATCACTCGGATTGGAGCATCCCGGAGTTCCAGTGCCGGCCGCATTCGGCTCCCTATCAGTGGCGCGCGCTGGGCAGTGTACGGTTCTGGGATGAGATCGACCCGATTGGGCGCGATCTTGTGGCGATTCATATTGAGTATCTGCGGTCCATGGACCGGGTGATTTATATGGATGGCCGCCCGCATCCGCCGGAATATGCGCCGTACAGCTGGTCAGGATTTTCGACGGGCGAGTGGCTGGGGAACACGCTGAAGGTCAACACGACGCACATCAAGTCGAGCTACCTGCGGCGCAACGGTGCGGCGTTTTCAGAGAAAGCGAAGATGACCGAGTTCATCGACCGCCACGGCGACGTCCTGGTGATCACGATGATTCTGACGGACCCGGTCTACCTCGAAGAGCCGTTGATCCAGACGACCAACTACGTGGTCAACGACCATACGCAGTTGACGTTTTATCCTTGCACGGTGACCGAAGAGAACATCTCCACGGCGTTCCCGCATTTTCTTCCCGGGACGACGGAGCATTTGAAAGATGCCAACGGCTGGGCTCCGCCTGAGGGCGTGCGCGGCGGGGCCGAGACGCTGTATCCCGACTTCCGCGCCAAACTGAAGAAGTAGTCACTTTACAACCAGGGTCACTCCCGCTTGCGAGGTGTTACCTCCGATGTCCACGGTCACGGGCACAGCTGCGCCCTTAGCCGCGTCGTCGGGCACGACCGCGTTGATCTGCATCAACCCCAAAATGCCGCCGACCATGGGTCCGGCGTATTGCACTACGGCTGCCGCGCCACCGATGGTGACAGTGGGATCGGGCGACAGCTCGGGCAGCGGAGTCAAGGTGGAGGGCACAATATAGCCTGTGCGCGTGGTGATGCTGGCGGCGTAGTCGCCTTCGCCGGTGAGGTAGAGAATCACGATGTCGCCGGTGCGCGCGGGGGCGGCGGCACCGTTCACCGCGTAGTTGCCCGAACCTTGGCTGAAGGTGAGCGCGGCGGTTTGGCCTACGCCGGAACCGTCCAGCGTGAACAATCCGGGCGCAACGGATGCGGTAGCGACGGTTCCCGACGACACTACGCTGCCGTTGGTCACCGCGACGGTCTTCGATGCGCCGAGCGTGACGTTGTAGGGGACCTGCACGGTGATCTGGTCGCGGCTCACGTAGATCATCGGGGCGGCCCGCCCGTCGATGGCGACGGTAGTGCCTTGCAGCGTAGTCGCCGCGAAGCCGAACACAACGTTCATCGACGCAGAGGCCGATGGGCCGATGCCGTAACCGAACAGAGTCACCAGTTCGCCGGGACTGACCGCGCCTGCGCCGCAGCTGGCGGCGCTGACCACGGCCTGGACCACGGGAGTGCTAGAGACCGTGAAGTTGGACGCCGTCGAATCCCCTCCCGGCGCGGGATTCGTCACGACCACAGGCAGCGTGCCCGCTCTAGCAATGAAGCTCCCCGGTAAATCAGCGAGCATCGTCGTCGCACTAATGAAGGTAGTCTTGAGCGGCGTAGCCTGACCGGTGACCTTCGCCGTAGTGCCCTTAAAGAAGCCTGTGCCCCGAATGGTGAGCGTGAGCGGACCCGTATTCGCTAGCACCGCCGAGGGCCACAGGCTGGAAATGGCCGGCGTCAGCGCGTTCACCACCAGGTTGACGTCAACATTCTGAGTCTTGTTCGCAGTGGGGACGCCGGTGGCGGAGATCGCCAGTTTTCCGGTGTACGCCGGGGCTTGCGGGGTGAGCGAGCTGCTGTCCACGGACACGGTGAGCACGGTGGGAATCCCAGGCAACACGACCCCGGACCGGGGCGAGACATTCATCCAGGCGGCTCCCTGGGGCGCGGCCGTGAAGGCGATTGGTCCCCCGGTTGTGTTCAAGACAAGGGTCTGGTCGGCGGGAGGGTTGGGAGGCGTGGAGAAATCGAGGTCCGACGCGCTGATGGTCAGCGTGGGCAGGGGCGCGGTCACATTCAGCGTCACGGGAACACTCAACGTCACGAATCCTGTGGCTGCCACCTGCACATTCGCTGTGTAGTTGCCCACGGGCAGCCCACTGGGATTCACGCGCACGGTCAACGCCGCGGGCAGAGCGCCGGACTCCGGCGAGGCCGATAGCCACAGCGCCGTATTCGGAGCGATCACCACAGTGAACGCCGCCGCGCTCGATCCTGACTTCACCGTCAGCGCCTTGCCCGACGGCAACGCCGTCCCCTGTTGCCAGGTGAACGCCAGCGACGTCGGGGTGGGCACCAGCACGGCGGGCTGCGCCAGAACCAAGGCGCCGAACATCGCGAAAACCAGAGCACGAAGCTTCACACTTGGTTCATCGGACCGCAATCCCACAAGCGGATGGAGGATTTCCCCTACGGTACCAACCCTACTGGGGTTCTAAGGTCCCGCCGATAGATACGTGGAACCAGATGTCACCGCAACCTCAGCCGCTGCCGCATGAGAACACGCCCGAAGTGCACTCGATGGTGCATTCCTACCTGGCAACATTGCTGGCGCTCTCCGACGCGCTCGAAGCCGCCTGCCCGCCCGTCGGCGGCCCGCATCAGCAGCGCCTCGGACGCCTGCGCACGCGGCTCTCCTTCGACTCCAACAAGGAAGCCATCGAAGCCAGCTCCAACGTGGTCCGCGCCGAGCTCCAGGACTTCGCCGCCAAATCCTTCGACTACATCACGCTCACCACCGGCGAATGGAAGAGCGCCGCCGAGGAAATCCGCAACGTAGGAGCCGGCCTCATCAAGCGCCAGCGCTTCTACGCCACCCGCCTGCGCGAACTAGCCGAAAAGCTCGGCCCCGAGCAGGCCACCCCGCTCACCAGCTGCGCCGAGAGCATGGATAACGACGCGCAGTCGATGCTGAGCCGCATGCAGGATGTCCTGGCTGGCGTCGAAACCCGCTTGGCCGCCGCCGAGGTCGTCGACCCCGCCACAGGCCTGATGAACCGGCGCGAACTGGAACACCGCATCGAACGCCAACGCGCGGATGGCGAGCCCGGCGTGCGCCTGCTGTTCGCCGTATCGTTCGAAAACACCCCCGCCTCGCCCGACCCCGTGCTGCGCCAGATCGCCGCCCGCCTCACCGCGCAACTGCGCCCCGAAGACCTCATCGGCCGCTGGAGCGAGACCGAATTCCTGGTCCTCTTCCGCGCCTCCGCCGACATCGCCGAGCGCCGCGGCGTCCAAGTGGCGGAGCTGCTCAATGGAACGTACCCTTCGCCCGCAGGCAATGTGGAAGTCCGCGCCGCGGTCACGCAGTTGGATCGGGAGTTGGCGGCTCAGTAGAGTTGAGCTTACTTCCTTGTGGGATCAATTAACTTCATCGCCGCCTCGGCGTTCTCGCGCATGGTGAGGTCGGGCGATGACTTCAGCCTTTCCAGGGCATCGATCTTTTGAAAGGCGTTCGTCGGTTGTACCGCTGCGCACAACGCGGTAGCGGTTTCGACCACAGGCCTTGAAAGGTCGGTATCCCGCTTGATCGGTTCGCCGTTGTTGGTCTGCGCCAATTCTATGGCACCGTCTGAGTGATTGAGCACTCGATAGTAGTTCTGGCTTAGATCGAGGTCAAATCTAGCCAACCTCTCTGATACCTCGGTGTCCCTTCCAAGGAAGAAAAGGTAGCGTGAGCCAACGCGGAGGACCTCGTCTCTGTGTCCTGCGTCGAGGTTCGGGCTGACCGGGCTGAAAAAGTAAATCTCGCTTGGTTCCCGCGGCGCAACCTGGCCGGGGTGAAAGTCGCTTTGGCGACAGAGCGTGGACTCAACCGTCATCGAATAGAGGGTCAACGAAGTGCCCCAATCTGATGCCGCCCAGATTGCCGAGATGTCCCGCCCCACGTTCGCGAGGTTCTCCATCTGTGTTAATTGTTGTTTATACAACCGCGTTTTGACTAGGTCTAGTTTTGTCACGGTGCCGATGACAACATAGTCGCTTGCGGCCAGACGCCCCGATATCCCCGCGACGGTCGGCCTGAATTCCTCCTGCTTGGGCTTGTCAGGATCGAAGCGCACTTGGGGCCGAGCGATACTGGACAGAAACAAAGTGATCACAAAGAGTCTCATCGAATGTCCTTTCGGCCTACTCCATTTCTCTCAAGCTCTGCTAGAATCGGCCACAGTTCTGATACATATACTGCGGTGGGATCGAATCGGATACTGCATACGCGTTGCGTTCAAGCGTTGCGCGATCAGCGCTGGATCTCGAAAGCTCGGAGTTGATGAACGTTCCACCAGCGATCCCGATCTGTGTAAATAGGCCCAACTGCGTTGCATCTTTGAAGTTGGCGATTTGGGCGTAGAAGTCACCTGTCCGCAAGTAGCCAGCCGTTAGGTCTGACGCGTGTTTCTGTTCATGCGTAAGTACCTTGCCGTAGAATTGGCTGGCAGGTGAAACATAGATATCCATCTTGATCGGAGCGACGACATTCAAGTTGCCTTGGCCGGTTATGCGCCAGTCACCGTTGCCGTCCTGAGCCGTCGTCACACCCCCCACAATCCTAATCTGGGGAATATCAAAATCAGTTTCTCCCCCGATATTCCAGGGAACATCAACGAATAGTGCCGCCGTCGGCGAGGCAGTGAATCCACCGGGGAAGGCAACTGTGGCCTGTATGGTATATGCCGCTTGCCTGCTGGCGGTGCAGGAGTCGTTAGGGTTGGCGTACCAATGGGCGTTCGTCGAAGTCATAGACCCCGCTGGGTTGGAGAAGACCACGTTTGGATTATCACCGCCCGCAGGGGCAGAGAAGGACCAAGCGAAGCTCGAAGGAGCGTCCCCAAAGGGGGTCACTGAAAACGTCGCCTGACCACCGTCCGAAACGTACTGGTTTGAACTGATTGTCGCCCCACGCTGCAGTCCCTGGACCTGAGCTGTAGCGGTGGGTGACGTCGGACCTCCGCCGCCCTGGGGCTGTTGGAAGGCCATGCCGTTGTAGCCGTGGGACGTCACTTGGATACTCGCGTAGCCGCTGGGGGCGTTCGGACTGATGTTGACTTGCGCCGAAATGTGGGTATCCGAGCCGTAGTTCATGTAGGCGGAAACGCCGGTTCCGTTGATGATCAACTCCGGGTCTGTGACGAAGCCAGTGCCGTGAATGTTGACGAGGAGGCTTTCCCCAGCGGGCCAGACGTCCGGGCTGACTGAAGTGATCATGGGCGTCGGGTGGTTGACGCCGCCCCCGCCGCCTCCTCCTCCGGTGCTCTGCACTTCGCACGACATCGTGACTTGAGCCACGGGCCACCAGTTCCACAGCTCACTGTAGACGAAGTGGTAACCAAAGAACTGATAGGTTCCGACTGGCGCAGGCGAAATGGACGTTGCAGCAACCGCTGGCTCAAGTTCAAACGCGTAGCCCCAAGCCGAGGCCGATACGGAAGGCCCGCCGATCCCTACCGCCGACAAAGACGCTATCCAGCCCCCCCAGACCTCCCAGAAGTCCAGCTGGGTGATGGTGTCCGCAGCCACGGCACCCGAACCGCATTCGATGCCGCCGTCGATATACACGGCCTTTGCAGGTAGGGAGAAGGTCAGCGCAATGCCGAGGTAGGTCATCAGTTTCATTTTAGGCCTCCTGGAACGGGATAAGGGGCGGGGATGAAGGTGGGTGGCGGAACACCCTTCGCGTTAAGGTCGGGTTTGGCGGGGTCGATGTAGCGTGCAGTGGCTCCTTCGCTTTTGGGAACGTAGTTGTAGAGTTGCGCGTAGCGTGCTGCTCCCATGCCGCGTTTCAGGCTGTCCTGGCAGTCGGTGATCACCTTTGTCCGCTCCCGTTCCAGGGCTTCGATGCGTACAGCGACAGCGGGCGGTGGCGCGGACTTCTGGGCCTTCTGCCCCGCGAGTTGGCGGACCTCGGCGTTACCCGCGCGGCTTTTCGCGTCGAAGGCGTCGTTGCAACTGAGCGCAACTTCTTTCAGTAGGGAGAATTCGGTGTCGGTCAGCCCAACGCTCTTCTTCAGGGTCTGTTTCACGGAGGAATCGCTCTTGCCCTTGGACTTTGCCTGGGACTCGCTCGATGAGATGTGGCGGAAAAAGAAGTTGAAGAGAACGTCCTCGGGGACAGATTTGGTCTGCAAGGCACCTTGGCCGAGCAGCAGGGCGGGGGCGAAGAGCAGGACGTGAAGTGTTCTGACCGACACGGGAATCCTCCAGCAAATGGAGAATACACCCGGGGGGGGGGCTGTCAAGAGAAATATTTACGGAAAATACGGAGTAGTATTTTGTCTTTTTACGCTAATCCGCAAAGTAGCCGAACTGGAGCGCCGCATCGAACGCAGCGCGCGGATGGCGAGCCAGGCGTGCGCCTGAGGTTCCGCGTTTCGTTCGAAAAACACGCCCGCCTCGCAGCGGATACGCATTCCCCTCACGACCATCCTGATACAACACCGCCGTATCCGTGTCTTCGAAAATCGTGTTGCGAGTCGGATACCCAGCCTTAATCTTCTTCTGAATCTCCGCCGCCAGCTTGTCGCCAGGGTCCTTCGACTCCCACCACCCCCGAGCCAGCTTGTACTCGTCCCGCACCGTCCCATCCGGCACCACCCGCCGCCCGCCGGAAAAGGTGGAAAGCTCCGGCACCAGCGTCCAATCACGCCGCCGGACGACAGAGCTCAGCAGTTTTTGAAACGGACCCTTCAACCCCAACTCATGCGTCACCTCTTGATCCTTCAGGTGGCGCAGGTCTTTGAGGTAAGCCTTAATCAGAGGATCGTTCGCAGCGAGCTCAAGCATCGGGTTCCCTGTATGTTAGCAAGCCCGTCCTACCGGCTCCGCTTTTTCCAATAACCCGGTCGCCGCCGTCCGTGCGCAACGGCCAGGATCTCAATCACTTCCCCTGCCTCCCTATAGATCACAGCATATGGAAAGTGGCGCATCAGCATCCTCCGAGCCGGACCATCAAATTGCGGCCACCGCTCTGGTGCTTCAGGAATTTGGCCGAGCACGCCTTCCAACTCGGCCAAGAACCGGAACGCTGCTTGTTCGCTTCGTTCGGCGTACCACGCCAGCGCAGCCTCTGCCTCGTCCACCGCCTCCGGATGGAACCGAACCTTCACTTCAAGACGCTGCCGAGCCGGACCCGCACGTCTTCCCACGCCACCGTCTCAACTGTACCGGCGTCCAGCTCCGCCATGCGTCTGCGAATCTCAACCCGCCATTGTTCACTGGCGTCCTCGTCCACCTTGGTGTCCAGGCTGTCCAGCAGCGAATCTGCCAACGCCGCCCGCGCCTCAGGCGGCAGCGCGAGCGCTTGCGTTAAGATTTCCGTTTGCGTCGCCATGCTTCGATTGTAAGCCACATTGTGACCGGGGGCGCTGGCCGTCAACATGCCTAATGTGATCGGATCCATAGCCGTTCTTATCTTATCCCCTTAATCCCCTTCATCTGTGGCCAAAAGTGTTTTCCCCAGTCTTCCCACACACTTCCCCCTCACACCCAGCCTCCCATAGCAACCTCTCGTGCTATCCCCTGGTCATGCCGACGCCGCTCAAATCCGCCACCGCCCGCCTGAACGGAGCCAAATCCCGCGGCCCCGCCACCCCCGCCGGCAAAGCCCGCTCCTCCCAAAACGCCCTCAAGCACGGCCTCCACTCCAAACGAATCCTCCTCCCCACCGAATCCGCCGAAGAATTCGCCACCTTCCGAGCCGCCCTCTTCACCCAATTCCAGCCCGCCACCCCCCTCGAAGCCGACCTCGTCGAAATCCTCGCCGCCACCCTCTGGTGCCTCCGCCGCATCCCCGCCGTAGAAGCCAGTCTCCTCCGCGCTCATTCCTTCGAAGACCTCGTCAGCACCCTATCAATGCTCCTCCGCCGCGAAGCCGCCCTGTCCCGCACCTTCTACCGCGCCCTCAAGCAACTCCACACACTTCAAAAACGACGAAACGAACCCAACACCCAGCGCTTACGCGAGGCCCCCACTTTGTACTACCTTGATGAAGGTGCAAACATTCAAGGGAGTCTCCGTCCTAGTAACGGGAGCCGGCCGCGGCATCGGCAAGCGTCTGGCGATGGGCTTCGCTCCCTCCGTGCCAACATGAGTGAGACACTCCTCGACCGCTAATTACCGAGCAGGGCGAGAAAGAATTTCATCCATGAACAACCATAAGGTTCCGGCGCCAGCGCCAGCGGTATTGCTGCCGGTGGGACGTAGGGAGCC
>CANFEY010000101.1 GCA_947446025.1 Bryobacterales bacterium
CGGTGCGGCCAAGGTTCATCCCTCATGGTGTCAGCCTCGTGTTTCGTCTTCTGGTATTTCAAATCGCGGCAACTCAAAAGAGGCCTCAACCGCCTACTCTTCAGTTAGTTGCCGTCGGCGTGTCGCGCGTTAGCCGGACACTACTGAAGGACGATATCCCCTCGCTGGTGCAGGCACTCATCGCCGCGATGAACCAGAAGCACGCCACCCGCGTGACAGACGTTTCAGCCGATGTGCACGCCCGTCTGCGGCATCATGACTGGCCCGGTAATATCCGCGAGCTCCGCAATCTGATTGAGCGCGCCTGCATCATCGCCGGCGAAGGCACGGTGCAGTTGGCGCACCTTCCCGGCGGCGTCTCGCCTTCCCAGCACAGCCCCGCCGCCACAGCCGCGAACTCCGATCCCAACGCGCTCCACATCCCCATCGGCACCACTGTGGAACAGGCCGAGCGCGCCCTCATCGAACGCACCCTGGAGCATGCTGGCAACAACCGCACGCGTGCGGCGGAAATCCTTGGCATCAGTCAAAAGACGCTGTTCAATAAATTGAAGGAATACTCGAGCGCCGAGTAACCACCCATGTCCCTGCGCCTGCGCCTAGTCTTGCTGACGCTGATGCTGGTGACGCTGGTCGCCGTCGCGCTCTCCGCCTTGCAGCTGCAGACCCTGGTGGAGCTGCTATCGCAGGACACCATCGCGCGCGCACGTCTGGCGGGCGATCAGACCAGTTCCTACTTGCAGCAGAAAATCGCACTGGAGCAGGAAAACTACCCGCGTACTGAATCTGCTGAACAAACCAAGGTAACCTGGACCACCATCATTGAGCGCGACCCCGGACTGCAGCCGTTCTTGGTGGTCACCATGGGCCAGATTGCGGAGTCACTTCAGGAAATCAACGTGGCCGATGCCTCCGGAACGATTCTGGCGTCTTCCACTCCCGGCCTTCCAGGCATGCCCTTGCAACCGCGGGAACGCTTTTCCGTGTGGAGCGAACTGCCGTGGTACCGCCGCGCCTACGATCTGGTGACCACGCGGCCGGATTGGGAGGTCTCGCCGCGGCCCATCGGCATCGGGGAAGCCGGCGAGACCGTGGTGCAGATTCAAGTGGTGACGTCGAGCCTGCTGTTGCGCAACAGCCTCCTGGTGCCGCTGCAACGCCTTGGCACCATCCTGGGTAGCGCGCTGGCGATTTCGCTGGTCTTAGCTCTGCTGCTCACGCACTCCGCGTTGCGGCCGTTACAGCGCATCGAACGCACGATCGATCGCATCACGCAGGGCAACTTCCAGATCGGCGAATCCCGCGGACCGGAAGCCAAGGAGTTCCAGGCCGTCGAAAGCAAGTTGGATATTTTAGGTCAGCAAATCTCCGGAGCGAGGAGCACTGACACCGCGAAGAACTTGGACGCTCTGGTCGAAAGCGTGGCTACCCAGCTCGATGTTGCCACGCGGTTGTCGGCCATCAGCCGCCTGTCTTCGGGCGTCGCGCACGAAATCAAAAATCCGCTCAACGCGATCCTCCTGCGCCTGGATCTGCTCAAAGTCAGGTTGGGCGACTCGGATGAGGAAGTCGCGCAGGAACTGGAGATCCTCTCCAAAGAAGTCCTGCGGCTGAACCGCGTTGTGACCACCTTCCTCGATTTTTCGCGGCCCGTCGAAGTCCACTTCGAAGCCGTGGATCTGGCCGCCTTGGCGCGTGAAGTGACTGAGTTGATCCGCCCGCAAGCCGCGGTGGCGAAAATTGAGGTGGAGAGCGCCGCCGCAGGTCCCGCTCCCATGCGCGGCGATCCCGATCTCCTCAAACAGGCGATTCTCAACTTGGTGACCAACGCCGTCGAGGCCATGGCGCAGTCCGGCGGCAAGCTCCGCGTTTCGGTGACCCGCGCGGCAGGCAACTTGGTTCTCGAAGTGGCCGACTCCGGCCCAGGCATCCCGCCCGAATTTCGCGCCAAAGTCTTCCAGCTCTACTTCACCAGCAAAGCCAAGGGCAGCGGCATCGGCTTGGCGATGACGTACAGGGCCGCGCAGTTGCATAATGGTACTATCACTTTCACAAGTGAGAGTGGCGCGGGGACCACGTTCCGTCTGGAGTTCCCCGCCACGGTGACGCATGCCTGACTTTGCCCCATCTCGTCCGTTTCAAGCTGCATGCGCGGCGCTGGTCCTGGCCGGGAGTTTAGCCACTCAAGGATGCCTCTTCGGCGGCGGCAAGAAACCGCCCAAGGTGTTCGTCCCCCCGCCGGTATACGCGAAGGATCCTGCGCCGGTGAGGAAGCCCGGAGAGATGCCTCCGCTTCCCGCCAGCGGCGAAGCTGTGCAGCCGGACGTGGACCCCGTGGTCGCCGTCGCGCCGAATCTGCCGCCCCCGCCTCCCAAGCCCGTTGCGCCAAAGCCCCCAGCTCCGAAACCCCCTGTGGTGGTCGAAGTGACGCCCACTCCGCCCCCGGCACCCAAGCCCGCACCGGTGTTCAGCGCAGCCGAGCGGCAACGCATGAATCAGGAAATCGATCAGAGTCTGGGGAAAGTCCGGGCAGCGCTGGCCCGTGCGGAGGGAAGGAACTTAGCGGCCGATCTCACCACGCTGGCCAGTCAAGCCCGCGCGTTCATGCTGAATGCAGAGCAGACGCGTGTACAAGACCTGGTGACGGCAGTCAGCCTAGCGAAACGTGCAGAGAGCTTCGCTACGGAACTTGTACAGCGTCTGCCCTGAGGGCCGTCGGGTCGGAGGGGCCGGCGGCCTTCTCGCATACCCCCATCCCGCACTGCGAAATCAAACCGGAAGATTCGCTTGGTCGGCGAACCTCCCGGCCCCGGGAGGGAGTAAAACTCAAACTAATTCTTTGCCGTCAGTGAAGCCACTTCCGGCGAGAACATACGGACTTCTACGCGGCGGTTCTGCTTGCGTCCGTCCCGCGTCTTGTCATCGGCCACCGGCGCGGTGTAACCCGAACCCAGCAGCGTCAACTGGTGCAATGGCACCTTGTGTTCGTTGGCCAAGTAACGCGCCACTTCTTCCGCGCGCTTCTGGCTCAGGACCGCGTTGGCTTCCGCCGAACCGGTCTTGTCGGTGAAGCCCTGAACTTCAATCACATACCGGTCTTTGCCGCTGGTCTTCGCTGCGAAGGAATCAAGAGCCGCTTTGGCGTCCTTGTCCAGCTTGTAGGCGTTCACCGGGAACAGGACCGTCTCGGTACCCTGCATCTTCATGGTTACCGTGGCGTCCACCTTGGCTGAGATGGTCCGTTCCACTTCGTTTGCCCGTGCAATCGCCTGGTCACGGCCCGTATTCGCTGCCGTCAACGCGCCTGCCGCCGCGCCAACCGCGCCATCCGCCGTCCGTTGCGCCCCGCCAGCTGCTTCCGCCGCCCGCTGTGCTGCCGTACCCGCCGCAACAGCTTTGCTGTCCGCGTCCGTTACCCGCTCATTGGTCCGCGAGAGGCTGGTCTGCAGTTGGTCGATTTCCTGACCTTGGGCCGTCAGCATCTTGTCCTGGTCGGCATTCTTGCCTTCCGCCGTGGCCACACGTGCTTCCACGGGAGCCATCGTCTTGGCTACATACTTCTTAGTGGCGCAGCCCGTCCCAACCATCGTCAGGACCAACGCGCCAGTCAACATCAAGTTCGTTTTCATTTTTTGTATCTTTCTCCTCCTCTGGTTCAGCCTACGGGCTTCTCCAGACCCCTCAGACATTTCTTTCTTCAGATTTGTTTCGATCCGGTCCCCTGGACCCGCCTATCACCACCCACGTCCTTTAAAAGGGAGTGTTGATCGGCTAGCCCAAGGCACCGGAACCCGCGGGAGCAACCACGGGAACTTGTACAGCAAACTTGGCTAAGGCGTAAACCTTACTAGTACTATTCTGCCACGTCGGGCTGCTCGGTAGAACTTGCCGGGTCGGTACCGGAAAAAGTTTCCAGTATCTGCTCCTAACCGGTTGATTCTCTGTACCCGCGCGGTTCATGGAATACTTAGTAGCAGGTTAGGTGCCAAACTTTTTGACTAAGGCTCGCACGTGCCCCGTGGATTGTGACATCCTACCGAGCCACAAGCGTTAGCGCGTGGTCCTCCCGCCTGCACCTCCTCTCGGCCCGGGGTGAAGGTATCGCTGGGCCAGGCACGCACCCAACCCAGCCTCCCCGGAGAAATCCCCGTCCGCTTCGAAAAAGCCTTCGGCGTTGACAGGGAGACCCTCATGGGAATGCACGCCTCCTACGACTTCGCCCAGACCCGCAGCTGGGCTAAACAGGTCCACGTGCCTCGCTACAAACCGCACGCGGCTTAGGCCTCGCACCGCGGTCATGATACGCGTGAGACTGCCCTATACTTTGCCGTTGATCGTGGGCCATCCGGGAGGCCGGGCTGTGCTAACGGCGGTGCGTAATCTGGCGCTCTGATTCTCAGCGAATTTGAAATTCGTATATTGGCAACGATCTATATAGATGATAATCTATTCGAGTGAGCCAACTAGATCAAGCATTTGCCGCTCTTGCCGACCCCACTCGCCGCAGAATCGTGGTGCATCTGGCTCGCAGCGAGGCATCCGTATCCGACTTGGTCGGCCTCTTTTCGTTGACGCAACCTACGATCTCGTCACACCTAAAGGTGCTGGAATCGGCGGGGTTGATTTCGCGCAGGCGACTGGCCCAGTCGCGGCCCTGCAAGCTGGAGACGAAGCAATTGAAGACGGTCACGGATTGGTTGGAGAAAGTGCAAGAGATTTGGGAAGGCAACTACAAGCGACTCGACGCGTTACTCGCCGAGTTGAAGCAAGCACAGAAAGAGGAGCGAAGGAAATGAAACCTGCTGAAGTGAGCACGCCGTCAGATCGAGAAGTGCTGGTGAAGCGGAGCTTTGATGCGCCGGTCAATCTAGTGTGGCAGGCGTATACAGAGCCCGCCTTGATGCGTCGTTGGTTAACGGCCATGCCCGGATGGTCGATGCCGGTTTGCGAGATGTCGACGCATGTGGGTGGGAAGTATCGCTGGCGCTGGCGAAAGAACGAGAACGGCCAGGAATTTGGGTTTATGGGAGAGATGCTCGAGGTCGCGTTGCATTCGAAGATCGTGCATACGCAGATCTACGACCCCGGCGACGGTGCATTTGGATCGATGGGAGATGAGCCGACGATGATCACGGTCACGTTCAACGAGACGAACGGGATCACGAACATTGCGACCTCGATCAAGTACGCATCGAAAGCGGATCGCGATGCGGCGATGGCGACCGGTATGACGGATGGAATGGAGATGAGTTACCAGGCGCTGGATGGAGTGCTGGCGGGTTAGGCCGCGTTCCATCAAGACGTTGTTGGTGGTGCGGGATCTCTACCCGCAGCCCAAGCACTGAGTCAGCATGCGCGCCGGTAATGCATGGCGACCGCGCCGCTGCGCAGCGGTTTCGCCGACACCAGCTCAAGCCGTCGCGTGCTGGGCAGCCCACTCTGGTACAGGGTTGGGCCGTGGCCGACGATTCGATCCCATTTGGCGGTTGCCATGGTCTCTCTAAGTGATCTTGTTGTGGGCATTCGCGGTTTTCACGATGCTGGGCGTATCCGGGCGCACAGAATACGAAGTTCATGCATTCCCTTTTCGCGAGAATGACGGGGGGCCGCTAACGCTCCCTGTCCTAGCGGGTCAGCCCGAAATTCTACCAGGAGCGATTTGGGTGGCGAGGTAGCTAGTTCTGACGCCGCCGGTCAGAGCGTTGGCTCCTTGCGGATGAATATGTGCGAACCCATGCGCGAGCGGGAAGTCGCATTCCACAATTAGGTAGCCCGTAAACCCTCGAGCACGACCATCTAGACCCCACCGAGAACCGGATGAAAGGACGTAGAACAGCGTCTCCCCGGGTTCCACGATCGCAGAGGTCTGGGGACTTAGCGGAGTTGTTGCATCTGGTTGTGTGCCGTAGTAGTGAACCGTGCATGCGCCCTTCCTGCCGACTGTTCCTAAGGGGTCTAGGCCTGTATTGGGAATTGCGATCAGCGTGTCGAAGTTTCCGTTAGCGGTCGGAACGTTCGAGACGAATGGGAATAGGAGGTAGGTTTTGGCGTGGGTTACAAGGTCTATTCGCGACGCCGCTGACTTTGTGGTGGCTCCTAACTCCACGGCGGCAGCTTCGGTAAGAAGTTCACTCTCTGCGGCAAGACGTTCGTTTTGCAGCGCGGTAACCACCGCTAGGGCAAGGCTTTCCTCTGATTCGAAAAATGCCGCCGTATTGGTGGAAAGAACCGCCCGGCGGAACGCAGCCAACTTGGCGTGCAGTTCGTCCGATTCGCGTTGGTTCGCTGGCACCGGCAAATTGTCCGGGGCGACGGACATCAACCTCGGCATGCGTACCTCTTCGGCTGCGAGATACTCAAGTTCAGTGAAGGAAAATGCAGAGTCCGGCGCACAATTCCCATATCTCTGACCAATGATGCCCACAAAAATATCGCACGATCTAACTGCGGTGGTGCAAAAATCACGCGGCGAGGTTGTTCGCGCGCCGAAGTCTTCCATTCGAACGCAATGGTAGCCGTCGAGACCGTTGATCGCCTTATACGCGGCATCGCGAAATGCTTCCAAGCCGACGGCAACAGAGCTAAGAAAAACTTTCTTCATTCGGGAGAGTATAGAACACTTGAAGAGGCAACATTTCTTCTAAGGGTACCTCGACGTCTTCGATACGAGCAAGAGTATCACCCCGTCGGCAGAGTGCGTCGCAATTGCTCGCATGAAGTCTGGAAGTGCTCAAGAGGAAGGGGCCCGGCTCGCCGTGGCGAACTCAGTGAAGGAAGCCTTCTTCGAGCAGTTGAAGCCGCAACCTCATTCGTTTGCCGTCGTTCAGCGCAAGGACATGCACGGTCGCCCGCCCAATGGCCGAGAGGCCTTCGATTAACGGTCCGTTCCATCGGAAATGGTCAGGCCAGCTATCTCGCCGCGGATGGAAGAGCACCGTGATCTCGCCGGTCTTCGGGTCGATCCCGGTCAGGTTCGGACCTTTCTTACGATTGCAGAAGTGGCCCGCCAAGGCCAAGTTGTCGGGAGTATTGGATGTGAGGTGTTGTCGGGCGACGATGTGCTCAACGTGGTGAGCAAATTCGCAATGGTCTTGCCGTAGCCGACAGTATTCACAGCGATCTCCAGCCCGCGTGCGTACGCTCTGGCGAAGGGACTCGGAACTCACGCCGCCAAAAGGCGCTTGGCTTTCAATCTCAGAATCGTGATCAAGTCTGCACCATCGATCAAAGCTTCATATTCGGCGTCCTCGTCCGGCGTAAGTTCTCCGTGGTTCGCGCGTTTCGCCAAGTAGTCGATGCGCGCCTGTACCGCTGGGGAAATCCGGAACTCCATGATTTGTCGAAGTGCGGATGGATCCAACGAAGACGCCAGTGGGTCCAAGAGGCCGTCCAAAGCGGCTGTACTCATATCTCAACGTTAGCACCATCGGGGTGCTCGCTGGGGCGCATCATGCGGAGCCGTTCACGGAGAGTCGGGCGATAGCTCGCGGTAAGTCGCGCAGTGTAGAGTGCCCCCCAAGGATGCCTTCTCCCAACCGTCGGGATTTCCTTCCCCACCCACCACATCCCCCCGCAACCGACCGTCCTCCCCCCACCCCCGTGCTACCCCTACGGCCAGGAGCCACCATGCCATCCGAAAAACAAACCGCCGCCAACCGCGCCAACGCCACCCACTCCACCGGCCCCCGCACCCCCGCCGGCAAGGCCCGAGCAGCCCAAAACGCCCGCAAGCACTCCTTCGCCGGCTCCGATTTCTCCATCATCAAGATCGAAGAGCGCGACGCGGTCGATTGCCTCCGCGCCGACCTCATCGCCACCTACGCGCCCGTCAACTCGCAGGAACTCTTCGCCGTCGAACGCATCGCCCTCGCCCAGCACAACTTGCTCCGCCTGGCCCGCTTCGAAGCCGGCCTCTTCAACTTCGCCCTCAACCGCGCGCTCCTCAACCCCACCGACGAGGAACCCTTCCTCCCCCTCCACGAC
>CANFEY010000102.1 GCA_947446025.1 Bryobacterales bacterium
CGCTCCGGCCTAAACGCGCCCCGCAAGGCGGTTCGCAGGCCTACGCTCCCGCCACCCTCGCAAATCCTTCAAACTAAGGCCCATCCACCCTGTGGACTGGTCTACTTTCTCTCCGCCCCACTGGTCTAGTTTTACTCCGCCCTTGACACTTTCTACGGTTTCAGGATTTGGACGGGTTCCTGGTCGAGTTGAAGTCGGCTTAACGATTGGAGGCGGCAATTATGCGTTTCAAGAAATTAGTGCAGGCTGCTGCGCTGACGGGCAGTTTCGTGATCACAGGCCAATTCGCGCTGAGCTTCCAGCCGCCCACTGGGGCTCCAGCGGGACAAGGGAAGGCTCCACCTCCAAATCCCAATGCCGTGTCCGCCATCGAGTTCCTCATCGATCCTCCGACGCTCATCAATCTCGGCTTTGAATGGTTTATTCAAGGGGACGAAAATCGCAACGCCGCAGTGAGCGTGTCCTACCGCAAGAAGGGCGAAACGGATTGGAAGGACGCCTTGCCCATGTTGCGGCTCAAGGAAGAACGCGTCTACATGGCGTCTCAGGTCGACGTGATCGCTCCGAACATGTTCGCGGGCAGCATCCTCGACCTGGAGCCAGACACGGCTTACGAGGCCCAGTTTGTGCTTGCCGATCCCGATGGTGTCCGTGGCGATAGCCGTCGCACAGTGACCGTCCGCACGCGTCCCGAGCCCAAGCCTTACGAGGGCGGCCGTGTCCTCCACGTATACCCGCACGGGTTCGCAGGCCAGAAGACCGAGCCCTCTTTTGAGGGATTGATGTGCGCCTACAACGCTTCCTGCGCGGGAACCGATTGGGCGACTGCGGGGCGGCCGCGTGTCCACCCTGGCGATATGATCTTGGTGCATGCCGGCGAATACAAGTACAACCGCTACGAATACACGAACAACGCATCTGTGAACCGGACAACCCCGCTGGACGGAACCTACTATCTCACAGCTGATGGCACCGCTGAGATGCCCATTGCGATCAAGGCTGCAGGGGACGGTCCTGTGATTTTTGATGGAGCCGGCAACTACGCGCTCTTCGACGTGCGGGCCGCGGACTATACCTACTTTGAAGGCTTGACCTTCCGCAACACGGAAATCGCAGTCCTGGCCGGCACCCAGTTCCTGCTGGGTTCAAAAGGACTCACCGCAAAGAGAAATCGTTTCGAAAATGTCGGCGCTGGAATCTTCACCAACTATTCCGGATCGAGCAACTTCTATATCGCCGACAACGTGTTCCTGGGGCGGAACGATCCCAACCACCTGATCGGATGGGCGAGTCCCAATTTGTGGCAGAGATTCGCGGGCGTGGAAGGACAAATCTTTCCACCCAAAATGGGCTCCTACGCAGCGGTGAAACTGTATGGGCCCGGCCACGTGGTCGCCTACAACTACATCGCGGACTTCCACGATGGCATCAACATCGAGACCTATGGAAATCCGGATGGCTCGGTTGCCTCGGGCCCTGATATCGGAGACGGGCCCAAATACCCGCCGCACGAGTATTGGGATCGCCGGCCAGTCGCGATTGATTTCTACAACAACTACATCACGAACTCGCACGACAATCCCATTGAGGCCGACGGTGGCATGCACAACATTCGCATCCTGCGGAACATGCTCATCAATCACCCCTCGCACGCGTTCTGCAATCAACCGTCGTTGGGGGGGCCAGTCTATTGGATACGGAACATCGCCTACAATCTCCCAGGCGGCTCGACGCGCCTCACCAGCGGTTCGGCGGGCGTGATCTTCTACAACAACACGATTCTCGCGGAGACTACAGCCAATCCGCAGAACAATCACTGGCGAAACAATCTGATGCTGGGTCAGAACTCCAGTCCGCTGATCTTCAGCGTGACCACGAACACGAACTACACCTCGTCGGACTACAACGGTTTCCGTCCGAATCCCGGCGCGGCCATGTCGTTCCGCTGGGACTCGCCCCCGCCGAATGTCGCCATGGATCCGCTGGGCCCTGGAAAGAATCCCCAGCTTCAGAATCGCCAGTTCGCCACCTTGCAGGAGTACAGTCAGGCAACCGGACAGGACCGCAACAGTGTCCTTGTGGACTACGACATCTTCGTCAAGGTTCCCCGTCTGGATGCGAGTGACATTTCGAGCTTGCAGAAACTTTACAAGGCGGAAGACTTCGACTTCCGCCTCAAGCCGGGAGCCACAGCCGTGGACCGCGGTGCCGTTCTGTCTACGGTCACCAACGGCTTCGCGGGCCGGGCACCGGACCTGGGTGCTCTTGAATTAGGACAGACACCGCCGCGCTACGGGCCGCGGCCCTAACCCGGCTCAGACCCGGTTGTAATCGAGGAGCAACTGCCCCGTGCTGTCGCCGAGCTTGGCGATGGGCACGCCGACCGAATCCAGCATGGTGACGAGCAAGTTGGCCATAGGCGTGTCCTTCGCGTAATCGAAGTGATAGCCGGTCTTGAATTTGCCGCCCAGGTTCCCCGCAAGCAAGCACGGTAGATCGGAGTGGCGGTGCAGATTGCCGTCGCCCATGCCGCTGCCGTACAAAATGGCGCTGTGATCCAGCAGGGACCCATCGCCGTCGGGGGTATCGCGCATCTTTTCCAGGAAGTAACTCAAGATCTTCATGTGATAGGTATCGATCTTGGACTTCTGGGCCATTAGCCCGGCGTCTTCGCGATGGTGTGAAATGCCGTGGTGGGCGCCGGGGACACCGATGTTTGGATAAGACCGGCTGCTCAAGTCTCGGGCGATGATGATGGAGAATACGCGAGTTATGTCGGAGCGGAAGGCCATCACTTGGAGATCGAACATGAGTTTGGCGTGTTCCTCGAAGGAGCCAGGGATGCCGATGGGCCGGTCGGGGAGTTCCAGAGATTCCTGCACGTTGGCTTCGGCGCGCTGGATGCGTTGTTCCACTTCACGCACGGAATCCAGATATTCATCGAGCTTCGAGGCATCGGCCTGGCCCAGCTTGGCCGAGAGTTGCCCGGTTTCTTCCAGCACGGAATCCAGCAGGCTGCCTTCCGTGCGCATGCGGGCACGCCGCTGAGTAACATTGCCGCCGTCGCCGAACATTCTTTCAAAGATCACGCGCGGGTGAATCTCGGCGGTATTCGGCGAGGTTTCGCTGCGCCACGAAACGGTGTTGACGTAGAAGCAATCGCCGGAATCGCAGGCACCTTGCGAGGCAGCATCCAGCGTCATCTCGATAGAGGGCACCGGTGTATCCTTGCCAAGGTGGCGCGCGGCGATCTGATCGGCGGAGGCGGCCAGGCGAATCTCAGCTCCAGGGCGCGTACGGTCGTAGGCGTGCACTCCCGTAAGCCATGCGGCCGAGGCGCGATTGTGGTCACCGCTGCCGTCGCCCTTGGTGTCGGCTTCCAGATGCGACAGATTGGAGAAGACGTTGAAGTGATCGCGCAAGCCTTCCAGCGGCTTGAGGTTGGGAGAGATTTCGTACTTCCGTCCGACGCCACGCGGCTTCCAATCGGCGTAGATGATGCCGTGGGCGCCGTAAGCGAAGCCCAATCGTTGTGGAGCCTTCGTTTGCGCGGAAAGAGACGGAACCATCGCGTCGAGCATTGGCAGCGCGATCGCGGCGCCCAGGCCTTTCAGCGCGGTACGTCGATCAAGCGATTTCTTGGTAACGAAATTCATCATAGGCTCCTGACAATTATTCTCGCTTTTCTTGAGGGCGGGTGGGCACTAAACGGTTCTGGAACGGCAGACTGGAGGCGACACCCAACACTTGGGCCGCGAACGTGTTGTTGGCACGGGCAGCATCACGGGCAATGGCACGAATGGCAGGCTCGTCGTAATACTGCACATTTCTCCCAAGGGCGTACATCAGCAATTTGCCGGTCATGGCTTCGACGAAAAGGTCGGGATTCTTTAGAATCAACTGGCGGACGCCATCGATGCCCGTGACGGGAGTGCCGTCGGGAAGATTGCTGGAATTGTCGATGGGGCGGCCGTTCTCTTCGGTGCGGTAACGGCCAGTGGCATCGAAGGTTTCCATGGCGAAGCCGATGGGGTCCATCTTGGAATGGCATGACGCGCAGGCAGGATTGGCGCGGTGAAGCTGCATTGCTTCTTTCATCGAGAGCGGCTGGCCGGAGCGCTCCGTATTGAGCGAGGGAACATTCGGAGGCGGAGGAGGCGGCGGCGAGGCGAGCAGATTTTCGAGGACGTACTTGCCACGAAGGACAGCCGAGGTGCGCGTTGGGTATGAGGTGATCAATTGGATGCTTCCCTGTCCCAGCAATCCGGCACGGGGGTTGTTGGCGGGAAGGTCCACGCGGCGGAAGTGGCTCCCCGTGATGTTGGGGATGCCGTAGTGCTTGGCGAGGCGCTCATTGAGGAACGTATACTTCGCAGTGATCAGTTCGAGCACGTTACGGTTCTGGCGCAGGATGCTGTCGAGGAATAGCTCCGTTTCACGCACGAAGCTGGCGCGGAGGCCCTCGTCAAATTCGCGGAAGAGGTAGAGGTCGGGATCCTTCGTTTCGACGTCGCGCAGAAACAGCCACTGTGCTGCGAAGTTGTTAATCAGCGATTCCGAGCGCGGGTCGGCGAGCATGCGGTTCACATGCTGCGCGAGCACTTCCGGGCGGCGGAGCGTGCCGTTGGCCGCGGCATCCAGCAAAGCGTCATCGGGGATGCTGGACCAGAGGAAGAAAGAGAGCCGCGAGGCGAGTTCGAAGCCATTGATCGGGTAAACCGTGCCGGGAACCGCGTTGGCCGGTTGCTCTTCGATGCGGAAAAGGAATTGCGGGCTTACCAGGATGCGTTCCAGCGCCCGCTGAATACCAAGCTCGAAGTCGCGCTCCGCGCGCCCCGCCTCGTAGAACCGCCGGACGGGCGCGAGATCCGCTGCGGTCACATTTCTGCGATACGCACGACGGACCATCCTAGTAAGAATTTGATCGGCGCAAGCGGATTCGGCCGTCACCGAAGTCGGCGTGCAAACAAAAATACGACGCCGGGTGGGCGTGTCGCCGGGTCCAGTCGGATCAAAGGGTCCGGTTATCGTGACACCTACCAGGTTCGGAAGGAGGCCGCGGCTGCGGGCCGGCGGGCGGAGTGGCCCCTCGGGCAGCGCTTCGCTGCGCTCGATAAACGCGACGCCGACAGTTCGGGGTCCGGCCTCGACGGGGAAGCGGAACCTCCATACGTCACCTACGTCGGCCTGAAACTCCTCTGAGCGGGCGTTCGACGCGATGCGCTGAGTTTGTTTGGATTCGCCGTCAATGGAGATTTCGAGGCGATGCTCGTCGCGGCTGGCACCGGTCGTCTGCACGCGGAACTCGTATTCGCCTGTCAGCGGGAAATAACTCTCGATGGCGGTGCCGCCGCGGGTTCCGAACGGGAGACTTTCCTTGCGTTGGTCTTGCGGTTGGCGCAGCGGCGTGAGGTGGATGTTGACCAGCGCATCCATCGAACGATCACCCACCGCGACCTTCGCAATCTTCCGGGCGGCGGCAACGTAGCGTTCCGTCGTGCCCGGGGACATGAAGAGCGTGTCGGCCAGATTGTCGAAACCGCTGCTGACGTTATCGGTGGGCAGCAGCGTAGAGTAATCGAGTTCTTTAGGCAGAGCCGTGAGATCGAGCAGGTCGCGGATCGCGTTCTGATACTCCGTGCGGCTCAACCGGTGCACGTTGGGGAGCGTTCCCGGATTGGGGCGAGCGACAGCAACCGTTTCGAGTTCGCGCGCGAGGTATGCCGAGGTCCGGGCATAGACGGTGGCTTCGGGCCGCGGGGATCCGGGCGGCGGCATGGTCCCGGCGCGAAACCGGCGAAGAACTTTTTCCCACGTTTCGGCGTCATCGCCTGGATGCGTGGCCCCAGCGGGGTTGAGCACAAGATCGGCGGTCTTCAGTCGCTCGTTGTGGCATCCCGTACAATAGCGGTTGATCGTGGTTTGTACTTCGGCGGCATCGGACGGCGTTTGCGACGGCGCGCGCAAAGCGGCCAGGCACAGCGCGAGGAGGGCAGTGCCCCAAATCTTCGGCGGTGTTATGCTCAACATTGCGGCAACGTATACAGTGTGACGGACACGAGTATACAGGGAAAAGAGTCCAAAGTGAAGGAGGGGATCATGCGCGTGTTCCTATTTCTCAGTTTGAGTGTGCTGATGGCGTCGGGGGTGTGGGCGGCGAGTGATCCTCGTGTGGTGGAAGCCGCCAAGTCCGGAGATGCGGGCGCGGTAAAAACGTTCCTCGCGGCCGGAGCCGATGCGAATTCGATGGCAGCGGACGGATCGACTGCGCTCCACTGGGCGGTCCATCGCGACGATGCTTCGATGGTGGACGCTTTGCTGGGCGCGGGCGCCAAGGCGGATCTGATGTCGCGATACAAGGTTGTGCCGCTGACGTTGGCAGCCGAGAACGGCAACGCGGCGGTGGTGGCGCGATTGCTGAAGGCCGGCGCGAGTCCCGATTCGGTTTCCGAAGAAGGCCAGACGGCGCTGATGACGGCGGCCCGGAATGGACGGGTGGAAGTGGTCCGTGCGTTGCTCGCGGCCGGGGCAAAGGTGAACGCCGCCGAAGAGTTTCGCGGGCAGACGGCTCTCATGTTCGCGGCGGGCGAGGGAAATACCGGCGCTTTGGAACTCTTGCTTGAGTTTGGATCGGATCTGAAGGCGAAATCGAAAGCGGGACTCACTCCCCTCCTTTTCGCCGTGCGGAACAACCGCTTCGAGACCGTAAAGTACCTGCTGGAGCACGGAGCAAACGCCAACGATGCCCTCCCTGACGGCACTGCGGCGCTGAACATGGCGGTGCTGAACGCCGACTTCGATCTGGCAGCGCTGCTGCTGGACAAGGGTGCCGATCCGAAGCATCCCGATCCGCGGGGACAACCTCTGCATGTCGTAGTGTGGTTGCACAAGCCGGGAGCGCCTCCGGATTTCGCGATGAATGGGCTGGATCCGCAGCCGGTGGCGCAGCCGAGCGGCAAGATGAATCACATCGACATGGCCAAGAAGTTGATCGAGAAGGGCGCCGACCCGAATGCGGAGGTCACGATCAAAGAAGGCCGCTTCGCCCCGGGCGGCGGATTGTCCAGGAATCCTCCGCTGCTGCAGATCGGGCGTCACTACCTTTCCTATGAAGGGGCGTCACCCTTTTACCTGGCCGCCCGGAACGGTGATATCGCGATGATGCGCGTGTTGGCGGCCGCGGGCGCCGATCCGAAGAAGCCCACCAAACACGGCGTGACTCCGCTGATGGCCGCCGCCTGCCTGGACTACTACGAAGGCGAAACAGCCGGTCCGTTTTCCGGCGTTCCCGAAGCGGAACGGCTGGAGGCCGTGAAGTTCACCGTTCAACTTGGCAACGATGTCAATGGGCGGACGAACTTCGGAACTTATACGATGACGGGAACTGCCAAAGATACGCTGCTGCGCTATCCGGACAACATTCAGGACCTCCTGAATTTGCAAGTGGGAGACATGCGGTTCAGCCAGATGACTCCGCTGCACGGGGCGGCGATCGGCAATCAAACGTCGATCGTGGATTACCTGATTTCGCAGGGAGCGGTGGTCAACGCCAAGAACCAACTGGGATGGACGCCTCTGATGGTCGCGGGAGGGCTGTACATTGCGAACGGCAAGAAGGAGGCCCCGGCAGTTGCGGAGATCTTGCGGAAGGCGATGACGGCTCGCGGGATTCCGGTCGAGTAATCTGGCCGCGCGTTCAGTAAGCACGGATGTCAGTAGTGTCCGGCTAACGCGCGACACGCCGACGGCAACTAACTGAAGAGTAGGCGGTTGAGGCCTCTTTTGAGTTGCCGCGATTTGAAATACCAGAAGACGAAACACGAGGCTGACACCATGAGGGATGAACCTTGGCCGCACCG
>CANFEY010000103.1 GCA_947446025.1 Bryobacterales bacterium
CCTCTACCAAATCCTACAGGTTGTCAGCGTCACCATTTTCGAGCGGACGCCCATTCTACAGGCCCTTCAGCTACAACATACCGGAGAAAAATCAGACCCATTTTTCAACCAGCTGAATCTGTTCGACTTATAGCCGGACACTACTGATCTTTCACCATGCCGCCAGCGTACTTGAGATCCGGCCAACTCTTGGAAATGAGTTCGGTGGTGTAGGTTAGTTTGCTGGAGATGAAGGGCCAGTGTTGGCGCGGTTGATCGCGAAGCTGTTTCGATGCAGTGATGAGGGACCGGAGCAGCTCCACAATGGCGGCGCGTTTGGCGGGATCGGCAAGTACCTTGGTAGAGGTGTTCATGTTGAACAGCTCACGGTCGACCTTCTTGTCTTGCAGCACGATCGCGTCTTTGCCCAGCAAGTCGATGGAGAGCTGTGCCTCAGGCTCCCACATGGCCACGGCGTCCACACGTCCGTCTTTGAGCGCCTTGGACATGTCAGTGACCGGCGTAATGGGGACGATGGTTACGTCCGCCTCAGTCAGCTTTGCAGTGCGCAGCATCTTCACCAGGAACCAATGGGCGGACGTGTTGCGCGGCGTGGTGATGCGCTTGCCCTTGAGGTCGGCGATTCTGGTGATGCCCGCGGAACGGCGCGCCACGATACGGTAGAAACTTTCGGACACTGTGAAGATCACGCGCAACGTGGGGTCGTCGACGGACTGGCGCAGCAGCTGCGTTTCGGCGTTGGTGCCGGCGTCGACCTCTCCGCTCACGATGTTGGGGATGCCGCCGTTGATGACGGTGATGGGTCCTTTGTAGATGCCGTTGGCGGCCAGTAGCACGGGGGAAAGTTCAATGGTTGTCATATTGCCCGCCAAGCGCAGCGGCGGTTGTTGCGCCAGCAGGGTGATGGCGATGAAGAATGCAGTGGCGAGTTTCATGTTGTCCGATTATACGTGCTAGGCTAGCGGTCAGCTCCCCTTGCACTTGCTTCCCATCAACGTTCCCGACTCTCCGGCCCTGCGTGCGCGCGTTTGCCTGAGCCAGGGGGAGCGGGCCCGAGTGTTGGTGAATGGCCAGGAATACGGCGCGCTCATGAGCGGCGCGTTGCTGGCGAAGGGTCAGGTTCCCATCGTTGGCGATTGGGTCGCGGTGCGGCAGGTGGAGCCCGAGTGGGTGCTCATCGAGGACGTGGAACCGCGCCGCTCCAGCATCACGCGAAGAGCCCCTGGCCGCGAGGGGACCGAACAGGTGCTGGCGGCGAACGTCGATCTTGCGCTGATCGTATGCGGACTCGATGGCGATTTCAATGTCCGCCGCATCGAACGATACCTCGCCATGGCGCATGACGGGAATGTAGAGCCCGTGGTCATCTTGAACAAGGCGGACTCCTGTGATGCCGTGGAAGAAGCGCTTCGCGAAGCCGGGACGGTGGCGCGCACAACGCGGGTCCTGGCTGTAAGCGCGCGCACGGGTTTTGGATTCGAGTCACTCGAAGCTCTGCTGCCCGCTGGCGTGACGGTGGTGCTGTTGGGTTCGAGCGGCGCGGGGAAGTCCACCTTGGTCAACCGTCTATTCGGTGAGGAGCGGCAACGGACCGGCGCGGTCCACGAATCGGACTCGCGGGGGCGGCACACAACCACGAACCGGCAATTGATCGTGTTGCCCAACGGCGCGGCGATCATTGATTCGCCGGGCATCCGGGAGCTGCAACTGTTGGTGAGCCAGGATGCCCTGAATCTTGTCTTCGACGAGATCGTGAAGCTTGCGCTCACGTGCCGTTTCGGCGACTGCACGCATTCGATTGAACCCGGATGCGCCGTGCGCGGTGCCGTGCCTGTGGAGCGGTTAGAGAGCTTCGGCAAGTTGGCACGCGAGATTGCTGCGCCAACTGAGCAGGCCGGAAAACATCGCCGAGGATCGGCCCACAAGGCGGGCAAGCGTTTCAACAAGAAGTCCGCGCCGCGTTGAGTTCCGAACGTGTTACGCTAGCGGTTTGACACGTACAGTCCTTGCCTAAGTCCGGGTCCGCGCGGCGTTCCGCCACGCGCTAGCCCGACGTGTGTTTGCTCCCATCACCAACAGGCAAGGAGATCCCACATGAAAGTTCGTGTATGTATGAGTGCGGGCGAATGCGCCCGCGTGTTCGTGGATGGCCAGGAAGTAGACGCCATCGTGCGTGGCGAGTATCCAGTCACCGGAGACTGGGTGCAGGCGCGGTGGGTGGAGCCGGGGCTGATCCTCATCGAAGAGATTGAGCCGAGGTGTTCGAAAATCGCCCGCAGGGCCGCGGGGCGCTCCGGAGAAGAGCAAGTGCTCGCGGCGAACGTGGACATCGCGTTCATCGTGTGCGGACTCGATGGTGACTTCAATCCGCGCCGCATTGAGCGGTACTTGGCCATCGCCTATGACGGCAACGTGCGGCCCGTGGTGGTGCTGAGCAAGGCGGACGCATGCGCGGACGTAGCCGCCGCGATCGAACAGGTCCGGGCGGAGGTTCTACTAGTCGTGAGCGCACTGACCGGCGAAGGATTCGAGGCCTTGGAGGCAATGCTCACATCGGGCGTGACTGCCGTTCTGCTGGGGTCAAGCGGGGCGGGGAAGTCGACTATCTTGAACCGGCTTTTGGGTGGAGAGCGCCAACTCACGGGTGCGGTGCGGGAGTCGGACTCGCGAGGCCGGCATACCACGACCAGTAGGGAACTCATCTTCCTGCCCAACGGTACCGCGATCATCGACTCCCCCGGCATTAGGGAAATTCAGTTGCTGGTGAGCGACGAGGCTCTCGGCGCTGTGTTCGATGAGATCGTGGAGTTGGCCGCGGCGTGCCGGTTCGGCGATTGTACGCACACCAACGAACCCGGCTGCGCAGTGGTTGGCGCGGTGGCGGACGATAGACTGGAGAGCTTCCACAAACTGCAACGCGAAGCTGAGCGCCTACGTGGTGAGCGCACGGAAAAGCAGCGTTGGCGTTCCATTCACAAAGCCCAGAAGCGGATGTACAGGGAGCGGGAGTACAATGGAGGCTGAAATGAGACTGACTATTCTTGTTGCATTGGCGGCGCTCTCCTTGTGGGCGCATCACGGCGCGGCGGGGTTCGATCAGAATAAGCCGGTCCACCTAACGGGAAAAGTCACCAGCGTCGAGTGGGCCAATCCGCATGTTGTAATTGATGTGAGCGCGGCGGGTGTCGAATGGCAGGTGCTGATGATTCCGCCGAATACGGCACAGCGGCGTGGATTGACGCAGAGTTCTTTCGCGGGCGTGGAGATCGCCGTCGACGGCCATCAGGTCTTGGATGGTTCGAACCTCGTTAATGCTACTCGCGTTGCTCTGCCGGACGGGCGGACCATTACGCACGCGGACTGTTTTGCAACACCGCAGCAATGTTTCGGTGCACGTGGCGCGTACCAGCGCTAATACTTCGGGACGGACGGGTCGACCTTGTCGCTCCAAGCTGTGATGCCGCCGGTCATGTTGCGGACCTTAGTGAAGCCCAGTTCCTTGAGCTGCGCAACCGCCTTGGCGCTGCGGCCGCCCATTTTGCAATGGGCTACGATGAGGCGATTCTTGTCGAGCTCGCCAGCTCGCTTGGCCACATCGCCCAACGGGATCAGCGTCGCCGTAGGGATGCTGCAGATGAGGTACTCGTGCTGTTCACGCACGTCGATCAACTGGAAGTCGTCGCCGTGGTCGAGCATGCGTTTCACTTCCACGGGGTCCACGTCGCCTTCGTTGACTTCGGCGGCGGCGGGGCCTTCGTGCTGCGGGAGGCCGCAGAATACTTCGTAGTCGATGAGTTCCTTGATGGTGGGATTGTCGCCGCACACCGGGCACTCCGGGTTGCGCCGGAGCTTCAGCTCGCGGAACTTCATCGAGAGGGCGTCATAGAGGACCAGGCGGCCGATAAGCGGTTCGCCTACGCCGAGGATCAGCTTGATGGCTTCGGTAGCTTGGATGAGTCCGATGGTGCCGGGCAGGATGCCGAGCACCCCGCCTTCCGCGCAACTGGGGACCAGACCCGGAGGGGGCGGTTCGGGATAGAGGCAGCGGTAGCAGGGTCCGCCGTCGGTGGCGAACACAGTGGCTTGGCCTTCGAAGCGGAAAATGGACCCGTAGACGTTGGGTTTCTTCAGTAGCACGCAGACGTCGTTGACGAGGTAACGCGTGGGGAAGTTGTCGGTGCCGTCGATGATGATGTCGTAGCCCGCGCAGATTTCCATGGCGTTCTCGCTGGTCAGCAGCACGTCGTACTTTTCAATCTTGACGTTGGGGTTGATGTCAGCGATGGTGTCGGCCGCAGAGTCGAGCTTCTTGCGGCCCACGTCCTTGGTGCCGTGGATGATCTGGCGATGCAGGTTGGTGGCGTCGACGACGTCGAAGTCCACCAGGCCGATGCGGCCAATGCCGGCAGCCGCGAGATACATGCCGAGCGGGGCTCCCAGGCCACCGGTGCCGACGAGCAGGATGCTCGCGCCCTTGAGCTTGAGCTGGCCTTCCATGCCGACCTCGGGCATGATGAGGTGGCGCGAGTAACGGAGGATTTCTTCCTTCGTTAGGGACGTGGTCACTGTGCACCACCTGCGATACTCGGCACGATGGAAAGTGTATCGGTCGCGGCGACGGGCGTCGCGTCCTTTTGCAGGTAGCGGATATCCTCGTCATTCAGATACACGTTGACGAAGCTGCGCAGCTTGCCTTCGTCGGTGAAAAGCTGCTTCTTCAGAGAAGGGAACTGGGTGGTCAACGCGCCGAGCACTTCGGCTACGGTTGCACCGGTGAGTTCCACCGAATCTTTCTTATCAGCGAACTGGCGGAGCGGCGTGGGGATCAGGACTTTGGCCATATGAGTTCTTCCTTCGGGGCATCGGTTTGTTCCGCGTTGGGCAAAAAGCTGTTCGCGTGGTCAAACTTGCCGCCTTTGATTGATAGTACGACGAATGAATACCAGGGGCACGAGTTCTCAAGGTCGGTCTTCGAGAAGTACGAGTCGCAGTCAGGATGCGAGTGAAAAATGCCGATCAAATCGAGGCCCGCGGCGCGAGCCTTGCGGTCGGCTTCGAGCAAATCTTCAGGGCGAAGTTCGTAGCGCGCGCCTTGCGCTCCGGTGTAGGAGTTTTCGATGGCTACGGCTTGGGTCACAGACTTCACGTCGCCGTCGATGTTGCCGAGCATGGCTCCGCAGCATTCGTTGGGGAATGTCGCTTCGGCGTGCGCGACCATGAGGTCCCAGGCTTGTCTGTTAATGGTGATCATGGGAGACATTGGCAGGCGGAACCGCCTGCCCTACCTTGCTGGTTAGTGTTAATCATTCCAAAAGGGCTCGCTTAGGTATTTCGTGGCTCCGTCACAGAGCACCGTGACGATCACGCCGGTCTTGCCTTCAGCGGCGAGTTGTTGCGCTACTGTCTTCGCCGCGTGGACGTTGGCGCCGGAGCTCATGCCCACCAGCAGGCCTTCGTTCTTGCCGAGCCAGCGCGTCATCGCGTAGGCGTCTTCGGTTTCCAGCCACAGGTTTTCGTCGGCGATGGATTCGTCGTAGATTCCGGGAACGATCGCCGTCGGCATGTGCTTCAGGCCTTCGAGCCCATGGAAGCCCGACGACGGCTGCGCGGAAATGCAGCGCACCTGCGGCATGTCCTGCTTGAAGCGTTTTGAGTTGCCCATGAAGGTTCCCGACGTGCCCATGCACGCGACCCAGTGCGTCAGGCGGCCTTCGGTCTGCCGCATGATCTCGACGGCGGTGCCTTCGAAGTGCGCCTTCCAGTTGTTCGGATTGTTGTACTGGTCGGGATAGAAATAACGGTCCGGATCTTCGGCGTAGATCTTCTGGCACAACCGGATCGCCCCGTCTGAGCTTTCGGTGGGGTCCGAATACGCCATCTCCGCGCCGTAGTTTTTCAGGATCTGCTTGCGTTCGTGCGACGCGTTTTCCGGCAGGCACAGCTTCAGCCGATAGCCTTTGAGCGCGCAGATCATCGCATAGGCGATGCCGGTGTTGCCGCTCGTGGCGTCCAGCAGGATCTTGTCCTTGGTGAGTTTGCCGGAACGCTCGCCCTCGAGGATCATGTTGAGCCCCGCGCGATCCTTGACCGAGCCGCCGGGGTTGAAGTACTCCGCCTTGGCGTAAATTTCGACGCCCGGGAACTCCGCGTCCACCTTGTGCAGGCGGATCAGCGGGGTGTTGCCGATCAGGTCCAGCAGGCTGGACGCAGGTCGAATGGTATCGGGTTTGGGGAAGTCGCGGCCCATGGGGATACGTTGATTGTATGAATTGTCCCTATTGTCTGTCAAGATTGGGGAGATCGAATGGCTCCTGTCCTATTAGAGACTTACAGGGCGGGAAGGATTCAGGAAATCGTCTCGGCGCAAACCGTTGTTTGAGTTCCTATTCGTGACGGAGTACAGCGGTCGGATCGATGCGCGCGGCACGGAGTGCGGGAAGACAGCAGCCTAAGGAAGCCGCCGCGAGTAACAGAAGAATGGAGCCAGCCAATGCGAGCGGGTCCGTAGGCGTAACGCCAACAAGGAACGACTGCAACAATCGGTTCATGCCAACCGATGCGGCTATGCCAATGAGGAGACCAAGCACGACGGGCGAGAGTCCCTCACGAAGAGTCAGGTGCAAAATGTCCCGCGGTTTGGCTCCAATGGCGATGCGGATTCCGAATTCCTGCGTACGCCGGGCAACTAATCGAGACAAAGCGGCGAATATTCCGACGCACGCCACAGTGAGGGCCACGACGGCAAAGACGAGGAACAACAGGGTGACGTCACGTTCGAAGGCTTAATTCTCGGCGATGAGTTCATCGAGGGGCCAGATGGGAGCCGGAATGTCGGGCGCGACAGAGTAGATTTCGCGCTTGACGGCGGAGGCTAGGCTCGACGGCGCTACGCTGGTTCGAAGCAGGGCTTGACTGTCGCCTCCCGGGACGTAGAGGAGCGGGGGGAAGTCCTGGAGTGTCCGGTCGTTGTGAACCACGTTCGAGACGAGGCCGACGACTGTTACGCGGGACCTGTCAGTTTCGCCTGGGAATGTGGGGAGAACGCGCAGCGACTTGCCGATGGGGGATTGGCCGTGCCAATGCTGGTCGGCGAAGCGTTGATTGACAATAGCGACCGGGGAATTTGCGTCCACATCGGAGTCGGAGAAGTCGCGGCCTGAAAGTACTCGCGCACCTAGGGTTCGAAAGTAGCCCGGACCTGTATACAAGACGGTGACGGATGGTAGCGCCGAATCCAGGCCAGGGGGGCAGTTCCGGAAGTTGGAAGCGGTGGGGGACGCCATTATTCGCGGGAATGTCGCCATAGGCAGCAGATTCGACACCCGGGATCGAGGAGAGTCGGCGCAGGAGGTCCCGATAGAAAGCGCGCCGGGCTAGGCGGCTAGGGAATCGTGGTTGTTGGGCGTAGGCATCCACGTGTAAGATGCGGTGCGTATCGACGCCAATGTCGGCCCGCTGGACATTGAAGAAGCTGCGGCCAAGCACGGCGGCCCCGGCGAGCAACATTATCGCGCAGATGGTTTCGACAGCCACCAGAGTATTCGAGACGCGGCGTGCCCGGTGCCCCTCCGTCGAGTTGCGGCCTGATTGGGGTGCACCCAGGGCGTTGAGTCTAGTGAGATACGCAGCGCCCTCCGTGCCAACATGAGTGAGACACTCCTCGACCGCTAATTACCGAGCAGGGCGAGAAAGAATTTCATCCATGAACAACCATAAGGTTCCGGCGCCAGCGGTATTGCTGCCGGTGGGACGTAGGGAGCCCGAGCGAAGCGAGAGC
>CANFEY010000104.1 GCA_947446025.1 Bryobacterales bacterium
ACGGTGCGGCCAAGGTTCATCCCTCATGGTGTCAGCCTCGTGTTTCGTCTTCTGGTATTTCAAATCGCGGCAACTCAAAAGAGGCCTCAACCGCCTACTCTTCAGTTAGTTGCCGTCGGCGTGTCGCGCGTTAGCCGGACACTACTGGGCAGCTTTGATTCGAGTTCGCTCCGCTGGCTGCTTGGCGCTGGTCTCGATAAACGAGCGGATTTGAGCAGGGGTGGCGACGTTGGCGAACTGGTTGACCGGTTCAACCTCACCTACCGAATGGCTGAGTTTAACCATAGGTCTAGAGTATCAGGTTAGGAGATCCATCGGAACCCCGAAACGGGCCGCTGGCAAAGGCATCAATTTGGTAGATTGGCAACTCCATGGCCCATTCTAGCGCTGGGTCGGAACGCGACGCGACACTTCAATACATCCCGCCCGCCTCATCCAATTGCCTCCAAGCCGCTGGCCAAGTGAAGCGCTCCAAGTAGAGCGCACGGCCAGCGGTAGCCAGGCGGTTCCGCAACTCCGCATCCCGCCACACGCGCACCACCGCTCCGCTAAATTCCTCCGCTGTGTCCGCGATCAACAAGTGCTCTCCATCCCGAGCCCCCAATCCCTCCGCGCCGATCGTCGTTGATACCACTGCCCTGCCCGCCGCCCACGCTTCCAGAATCTTGAAGCGCGTCCCGCTGCCCGAAAGCAACGGCACCACGCACACCCTCCCCTTGGCCAGCTCCGCGATGGCATCATCCACCGGCCCCGTGAGTTTCGCCCCCGAAGCCAGCCCAGCCACCGCTTCAGGATTGCGCCCAATCAGCAGCCACTCCGCCTCCGGGATCGCCGCACGGATGCGCGGCCAAATCTCCCCAGCGAACCAGCGCACAGCTTCCACGTTCGGGTGGTATTCCAGGTTCCCGCTGAACACCACCGCGCCCTTCTCCGCCACCTGCGGGACCGGAACCTCAGGAATCGCGTTGGGAAAAATGCGGACATCCGGATGCCGCACCCGCGCGCGGTCCGCCTCGGAGGTCACCAGCAGCGTGTCGAACCTCGGCAGCCATTCGCGCTCCAGCTCACGATACATGCGCGCGAATTGCTGCTGCGCCCACCGCCCCGGGCCCCGCAGCGCCGCCGCATGCGTCGCGGCGAGTTCGCTTTCAATGTTGTGCAGGTCCAGCACCAGCCGCCCGCATTGGGACCGCAGCCGCGTGGCGTAGGAAGCACACCAAAAGTGTTCCACCACCGCGATGTCGTATCGCCCCGTAGGAAGTTGCCCCTCGTATCCCGCATAGCGGTCAAACAACGGCGGCCGCCCCCGCAACAGCCGCCCCGCGTTACGCACCACCTTCGCCGCGGAACTCTTGGAATGCTCACGCAACTGAAACGTAACCACATCGACCGCATGCCCGCGCCGCAGATACTGCAACACAGACTCCGACCGCATCGCCCCCCCGCCCAGCCCCAGACCAGGACGCTCCGGCGAAACAAACAGCGCCCTCCGCATCTCAGCTGCAGGCATCCGCATACACCTCGCGAGTCCGCCGAGCCGTCTCCCGCCAACTGAACTGCCGCGCCCGCTCCAACCCGTCATCGCGCATGCGTTCCCGCAACCGCGGACTGTTCATCAAGCTAATCATCGCATTCGCCAGCGCCCCGAAATCCTCCGCCTCCACATGCAGCGCCGCATCCCGCGAAACCTCCGTAATCGCCGGGTCATTCGACGTAATCACCGGACAGCCGCATTGCATCGCCTCCAGCACCGGCAGCCCGAAGCCCTCATAGTGCGACGGATACACAAACGCCGCCGCCGCCGAATACAGCCCCGGCAACTCGCTATCCGCCACCGATGGCATATGCCGCAGCCCCTCCTGCTTCGGCAACGTGAAGCCATCACGCAACCGCCCCACCAGCCACAATTCCACCTGTAGCTCCTGGCGGACCATGCGCCACGCCTCAATCAAACTCCCAATGTTCTTACGCGGCTCCAGCGTCCCCACGAAGAGAAAATACGGAATGCGTGGCGAGGCTGCTTCCACCGGCCGGAACAACTCGCGCGCCGCCAGCGGCACGGACACCACCGTCCCCGGATCCAACTCGAACCGCTCCATCACTTCCCCGCGCACCGCCTCGCTCGGCGTGATCACGGTCTTGGCCAATCCGAGCCGCAGCAGCAAAGGAGTCCGGCTGCGCACCCGCGCCGACCCGTGCGCCCACTCCGCCGCCAGCCACGGACTCACATCATGGACCGTCATCACACTCGACCGCCCGCGCGGAAAATACGGCACGCTGAAGTCGGTGCCATGGAACAGTTCCACTCCCCGGCGCTGCATCTCATGCTGCAGGCCCCACAACCACCAACGCTTGTCGATGGTCGAATGTGGCCGCGAACCCGCGTGCAAATTCGGCGGACGGTCCATCGGCATGGCGAAGGTTTGATCGGAAAGCAGCCAGTATTGGTCGCCCGGACACAGCTCCGCCAAACTGCGGGCCAGCTCCCATGTATAGCGCGCGATGCCGCCGGTGGGCTCCGTCAATGGCGTTCCGTCGAGCGCAATGGTCACCGCGCTAGTGTACGATAGCGTAGTGGGTTCTGGAAACCTCACCCCTCTCGAAGAACTGAAGAGCCTGGACCAACGGATCGACCAGATCCAGTCCCTCGCAGGCCTGCAGCCTCTTTTCGCGCGGCTCGAGGAAATTACAAAAGAACGTTCGGGCGACTTCGAAGTGCAGTTGGTGGCGCATGACGTCAAGCAGCACATGCTGACGCGCGGGTCGCGGATTAAGCAGCTGCAGCCGCCTTCGCCCATCCCCACCACCCCAATTCCCAGTGAGGAACCGGCCAAACCCCGGCGCGGGAAAGGCCTACTGTGGGCATTTGCGGCGCTGTTATTGGTGGCCGGAGTTGCCATCGGCTTCAGCGTGATGCAAGACCGGGCGCGGAAGCTCGCCGCTGAAGCGCCTGTGGACGCCGGTATCACGACAACGCCCACCGGCGCGAACATCCAGATCGATGGCCAGCAAACCTGCAAGTCGGATTGCATCGCCAAGCTCAAGCCCGGCACCTATTCGGTCAGCGCCGAACTCGAAGGCTACGAAACCACGACCGCACAGCTCACCGTCGTCCAGGGGCAGCCCCCGAAGCTAGCCCTTACCCTGACTCCGCTGCCGGTCAGCGTCCGCATCTTCGCCGACCTCGGCACCGGGCAGGTCTTCTTGGACGAACAACTCGCCGGCGACCTGCTCGACGGCCAATTCACCTTGGAGCGCGTCACGGACGGAAAGCATTCGGTCCGCGTAGTAGGCGGCGCTAGCGAGGCAAGCTTCACGTTCTCGGCAGCACCCGGTTCGGTGCCCATCACCGAAGAAACCATCACCACCAAAAATCTACTCGCCTTCCTGGTAGCCAACCGGGGAAACATCGCTCGCATGTCCGCCAGCAAAGGACCGCTCAAGCTCACCCTCAACGGCCAACCCGAACAAGACGTCTTCCCCGGCGGCATTGACCTGGCAAACTTCACCGCCGGTGCCAGCGAATTCATCGTCGGCGAAGGCACAGCGCAGCGAACGCTGACCAACACCTTCTCGATTGCCCCCGCCCTTACCGTGTTCCTCAAAGGCGACCAGAAAGTGGGCACTCTCATCGTCACCACCGGCGAGGACGACGTCCGCATCTTCGTCAACAACCGCGAGCAGAAGCGCCGCACGGCGAAAGGCGAAGCCCGCATCCAGACCTTCGGCGAGGTCTCCGTGCGCATCGAAAAACCCGGTTTTGAAGCCGCTCCCGCCCAGACCGCGAAGGTTACCCAAGGGGCGGAAACGCGCCTCCAGTTCACCCTGAAGGCCGTGCCCCAATTCGCCGCGCTGTCCGTCAGCGGAGCGGCCCCCGGCACCCAGATCCTGCTCTCAGACCGCCCCCTGGGAACCGTTGGACCAGAGGGGTCCTTCCGCAACTCCACCATCTCCCCCGGCGACCACAGCATCGAGCTCCGCCGCGACCAATTCGAACCCAAGCGCCTCACCCGCACATTTCGCGCCGGTGAAACCGTGGTCATCGGCGTAGGCGAAGCCACCCTGGCCGCAATCAAGCTGCCGCCGCCCCCGGTCGTAGCGCCGCCTTCCACGCCCAGACCCGAACCCGTCGTCGTCAAGCCCGCTCCCGCCCCACGCGCCTCCGGTACCCTGGCGAACTTCGACACCCCAGATGCCTGGCAGCAGATCCAGGGCGTCTGGAGGCACAAGGGAGCCGCAACCCTCACCTATTCAACCCCTCCCGACGGAATCTTTACCTTCTCCATCTACATGCTGAAGGGCGGCAGCCTGCTGCGCGGAGGCCGAGTCCGCTGGTTCCTCAACTACCTGGACCCGAAAAACTACGCCCTCTTCGAGCTCGACGAAGAGAATTTCTGGGCCAAGGTCGTCGAAAACGGAAAAACCCTGGAGCGCAAGAAAGTAGCCCACAAGCAGGACAAGAACATGCGCGTCTGGAACATCCAGATCGACGCAGGAGCGCAACGCCTGGTTCACAAAATCCAGAGCGACACCGCCTGGGTCGACCTCGATTCCTGGTCCGAACCGGGCCGCGACTTCACCAAGGGCAAGTTCGGTATCCTGGTGAACGGCACCGATGAGGTCGGACTCTCCAATTTTGCCTTTACGGGACGCTAGGACTGGTGTAGGGTAGATGGTCTAGGGCATGTTCGACGGAGCGACCATTACCGGATTGGCAACAGCAGGTGCGGCTTCCGCCGCAGGACTGATGACCTACGCCGTGCGCGCCCGCTCCGCCGGACTTCTTGCACCCTCCGTCTACCGCGGCGACCCGAACAAGCCCCTGATCGCCCTGACCTTCGACGACGGGCCCACGATGTCCACCCCGGCGCTCCTTGAAGTTCTTGCAGATCATGATATTAAGGCAACTTTCTTCATGTGTGGCCGCAATGTGCGCCGGTTCCCCGAAATCGCCCGCGATGTGGTCGCCGCCGGCCACGATCTGGGCAACCACACTGAATCCCACGGCTACCTGCATTTCCGTTCGCCGGATGCTATTTACCGCGAGCTGGCCATGGCCCAGCAGTCCATCCGCACCGTAACCGGTTGCCGCCCACGCTGGTTCCGCCCGCCCTATGGCGTCCGCTGGTTCGGCCTGCGGGGAGCGCAGCAAAAGTTAGGCCTAACCGGCGTAACCTGGACCGTGATCGGCCGCGACTGGAAATGGTCCAGCACCCGCGTCGCACGCCTGATGCTGAACCGCGCCCGCAACGGCGCAATCTTCTGCCTCCACGACGGCCGCGGCATCCTCCCCACCCCCGATATTCGCGCCACCATTGAGGCCGTTGACACCGTCGTCCCCCGCCTCAAAGCCGCAGGCTACCAGTTCGTCACCCTCACAGAGCTGCTGCCCCTCTAGCGTTCCCCAGCCTGGTGGCGCACGCACTTGTGCGTGCTGTATCGAGACTCGTCTCGATACCTCCCCGAGGTGTCCGGACACCGACAAGGGTGTCGACACAAGCGTGCGCCACCACGCGCGCTAGACTGGGGAACATGCGCAAGATTGCGTGGCTCCTGCTGCTCCTAATGCTTGCCCTCGCCGCCGCGGGAACCATTTTCACCCAGAACACCCTCCACGTCGTCCGGCGCACCGCGAAAGCCACAGGCTCACCGGTGGAGATCGTCGCCGCAGACCAAGCAGTCCTGCGGGCATCCTGGTTCGCCGCCAAACAAGCGGGGAGCTGCGTGCTCATCCTACACGGAATCTCTGACTCCCGAGCCAGCTCCGCCGGGTTCGCTCCCATGTTCCTGGAGCAAGGCTACTCCGTCCTCGCGCCAGACAGCCGCGCGCACGGCGAAAGCGGTGGCGACACCGTCACCTACGGACTCCTCGAAAAACAGGACGTCATCCTGTGGGCCCATTGGCTGCGCGGCCGCGGCTGCACAAAACTCTACGGTCTGGGCGAGTCCCTGGGCGGTTCCGTCCTGATCCAAGCCGCGGCTCTGGAACCCGCCTTCTCCGCCATCGTCACGGAAAGCGCCTACGCCGACTTGCAAGACGCCGCCGAAACGCGTCTCCAGCACCTGCTCCCGGGTCCCGTGGCTTGGATAGTCGCCATCAACGGCAAGTTCTACGCCCGCGTCGCATACGGCCTGGACCTCGGATCAGCATCCCCTCTCGAAGCCATGCGCCACTCGCGCACCCCGACGCTACTCATTCACGGCTTGGACGACGATCAAACGCCGCCCGATCATTCGCGCCGTCTGGCCGCCGCCAATCCTGAAATCACAGAACTTTGGCTAGACCCCGGCATCCGCCACGCCAGTTCCTATTCGGCCGACCCGGCCCTCTATCGCCGGACAGTGCTCGCCTGGTTCACGGCGCACTAACGGTCTGTGTCGCGATGCTACGCAAAACACGATGCTACGCAAAAAAGGGGACTGGCTCGAATTTCGCCGCTTCTGCAAAAGTTCGTGCCTGTGCCCTTTTTGCCCCGTCGACGGCACTGCCGCTAGATAGAATCCTACCGCTTCAACTCCTGCTCTATCGCAGCCACATTCTGCCGGGCCGGCGCCTGCGTCTCGCCGGCAATCGCCGCCGCTTGCTGCGAAAACTTCAGCGCCTCCTGCAATCGCGCGCGGTCATTGGCGGACTTCGCCAACTGGTAGTTCGCCCACCCCAAATAAAAATTCACCGGACCCGCCAACACAGCCTCAGACAGAATCGCCCGAAAGTGCGCATCGCAGGTCTGCCACGCCTGCTGCGAACACGCCGCCACGCCCGCATTGAAGTGGACATGCGCGCTCAACTGGGCTTTCTTTTCCCGCCAAGCCTCCACCGAATACCGCTCCGGCCGCGCCTTGCCGGACATCACCGCCAACAGCTCCGCCGCGTAGCGCTCCGTGGCCTGGTATTGCTGCGCGCGCAGGCTCGCGTCGGTGAGTACCAACAGAGCGTCTTCATTATCGGGCTGGAGCTTCATGATCTTCCCGGCGGCATCAAGGGGCTGCGCGGCGGAAGCAAGATAGGGCGGCACCGCTAGGGCCAAGTAGTCGCTCTTCGGATTCTGCGCGATGATCGCGTCCGTTAGCTCCGCAATCACCGCCGCGTCCGTGCCCGGATAACTTGCCGCCACCGCCATGCTGTATTCCGTGTAGGTGTCGGCCTGGCTGAGGTAGACCGCGCGCTCTTTCTGGTAGTCATTGCGCACCTCCGGGGGAACCTGCGCCGCGATCTGCCGCCGCGCCAGCCGCGAGGTTTCCGTGGCGTACTTGTGCACCTCTGCCGCGTTCCGCGCCGCCTCCGCCCGCTTCAATGCATCGAACCTATCCGAGAGGTCATCCGCTTGCGCCACCAGGCAAACCGCAAATACCAGTGCAACCGATTTCATGGGACAAATTATAACCCCAGTACTCACCTGAGTTACATTCCTAGTCCCCTTAAGGTCCCCTAGCCCAGTCGTTAGGGTATGTGCCTGACGGTTAGTTTTGACATTCCACTCTATATTTGTTTTCAGTAGTGTCCGGCTATAAGTCGAACAGATTCAGCTGGTTGAAAAATGGGTCTGATTTTTCTCCGGTATGTTGTAGCTGAAGGGCCTGTAGAATGGGCGTCCGCTCGAAAATGGTGACGCTGACAACCTGTAGGATTTGGTAGAGG
>CANFEY010000105.1 GCA_947446025.1 Bryobacterales bacterium
CCAATCCCAAGCCGAGCGTCTCTACCGCCGCGCCATCGAAGAATTCGAACGCCTCAAAGCGCTGAGAAGTGAATTGCCGAACGAACCCATTTCCGGCCCCGAACCCGATGAGAATCCAGACACTTCCGCCCCCGCAAACGAACCCATTTTCGAGCCCGCTACGCAAACAGAGAATTCATCGTCCGCATCGAAAGAAACAGACGATTCGCCGCCTCACTCATCGCCTCCGCCACCACGCCAACCGATGCGACCTCACGAGCATTCCTCCAACTGGGCTCCAAGGCATTCATCAATAGAAGGGTGCCCAGCTTTTGCCCACGATATCAGTGATCGACGGCCAACCGGACAAGCAGCGTTGTCGGTAGCAGCGGATTCCTGGGCAGCTTCTTCTCAAGGGAGACGGGAATCTCTTCCACCCGGACTCCATATGCCGACAGCGTGTAGTATCCAACCACGAGACCAGGTGCATTCAGCATCACAAATGGCGCGGCAACATGGCGGCGGGCATCCTGGCTTGCTTGAGGATGCAGATAGCGGTCCAGTTCAGGGACACCCGATGAGAAGGTGGAGCGGTCGTGATCGGTCAGCGGCTCGAAGGAGAAGACGGGTGCGGCCACTAGCGGGCGGTCGCCTTCCGGTACTGTGCCGCGGCCAGGCGCAAAACGCGGCCCGGCTTGGGCGCGTTCAAAATGGCGTCCACAAAGGCTTGCGAATCCCGCCCGGTCAACGTCAACATCGCACGCTTCTCCAGGGTGCGTTCGGCGGCTTGCACGGCGCTGGCGACACGAAATCCGTCATCGAGCGCCCCTCATTCAATCGCGCATCGAAGCGATAGACGCGCGGCTCAGTCTTGATCCGGGCCTTGGTGAGTGTAGCTGGCATCTGCTCTCAGAGTACGGGCAGCATCCGTACCTGTCAAACCTAACCCTTCGCCTTCCGCACCGCGTCCACCAGCGCCGGGACCACCTCAAACAAATCCCCGACAATGCCGTAATCCGCGACCTCGAAGATCGGCGCGTTGGGGTCCTGGTTGATGGCGACAATCGTCTTCGAGCCCTTCATGCCCACCAGGTGCTGGATGGCGCCGCTGATTCCGACGGCTACGTACAGCTTGGGCGCGACGGTTTGGCCGGAGCTGCCCACTTGGCGCTCCATGGGCAGCCAGCCCGCGTCGCAGATCGGACGCGATGCGGCCAGTTCGGCTCCCAGGGCTTGCGCCAGTGCTTCGGCCACGGCGATGTTCGACTGCTCCTTGATACCGCGGCCGACGGAGACAATCAGCGGGGCTGCAGTAAGGTCCACCGCGCGGGCGGACTCGCGGAACGGTTTCTCAGGGCGCTGGCGAATCTCGGCGGCCGCCAGCGAGAGTGTTTCCACAGCATCCGCGGCGACAGGCGGAAACGCTCCGGCCTGCACGGAGACGAAGTGCGGACCGTCACCCGCCGCCCGCACATCGGCGTTGAACTTCCCTTGGAAGAGTTGCCGCACGAACACCGGCCAGCCTTCAAAACGCGCGGCGATGACGTCACTAATGAGCATAGTGCCGAAACGCGTGGCTAGCTTCGGAGCCCAGTCGCGCGTCTGATAGGTGTGCGCCAGCACCACCAACTTCGGCTTCGTCTTTCGGACGTGAGCTTCGTAGGTCGCGGTGAAGCCGTCGGCTGTATACTCGGCGTCGACCGTCACCGCCTGCACAGGCGCGCCCATTGCCGAGGCGAACTGCTGCCCAGCGGCCAGCGCTTCGCCCGCCATCCGGTGGCCCACTTCCACAATCACCAGCACGCTCATAATACTCGCGCCTCGAACTTCAACTTCTCAACCAACTGCGCTGCCGCTGTCTTGGCGTCGCCCGTGAAGATCTGTGCCTGCTTCGACTTCAGCGGCGCGTAGATCTTTTCAATCACCACCGGCGCAGTTGCGCCCGCCTCGGCTTTGACCACGCGGATCTCTTTCCTCTTGGCCTTCTTGATCCCCATCAGTGTCGCGTAACGGAGCTTATTCAGCCCGCTCTGAATCGTCAACACCGCGGGCAGTGGCATGCCGATGTGTTGAAACCAGCCGTCTTCCAGCTCCCGTTTCACCCGCAGCGCGCCGTCCTGAATCTCCACCTGCATGATGATGGTCGAGTGCGGCATGCCCAACAATTCCGCCAGCACCACGCCCGTCTGCCCGTAGCCCAGATCGTCGGATTGCAGACCCGTGAGGATCAGGTCAGCTGCTTCGCTCTTCACAGCATCGGCAAGCAGGCGTGCGGTTGCCAGCGTATCCAGCGCACCCTCGGATGTCTCTACGTGAATGGCACGGTCCGCGCCCTTGGCTAGCGCCTCGCGGATCGTTTGGCCCGCGCGCTCCGGACCCGCGCACAACACCACGACCTCGCCGCCATGCTTCTCGCGCAGTTGCAGCGCTTCTTCGAGCGCGTACGCGTCGGGCTCATTAATTTCGTATTGGAGATTCGCCTCGTCGATCCACACGCCCGAAGCCGCGATGCGGAGCGAGGAATCCCGCAGCGGAACCTGCTTGATCGCCACTACGAATTTCATTCGGTGTATCGTTTGAATACGAGGCTGCCGTTGGTGCCGCCGAAGCCGAATGAGTTCGACAACGCGTACTCAATCTTCATTGGCCGAGCCACGCCCGGCACGTAGTCCAGGTCGCAGCCTTCGTCGGGATTCGCCAGGTTGATGGTGGGCGGAGCGATCTGATCGCGGATCGCCAGCACCGTGATGCCGGCTTCCAGTCCACCGGCTCCACCCAGCAAGTGGCCCGTCATCGACTTGGTGGAACTCACCGCGACGTTGCCGGCGTATTCGCCCAGGACGCGTTTGAGCGCCTTGGTCTCGATCAAATCCCCCATCGGCGTCGAGGTGCCATGCGCGTTGATGTATTGAATCTGATGCGGCTCCAGGCCTGCGTCGCGAATCGCGTTGCGCATCACGCGGAATCCGCCGTCACCGTCTTCCGAAGGCGAAGTGATGTGGTAAGCATCGCCCGACATCCCATAACCGACCATCTCCGCCAGGATCGGTGCTCCACGCCGTTTTGCGTGTTCCAGTTCTTCCAATACCAGCAACCCCGCGCCTTCACCGATGATGAAGCCGTCGCGGTCTTTGTCCCACGGACGACAGGCGTGGGATGGATCGTCGTTGCGCTGGGATAGTGCCCGCATGGCCGCGAACCCGCCCACGCTCATGGGCGTAATCGCGGCCTCGGTGCCGCCGCAGACCATGATGTCGACGTCGCCGCGCTGAATGTGCCGGAACGAATCGCCCACCGCGTGCGCGCCGCTGGTGCAGGCCGTCGCGGTGGCGGAGTTGGGTCCCTTGGCTCCTGTACGAATGGAAACGTGCCCCGCCGCTAGATTCACGATGGTGGCGGGAATAAAGAACGGGGAAATGCGGCTGGGGCCTTTTTCCAGCAGGACCTTGTGCTCCCGCTCAATCACTTCGAACCCGCCGATGCCGCTGCCGATGTACACGCCGACACGCTCGGCGTCCTCGGGTGTCACTTTCAGTTGGGCGCTCTCCATCGCAAAATCCGACGCCGCGATGGCGAACTGGATGAAGCGGCCCATCTTCTTGATCTCTTTTTTCTCGATGTAATTGCCCGGATCGAAGCCTTTGACTTCGCCTGCGATCCGGCAATTGAACCCAGTGGGATCAAACGCGGTGATGGGGCCAATACCGCTGCGGCCTTCCTTGATGGCTTGCCACACCGGCTCGGTTCCGATGCCGACCGAAGTCAGCATGCCGACTCCGGTGACTACGACTCTTCGTTTTTCCAAGGGACTCCGCTTGTCCGTGTTACTTCTTCTTCGACTGGATGTAGTCGATGGCGTTCTTCACAGTGCCGATCTTTTCGGCGTCTTCGTCAGGGATATCCAGATCAAAGGCTTCTTCAAATGCCATGACAAGTTCGACAATATCTAGCGAGTCGGCGCCCAGGTCATCGACGAAGCTCGCCGTGGGGTCGACTTGGACCTCATCTACACCCAGCTGTTCAACGATGATCTGCTTTACCTTCTGCTCTACGGACATGTATCCTCCTGAGATACCGAGCGGCGGCGTACCCGGCCCGCTCTCCAAAAAATCTGCTCCGAATTCACGATTCTACCGGTATGGGGGGTGGAGAAGCAACCTCTCACTCGACAGATTCGAAAAACCCGGAGTGAATCCGCGGCCCCGGCGCCTGTCCCGCCAGGACGCGGGCTTCTTCAGCGAGCAGTTGTTCCCACCGGCAAAGTGCATCCCGGCGTCCCGCAACCTTTACCGCCAGCTTCAGAAACACTTTGTAATGCCCCATCTCAGAAGAATACAACGCCTTGTAAAACTTGGACAGCTCGGCGTCCTGCTGTGCCGCCTCGGCTAAGACGCTAAAGCGTTCGCAGGACCGGGCTTCGATGAGCGCGGACACCAGCAGCCGGTCCACTAACTCTCCTTGCACGCCCTTGCGCACCAGTGCCCGCAATTCGGCGGCGTAGGGGCAGGCATGAAACCGCACCATCCGCCCGCCGCGCCGCACCAGCATGCGCGTGACCTGCGCCAGATGCGCCGCCTCATCGCGGGCGATGCTGGTCATCAACTCCACCCACCCCGGCGTCCAATCGCCCGGCCAACGCGTGAGCAGCTCCATCGCGTTGCCCGCCGCCTTGCGCTCCAGGAACGCATGGTCCACCAGTAGCGCGATCGGGTCGGCGAGCACGGCGCGGCCCCAGGCGAGGGGGGTCCGGGAATGCAAAGGAAGGGAGTCGGCTTTCATGGCTCCCCTCCAAACTAGCAGGAGATCGGTGTCAGACACCATAACTCCCGATCTCTAGGCCGCCGGCGGACGATTTTTCTCCAACAAATCGCGCAGCACCACCGCCAGCAGGCCGTCACTCGACGATCCGCCGCCTGGGCCGCCTTGCACCAACACATCGGGCGTCAGACGGATGCCCTTGTCGGCCAGCGCGGTGAAGATTTGCAGCAACGCGTAGTTGCCGCCCATGGCTTCCACTCCGAGCCTGTAGGCATCCGCTCGAGCGGTACCCACGGCGCGGATCGCTTCGCCTTCGGTGCGGCCTTTGATGGCGACCACGTCCGCCTCGGCCTCGCCTAAGCGTCGTTTGGCCAGCGCTTCGCCTTCCGCCCTTCTGGCCACGGCTTGCGATTCGCCGCTGGCCTGCTGGATGGCGGCGTTGGCCCGCATTTCCGCCACGCGCACGTCCTGTTCGATGTTGACCAACTCGCGCTGCTTATCGGAGAGCGCTTTTTGGCGCTCCAGATCCTGCCGCGTGCGCTGTGTTTTTTCCTCGGTGACGAAGGTCTTCTCCTGCTCCTCGGCGATTTTGCGCGCCGTCAGCGTGGCCATCAATTGCTCCGGCGGCGTGATGTCGCCGATCAGGGTATCCACGCTCTGCACGTCGTACTCTTTGATGGCGTCGGTGATGTGCATGCGGGCGTCCTTCTGCCGCTCCGCGCGGTTCGACAGGAAGTCGAGCACCGTGAAACGCTGCGCGCTATTGCGGAAGTAGTTGCCGACGATGGGCTCCAGCACCTGGTTCACCAGATTCTGCACGCTGCCCATCCGCGAGATCACCCACGGAGCCTTGGTCGCGCCGATGTTGATGATCTGCGAGACGTCCAGGTTGAACGTGAACCCGTCCATCGAACGGACGGTGATGGTGGAGAGCGCCGCGTCCAGCTTGTACGCTTCGGTGCGCGCCGCCGCCCAGTTCAGCACGATGTTAGTCGTCGGAACCAGTTCCACTTTCATCACCCGCATGTTGACCGGGTGTTTGCCGGGATAGAGCGGCTCATCCCACACACCTTTGCCGCCGCGCCGGACGATGTTGCCGTGCGTAAACTCGGTGCCGGAAATGTCGCGCGAATCGTCGCCGACGAAGCTCACCACCACGCCGACGTAACCGATGGGAACCTCAAACAACGAATGCTCTTCGATCTCGCAGAACCACGGATTGATGTTGTAGGTGCCGGCCAGGATGATCTGTTCCTGCAAGCCGCGCGCGCCGCCGGCTTTGATGAACGCCTCGGGATTCTGGAAGTCGTCATGCCCGGACACCGCTGGAGCCGCCATCTGGCCCAAGGGCATGGGAGCGCCGTCCAGCACCGTGACAATGCCGATCTTGTCCGACCCGATGCTGGTGATCTTCACGTTGGGGATGATCTTGAACAGAACCGGATTGATGCGGTAGTAGCCAGCGGTGAGGATCGAAGTCTGGCGGCCCTTCTGTCCATTGGAGCGCAGGAACTTCGCGCCGTCCTGGAAGAAGTCGCAATCGACCACGTTCGAGAGCACGCGATCCACCGGCGCAGGTGAGCCGTCGTTGGCGATCACCAGTCCGATGTGGCCCTGCTCGATTACGGTGAGCGAGTATTTCACCACCTTGAATTGCCACGGCCAGTAGCCGAAGTGAATGCCAGGAGGCAGGGTCGCGGCCTGGAAGCCGGCTTCGCCGTTGAGCGCGACGATGCGGCCCTCGGGCAGCGAACCGGTGCGTGAGAAACGCTTGGCCACTACGCCTACCTGGTTCTCATGAATCGATACAAAGCTGGTCAGGAACGCGGTGAGCAGCGCCACGAACGCGGCTGACGAAAACGGATGACTGGCAATGAACTGCAAAACTCCGATGAAATCCATGGTTCCTCCTTTAGGAACAACAGGCACACTTTGGGCACAAAGTAGACTACGAATGTTTGGGGAAAAGGGTTCGTCTAAATCCCGGTGTCACAGGAAAAACGGCGAATCGATATGTGGAAGGCGCTGCTCACAATTCAGAAGTATACGCCGTTTGCTGGCGAAATCAAGCGAAATCGGATAACTGCCCGC
>CANFEY010000106.1 GCA_947446025.1 Bryobacterales bacterium
CGGTGCGGCCAAGGTTCATCCCTCATGGTGTCAGCCTCGTGTTTCGTCTTCTGGTATTTCAAATCGCGGCAACTCAAAAGAGGCCTCAACCGCCTACTCTTCAGTTAGTTGCCGTCGGCGTGTCGCGCGTTAGCCGGACACTACTGATACATGAGAAAGGACTAGTAGATAGGGTGAAGGCCCTATATTAGCGGACGATGCGGGTTCCGATATTCTCCCCGGCAAGCAGGGAGGCGACGATGCCGGGGCGCGCTCCGGGGGCGATCCAGACTTCGCCGACACCCTTCAAAAGTCCGTCAATAGCGGCTTCCAGCTTCGCTTGCATGCCTCCGGCGGCGACGCCAGAGGTGATGAGTTCGCGGCACTGGGCGATGGTGAGAGAAGGGAAGACGGAGCCGTCAGAGCCCTTCACCCCGTCGACGTCCGTAAGGAAAAATAAGTGGTCTGCGCGGAAAGAGGCGGCGCAGGCGACGGCCATTTGGTCGCCGTTGACGTTGAAAATATGCCCATCGGCATCCCCGGCGATGCACGCGACTACCGGGAGGTACCCGGCAGCGGTGAGTACTTCAAGCAGGCGCGCATCGGAGGCGACGGGCTTGCCGACCTGGCCCAATTGCGGGTCGAGAATGACGGCGTCCACCAGCCCCGCATCGATGCCGCTGATGCCCACAGGCAGGTTGCCTGCGGCGCGGAAGGCGGTGACCAAGTCGGCGTTCACGCTGCCCTTGAATACCTTGACCACGGCGTCAATAACGCTGGGGTCAGTTACGCGTAAGCCATTGATAAAATGGGACTGTACGCCTCTCTCTGCAAGGAATCGCGTCATCTGTTTGCCGCCGCCGTGGACCACAGTGATGGCGCGGTCTGGGGTTGCCGCCGCGGTGATTTCGCGGGCCAGACGGAGGCGCGATTCGGCGTTATCGAGCAGGGTGCCTCCGAGCTTTACCAGGATTCTCACAGCAATCCTGCCGTCTCGGGAAAGCCCAGCGTAAGATTCATGTTCTGCATCGCTTGACCTGCGGCGCCCTTGCCTAGGTTGTCGATGGAAGCGACTACGACAGCTCTGCCGGTAATTCCATCTAATGTTACAGAAATGTCACAATAATTCGTGCGCGAAACGGCCCGTAATTCCAGCACTTGGCCGGGCGGGTAGACGCGAATGAATGGATCGGAGGCGTAGGCGGCCTGGTAGATGTCCACCAGATCCTGGCTGGTCTTGATGCCTTCAGAGGCCCGGAAATAGATGGTCTCCAGGATTCCGCGGTCAATCGGGAGCAGGTGGGCGGTGAAGCTGAACTCGGCTTCCTCGAGCCCCGAGGTCTGTAGGACTTCGGGAACGTGGCGGTGGCCGAGCACGGAATAAGCGGAGAAATTCTCGGTGATTTCGCAGAAGGCTGTTTTGAGACTGGCCTTGCGTCCGGCCCCACTGACGCCGCTCTTGGCGTCGCAGACGATGCCGTGCTCGCGGCGGATGGCTCCGGCCTGGATCAGCGGCCGCAGCGCGAGATTGGCGGCGGTGGGGTAGCAGCCGGGGTTGGAGATGAGGCGGGCGGCGGGCACAAGGTGACGGTGGAACTCAGGGATGGAGTAGACGGCCTCGGCCAGCAGCGCAGGTTGGGTGTGGTCCTCTTTATACCAGCGCTTGTAGATTTCAGGCGTGCCGAGACGGAATGCGCCGCTGAGGTCGACCACTTTGGCTCCCGCGTCGAGGAAGCCGGGGGCGAGTTCCATGGAAATTTCCGGCGCGGTGGCGAGGAAGACGCCTTTGATGCCTGCCGAGCGCACCGATTCCGGGGTGCAAGGCATGCGGCGGGGTCCGGTGAAGCCGATGGGGCGAGGCTCGGGCGCGGCGTCGCGGTGTTCGAGGAGGACCGGCTCGGCGAGCGGATGCCGGGTAAGGATGCTGATGAGGTCGGCTCCGCTGTAGCCGGAAAAGCCGACGATACCGATGGGGGTGCGCATGCAATTTCAGTATGCCACAGGAGTCAGAATTGGGTTCGTTTTCGCGGGCGGAAGGGGAGGGTTTTGTTGGGGTTGGGCGGGGGAATTGGGTTCGTTTGGTGTTTTTGTGTTTGAGGGGTTTGGGGTGGGTGGGATTCGTTGTCACGGGTGTTCCTGACGCATGGGAGCACACCCGGTGAGCGGAACGTGCGCCGACGAAGCCGGATGCTGTGGAGGAGAAAGGAAAAAGAAAAGCGCCCCGGAGGGCGCTTCAGCAAGAGTACGGAAAAATTCAGTAGAGTCTTGCGGCTAACGAAAGCCTTACTTGGACAAAGCCGGGGCAATCGCTGCTTTGATACACTAGCAGCCATTCTAGTACCGACGCGGTGATCCGCGCAAGGAGTATTTCATGGCGAGTGGGAACAAGCTGGTGCTGGGTGTGGATCTGGGCGTTCAGTCCGTGGGCCTAGCCCTGCTGGACGTGGCTACGCAGAAGATCGTCCGATCCGTGGCGCGGGTTTTTCCCGCTGGGGTTGAGGGGGATTTCGAGGCCGGGCGCGATGAGTCCAAGAACAAGAAGCGCCGGGATGCGCGGCTCGCGCGGAGACAGACCGAGCGCCGGGCCCGGAGGAGTCACGCAATTTTCCGCCTCCTCCAGCAACAGGGTCTGCTGCCCCCCGGAGATCCCCACGAGTGCTTGAAGGCATTTGACCTGGAATTATCGAAGCGATACCCGCCGCACCCCGGGGTGCCGTATGCACTTCGGGCACAGGCGCTCGACCGCGCATTGGAATCTCACGAATTGGGGCGGGCCCTCTATCACTTGGCGCAACGGCGCGGGTTCCTCTCGAACCGGCGGGTACCGGTGAAGGACGACGAGGAACTTGGCAAGGTCAGCGGCGGCATCGATGAGCTACGCAGGCTGATGGACGCGGCGGGCGCGCGAACGCTGGGGGAGTATTTCGCCGCCGTGGACCCGCACGAAACGCGAATTCGGAGCCGCTACACACATCGCAAGATGTATGAGGCGGAATTCGACGCGCTCTGGAATGCTCAGTCTGGGCATCATCCTGAGATGCTCACGAACGAGTTCAGGCAGACCCTTCACCGTGCGATGTTCTTTCAACGGCCATTGAAGGACCAAAGCCACCTGATTGGAGCGTGTTCGCTGGTTGCGCAAGAGAAGCGCGCCCCCGCGTATGAGCTGGACGCGCAGCGCTGGCGGCTGCTCGACAAGGTGAACAACCTTCGTCTGGTGGAGCCGGAGCGGGGGCTGTTGCCGGAAGAACGAATCAAGCTGCTGGATGCACTGACCACACAGGGGAAGCTGACGTATGCGGCTGTGCGGACGAAGTTATTAGGACTGCCGAAGGCGCAACGGTTTTCGATTGAATCCGGTGGTGAGAAGGAGATTCTTGGCAACGTAACATTCGCCAGGTTTGGAAGCGCTCTGAATCTCAGATGGGACCAGATGCCGCGGGCCGAGCAGGATGCTTTGGTGAGGCTGTGGGCCTCCGCGCCGGATGACGAAGCCTTCCGCGTGGCGTTGGATGCAACGGGACAGTACTCGGCGGAGGAATTGGAAGCGCTTTGTAAGGTCCGATTGCCGGACAGCTTCATGAATCTTTCCTTGGCGGCGATGCGGCGGCTGCTGCCTCACATGGAGCTGGGGATGACATTCGCCGAAGCACGCAAGAAAGAGTTCCCGGAAAGTCTCAAGGCCGTCGATCCTCTCGATTTGCTGCCGCCGGTGGCGGAGGCGCTGCCGGAGTTGCGCAACCCAGCGGTCGCACGCGCGCTTACCGAACTGCGAAAAGCGGTGAATGAAGCGATTCGAAAGTACGGAAAGCCTGAGGAAATCCGGATTGAGCTGGCGCGGGATTTGAAGCGGAACAAGAAAGACCGGCAGGCAGTTACAAAGAAGAACTGCGAAAACGAAGCTAGCCGCGAGAAGGCGCGGGCGGCGTTGGCGGCTTATCCGTATCCAAACCCTTCGCGCTGGATCGTTGAAAAGTACCTGCTCTGGGAGGAGTGTGGACACGTTTGCCCGTACTCGGGCCGATGCATCAGCTTGCAGGCGCTTCTGGGGGGTGCGGAGTTCGAGGTGGAGCACATCATTCCCTATTCCCGCTCGCTCGACGATTCGTTCCAGAACAAGACGCTGTGCGCGCGGGACTACAACGTGCGCAAGGGTCCGCGGACGCCGTGGGAAGCGTTCGGCAGCACGGACGAATGGGATGAGATGCTGCTGCGCGTGAAGAAGCTGGGCAATCGAGGCAAACAACGCAAGTTCGAGTTGGATGAAAGGGACACAGCGGAGTTGCTGAAGCAATTCTCATCGAACCAACTGAACGATACGCGCTACATGTCGCGGCTGGCGGGAAAGTATCTCGGGCTGTTGTACGGCGGGGTGGCCGACGCATCGAACACGCAGAGAATCTTTGTTTGCGCGGGCGGAGTCACTGCCTTGCTGCGGCGCATGTGGGACTTGAACCGCATTCTCAGCGACTCCCCGGACAAATCACGTGAAGATCACCGGCACCACGCCGTGGATGCGGCTACGGTCGCCGTGGTGACGCAGGGCATGATTCAAAAGCTAGGGACCGCAGTCCGGCAAGCAGAGGAATCCGGTCAAAGGCGGATCAAATCCTTTGAGGAGCCTTGGCCGGGCTTCCGGGCGCAGCTTGAAGAGCAGATCAAGACGCGGACGGTGGTGTCGCATCGGCCGGAGCGCAAATTGTCCGGGCCGTTGCACGAGGAGACGTTGTACGGGCGGCCTCACGAGAAGGACGGCAAGGAGTATGTTCACATTCGCAAGCAGGTCCATATGTTGGGAGCGAAGGACGTCGAGAATATCGTCGACGCCCACGTTCGGGACCGCGTGCGGCTACAGATCGGCGTGCTGGCGGGAGAGTTCAAGCGGTTGGAACACGAGCCGCCGACGCTGGAGAGCGGCGTGCCGATTCGGCGGGTACGGATTCGGATGGTGGCGCGGACGGCGAGCATAGGGAAGGCGGGGCGGCAACGGAATGTGATTACGGGAGACAACCACCACATGGCGGTGTTCGCAATCCAGAAGAAAGGGAAGACGACGTACGTGGGTGATGTGGTCAGCCGATTGGAGGCTGTGCGGCGGCATGCGGCCGGGGAGGCAGTGGTGCGGAAGGAGCGGGGACCGGATTCGGAGTTTGTGTTTACGCTGAGTGAAGGGGACATGGTCCGATGGAAGGATGGTTTGTGGCGAGTGCGCGGTGTAGCGGTCGAAAGCAACGGGCGGCTGGATCTTAGTCCGTCGACAGATGCACGGCTCAAGGAAGACATGAAGAAGAGTCACGCGCTAGAGCGCCCTTCGGCAAACGTATTTTGCACTTCGGGAGGACGCAAAGTGACGGTCAGCCCGCTGGGTGACGTCAGGGAAGCTCGTGACTGACCGCATCCTGGACATCACGTCGGCAGCAGCGTTTCTGAGCAGCCGCAATGGTCTGCTTGTGATCGAGGTGGACGGCGAGGAACGGGATGCGATTCCGTTTGCCGACTTGGCGGCGGTGGTAGTCTCCAACCGTCAAGTGGTGTTCTCTCAGTCCGTGTTGACCGGTTTGGCGGAAGCGGGAGCGTCGCTGATCACTTGCGATGAGAAGCATCATCCCGCGTCGATGATGCTTCCGCTGGTTGGGCACCACGCGCAGGCCGAACGGTTCGCACGGCAGGTAGAGCTTCCGCAACCGCGCAAGAAGCGCTGGTGGCAGGCCATCGTCAGGGCGAAGATTGAAGCGCAGTCCCGCACACTGATGGAGCTGCTGGGAACCGATTACGGCGTCGGGGAAATGGCGAAGCGCGTCGCGAGCGGAGATCCGCAGAACGTCGAGGCGCAAGCGGCCCGCCGATACTGGACCGTGGTCTTCGGCGACACCGGATTCCAGCGGGGCAACGATGACGACGCCCGCAACGGGTTGCTGAACTACGGCTACGCGATCCTGCGGGCAGGCACGGTGCGGGCATTGTGTGCGAGCGGGCTGCATCCGACGTTTGGCCTGCATCATCGGGGCAAACACAATCCGTTCGCGCTAGGGGATGACGTCATGGAGCCGTACCGTCCCGCGGTGGACCGGGCGGTCGCGCGTTTGTATCAGACCGAATCCAAGGAAGATTTGGCATTGACGCCGAACATAAAGCGGTCCATTATCGAGACAGTCACCGGGCGCTACCTGGTGGCAGGAGAGCAGCGGACCTTATTCGACATATTGACGCGCACCGCCCAAGGACTGGCGAATGCGGTTCTAGAGGGTGACGCGGCGTGGAAGCCGGCAGCATGGGAGTTTGTGGATTAGATGGCGCTTTCCGGGTACAGGGTCATGTGGCTCTTCGCAATGTTCGATCTGCCGGTGGATACCAAGGATCACCGCCGGGAGTACGCGCAGTTCCGCAAGAAGTTACAGGGCGCGGGGTTCACGATGTTGCAGTTCTCGGTGTATGCCAAGCATCTGCCGAGCGAGGAGGCTTCGGAGAGCTTGCGGGCGAAGGTCCGTGCGGCGTTGCCCGCGCACGGTCAGGTCAGGTTGATGGCGGTAACGGATCACCAATTCGGAAAGATGGACGTATTCTATGGGCGAAAAAGAACGGCAGCGGAGGAGCCGCCGCTACAAATCGCACTGTTTTAGTTGGCGCTGCGGACTGAAAAGTCCCCTGCCACCATCAGGTTGCAGGGGAGGTAGTGTATCAAAGCAGCAATTCCCGGCCAGCCCAAGC
>CANFEY010000107.1 GCA_947446025.1 Bryobacterales bacterium
CCTCTACCAAATCCTACAGGTTGTCAGCGTCACCATTTTCGAGCGGACGCCCATTCTACAGGCCCTTCAGCTACAACATACCGGAGAAAAATCAGACCCATTTTTCAACCAGCTGAATCTGTTCGACTTATAGCCGGACACTACTGACCTGGGATAAACGCCGCGAGCCCCGCTACCCGGTCAATAAGACCGGCATCGTGCATCCCGTGCACCCCATCGAGCGCTACCGCCTGCAAGCCCACGTGATGGATCTTTCCAGCTCCGGCATGAAGCTGCGCTTCGAACGTCCGTTGGACCGAGGCACGCAAGTGCAAGTCCTGCTGGAAGACGTCATCATCTTCGGCGAGGTGCGCCACTGCACCGAATCGGCCGGCCGCTGCAACGTAGGCGTGCTGGTGCTCGACGTTCTGACTCCCCCCAAGCGCAAACGCAAGTAGCCTGTTATATGATGGTCCGGGGAGACTTTCATGAAACTCTGGGCTGTCGCGTTCGTCTTGACCACACCGCTGTTGGCGCAGACGCTGGACTTTGAGGCCTACCGCACCAAGGTCGAGCCCATATTCCTCAAGAAACGCCCGACCCACGCCCGCTGCGTGGTGTGTCACGAAGGCACCCGCACCGCGCTCCGTTTGCAAGCCCTACCCGAAGGCGCGAAGACTTGGACCCTGGAGCAATCGAAGCTCAACTTTGAATCCGTGTCGAAGCTGGTCAACCGCACGAACCTCCTGGCGAGCCCGTTGCTGAAGCATCCGCTGGCCGAAGAAGCTGGCGGGGACGACTTCCACTCCGGCGGGCGTCAGTTCCAATCGCAGAACGACCCCGATTGGAAGGCTCTGGCGGATTGGGCTCGCGGAGCGAAGTAAGATGGATCTCACGCAAAGTTCGCAAAGCTCGCAAAGGTTCTGATTCGATCTATGCCACTCACTATCGGCGAACACCTGGGGCCATACTCTGTCACCGCTTTGCTGGGCCGCGGAGGGATGGGGGAGGTGTACAAAGCCCTCGACACGCGGCTGCAGCGCGAGGTGGCGATCAAGGTTTCGGCCGGGTTCTGGCCCTACTCGGTCAGCGCCGACGGGCAGAAGATCCTGGTGATGGAGTCGCTCGATGCTGGCGGCGAGGCGCAGCCCATCACGGTGGTCACCGACTGGCTCGCCATCGCGAAGCGGTCACAACGTTGAGCGCTTCGGTCGATTCGCGCGCAAGCATCTTGGCGCACAACCTTGCGGAAATGAACTCGTCCATGACGCGGCTGCTCGCCGTGGAGTCGTGGGGAGGGAACGCCGGTCACGTGGTCGTCGACGGGCGGCAATATTCGTGCGCGGTGGCGCGTGGGTATGCGGATCCCGCGTCGGGGAAGATTCTCATCTTCGGCAATCCTCAGGACGTGCCTGAAGGTTCGCGCCAGGGTTCGGCAGAGTTCCTATTTCGTGCCGCGGCCGGGATGATGCTGGACACACATATCGTGGAGTGTTCCGCTGGAGAACCATTCACGGTCGCCGCCAGAGAGGTCCTGGAGGAATCGATGCGGCGTTGGAACGCCGGAACGGAGCGTGAATAGGACCATGACGCGAGGCTCTTGATTTTCCTCGCGAGTCTTTGCGGCTTTACGTGAGGTCTGCTACGCTGTCCGCATGCGGTACACCTTCTGCATCGTGAACCTTTGCCTCGCGGCCGCCCTGTGCGCGCAATCCGCGAAGCCTGATTTCAGCGGCGTGTGGGAGCGCCCCTACGTGCCCGACATGACCAAGAACGGCAAGGACCAGCAAGGCTCGGGCGAGCTGCCCTTCACCGCCTGGGGAGCGGAGCAGTGGAAGGCGTACAATGCCGAAGCGTTCGACTACACCGGCCACTGTCTACCGCAAGGGCTCACGCGGTCTATGAATTCGCCGTTTCCGATTCAGATTGTACAGACGCCAGCGACATTCGTGGTCCTCTATGAAGCGTGGAACGTCTTCCACGTCGCGCCCATCCACCGCGGACCCATTCCCGTGGACGCCAAGGGCTTCCCGAAAGACATGTATCCAACTTGGATGGGCACGTCGGTCGCGCGCTGGGATGGCGACACTATGGTGGTGGAGACGACCGGCTTCAACGGCAAGACCAACCTCGACACGGTCGGCCATCCGCACTCGGACCAAATGTCGGTGACTGAGCGCTACACGCTCACCGATCCCAAGCACATCCGCTATGAGGTCACGCTGACCGATCCAAAAACTTACACCAAGCCGGTCAGCAACGTGCGCACCTTCACGCTGCGCACGGACTGGGAAGTGATGGAATACTCCTGCATGGAGAACAACAAGGACCTGCTCGACGGACACCTCAAATGAAACACGTATCGCGACGAAATATGCTGGCGGCTTCTGGAGCCGCACTCACCGGAGCTCCGGCCATCCTGCGCGGGGCCGACAAGATGCGCTTCACGCTGGCCTGCTGGGACTACGACCGCACCCGCGCTTTGATGGACGGGCGCGTGCAAGTGGACGGCGTCGATCTCAACTACCTCAACCTGCCCGTGGAAGAAACATTTTTCCGGATGCTGCGCAACAGCGAGTTCGACGCCTGCGAGATGTCGCTATCGAGCTACGTGGTCAGCCTGTTCGAAGCCGACCCGCGCTTCATCGCCATCCCCGTGTTCCCCTCGCGCTACTTCCGCCACTCCTGCATCTACGTGAACGGCGCCAGCGGGATCCGCGAACCGAAGGACTTGATCGGCAAAAAGATGGGTGTGCCCGAATACCAGATGACCGCGCCGGTGTGGATTCGCGGCACGCTGGCCGATCAGTACGGAGTCCCCGTCAATAGCGTGACTTACTACACCGGCGGCGAAGAAGAGCCCGGGCGCACCGAGAAGCTCGCGTTGTCACTGCCTGCGGGTATCAAGGTAGAGCAGATCGGCCCCACGCAGACGTTGTCGAAGATGCTTGAATCGGGCGAGATCCACGCGCTGCAAACAGCGCGCGCTCCGTCCACCTATACAGGCGAAACCGGCAAGGTGCGGCGCTTGTTCCCCAACTATCCAGCCATCGAGCGCGACTACTACGCCAAGACGAAGATCTTCCCCATCATGCACACCGTGGTGTTGCGGCGCTCAGTGTATGAGAAGAACCGCTGGCTGGCGCAGTCTCTCTACAAGGCGTTCGTGCAGGCGCAACGGATTGCCTATGACGACCTGCGCGAGACCGCCGCGCTTAAGTCCATGCTGCCGTGGCTCCCGCAGTACATCGAAGAAACCGACCGCCTGATGGGCCGCGACTTCTGGCAATACGGTTACCAGCCGAATGTGGACACGCTGACCACGTTCCTGCGTTATTCGTTTGAACAGGGTTTATCCAAGCGGCTGCTAGCCCCGAAGGAGCTATTCGCGCCGGAGTCGCTGGAGTCGTTCAAGATTTCGCGCATTCGTTGATGCTGGCTCGCATCGCGAGCCGAGGCAGTGGTGAGACATACCCTTTAGGAAGCGCTGATGACCACGAACATTTCGCCGTGCGTATGACGCGTGGGACGGACGGTGATTTCTACGTCCTGCCCAAGGGCGGTCAGGCATTCCATCAAGCGGCCGACCGACAACGAGCTGGACCGCCCGCGCATCAGGTTGGAAACGTGCGGCTGCTTCATCCCGAGAAGTTCCCCCGCCTTGGCTTGCGTCAGCCCCCGCGCCTTAAGAGTCCGGTAGATTTGCAAGGTTAGATCAGCTTTTAGCTGTTCCTGTTCCGGATTGGCAAAGCCGAGATCGGCGAACACGTTGCCACTGCTCTCGGTGACTGGCGCAACTCGTTTTGTCGTGGTCTTCTTTTTTTGTGGCCATCTTAGTTCATCCTTCGCTTGTAGTTCTGCTCGGCATCGCCGGCTACGATTTCGAGCACGGATCGGCCCCCGAAGCCTTTCAGGGCTTTGACCGAAGGATACTCCTCGCCGCGCTGCGCGGCGTACAGGGCTTGCCCGATGTCGCGCTGAACGCCCTTGGGAAAGGCCTTAAGGCCTCTCTTGACGATCCCGCCCATCGAACCGGCTTAAGTGGGCTTGGCTCACCGCTCATGCATACCACTATACAAATATGCGTATGAACTAGAACCGGGCTGGGAGACACACAGGCGAATCGCCTGCCCTACCGCATCACCACAGTCGCGTTGCGCTTGGGAACTTCACCCACGGGGATCTTGGCGATCTCCTTGCGCTCTGGGATATTCAGCACGGACACCGAATTCGATCCCGCATTAGCGATATACGCAAACTTGCTGTCGGGCGTGGTGGTGATCCAATCCGGCGTGTTGCCGGTCTTCACGAAGCCCAGCAGCTTCAAGTCCGGCAGCGAGTAGAAGAAGACGCCTTCGGCTACGGAGCTATCCACTAGCAACGTCTTCTGGTCGGCCGTCACGGCCACGCCGTGCGACGGAGCTCCACTGTGCGGCACGCCGTTTACCGGCTCCTTGGGAAGTATCAAACGCGTAGCTTCCTTGTGCGTCTTGAAATCGATCACGGCCACGCCATGAACATCCGACAGCTGCATAAACAGCCGCGCCGTCGATCCGTCGGCCGCCGCTTCGAATGCCATGCAGCGGACGCCGTGGTCCATCTTCAGTTCCCACGCCGGTTCCAGCGTCGCGGCGTCGAAGACTTGCAGGATGCTGCCGCCCACCGAACCTGCCACCATGTATTTGCCGTCCGGCGTCACGTAGACGTTGTGAACCGCGCCTTTGATCGGCACGCTCTTGACGTTCTTCATCGTAGCGACATCGATCACGTCGACCGCTCCGGGCGCGACGGCGATGCCGGCGAAGATGCGCTTGCCGTCCTTGGAGATCGCGATGTTGTTGGGATGCCCTGTCAGCTTTACCGAGCCCAGCAGCTTGCCGGTCTTGAGATCGTAACTCTTCACCGTGCTATCGGCTTCGACGGTGAAGTACACCTTGGTGCCGTCCGGGGAGGTGGTGACGCCATGCGCCGCTTCCACGTCCTTTATGTGCAACACGACCTTATTTGTAGCCGGGTCAATCAGCAGCGCCTCGTCGCCGGCGGCGTTGGTTTGGATCACGCGAACGGTCTCGGCGGCCAGCGGAAGCGTCAAGGCGAAAACAAGCAGTGTCCGAAGCATGCCGAAATTCTAACACAGCGCCGCGTGGACGATAAGGGCTATGTGGGATTCGCACAACGCGCGCAGGAACTGCTGGAAGCCGCCCTCGCTGGACCGGCCTCAACCGAGATGACGGTGCTGATCGCACACGACGGTGCGATCCAGCTGTGCGCCGATTCCGACTGGCCGCTTGACTCCCTCGCCCGTGAACGCGGAGCCCGCTCCGCCTATCGCGTCAGCGCCCGCAACGGCGGCGTGCGCGTGGAAGGCCGCGAGGGCCTGCGCACTTGCCTCCTCGAATCCCGCCGAGCGAATGTTCTTCTAACGTCCTAACCAAGAAAAAAGCGGCCCGCGCCGGAAGGCGTGAGCCGCATGAAGTTGAGGCTAGAGAAAAACATTAAACAAGAGAAACTTCGTTGGGGTTACGCGTAGGCCACCTCCCCATAGTTCGCCCGGCGGCGGCGCGCCAGCAGGCCCAGGCCCACTAGGCCCGACCCCAGCATCGCCATCGTGCCCGCTTCCGGCACTTCGCCCGTCGGCGGCTCGTCAATATTGATCACCTCGGCCCGCAGCCATACCGTGGCCGCCTGACCGTTCTGGTTGAACTCCAGTTGCTGGTTGTTCCCGAACTGATTCGTCACAATCGACAGGGAATACGTCACCAGCCCCACCGTAACCGTTTGGTTCAGCGTGCTAAAATCCACCGTGATCTCCGCGGCGGCGTCCGTGGTATTCGAATCGAGCACCCCAGGCGCAAAACCCGACGTGTTGAACAATGCGGCGTTGGCGATGAAGTTGAGCATTCCAACGCTGGTGTCCACGTCGATCGCCAGCGTGTAGCCGCCATCGTGCTCTGCTTCAATAATGTTCGGCGTGGTGTCCCCGGCGGCGATGCCTTCGCCGATCTGCAACGTGCCCAGCGCCAGCCAATCCACTTGGCCCACGGAGCTGAAGTCGATCGTCATGGATGCTCCATTGTAGGTAGCCACCAGGCGCGTCGTGTTGTTGTTGTCCGGTGAATTTACGGCCAGATCCAGGCCGCCGACGAAGTTGGCGGAACTGTTCATGACAATCGGAGTGGCGCTGGCAAATAGGGACATGGCCAAAGCCAGTGAAGAAAGGCGGAAGAAACGGAGCATAGTATGGGACCCTCTCTGGCCTGCATCCGTTGTGTTGCTCGGATGTCAGGAAGGTCCAGCATACGGGCAACGGGACTATTCGCCAATAGGTACCAAGTACCAATTCACTCGTAGTCCTACTCCCTTTCCAGCCAAGTGGATAGAACTAAGCGCAATCAGTAGTGTCCGGCTATAAGTCGAACAGATTCAGCTGGTTGAAAAATGGGTCTGATTTTTCTCCGGTATGTTGTAGCTGAAGGGCCTGTAGAATGGGCGTCCGCTCGAAAATGGTGACGCTGACAACCTGTAGGATTTGGTAGAG
>CANFEY010000108.1 GCA_947446025.1 Bryobacterales bacterium
ACGGTGCGGCCAAGGTTCATCCCTCATGGTGTCAGCCTCGTGTTTCGTCTTCTGGTATTTCAAATCGCGGCAACTCAAAAGAGGCCTCAACCGCCTACTCTTCAGTTAGTTGCCGTCGGCGTGTCGCGCGTTAGCCGGACACTACTGAGCCATTCAATCTCCGCACAAGGTCCTGACTCCGCATCGATCAACTACCTAATCGCCCTCCAGATCTGGGATGGAGAGGACTGGCTTGATGTCTTTTTCGGTACCCATGGAGTAACCGAAGGGCAGTCCGCAACGTTCTGCGCATCGGGTTGCCCGGATTCCGGAGAGTTGCAAATCGGCGCCAACACCGCGGACTACTATCGCGTCCACGTCCGCTTACTCGGCTCCGGCCAGCAGGGTGATCCAGAGGCTGCACCGGTTCCCGAACCTTCCACGTTGGGAATGCTGGGAGTTGCTGGTCTGGGGCTTGCCTTGCTCAGGTGCAAGAGACTCTAACCCAAGCCCCTAAACCGCCCGGTTCCCCGCCTGCCCCACCCATTTTGTTGCAACCAAACGATTTTACCCGCATCTGTTGAAATAGAGTCTTAACAAACGCGGGTATCCGGGTTATACTGACTGAGGCCGGGTTGCGCGAAGGTGGGACGAAGTGTGCCGTCAATTTCCTGCCAAATACCTGACACCAAACGGCTTTGGCCGTCGTCAAATTAAGTGAGAGTGTGCGCTGGGGCTCGAGCCGGGCGCAGGGGAACTACGTGGATCATTTTGAAGACCAGTTTTTAGGCGAAGGCCATGAACCTTTGGCGATGCCGTTCGATGAGGACGGGGCGTTTTTCCATCCCGAGGAGGTCCATGAGGGCGATGAGGCCCCCGCCCATCCGGTCGAAGAATCTATTTATACCGATGACCCGGTTCGCGTCTACTTGCGCGAAATGGGCGCGGTGCCGCTGCTGACGCGCGAAGGAGAGGTCAACCTCGCCCGCCGGATGGAACGCGGTAAGTTGCGGATGCAAAAGGCGGTTAGCCGTTCCGCGCTGGTCCAGTTGATGGCCGTGCACATCGCCGACGAGCTGAAGAGCGATGCGGATGCGGTGGACAACTACATCGACCTGGGTGACCTCGAAGCAGGCAGCACCGCCTACAACAAGCGCCGCAACGAAGTCCGCAACCGGATCATCGAAATCGGCGCGGTACACAAGAAGCAGGGGCAGGCCATGGCCAAGTACGAGGCTGTCCCGGCGAACAACAAGAAGCTCCGCAGGAAGTGGCTGGGCAAAGTCGCACGCGGGATCGTCGAAGTTTCGCAGTCCATGCGCGGGATTCCCTTTTACACCCAGCAGTGGCGTGTTTTCTCGAAGGAAATCGAGCGGGTCAGCGAAGAGCTAAGCCATTTGGAACAGGACCTCCGCAAGCTGGATGGCCGCAACGCCGCCGCCGCTAAGCTGAAGCTCAAGGAAATCAAGAAAGAGATCAAGAAGCGCGAGGAAACGGCCGGGGCTAGCCTGATCGACCTGCGCCACACGATTTCGGTCATCCGTCACGGTGAGATCGAAGCCGAGCGGGCCAAGAAGGACCTGGTCGAGGCCAACCTCCGCCTCGTCGTGTCCGTCGCCAAGAAGTACGTCAACCGCGGGCTCCACTTGCTGGACTTGATCCAGGAAGGCAACATCGGCCTGATGCGCGCTGCGGACAAGTTCGAGTTCCGGCGCGGGTTCAAATTCTCGACCTACGCGACGTGGTGGATTCGCCAGGCCATCACCCGCGCCATCGCCGACCAGAGCCGCACCATCCGCATCCCGGTGCACATGAACGAGAGCATGAACAAGTTCCTGCGCGCCACCCGCGAGTTGGAAAAGGAACTCGGCCGCGCTCCCACCAACGAAGAAATCTCCCGCCGCATGGACATTCCGGTGGAGAAGGTCCAGAAGCTCAAGACCATTTCGCGCGACCCCGTGTCGCTCGAAACGCCTGTGGGCCGCGACGGCGAAAGCGCGCTTGGCGATTTGATCGAAGACAGGTGGGTTGGCTCTCCCGTAGACGCCGTCATCGACACCAACGTCCGCGACGAGACCGCCAATATTCTGAAGACGCTCTCTCCGAAAGAAGAGAAAGTCATCCGCCTGCGCTTCGGCATCGGCTGCGAGCGTGAGCATACGCTGGAAGAGATCGGCCAGGAGTTCGACGTCACGCGCGAGCGGATTCGGCAGATCGAAGCCAAGGCGCTGCGGCAACTGCGGTCCCCGGAGCGGGCTCGGCATCTGCGGGCGTTGCTGGCCGCGCGATAAAATCTAGATTGCTGGCTCGGGGTTGTGCGTCCAAATCCAAACCGATCCGCGCCACTTTGACGACTAGACCCCACGGTACCTAAGTACCGTTTCATTGCGGATTTATTCGTGGCAAGCTAATGTATTAGTGTTGAGCTAGAGGAGGGCTGCTGTGTTCCCCACTGCTGGCTTTATTTTCAGTCGATCACTCCCCATACGGTTCGGTAGAGCATTCGCCTGCTTCCTCTCCGCTCTCCTAAACTAATGATCATAAACAACAAAGGTGTGTTCTTCGATGCCAGCGGGCAACGTTGGCGTTGGTGCAAACGGATCGCTATTGTGGCCGGATTCGCCGCTGTCCTCACCGCTGGATTGTTCGTAGCCAGTTTGTACCAGGATCCTAATTTTCCCCAACTGCAGCTGAATCCAGCCGAACTTCTGAGCGGTGCCGAAAACAAGGACGCGGTGGGCGAGCCGGGGATCCTGCTCAAAGCCGAGTTTGTACCCGAAGAGAACGGCTACCCCGCAAAGCCTCTCCCCAGGAGCCAGTCCACCGCGCCGTCGCCCAAGGTGTTCGGCTTCTATGTGCCGTGGAACCAGAGCAGCCTCGTCTCCCTGAAAGCAAACGCGCCCCACCTCACACACGTTTTGGCGGAATGGCTGATTCTGGCCGACGCGGACGGCAGCATTACGGACGCGGTGGAACCGGACGTCGTGGACTGGGCCCGGAACGCCCACCTGCCCGTGCTGGTGATGCTCACCAACTACCGGGACAACCAATGGCGCTCCGCTGATTTGCACCAAGTTCTGTCTGACCCGGCCAAGCGCCGGAAGCTGGTGACAACACTCCATGACACCGTCGAACAGTATCAGCTCGCGGGCGTCAACATCGACTTCGAACAAGTCAACCTTGCAGACCGGCAGTCCCTCGTGACGTTCCTGAAGGAACTGCGCGCGGCGCTGCCCGCCGGTTCCAGCATTACCGAAGACGTGCCCACGGACGACGAAAATGTGGCCTCCTTTGACCTGCAACAGCTGGCCGCGTTGAACGACTTTGTCATCCCCATGGCGTATGACGAGCATTATCCAGCCAGCCAACCAGGACCGGTCGCGGCGCTGCCGTGGTTCCGCCGCCAGTTGATTGAGATTCTGAAAATGTTGCCGCCGGAGAAGACCGTGGTCGGGATGGGAAACTATGGCTACGATTGGACGCTGGGAACCACGCGGTCGGCCGTGGAGGTCAGCTTCGAAGACGTAATGACGCTGGCCGGGCAGAATGGTGGCACCGTGGATTGGCACGGCGAATCTGCCAGCCCCGTGCTGCGCTACCAGCGCAACGGAGCCAAGCATGAGGTCTGGTTCCTGGATGCCGTGGCCGCGCTGAACCAGTTGCACGAGGTGCAGGGGCAGGGCTTCGCTGGAGTCTCTTTCTGGAGATTGGGCGCGGAAGATCCCGGCTTGTGGACCGTCCTGGCGAACCACTCGTGGCCCAACGAACAGCTAGACACCAGTTCTCTGGCCAAACTTGTTGTGGTGGCCGGCGTCCGGCAATACGGGAAAGGCGAAGCCATCCGCGTCACCCAAACCCGTAGCGAAGGCGTCCGGCACGTGGAACGCACGGCGGCCGGTGAATACCGCGAATCCGTGGAACGCAATCCCACCGGCGATGTGATTGGCAGCGTTGGACACTCAGACCGCAAGCTGTTTGCCCTGACCTTCGACGACGGCCCAGACCCGGCCTACACGCCCCGCATTCTGGACATCCTGAAAGAGAAACAGGTTCCAGCCGCGTTTTTTGTGGTTGGAGAAAAAGCCGAAGACCAGGGTGCGCTGCTGCGCCGCACGTACGCCGAGGGCCACATCGTGGGGAACCACACCTATTCTCACGGCAACGAATTGGTGGCCTCTGAGCCGAGCCTGCGAATGGAACTCAACCTGACCCAGCGAATCATTGAGCACGCGCTCGGCCGGTCCGCGACGCTGATCCGTTCCCCCTACAACGCCGATAGTGAGCCGCGCACGCCCGAAGCAATCCTGTCCGTGCTGCGGCCGCAGCGCTATGGCTACACCACGCTGGGTGAGCGCGTGGACCCCCGCGACTGGGAAACCAATTCACCCGACGAAATCCTGAGCGTCATCGAACAAGACAAGCACTTAGGCCACGTGATCCTCCTACATGACGGCGGCGGAGACCGCAGCGCGACCATCACGGCGCTGCCGCTTATCATCGACCAGCTTCGTGCGGAAGGCTACGAACTTGTCGGAGTAAACCAGTTGTTGGGCCGTTCCCGCGAAGAGTTGATGCCGGTCACCTCAGCGGGTGAATTGCGCTGGGCCACGATCGAGGGTGGCCTGCTTGCCGCGCGCGGCACACTGCTCAAAGTCATCCAATTCATCTTCATGACCGCCATCGGTCTAACGCTGCTGCGGACGCTGAGCTACGCGGCGTTGAGCCTGCTCCAGAAACGCTGTGCGGGGCGGCGGAAGTTCGACCCTAGCTACCGACCACGGGTCTCCGTGGTCATCGCGGCGCACAATGAGGAAAAGGTAGTGGTGCGAACAGTACAAGCAGTGCTCGCCAGCCACTATCCGAACTTCGAAGTTCTTGTGGTGGATGACGGGTCCACAGATGGCACGTTATCGGAATTGGAAACCGCATTCGCGGGCGATGCCAGGGTACGCGTCCTCACCCAGGAAAACGGCGGAAAATCCACCGCCCTGAATCGCGCCATTGCGCAAGCCAAGGGCGAAGTTCTGGTAGCTCTGGACGCGGACACCTTGTTTGAACCCGAAGCCATCGCCCTGCTGGCGCGCCATTTCGCCGATCCTCAGGTCGCCGCGGTATCCGGGAACGTCAAGGTGGGCAACGCCCAGAATTTGGTCGCCCGGCTGCAGTCCATCGAGTATATCTGCGGCTTCAACCTGGACCGGCGCGCGTTGGATGTTCTCAACGCAGTGGCTGTGGTGCCCGGAGCCGTCGGCGCTTGGCGCAGGTCCGCGGTCCTCGAAGCAGGCGGCTACTCCTGTGACACGGTAGCCGAAGATATAGACCTCACCCTGGCGCTACGGCGCAAAGGCTACCTCATCCGTTACGAAGAGCATGCCCTGGCCCACACCGAAGCTCCGGAGAGCGTATCGGCCTTGGCCCGGCAGCGAATCCGTTGGGCGTTTGGAACCCTGCAAGCCGCCTGGAAACACCGCGACGTAACTTTCCGGCCCCGCTTCGGAACCATGGCCTTCATCACCTTGCCCACCATTTGGCTGTATCAGATCATGTTCGCCGCCATCTCGCCCTTCGCCGAAGTCGCACTGGTATTAGGCATCCTGGGCGGTAACCCCAGAAGCGTGATCACCTACTACGCGATCTTCCTGACGTTTGAATTCCTGACCGCGCTGTTCGCCTTCTCTCTGGAGCAGGAGAACCCGCTGCAGCTTCGCTACCTGATTGTGCAAAGGCTCCTGTATCCTAGATTGATGCTGTATGTGGTGGTCAAATCTTTGGTACACGCGATCGCGGGGCGGCCTTTGGGATGGAGCGTCAACGTTCGTCACGCCAGCGTGCGCATGGCCGCGCCCGACGGAGCGAAAGCGCGCGCGTAGGGCTATGACGACCGTCGGCCACCGGTCCGCATTCCTGTTCTATCTGTTCCTTTCCGCCGCCCAGTTCGCGCACGCGCAAACCGAGGAAGTGGAGAAGATCGGACGGCCTTCGCTCACCTGGACCCCTTCCGCTGTGATTTCAAGGGATTCGGACGGCAACGTGCGGGAACGCGTCCAGATGGAGACCGAAGCCGGCTTCGGCGACCACGTCCGGGTGGGCGTGCAACTGGGCCAGCGCTGGATCGCCAGCGCCTATCCGCAATTCGGCATCCGCACCGAAAAAGTCCGCGACGTAGCGGGCACGTTCCAGTGGAAACCGAATTCGGTTCTGCACCTGACGGCGCAAGGCGGCATGACGCAGGCTCTGGAGACCTTCTGGGAAGACGGCGACATCAATCCAGAAGCGCGCATTCCAGTGGGCCGCTTCCAGGCGCGCATCACGCCGCCCGGGGGCTGGCTCCTGCTGGACCTCAGGTTCAACCGCTCCCTATTTGATCTCAGTAGTGTCCGGCTATAAGTCGAACAGATTCAGCTGGTTGAAAAATGGGTCTGATTTTTCTCCGGTATGTTGTAGCTGAAGGGCCTGTAGAATGGGCGTCCGCTCGAAAATGGTGACGCTGACAACCTGTAGGATTTGGTAGAG
>CANFEY010000109.1 GCA_947446025.1 Bryobacterales bacterium
ACTTGGCTCGCCCGGACAGGTTCGTCCGCAGGCCCCCTACTCCGCTGCCCCTTCCAAAGGAGGTCTGGATCAACAAACCACAAAGCTCAGACGAAAATACTCTCTAAACTCCATCCCGGAGTGTCTCAAAGTCGTTGACACGCACCGGGGGCCGGGAAAACCGGGTATCGTCTACGTACAAGGGTCCAGCGACGACGGCGGTGTACACAACCATGCGGTCGCGACTGTCGCGCCAGGGCAAACGGTCACTCTGAATATTCGGAAAGACGATAACTTGCTGTTGCGGCTTGAAGCGTACTATCCGCAGGCGGACCGCTACGACGTCACCGTCACAACACGCACAGGCAGCTTCGGTCCATATATTTCTCCGGGCACCAACAGCCAGTCGGAATTGAAAAGGGAGACTCCCTTTATCTACTCGCAATTCGGCGCGGCAGTGACGCTTTTTGGACCGATAACTCGGCGGATGGTCCAAGTAGATTTCAATGGGGGTCCTGGGAACTACGCGGTAACGTTCCGCGCAACGGCGGGCGGAGGAACCCCGTTTCATGCGCACCTAAATACGGCCACCGGAAACGGCGAGTTCCTGGATCACGTGGTGCCCGGTGCCACGGTCAATGACACATCTACCGCTTTCAACGCGATCGTCCCGAACGCTTACGTGCTGCGGGAAAAGTGGCCCAACCTCTTCGGTGTCGTAAACGCCATTCGCAAGGATCACGTGGGCGATATGTGGGACGCCAGCGGCGTTGGCCCCTTGGTGGACGGACGCCTCGGCATCGATTTCAGCGCGCCTGGAAGCACGGTCTTGACTTCGGCCGCGTCAAACGCTATCTGGGGTACGAAGGTGCAAGACGGCAATGGCTTTTATACCTCGCAAGGGGCTGTGAGCGGAGCCAATCCTCAAGTGACCGGTATCGTCGCGCTGATGTTGGAACTGAATCCCACTTTGGATGCGGCGCAAGTAAAGCAGATCTTCCAACAAACCGCGCGGAAAGACGCCTACACCGGCGAGGTTCCCAACCCCACCTGGGGCTACGGCAAGCTGGATGCTTTGGCGGCGATCACACGAGCCAGCCAAATGCCCGGTGCGCGGTCCTACTTCTCACTGGATCGCACCGAGATCGTCATCGACTACCCGCAAAACACCGCTGCTCCAGGAACCACCGCCGTGACGCTGACGCCGGGGAATGGCGCTGGCGCGTTCACTACCAGCAGTTCGGCTCCCTGGCTGACTGTGGACAAGGTCTCCGGGACGGCACCTACGCAGTTGGTGGTTCGAACCAATGTTGCTGGTCTGGCGTTGGGCGATTATGCCGGCGAGATCACCATCAGCTCCGCCGATGGCAAAGCCGTGCCGCAAAGCATCATGGTGCATCTGCACGTGCGTACGCCGGGTCCACTGATCTTAAATGTTACCGATGGCGCGGCGTTCAACCCTGGGTTCGCCAATGGAAACTGGATCACGATCACCGGTTACGGCTTGTCGGATACCACTCGCATCTGGCAGGGCAGTGACTTCGTCAACAACCAACTGCCTACCGTACTGGATAACGTGCGAGTGACCGTTCAGGGCCAACCTGCGTTCCCGTATTTCATCAGTCCCACGCAGATCAACGCGCTAGCGCCCGACAATACGTTGACGAACACGCGGCTTGGCGTCAGAGTCATCACCAATGGCGTTACGAGTAACCTGCTAGACGTCAATTCGCTGGGACGGAATCCGGAGTTCTTCCGGTTCGATGGACGCAATATCGCCGCGGTTCATTTGGACGCGACCTTAGTCGGGAGAGTCGGTCTATTCCAGGGTGTCACAACCCGCCCGGTTCGACCGGGAGATACGATCCAGCTGTACGGCACCGGCTGCGGCGCGACGAATCCAGTGATTCAGGCGAGCCGCATTGTCGCGACTACTGGAACCGTAACGGGAACGGTAAGCATGACGATCGGTGGGAAGAATGCCAAGGTCACTTTCGCTGGACAAACAGGCTCAGGCCTATGTCAGGTGAACGCCGAAATCCCGCAGCTGCCTTCGGGCGACGCTGAAGTAGTCTTGACGATTGACACCTTCGTCAGTGCGGACGGGGCGTTTGTTTCAGTGCAGTAGACGCCCGACACCTGTTAGGTGAGCGCCTCTGCGGCCTGTCCTCAGAAAATATAGCGTTGGCCGCGAAGACCGCCTAGTGCCGCGCCTGGTTCATGATGGCTTCCGATTCGTAGATTTCGCAACTCGCGCGTTCCGCTACGATTCCGGCGTCGGTGCCGGCGTTGAGCCGCAGCTTGCGCGCGGGCATGACCCAGGGTTCCACGAGCACATCGGGGTCCTCGATGGTGGCTTCGTAAATAATCTCGTCGCCCTTACGTGTGAACTTCTCCACCATGTGCATGTTGGAGGAATGGAAGAGGCCGCCTCGTCCGAACCACGTGCTATCGACGAACGCGATGGAGTCGAGCACCAGAGTGTCGCCTTCCCAGCGTCCCACCGTGTATCCGTAGTAGGTGGCTTCGAGCGCCTTCTGCGGGTTGTGTTTGCGGTTGTCGGTCGGAATCACTCGAAATTCCCGGTTGCCGCCCCCGTAGTCACTCGTCGTATACAGCATGGTAACGTCGTTGACCGTTTGGAAGATGCGGCGCGGCGTCCCAGACCGCGGGAGTCCCATGGGCTGGCACGTCATGATGGGATCTTCCTTGTTGGTCCACTGGTCGAGATACTGCACCTTGTCCCAGAACTCAGGTTTGTAGACGGGACGGCTGGGGCCGAAGCGTGAGGGCGAGATCCACTCATAATCCACCCAGAAGTTGTCTTGCCCGGTTGTGCAGCCGGTGTCGGGGGTGACGCCGCCGCCTTTCACCTGCGTTGGACCACACCGGCGGGTTCCACTACCCGCTACTGGAAGGGGAGCGGCTCCCCAGACGCCTGTCAGATCCGGCTTTCCGTTGGGCAAGCGCGGCGTTACTGCGGCTGCGCTCTGCGCCGGAGGGGCCGCGGTTTCCAGAGTCCAGTTCGGGGGCTGATTTGTTGGCCGAATCGCCGCCTTCACGCTCGCCGGAACCGGCATGACGACGTACATCTGTCCCGTCTCCGTCTCCGTCGTCGTAATGTCGCGGACCACGGTGCCGTTCTTCTTCTCTGTCATCTTGCCGGCGTAGAACGCCTCAGCGGGGTTCAGCGGATTGTTCCAGTCGCGATAGTCGCTATAGGTGAACTCGTAGGTGTTCGCGCCATGTTTCACTACGACTTTCTCCGCCATGAATTTCGCGTCGAGTGTCGCGGTACCTGTGGCATTGGGCACGCCCGGAATCGGGAAGGTCAGCACCGGCTTGCTGCCTTCCCACACGACAGAAGTCTTGCCAGCCGTCGAGACATTGGCCGGTACCTCGGTGCCAGGCCGGGGCGTCATCGAAGGCGGGTCCTTAATTCCTGCCATCGCAGCCTTCCACGCACCCTGGGGACCTGCCCACAGGCGAATCATCCGTTCCTCCACCGTTGCCGGCATTGGAGTAGCTTTGCCCTTGCCCGCGAGAAGCTCAGCGCCGGGAGTATCTTCGTTCCACGCGTACGCTCCGCTGAGAACTTCGATCGCGTTGCAGCTCTGGCCGTTGGGCCGAGTGCCTGTGATCTGAATCCGCTCCCCCGAAGTCTGGTAGCTGATGCTGGTTCTATATTTCGTGACATTGCAGGGCTGTCCATCCACTTGGACGGTGCCCTTGCCCTGGTATTCGAGCGACATCATCAGGTCGCGTTCCTGATCGCTTCGCAGCATGCCCATATACCAGCTCCAGTTGAACAGGACCGCCTTCAAGTCCTTCGCGCCGGCTGCAGGCGTATAGAGTTGCGCGCCCTTTCCCTTGGCTTGGCCTTTCGCCTGGGCTTGCGCGTCCGCGTTGGGAGGGGCGCTCAGCGTCAGCACGACTGCCAACGCGGCGCTTGTCCCAAAGATGTTTCGTAGAACGGTCATGGAGGTTCCCTCTCTTCGGCAATCAATTCTACGGGACTTCTGCCCGGCGAGCAAGCCTCAGGCGGTACAATCGAAAATAATGGAGCTACACCCTCTCCGTGTCTTCCTCACAGTAGCGTCGGAAAAGAGCTTCTCCCGAGCAGCCATCAAGCTGCTCCGCACACAACCCGCGATCTCACTTTCCATTCAACGCCTGGAAGCCGACCTCGGGGAGCGGCTCATCGACCGCCTGTCCAAAGACATGGCGCTGACCGACGCGGGGCAGATCGTCTACGAGTACGCCCGCCGCTTCGAGAACTTGCAAGACGACCTGGAGAACGCGCTGGCCGAACTGCGCGACAAGTCATCTGGCCGATTGGCGATAGGGGCCAACGAATCCTCCACGCTTTACCTGCTGGACCACATCGAACGCTTCCGCGCGCAGTATCCGAAGATCAAGGTGCAGGTCCGCCGCAGCCAGTCGAGCCGCATCCCCGCGTCGCTGATCGACGGCGAACTGGAACTCGGCATCCTGACGTACGATCCTGAAGACGACCGCCTGATCAGCAAGGTCATCTACACCGACCACCTGAGCTTCGTGGTGAGCCCCAAGCATCACCTCGCGTCGCGCAAAGAGGTGTCGATCACCGCGCTGGGCGTAGAGACTTTCATCGCGCACAACGTGGTGTCCCCGTACCGCGGGCTGGTGCTGAAAGCGTTCCAGGAGCACAAGGTCCCGCTGAAGATAGACCTGGAAATGCCGACCATCGAAGCCATCCGCAAAATGGTGGAGCGCAACGAAGGCGTGGCCTTCCTGCCGCGCATGTGCGTGGAAGACGAAATCCGAATTGGGTTGTTGCATGAGGTGGTGGTGAAGGAGATGACAATGGAGCGCAAGATCCGCCTGGTCTACCCGGCGAGAAGAGCGCTCAGCCATGCCGCGCAGGCGTTCTTGGAAGTGGTGGGCGGCTAGGTAGGGCAGGCGCTTCCGCCTGCAAGCCGTCTCGCAGACGGTTCATAGCGCGCAGCCAACGGCTCCACCATCTTCCGCCGCCCATGCCCCGTATTCGTCGCACGGGACTTCACCAGCCTTAGCGAAGTGAGAATCTGAACATCCCGCCGCCGGCTTCTTCCGCACCGCGTGCAACACTCGTACCCGCTGAGTAGCTAACGCCCGAAGAAAATCGGCGGGATCTTCAAAGGTGAGCCGCATCTCCGTAGCGATCTTCTCGCCACGATCCAGCATCTGAGCCCGTTTCCGCGGCCTCCTAAAGAACTCCGCCGCTGTCTCAACACCTATCCTCACAACCTTAGCCCGCCCACCATCCTCACTCCACTGGCGAGGGTATTACCGGTGAATGATGATACTCCCCTTCACCAAGGGCGCAGGGGGTAAATTGTAGCGATCTCGGCCATCAGAGCACGTCGTGATCTTGAGACCAAATGCGTCCGGCGCGGCGGAGGAACTATCCCACGCGTCCACCTCGAACTTGCAGACACTTACTCCGTTCACCGTCCCCGTTCCGCGGAATGTGGCTCGCGGTTCCCCGGTTACAACCAACCAGTCCATACTTGCACTCTTGAAATTCAAGGAGCCTTCCTTGAACTGAAACTCCAGGTTGCCGGTCGGAGAATTTCCGCCGAGGAAGATACTTGGACACAAATCCAAACGTCGCCACACCCTCCCGCAGGTGACGCGACTTGGACACCGCCGGTGACGAAGCTCCCGCTCGGGTCGTAGACCGGCACCAGAACACAGGAATCCACGCCCGCATTACCTCGCACATCGATCCCGTGGACGCATACCTGGTACACGTTGGAGACTGGAAACGGCACCAAATCCACCGAAGCTTGCGTGGTCACCGCTGGGTTTGACGCGAGCAGCATTTGTGGAGTCGTCCACTGTCGCGGTGAGCAGGGGGTTCGCGCTTACTGCGACGGGATTTGGGTTGACTGCAACATTGGAAATGATCGGGCCAACGGAATCGTTTCCTGTGGCAGCAATTGTGATGTCATCCACGGTTGGATTCGTAATGATCGATGACCGGTGATCAGGGAACTCGAAATCGACCGCAAAGTTGGAACCTTGATATGTCACGGCACGGGACCCAAAGACCCGCGCCCGCGTTTCGCTCCTTCGATAGGCAGACCAACAAGATCCTGCACGAAAGCAATCATCGTCCTTGCGACCACCAATCGCACCGACGGCGAGGAACTCGTCGCGCCGGTGCGTGTCAACGACTTTGAGACACTCCGGGATGGAGTTTAGAGAGTATTTTCGTCTGAGCTTTGTGGTTTGTTGATCCAGACCTCCTTTGGAAGGGGCAGCGGAGTAGGGGGCCTGCGGACGAACCTGTCCGGGCGAGCCAAG
>CANFEY010000110.1 GCA_947446025.1 Bryobacterales bacterium
AGCCAACTCCGTCGCCTCGGCTTTGCATCAGCCAGTTGGGCGCGACCCCTTCCGGCCACGTTCAACCTATCATGCCTTTCCCCTTCCGCCCTTCAAAACAGGACATTTCTACTTGGCTGCCATTAGGACATTTCTATTTGGCGTTGACAGCGGACTCCAGACCTTGAAGTTACCGACCCTACTTCGCGACAGCGCTCTTCGACTGCTCCACCACATCCTTCGCCAGCGACGCGATCTCGTCGTTGCGCAGACCCTTCTTGCGATCCGCCGCTTCCGTGAACCGGTCATACATCACGTCGAGCTGGGCTTTATCCAACGTCACGCCCAGATCCGTACACCGCTGCGACAGCGCGTGCCGACCGCTATGCTTGCCCAGCACCAGACGAGATTCTGGAACCCCCACCGACAGTGGCTCCATAATCTCGTATGTGGTGCGCTCCTTCAGGTAACCGTCCTGATGGATACCGGCCTCGTGCGCGAAGGCATTTTCACCCACGATGGCCTTGTTGGGCTGCGGCCCAAAACTGATGATGCTGAGCAATTGGCGTGCGCCGTTATAGGGGCTTCACTTGCGCGGCTTCAAGAGGACCAGTTGGCCGCCCCTCGTGGCGGGTAATAGTGTGCCGTCGGACCCAATGGCAAGTTCGTGCGAACGAACTTCAAACCTTCCGAGGATCTTGCCGCTGGCCAGGGCAATCTTGACGACATTAAACTCGCTGTCGAGGGAAACACCCTTTGGATGGGTCGCAGCATAGAACTCTCCCGTCTGGCTGAACGCGACGGTGTAAAATTGGCCGCCATATTTCCACTCGCCCAAAAACTTTCCCTGCTGGTTAAACCACTGAACACGGCCATTCTCGCGATCGGCGACATAGAGGTTTCCATCGGGGCCAATTGCGATCGAATGGACCGTATCGAACTCTCCCGGTCCGTTGCCATGCTTACCCCACTCGCGAAGCTTCTTGCCGGTTGCATCGTACTCGATGACGCGCGCGTTACAGTAACCGTCGGAGACGAAAACGTGACCGCCCGTCGCGAAGGCAATATCGGTCGCACCGCAGAAGTCCTTGGTTTTATCCGGTATATCTCCGATGGCGATTTCTAGAAGCTTCTTGCCCTCGGACGTAAACTTGTAAATTATCGAAGTATTGGCATCCAGCGTCCACACGTTGCCAGCCGGGTCGATGCGGATACCGTGAGGAATCTTGAACATACCTTTGCCCCACGACCGAATAAACTTCCCCTGAGGGTTCAGAACGACAATAGGATCGCCGTTTACGGGTCGATGAATAACGTAAAGATTCCCACGTCTGTCGGTCGTCACGGCTGAGATGCCCTCGAACATTAGTGGCGGGCTAACCTGAAGATCGATTCGCTGGACAGCAAGCTGGGGCACGGTCTTCAGCAGTCCTCGCAGTCGATCTGAATCTGCGTCCTGCCCGAAGACTGGTGCAAGGGCAAGAAGAACTAGAAGGAAAACCATGGGTCCGAGTTTACCATTCTCGCAGTGGCTTTCTGACCGCGCACAAGCGCTGGCAGGCGCCTCTCAAACTCTACGCGGCGTCCCACTCGCGTCTGGAGATACCCGCTTGACGCAGAATCTCAACAACCAAGCTGGCGTCGATACCACTGCCCCCATGCGGATTCGGAATACGAATCTGCAGTGATCCTTTGATCATGAACTGATGCTTACCGCCTGAAATTGACCCACTGAACCCGAGTTTCCGGAACTTGCGTATCAGTTCCCGCCGCGACACGCTCGGCATACGTCAGGCAGCCTGTACGCTCAGCTTCACGCGACCAAGGCTTGGAATAACGTCGCCATCGCGGATTTTCAGGACCAGCCACTCTTCCAAGACCTCCTGCAATACTACGCGGCATTGCGTCGAGGAGGTTTCGTTGGCCCATACACCAGCTAGTCCTGGGATCTCGCCAAACCACGAGCCGTCCTCCAGGCGCTTTAACTCCGCCCGGCGCATCGCCTCATGAATGTAACGAGTGACCATCTGTCACCATCTTACCCCTACTTAGCCACTGCGCTCTTCGACTGCTCCACCACTTCCTTCGCCAGCGACGCGATCTCGTCGTTGCGCAGACCCTTCTTGCGATCCGCCGCTTCAGTGAACCGGTCGTACATCACGTCGAGCTGCTCTTTATTCAAAGAAACGCCCAGGTCCTCGCACCGCTTCACCAGCGCGTGCCGACCGCTGTGCTTGCCCAGCACCAGACGAGACTCTGGAACCCCCACCGACGTGGGCTCCATAATCTCGTACGTGGTGCGCTCCTTCAGGTAACCGTCCTGATGGATGCCCGCTTCGTGTGCAAAAGCGTTCTCGCCCACGATGGCCTTGTTCGGCTGCGGGCCGAAATCGATGATGCTGGTGAGCAACTGGCTCGCCGGATACAGGTGCTCGGTCACGATCTTGGTGGTGAAGGGGTACTTATCCTGACGGACCTTCATCGCCATCACGACTTCTTCCAGCGCCGCGTTGCCTGCCCGCTCGCCGATGCCGTTAATGGTGCACTCGATCTGCCGCGCGCCCGCCTGCACCGCCGCCAGCGAATTCGCGACAGCGAGCCCCAGGTCGTCGTGGCAGTGAACGCTGACTACCGCCGCGTCGCCCAGCGCCCGCGAAATCCGACCGATCAGCGCGCCGTATTCTTCCGGCATCGAGAACCCGACCGTATCCGGCAAGTTCACCGTCCGTGCGCCCGCCGCGACTACCGCGCGCGAAACTTGCTCCAAGTAGTCGGGGTCCGTGCGCGTGGCGTCCTCAGCCGAAAACTCCACGTCGTCGCAGTACGAACGAGCTAGGCGCACCGCCGCAACTGCTTCTTCAAGAACCTGTTGCCTACTTTTCTTCAACTTAAACTTAAGGTGGATATCGCTAGTGGCGATGAAGGTGTGAATGCGCGGTCGGCGAGCGTTCTTCAACGCCTGCACGCACGCCATGATGTCCTTGGTGTTGCAGCGCCCCAGCGCCGCCACGCTCACCCACGGGTACTCGCGAGCCACGGCGTCCACCGCCTGGGCGTCGCCCTCGGAGGCGATTGGAAAGCCGGCTTCCATGATGTCGACGCCCAGGTCGACCAGCTTGGCGGCCATCTTCAGCTTCTCGCTGACCGTCATGCTGCAGCCCGGCGACTGCTCTCCGTCACGTAACGTGGTGTCGAAAATGTAAACTCGATCGGCCATGGGTATAGCTCCTCTTCCTTCGGGCAGGTTTTCCCTAGGGTCATTATGGCCCCGCTGCTTTAATTTGACAAATCAATAACAATGGGATTGCCCATAAGCAGTTATTATGCATAGGCTGCGGACCTCCATGCTAACATCAGCCATGAATCGGACCTGTCTCTTGGCCGTTCTCGCCGCCCAACTTGTGATGGCCCAAAACCCGCTGTTCACCGAAAGTTCGCTTCCGTACCACCTGCCGCCCTTCGCGGCGATCAAAGACGAACACTTCGCCCCGGCTTTCGAAAAGGGCATGACCGAGGAACTGGCCGAAGTGGACTCCATCGCCAGAAACGCCGCCGAGCCTACCTTTGACAACACGATTGTCGCTCTGGAGCGCAAGGGCCAGCTTTTGCAGCGCGCGCGCAATGCGTTCAACGTGCTCACGTCCAACCTGACGAACCCAGCTCTGGACAAAATCGACGCCGATTTTTCCCCGCGCTTTGCCGAGCACCAGAACAAGATCCGCCTGAACGCGGCGTTGTTCGACCGCATCCACAAGCTCTACGAACGCCGAGATGCCCTGAAGCTGGACGCCGAATCGAAGAAGCTGCTGGAAGACACCCATCGCGACTTCATCCGGGCCGGAGCCGCGCTCTCGCCCGAAGGCAAAGACAAGATGCGAGCCATCAACGCCGACCTGGCACGGCTCAGCACGCAGTTCAAGCAGAATGTGACCAGTGAGGTGAACGCCTCCGCCGTCTTGTTCGACAAGCGCGAAGAACTTGCAGGCCTTGCGCCCGGAGCCATCGAAAACGCAGCCGAGCTCGCTAAGTCGATGGGTGCCGAAGGCAAGTTCGCCATACGGCTGACCAACACCACCGGCCAGCCGCCGCTTGAAGTGCTCACGAACGCGGACACGCGGGCTAGCATCATGCAGGCCTCATTGATCCGCGGCACCCGCGGCAACCAGTTCGACAATCGCGCCGTGGTCATCGCCATTGCGCGCCGCAGAGCCGAACTGGCGCAACTGCTGGGCTATCCCAACTACGCCGCCTTCGGCCTGGAGACGCAGACCGCCGGGTCGATGGAAGCCGTGAACAGTCTGCTGACCCGCGTTGTCCCGGCGGCGATGACCAACGCCCGCGCGGAAGCCGCCGAGCTGCAGAAAGTCGCGGGCGCGACGCGCATCACCTCCACCAACTGGGCCTACTACACCGAAAAACTCCGCGAGCAGCGCTTCGCCTTCGACGCCTCGCAACTGCGCCCCTACTACGAACTCCGCCGCGTGCTGGTGGACGGAGTCTTCTACGCCGCCACGCGCCTCTACGGCGTCACGTTCAAGGAACGCAAAGACCTCGCGGGCTTCTCGCCCGACAATGTGATCTATGAAGTCTTCGACGCCGATGGGAAACCGCTCGGCCTCTTCCTCGGCGACTTCTACGCCCGCCCCAACAAGCGCGGCGGAGCCTGGAACACCGCCTACGTCACGCAGTCCAAACTGACCGGCTACAAACCCGTGACCGCCATCAATCTCAACGTCCCCAAGCCGCCCGCGGGCGAGCCGACGCTGCTGACCTTGGACGAAGTCACCACCATGTTCCACGAGTTCGGCCACGCTCTGCACACGCTGTTCTCTGACATCCAATACCCGTCGCTTAGCGGCACCCCGCGCGATTTCGTCGAGTTCCCCTCGCAGGTGAATGAAATGTGGGTGGCCTGGCCGGAGGTCATGAAGAACTACGCCGTCCACCACAAGACCGGCGAACCGATGCCCGCCGAGCTGGTTGCCAAGGTGACCGCATCCGCGCAGTTCAATGAAGGCTTCGCCACCACCGAATACATCGCGGCAGCGGTCCTCGACCTCGCGTGGCACGGTCTGAAACCCGAACAAATCCCGGACGACGTCGCATCCTTCGAGGCCAATGTGTTCAAGGCCAACGGCATCGACGCCGGCCTGGTCCCGCCGCGCTACCGCTCCACTTACTTCTCACACGTCTTCTCAGGCGGCTACCAAGCCGGCTACTACTCCTATATATGGAGCGAGATCCTGGACGCTGACACGGTGGAATGGTTCAAGCAAAACGGCGGCCTGAAGCGCGAAAACGGCGACAAGTTCCGGCGCATGGTCCTAGCTCCGCGTGGCACAAAGGAGATGAAGGAAATGTACCGCAACTTCCGCGGCGCGGAGCCGGACGTGAACCCGCTCCTTCGCCGCCGAGGGCTGTTAGTGCGCTAGGAATGCGGCGAGCGCGACAAGACGGGGGATGGGTTAGAATATCGGGATGTTCAAGATCCTGCTGCCAATCCTGTTCACAATTCCCTTGCTCTCCGCGATGGACAAAGCGCGCGTGGAAACGAAGGTGGACGAAGCGGTACGAAAATTCGGCGTTTCCGGGCGCGACGTTCTCATTGCCATTCTGGATCGAGGTCTGGATTGGAGGAACAACGACTTCAGGAATCCTGACGGAAGCACCCGCCTTGAAGGCATTCTCGACCTCAGCGACCCTTCCGGTGCCAACGCGCCCGGAAACCCCTACGGCGGCACGCTCTACATCAAAGCGCAGATCAATGCCGCGCTTGCGGGCGGAACCCCGCTCGCCTATCGGGATGCTGTCGGGCACGGGACAACCACAACTGGGATCGCAGCCGGAAATGGCCGCAATTCAAGGGATTGGAAGTACCGCGGCGAGGCTCCGAAAGCACGGATTCTCAGTGTAAAGATCACCGGTGGAGCCGCGGCCCATGACGACCAACCGGCGGAGGCTGCCTTCGGCGGTACGCCCCCGTTGCGGACAGGGATCGACTACGCAGTGGCTCGAGCGGCCGAACTAGGATTGCCGCTTGTAATTCTTCCCAACGTCGGGAACATTCAGGGCCCCATGGATGGGAGCAGCATCACCTCCAAGAAAGTGGACGCTACCGTGGGCCCTCCGTGCCAACATGAGTGAGACACTCCTCGACCGCTAATTACCGAGCAGGGCGAGAAAGAATTTCATCCATGAACAACCATAAGGTTCCGGCGCCAGCGGTATTGCTGCCGGTGGGACGTAGGGAGCCCGAGCGAAGCGAGAGC
>CANFEY010000111.1 GCA_947446025.1 Bryobacterales bacterium
CGCTGCGCCCTAAACGCTCGGCCTAACGGCCTCGCAGGGCTCCGCTCCGGCAGCGGTCCGCAGGGGGGAAGGAACTGGTTCAAGGAAGAAAAGAAAAGGGACACTTCTATCGAGGGAATTTGGGGGACATTTCTAAAGTGGGTTGACACGCGCAGCGGCTACACTTGCCGGATATGACTCGACGGGAAATGTTGGCGGTACTTGGGGTGGCTTCCGCCGTGCCTGGGACGGCGCAATCGCCTCTCAAGTTCCGAGGCCTGGACCACATCGAATTCACCGTGGCGGACGTCGAACGCTCCGTAGCCTTCTACGCCCAACTCTTCGGCGGCGCCGACGTGATGAAGAACCGCACCACCACGCGGCGCTACATCAAGCTCGGATCAAGCTACATGGCCATCGACCGCGCGGACGCCCCGCGCATCGACCACGCGTGCATCGGCATTGAAAACTTCGACATCACCGCCGTGCACGCCTTTCTGACCTCGAAAGGCCTGACCTACCGCGACTATCCCAGTGGGCGCGACACCGGCGTCAACGATCCCGACGGCACCCGCCTCCAGCTATCGTCGGCGGACGGATGGACGTCGCTAGCCGCGCAGACTGCCTCGCCGGAGCTGCGGCGCTTGGCGCAACCTCAACTATTTGTAGCTGCCGGGTTGAGTTCAGTGGAGGTGAGCGTCAGCGATCTTGCGAGGGCATTCGCACACTACGGCAGCCTACTCGGGCCCGCTCCCGCGCGCTTCTACAAGGTTGGTGCCGGACGTTTGGAACTTCAACGAGGAACGCCGGGATTCACGCGGTTCACGATTCAGCTGGGAAGCGCCATAGATCTCTCTCTCGGCCGAAAACTGGAAGCTCTCGGTGCCCGGTTCGCGGAACCACCTGGTGCTTACAGCTTTCGGTTCTTTGACCCCGACGGTTTTCTCGTCGAAGTTATTTCGGCCAGTGAAGAACCCATCGTTTAGCGCCGGGGCAGGCGGAAACGCCTGCCCTACCCGCTGCGCAAGATACTGAAACCTGAGGTAGCGCAGGCGGTTTCGCCTCTAGCTTCTCATTGTGGCGTCAAACGTCCGCCTTCCCGGCCTTCAGCATCTCCACTGCCTTCTCCACGCGCCGCACCCGGGTCTCTTCGCGCTTGGCCGATTCTATCCAGCGGACGTACTCCTTGCGCTGCGTGTAGCTGAGCGCGTCGAAGAACTCGCGGGCAGCCGGCTCGGGGACCAGAGCTGCTTCCAGATCCGGCGGGACCACTACCTCGCGCGGGGTGTCGTCGGCCACCACGGTGATCTCGATGCTATCGCCGATCTCTTTCCCAGCCTTTGTGCGGATACCCTTGGGCACGCCGACGATGTGATGCGGTCCGCCCATCTTGATCAGGCGCCACACGAAGCTCTCGCCGCACATGGTGACTCTCACCTGCGGGCGCTTATCGCCGAACACTTCTTCTACATCGAACGGAACCTCGGCAAACGCGCCGCCGCCGTGTCCCGCTTGGATTACTGCATGGAACGTCATCTTACAGGCAACGTTACCACGGGAGCGTCCACGCTGCCCACGCCGACCGCAAGTTCGCGGACCCCGGCGGCAATGCCCGGCGGCACGCGGAAGTTTACTTGGTAGACACCCGCCAAGCCCGGTGCCAGGCCGGCGAATTGCACCTCACAGGGTTGGCCGCCCAACGTCACGCGCACCCGCGAGCGAACCTCCGCTAACCCCGCCGCTGCTGCTCCGGTCGCGGGCGCGTTGGTGACCGCTCCCAGACCCGCCGCGTAGAGGAACGCAAACTCGCCCGCAACCAGCGGCGCTCCATCCGTCACCAAGGTGTAGTTCGCATTGTGTACCGCGATGCCTCGGCCACCGGAGGAGTAAACCCCCGGTTGTTCGGTCAAAACAGCGACCGCCTGCGGCGCGCTGGCCGTGCCGGAGCGCGTCACCACCACCTCCGCCGTGGAACGGCCCGCGATCTCGAAAGGCACCTGGAAATTTACCTGCTCAGCGCCGCCCACATTGCTCACTGACAAGATGGGCGCAGTGATCCCGCCCACCGTCAGAGACACGCCATCCAGCGCGCGGGGTAACGGCAGCGCGCTTGCCGAAGTGATCCCCGCCGATTCCCGCACGCCGCTTACGAACACTGTAGCCAGCGACCCAGGCACCATGCCGGAGGCGAAGCTGGCCGCGTTCACCACTCCCGCCGCGGTAAAGCGAGGCGCCGGACCAGCCGTGCTTTCCACGCGATACGCCGCGCTGCCCGCGGCAAGAAACAACTCCCCGTCCTCGTCCTGCCCAAACGTCGTGATGCGCAATCCGGAATCGAGCAACACCCGGCTCACCCAGGCGTCCGCGGGACGGCCGAGTCCCCAGATCCGCCCGCTGCAGTAATCCGCGTAGAGGTAAGTCCCTTGCAACGCGGGCCACCTCTGCCCGCGATACACGAACCCTCCGGTGACCGAACAGGCTCCGCCCGCGTGCGTGTACTCCGCCACCGGCAGCGTCTTGCCCGCGGTGGAACAGCCGGCTACAACGCAATGCGCACCTTCCATATCGCGCCAGCCGTAATTTTCGCCGCCCAGGCTGTTCGACGGCTGGTAGTCGATCTCTTCGTAGGTGTTCTGCCCCACATCACCGATCCACAAGTCGCCCGTGGCCCGGTCAAAGCTGAAGCGCCAGGGATTGCGCAGGCCGGACGCCCAAATCTCGCCGCGCGTGCCCGAGCTGTTCAGGAAAGGATTCGATGCCGGAATCCGCACCTGCCCCGGCTGGCTCTCCACGTCGATACGGAGCATCTTGCCCAACAGAGACCCCATGTTCTGCGCGTGGTTCTGCGGATCGCCCGCGCTGCCGCCGTCGCCCATGGCGATGTAGAGGAACCCGTCGGGTCCGAAACGGAGCTGCCCGCCGTTGTGGTTCGCGAACGGCTGCGAGATGGTGAGCAGGACGGTCTCAGTGCCCGCGCCGGCGGTGTCCCCGTTCGCCTGATACTGCGCGATCACGGTGTTGCCGGCAAGGTTTGTATAGTTGACGTAAAACCGCTGCGACTGAGCGAATCCCGGCGGGAACGCCAGACCCAGCAGCCCGCGCTCATCGCCCGTGGGACTCACGCGGCCGCGCAGGTCGAGGAAGGGCTGCGGCAGCACCGCTCGATTGCGGAGAATCTTGATCAGCCCGCGCTGCTCCACCAGAAACAAGCGCCCGGACCCGTCGTTGGCGCTCTGAATATCCGTGGGAGCGCTGAGGGACGGCGCAACCTGCACCAGCCGGATCTCCTGGGCGCTGACCAGCAACGGAAGCAGAAGTGCGGCAGCGAATCTCACGCCTTATGCATGTATTTTACGTTCGACTTATAGATCAACAAGTTCGGCGCGCCTTCGCGGTTCAGCTTCAGGCAACACTTGTCATACCACTCGATGACGCCGCTGAGAATCTCTCCGTCCTTCAGCACGATGGTCATCGGCGTCTTGGACTGCATCTGTTTTAGATAGTAGAAATTCTCCGCGTTCGTCTGATCCGGCGGCATAACTTTCTTCGCACCGGCGTCCTTACGTGGGGGGCGGTCCGTGGCCTCGCTAATCGAGGGGCGGATGAGACGGCGATTCCCGGGTTCCAAGGTGGGGGGCTCCTGACTTACTCCCTTGATAGCACACGCCTACCCTCGCTGCAAACCCACGGCCAGCGCGTCCAGGGCGATCGACTTCTGAATATTGCGCCGAGCCAGGTCCACCAACTCATCCACACGGCCCGTAATTTTGCGCAGCCAGTCGAAGGAAACCTTGGCGGAGAGGGCTTCCAAATCCCGCTGGATGTCGGCGTTGCGCATGGCCGGAGCGCCGTGGGCCAGGCGCATCACGTCCTCGATCAGCGAGTAGAGCACTTCCAGATACTGCTCAAGTTTCTCCGTCTTGCGCGCGCCGATGGAATCGGAATGTTTCATCCACGCGCCGAACTGCTCCATCTCTGCGGCCACCCGGAGCAGCGTCAGCATCGCCGTGCGCCGACGGTCATAGGTCTCAAAGTCCACCGTCACCGCGACTCCCGGCGCGCCTTCGCTCAAGGCCAAGCGCCGCTCCGGCTGATCCAAACCGCGCCCCTGCACGAACGTCCGCATCTCCGGCTCAGCGAGCTTACCCAGATTCAGGATCACCGAGCGCGACCGGATCGTAGCCAGCAAATCGTAGGGATTATTTGCCGTCATCAGAAGGATTAGATGGTCAGGAGGTTCTTCCAGCGTCTTCAGCAGCGAGTTTGCCGCCTGAACGTTGGCCTTGTCCATGCTGTCGATCAGAAACACACGCCAGCGGCCGCGCAGAGGCTTCATGGTGGCGCGGTCCTTTACCAGGCGCATCTGCTGGATGCTAATCTGCCCCAGCGGACCGTCCGGTGCAACGGTCATGAAATCCGGATGGGAGCTGAACACCAGCGGGTCGTCGTTGCGCTTATCGGAGGCAAGCTTCAGCCGCTCGGCGCGCAGTTCCACGTTGGCTTCCAGGCTCAGATCGTCCAGCTCGATCTTGTGCGCGTCGCCCAGCAATTCCGCCGCGAACCGGCGCGCCAGCGTGGCTTTGCCCACGCCTTCGGGACCCGCGATCAGGATGGTCTGCGGGATGCGTTCGCGAGCGATCATCGTCTGCAGCGCGGAGACCGCCGCCGGGTTGCCGAAGAAATTCCAGTCTGTACTCAACAAAAATAGTCCTGAAGGCGTCAGAATAGCATGGGGGAGGTCTGCGGCATGATTCGCCCAACGATTTTCGCGCTGGTGTGCGGTGCGGTGTGCATGGCGCAAACCCGCACCAAAGCAGTTCCAAACGCGTCCTCAGCGCCGGTGGTTGTCGAACTCTTCACCTCGGAAGGCTGCTCCAGCTGCCCGCCCGCGGACGCCGTGGTGGCCCGCTTTGACCGTGCAAACGTCATCGTCCTGGGCGAACACGTTGACTATTGGGACAGCCTGGGCTGGCGTGACCGCTACTCCTCGCCGCTTTTTTCCAGTCGCCAGCAGGACTACGGCAACGCGATGCGCACCGGCAACATCTACACGCCGCAGGCCGTCATCAACGGGGAAAAGGAGGTGCTGGGCTCTGACGCGGGTGCTATTCAGTCGGCTATCAACGCCGCCGCCCGCAGTCCGCGCGCCGCGGTGGAACTGCGGCTTGGCGCGCAGGGGACCCTCGCCATTACTGTCGGCAAGCTGCCGCCCGGCAGTCACAAAGCGGACGTGTTGCTGGCGGTGACGGAAGTTAACTTGGAGTCGAACGTCACTGCTGGGGAGAACGACGGGCGACGGCTGAAGCACGCTGCTGTGGTCCGTACGCTGAGCCGTTTGGCTGAACTTGATCCCGGCACGCCGGGGCAATATACCGCGGAGGCACGCATCAATCTCAAGCCTGAGTGGGTTCGTGCGAACTTGAAAGTGGTGCTGTTGGTGCAGGATCAGTAGTGTCCGGCTATAAGTCGAACAGATTCAGCTGGTTGAAAAATGGGTCTGATTTTTCTCCGGTATGTTGTAGCTGAAGGGCCTGTAGAATGGGCGTCCGCTCGAAAATGGTGACGCTGACAACCTGTAGGATTTGGTAGAG
>CANFEY010000112.1 GCA_947446025.1 Bryobacterales bacterium
CCAGCACCACTTGGGAGATTTGAAGATCCCCATCTACGTCTATACGCGCTTTGAAAGTGGTGTGCAGGCAGACGAGAGGTAGCCTGGTACAGCGGAGGAAAGTGGTGCGCCCGGAGTGATTCGAACACCCGGCCTTCTGGTTCGTAGCCAGACGCTCTATCCAGCTGAGCTACGGGCGCAACGTGATAACGTTTCCACGTTACCATATCGTCACTCCAAAACGCTACAATTGACCGCAAGGGAACCTATGCTCAACCGCCTGCTTGTCTCGGTCTTGGCCCTCGGTGCCGCTGCGTTTGCGCAACCGGCTGTGCGAGCCATCGCGCCTCCAGCCACGCCGATGCTTTCAGAAGCCGACTCCGCCGGCGTCTCGAAGTTCTCCTTTCTGGTCTACGGCGACACCCGCGGCCGCCAGGACGGTACCGCGGTGCAATACGAGCACGCCATGGTTGCGGACACCATGCTCACCCAGATCCGCCGCCTGCAAACCACCGAATTTCCCGTGCGTTTCATCCTGCAGTCGGGAGACGCGGTGGTGGACGGATCCAAGCCCGATCAGTGGAACGTCAGCTTCAATCCCACCATTGAGCGCCTGACCAGGGAAGGCAACGTCCCCTACTTTCTGGTCCCCGGCAACCACGACGTGGGGACCTCAACTACCCATGCGGCGCCCGCCCGTCAGGCCGGTTTGCAGAACTTTATGGACGCCATGGCATCATTGATGCCCGCCGAGGGTTCCCCCCGCCGCCTCTCTGGGTACCCCGTCTTCTCCGTCGGTTTCGGCAATACCTTTGTCCTCGGCCTCGATACCAACCTGATCGGCGATGAAACGCAGTTCGCCTGGGCCAAAGCCCAGTTGGAAGGCCTGGATCGCAGCCGCTACACGCACGTCTTTGTCTTCTGCCACCACAACGTCTTCTCTTCCGGTCCGCACGGGGGAGCCAGGGTGGAACCCACCACCGAGGAACTCCGCACCCGCTACATGCCGCTGTTCCGCACCCACCACGTGGAGGCCCTCCTGACGGGCCATGAGCACCTCTTCGAACACTGGGTGGAGCGCTACACCGACGACTCCGGTCCCCACCGGATGGACTTGATCGTCTCCGGCGGTGGCGGCGCGCCCCTCTACTATTACCGCCAAAATCCCGATACCCGCGACTATGTCCGGGCCTACGCCGCGAGCCAGGTCCGCCTGGAACAGATCGCACAGCCGGGTTCCGCGCCAGGCTCCAACCCCTATCATTTCCTGATCATTAAGGTGGACGGACCCCAGGTGGATATCGAGGTGGTGGGCGTGGACTGGGGAATTGGCTACCAGCCCTATCGCGGCAACTCCGTCGGCCTCTCTCGCTGACAGGTCCCTAGGGGCTCCTAGGACCTGGCTACGGCCTTGCTACGACTTGACCCGGCAGGGAAATACCCCTATAGTACTAGCTATGGGGCAACGATCTACACCTATGACTACACGGAGCTTACCAGTCTTTGTGTTGGTGGCTCTGGTGCTGGGCGGATCACCGATGGCTTCCGCGGCAACTTTCTTTAACGGAAGTTTCGAAACTCCCGGCGAACCCGTTACCCCTTGGGACCCCGGAATCCGATACCTTGGCAACGAGTCCCTCGATGGCAGCGGCACCGGTTGGCTGCACACGGGGGACGCCGATCCGGATACCCAGTTCGGTGACTTCTACACCAACGGGCTAGGGGGGCTCTGGACCCTTCCGGCTCAGGAGGGGACCTATTTCATTGGCTTCGGTGCGTCCGGGTTCAACGGCGGCAGCCTTTCACAGACCTTTGACACGCAAGTCGGCCAAACCTATTTCGTCACCTACTGGCTCACAACGTTGGAACTTTTTGAGCCACCGTATCCTGCACAGGAGGCATTCGTCGAAGTCCTGGATGCCGGCGACGTGCAGTTGGCAAGCGCCTTGAATTTTATGCCTCAGGGTCCGCCAAGCTGGGGCCAGGGCATCACGGTATACTTCACGGCCACCACCACTTCCACCACGCTGCGATTCTTTGACCAGTCGCAGGGCGGCTCAGGACCCGGGAATGGCACCTTTGACATTAACTGGGGCCTAGACAACGTCAACCTGGAAGTCGTCCCCGAGCCCGGAACCCTCGCTTTGTTGGGAGTTGGGCTGGGTATTTTGGGCATCTTCCGAAAACGTGCCTCAGCACGTTGACAACCACCCCCTCCGTCCTGTACTCTACAGAGAGTATTTTGGCGAGTTGATCTTCTGCTTCCGCGCTACCACTCTTCGTGTCTGTTTTAGGAGAGTCCGGCCGGTCGCCGGTCCCGCTGTGATTCCGGTTTCTATGCCGCGGCTCGTAAGGACTTGTCCGAAGTTTCTTCCCACGCAGTTTTCTGCCGTTTCTGTAGTTTTTTGCTAGCAAAAGAGGTTTCGTGCCTACATTCATTCAACTTGTGCGCAAAGGGCGTCGTCCCACGCGATTTAAGACGGCCAGCCCTGCGCTGCAATCTTGCCCGCAGCGCCGCGGTGTGTGTACCCGTGTGTACACCACCACTCCGAAAAAGCCCAACTCCGCACTGCGTAAAGTAGCCCGCGTGCGTTTGACCAACGGCATCGAAGTCACCACGTACATTCCCGGCGTGGGTCACAATCTTCAAGAGCACTCGATTGTGCTGATCCGCGGAGGCCGCGTTAAAGATCTCCCCGGTGTGCGCTATCACGTGGTGCGCGGTACGCTCGACACCGCAGGCGTCACGGGACGCAAGCAGAGCCGCTCCAAGTACGGAGCCAAACGCCCGAAGGGAGGCGCCGCCAAGTAATGCCACGCAGACGCAAGCCGGAAACGCGCGAAATCCTGCCCGATCCGATCTATCAGTCCACCCTCGCCGAGAAGTTCGTGAACACGATGATGTGGGATGGCAAAAAAGCGATCTCCCAGAAGATCTTTTACGCGGCCATGGACATGATCAAGGAGCGCACGCAGGACGATCCGCTCAAGCTCTTCAAGAAGGCCATTGAGAACTGCCGTCCGCTGGTGGAAGTCAAAACCCGCCGCGTCGGTGGTGCGAACTATCAAGTCCCGGTCGAAGTCGCCAACAACCGCCGCACTTCGCTGGCGATCCGCTGGATCCTGACCAACGCGCGTTCGCGCGCGGAAAAGGGCATGCCGGAAAAGCTGGCCCAGGAACTGAATGACGCCGCGAATTCGCGCGGCGGAGCAATCAAGAAGAAAGACGACGTTCACCGCATGGCCGAAGCCAACAAGGCTTTCGCTCACTATCGCTGGTAACCAACAAGCATGGCACGTACCACTCCATTAGAGAAGATGCGCAACATCGGCATCATGGCGCACATTGATGCTGGCAAGACCACCACGACGGAGCGCATCCTCTATTACACCGGCCGCACCTACAAGATCGGCGAAGTGCACGAAGGCACCGCGGTCATGGACTGGATGGAGCAGGAACAGGAGCGCGGCATCACCATCACGTCCGCCGCTACGACCTGCCAGTGGCAGGACTACACCATCAACATCATTGATACTCCCGGCCACGTGGATTTCACTGCCGAAGTAGAGCGCAGTTTGCGCGTGCTCGACGGCGCTGTTGCCGTGTTCGATGCTGTCGCCGGCGTGCAGCCGCAATCGGAAACCGTATGGCGTCAGGCCGACAAGTATCGCGTCCCGCGCATCTGCTTCATGAACAAGATGGACCGCATCGGCGCGGACTTCTATCGTTCCGTGCAGACGCTGGTCGACCGTTTGAAGTGCAATCCTGTACCGATCATGCTGCCCATCGGTGCGGAAGATCAGTATAAAGGTTCCATCGACCTTCTCACTATGAAGGCCCGCATCTGGCGCGACGACACATTGGGCGCGGAATTCGACGATGTTGAAATTCCGGCGGACATGGCCGACGACGCCAAGCTGTACCACGACCAGATGGTGGAGCGGATCGCGGAATGCGACGACATTTTGATGGAGAAGTTCCTCAACGGCCAGCCCATCAGCGAAACCGAATTGCGCGCCGGCCTGCGCCGCGCCACCATCTCGATGAAGCTGTTCCCGGTCATCTGCGGTACGGCTTTCAAGAACAAGGGTGTCCAGAACCTTCTGGACACCGTGGTTGATCTGTTGCCGTCTCCGCTGGACGTGCCCGCTATGAAGGGTACGGATGTGGACGACAAGGAAAAGTTGTTGGAACGGCAGTCCTCGGACACCGAGCCGTTCTCGGCTCTCGTTTTCAAGATCATGACCGACCCGTTTGTGGGCCAACTCGCCTTCATCCGTGTCTACTCTGGCAAATTGGTCGCCGGCGAATCCATCTACAATGTGGCCAAGGGCAAGAAAGAGCGCATCGGCCGCGTCGTTAAGATGCACGCCAATAAGCGCGAAGATGTGACCGAGGTTCTGGCGGGCGATATCGCCGCTGCCGTGGGTCTGAAGTCGGTTTCGACTGGCGACACCATCTGCGACGAAAAATACCCGATCATCCTTGAGTCCATCGATTTCCCGGCCCCGGTCATCCAGCTCGCTATCGAGCCCAAGACTAAGGTCGACCAGGAAAAGCTCGGCATGGCAATTGCCAAGCTGGTGCAGGAAGATCCCACGCTCAAAGTTTCCACCGACCCTGATACCGGGCAAACGATCCTGGCCGGCATGGGCGAGCTTCACCTCGAAATCATCGTCGACCGCATGCAGCGCGAATTCGGCGTCGGGGCGAACGTCGGCAAGCCGCAAGTGGCCTACCGCGAAACGTTGCGCAACACCGCTGAATACGACTACACGCACAAGAAGCAAACCGGCGGCAGTGGCCAATATGCCCGCGTCAAGCTGCGCGTAGAACCGAACGAGGAAACCGAGTTCGAGTTTGTCAACGACGTGCGCGGTGGTAACATCCCCAAGGAATTCATTTCCGCCATCGAAAAGGGCGTGCTTGAGTCGCTAGAGCACGGCGTCCTGGCTGGCTTCCCGCTTTCAAATATCAAAGTCACCGTGTTCGACGGAAATTCGCACGACGTCGATTCATCGGAAATGGCGTTCAAGATCTGCGCTTCCATCTGCTTCAAGGAAGCCGCCCGCAAAGCCAAGCCGGTTCTGCTGGAGCCGGTGATGAAGGTGGAAGTCGTGGTTCCCGACGAATACATGGGCACCGTCAACGGCGATCTCATCTCCCGCCGCGGACGCCTGGAAGGCACCGAAATTCTGGGCTCCACGCAGATTATCAAGGCGATGGTTCCGCTATCGCAAATGTTCGGGTACGCAACCGAGTTGCGCAGCCGCACGCAGGGCCGTGGCGCATTCACCATGCACTTTGGCCGGTACGAAGAAGTTCCGAAGAATATCGCGGAAGAAATCACCGCGAAGGCGCAGGGCAAGGCCACCTAGATTTCCACCCGAGGACACGAGGACACACAACATGGCGAAAGAAAAATTTGATCGTAGCAAGCCGCACTGTAACGTGGGAACGATCGGACACATCGATCACGGCAAGACGACCCTGACTGCGGCGATTACCAAGACGCTGTCCAAGCACAATCCGAAAAACACCTTCCGAAGCTTCGATTC
>CANFEY010000113.1 GCA_947446025.1 Bryobacterales bacterium
CCCTACGTCCCACCGGCAGCAATACCGCTGGCGCCGGAACCTTATGGTTGTTCATGGATGAAATTCTTTCTCGCCCTGCTCGGTAATTAGCGGTCGAGGAGTGTCTCACTCATGTTGGCACGGAGGGCCCGTGAAGACGGGAGACAATGTTTCCCTCTATGGGACGGGATGTGGCGCAACGAACCCAGCCATGCCCGCGGACCGGATTGTGACGGGCGCGGCGGCGGTGACCGGAACCGTGAGTTTGACCATCGGCGGGAAGCCTGCCACGACCAGCTTCGTGGGCTTGTCCGGGTCGGGGCTGTGCCAGGTTAACGCCCAGATTCCAGCGCTGCCTCCGGGGGATGCCGAGGTGGTGTTGAAAATCGACACCTTCATCAGCGCCGACGGGGCTTTCCTTACGGTGCAGTAGCTAGTTACTGCACGCGGTGATGAATGCCCTGGCGCGTTACCAACTCGTCGAAGATCGCGAGTACTTGCTTGCGGTAGTGGTAGGAGCGCTCCAGATTCTCGCGCACGCGCAGTTCGTGGGGGTGGCGCTTCAGCAGTTTTTCCAACAGCTTCTTGGGGACGTCGATGTCGCGGCGCAGGGTGTTGGCCGAGTGGCCGCGCAGGAACAGGCCGTAGAAAAGGGCCGCCTCGCGCTGCGGAGCCAAGGGGTCCGCGTCGTCGATGCGGGGCTGCATCGGGGGCCGGACCGGGCTGCGCGTCTCAAGTTGCATGAAACCGAAGTATACCGAGCCTCACGCAGCGCTGGCAAGAGGAGGAAAGCCCTAGATGGGGCTAACGACGGATTCCGTACTCCAGGGTGAAATAGGTCACGTTGATATCGGCTAAGGGGCCGCGCAGCTTGGCGAGCTCCTCTTCGATGCCGTGGATTTCCAGCCGGGCAATTTCGGCGACCTTGGTGGCCTCGGCCAGGATCGCCCCGACGTTTTCGAGATGCGCGAGCGCTCCCTCGGCGTCGTCGTAGGCCTCGCGGCAGTGGACTTCGTTACCGTTGAAGCTGAAACCGTAGTAGAGGCAGCGCTGCTCCCGGGCGGTGGCGGCCATGAATTGGCGGCAGATTTCCTTGAAGGCGTCGAGCTTGCCGTCGGGGACTTTGAAGTAGGGGTGGATGGAGACTGCTCGGTCGGTGGTGGCCATGGATCGATTCTACACGCCGGAAAGGGCGGAGGTCCCGGCGGTCATGGTCTTCCCATCAGAAGCGAAGTGCTGGCACGACGCGGAAGCGGCGCTTGCCGTCGATGCGGTAGGTTGAGAAATCGTCGTGATCGACCGTGAAGATCGTGGCCAGTCCTTCCCGTTTGGCTAGGTGCACCAGCGTCGCGTCGGCGAAATCCATGGGGCGGTCCGCGTAGCGCAGCATCAGCGCCCGGATGGGGACAAGCTCGGCGTCTTCTATCGCCGCCAATTGGACTGCCCCGGAGCGCACCAGCTTCCAGGCCGCTTCCATTTCATGCGCGCTGTCACCAGCCAGGTGGAACAGTTCCGCCAGCACGGCCTCCGAGGTGAGCAGTGGCAAGCCGAGCTGCTGAAATGCCGCCAAGCACGCCTTGTGCCAGCGATCCGATTTGTCGAGCAGCGCCAACAACGCACCGGTGTCGGCGAGCACGCTCGGTGTCATACACGCCTACGCCGCAAACGCTCACGAACCTCTTGGCGCACGTTTTCGGACCGGAGCGGGTCCCCGCCGGAGATTGTCCCGATGCAGGCCAGCGCGGCTTTGCGGAGCCGCAGTTGCTCGGCATCGCTGTCGGCGTCCGGCACGCTCTTCTCCAGCCAATCGCGCGCGGCGGTATCGAGCACGGCGGCGAGCGGCAATTTGCGCCGATGCGCTTCTTGCTCCAAAGTGGTCTTGAGTTCGGCGGAGACGCGCCAGCTATAGACCTCGGTCTTCATGCACTACAGTGTAGTGCATGCGGCTGCTGAACTCAACTCGTTCCGTTTCAATTCTCGGTCGGCTTCCCGATGGAATCCAGCACCAGCATCTCCACCGGACCCCGCCCGGACTCCAGGCGCAAACCGAGCACAGATTCGATTGCGGCGCCGATATAGGGGTTGCCGTTGGGATTCTCGAAGTCACTGTCCAGGCGGAAACGGACGTCATAATCGAACGTCCCGGTGATTCCGGTTTCGTCGAGGACCGGGCGCTGGAGCGCGCCGCTGAGCCCACCCACCAGGTCGGCAAACTTGGCTCTCTTGCCCGCCAAATGGGCCCCGTCCTGGCCCACAAAGATGCCGCGCGCCCCGGCCGGGAGCGGCCTCCCATCCACCGCGATGATCGTCTCCTCAGCCGCAGGCTTGAGCTTTACCCCGTCTTTGGCGATCACCAGCCTGCTCACGTCCCGTTCCCGCGTCTCGAAATACGCTTTCAGGCCGAACCGGTCTTCAAGCAGCGTCCGGAACATCCGCCGCAGTTGCTCCTCGGTGGGAGAACCTTCGGTGACCGCCTCAATGTTGTAGAAGTCGAAAGGCACATTTCCCGAGAACCGGACGGGTGAGATGTTGTAGGCGTAGTACACCACCAAGGGGAGAGGGACGTTGATCCACGTAACCCGGTCGCCGACGCGGCGCGGGGCACCTCCAATTCCGGCGGCTTCCCGGTTTGGCTTGATCGACGAGACCGCGAAGGCAGGCCGCAGCGCTACGTCCTGGGCACAGAGTGCCGCGCCAGTCAGTCCGAGCAAGGCCAGTTTCCACATGCCCTCAGCATACAGCCGTCCAGCCCCGGTTGGTCCAGAAAAGTGCCCCAAACGCAGAAAGACCCACCTTGCGGCGGGTCCTCACTGCAACCCCGCTTTCGCGAGGCGATGTAACATGGGAGAATCAGATTCGACGGTATCGCGACCACCAAAATCTGAGTTGTGATTGGATCTTAGATTTTCCTGAGGTTTAAGTCAAGCGAAAATCCTGGGGTGGATGCCATCGCTGTAAAACACCCTATTGCAGCTACTTAGGCACTGGACCTCAAGTTTGTCCTTTTGTGGAAAAGCTGTAGGAAAACCGTTTTCCTGGTCCTATGTTCCGGTGTAACAGGCCGGATTCCCAAGGTTTATCCGAACGGGCCTATTCTTTGATGCGGAGCACGGTGATGGCGTCCTGCTGGGTGTACCAACCGCGTCGCTTGAGGAAGGCCTTCACGCCACCTAAGCCTAATCCTGCGAACAAGCTAGCTGCGATAAGTACACCCGCGAATAGAAATCCGGTGAGCACAATATTTGCGATTCCCTGGGCCGGACCGGGGCCGAGGGCTTGGCGGGTGAGCTTGGGGTCCCAGATGACTTGCGCCAGGACGCGCTCTGCGGCGTCGGCGTCGGCGGGTGGGGTGACCACGGCTACCAGTGGTCCGGCTCGCTTGGGCAGCGCTCCTGGCAGTTTTAGGAAGGCGTCCTGCTGTTCGCGGGCCATGTTGGGGGTGGGGTATTCGAAAATGGTCAGGGTCATTCCGTCGGCGTACTTGGCGGTTTGGCCTTCGGCGCTGAGGTGGAAGGCGGCCAGCGAAGGGGAGATCTGGGGTACGAAACGGGCTAACGACACCGGGCCCAGGATGTAGCGTTCGGAGTTGGCTACCAAGCCCTGGGCCGGAAGGTGGCTGGTGAGGGTGGGCAGCGGGGAGCGCTCCACCTGTTTGAGCTGGACCAGAAGCGCGTTGAACTGATCCTTGGAGGGGGTTAGCCCTTCGTATTCGAAGACGAAGTTGCCATAGGCGGCGACGACGCCCTTGGATGTGCGGGCGGCCAGGTCGCCGATGTCAGACTTGGTTGCGCCTTCGGGACGGCGGTTTTGAAACAAGGCCATGCCGCTCGTGGAGTCGCGCATCTGCCAGCCGGTGATGGAGTAGGGGCCGGCGGGGGAGGTGAATTCGGCGCGCTCGGCTGCCTGGAAGCCGTATTCTTTGTAGAGCTCGGTGTCGGGCGGCTGCACGGAGGACACCTTGCCGCGCGCGGCGTCACCAATCTGTTCCGGGAAAATGGCGGCGGTCAGGGGCAGGGCGGTCAGGGCGAGCAGGTAACGCAGCGATGTCATGGGAACCTCTCTCGCATTCTCGCACTCCTGCTGGCTGGGTGGTTAACGTGAGATTTGAATTTCAGCGCGCAGTTCCTGCCAGGCGGGGAGCGTCAGGGCACGGTTCATGCGTTCGATGGAGCTGATCATTTCCTTGGATTCATAGGGTCCCAGGCGAGGGGCGCGGAAGGCGAATTGGGAGAGCGGGGCCTCGGAGCCGGTGGCGCGCAGGGTTACGTTCACGGTCACGCCCTGCAGCGGAAGGTTGGAGTGGTTCACTACTAAGTAGTGGATCTGGGGCGGGCGGTTGGGGAGGTCGGTCACGAAGCGCACGCCGGTGACTTCGACGACCCTGGCCAGCGGGTCGGACGGAATGGCTGCGGGTGCGGGTTCGGACTCGGTGGGGCGCGCAGGTTTTGCGGCGGCTTCGGGTTGGGGAGCCGACGGGGGCGCGCTGGCGAGTCCGGGCAGGGCGTAGAAGGCTGCTCCTAAGGTGGCGGCAAGAACGGCACTGGCGACCAGCATGCTCAGCGCCCAGCTGGAACGTGTAGGGAGGGCAGCTGAGCGGCCTGCAGGGACCATGACTTTTGCGATCCCTGCTGCGTTGAGGGACGTGAGTTCGTGCGGCAGGGTGGGACCGGGGAGCGAGATTTGCTCGGTTGCGGCGGCGGAGGCCGGCTTGGAGCTCCCTTGTGCGGGACGGATGCGCTCGGCGGCGATCTTGGCGTAATTCGCCGGACCGGCCAGCGGCGGGGCGGCGGGGGCCGGGCTCGCGAGTTCGGGCAGGGCAGTCCGGAATGGAGTGTTTTCCGGACCGGCCAGAGGCTGCGTCACGGGAGAAGCGGCGGGCGCGGCGGGGGTGGGCTCACGCAGAGGCGCACTGGCGACTCGGGGTGCGCGCGCGGGTTCCAGGACGGGCAAGGCTTGTTTCCAGTCGGGATGATGCGCGGGGGCGGGCGGTGCGCCCAGGGGGATCAAGTCCCGTCCCGCGGCTTTGAGGGGACAGGGGGCGGCAGGGGCAGGAGGTTTCGGCGCGCCAGCAACTCTGGGTTGCAGCGGAGCGGGTGGGGCCGCTACTGCGGGTGCTGCGGCCACGACGCTTGGCGGTTCGCAGGCGGCGCATTCCTTCGCCGTCGGCGCGATCTCGCGCCCACACTCCGGGCAGATCCAATGGAACATAAAACAAATCAGTAGTGTCCGGCTAACGCGCGACACGCCGACGGCAACTAACTGAAGAGTAGGCGGTTGAGGCCTCTTTTGAGTTGCCGCGATTTGAAATACCAGAAGACGAAACACGAGGCTGACACCATGAGGGATGAACCTTGGCCGC
>CANFEY010000114.1 GCA_947446025.1 Bryobacterales bacterium
ACAGCGTTGTGAGCCACGGGGAACTGCTGGCAGTAGTTGTATTTGTTCCCGTGAACACTCCAAACAAAGAAGCAAGGCTGCCTGGCGCCAGTGCTGTATTGTCAAAACTGGCAGCGTTCGTAATTCCGCCTGGTGAAATCGATATGGGCATCGTCGGCGTGAGAACATACTCGCGCGTGTAGACATGGTCGTTCCCATCCGAACTCAAGTTGCCGTCCACGGCGTTCCCGGCAATGTAGAAATGAACTGGCCCGGCGGCCGTGGCGGGCGGGGTCCAGCTGAATGACCAGGAAGAGGACGACGGCTCAGTGTGTTCAATAAACTCGACGGGCTGCGAGGCCGGACAATTTCCATTGACGCTTCGCGGAGCCTCGTTATCGCACACCACGACAACGCCCGTGTTGTTCTGGTAGATGAACCTGCCGGCTTGCGCCTGCGCTAGATTGCTCTCAAGGCGTGCCGACATCTGGAACCCATATTGACGATGGGTGGGATCGCTCACGCTGACCGTGATATTGACCGGCGTGCCCGGCGTGTACACGCTACCCTGGGAAAACGTTGCGGAGACAGAGCCACCGTGAAAATTGATGGGTCCTCCACTCTGGGAATTGGTGTGGCACCCGGCCGTGGCGCACGCCAACTGCTTGTCCCCGGGCGCGCCGGTATGCCGCGGATCGGGACCCTTACTCAGCGCAAACAAGGTCAGGGGAATCGCCGCGGCAAACGCCGTGTACACGAATCGCATAATCTGCGGAGCTTTCATCTTCAGCCAAGTCCCCCTATAAGGTCTCTAAACACCGTAGCGCTTTTTTCGACGCGGTGCCAAATGGAATTTGACCCAACGATGCCTCATCCCACCAGCGCGCCCCTTTGGGAATCCGGCCGGCCAAAGACGCCTCACGGACCTCAAACACATATTGACTCGTTGTAATCGCGTGGCGGAACGTTCCCAGCCCCGCCCCCATGTGAATGCCCGGAAATGGTTCGGGCAGATCCCAGAAGCCCGCAACACGGGGACTGGGAACCAGCAGGATCTTGCCTCCCCGGCGAACGACGGCCAATGTCCGCTCCCGCCGGACTAGCTTCGCTTTCGCTTTCACCAGCGGAAGCTCATTCTCAAGCCCCTGTTGCCGGGCCCCGCACAACTTCTCCACCGGACACTCTCCGCAGTGGGGGTCCCGAGGCACGCAGATCATCGCTCCCAATTCCATCAGCGCCTGGTTGTGCTGGCCAGCGTTGCGCCTGTCGAGCAACGCCCCGGCTTCGACTTCGATGGAAGCATCCGCGTCCCCCGTCAGCCGGATCACCACGCGCCGCACATTGCCGTCGATGGCGGGATGCGGCAGTCCGAACGCGATGCTCGCCACCGCGCCGGCGGTGTAGCTGCCGATGCCAGCCAGTTCGCGAATGGCGGCATGCTCTCGGGGGAACCCGCCCAGCTCCACCAGTTGCCGGGCCGCCTTCTGCAAGTTGCGCGCGCGCGAATAGTAGCCCAGACCCGCCCACATCGCCAGCACGTCGTCTTCTTTCGCGGCGGCCAGCGCCTGGTAATCCGGGAACCGGGCCAGGAAACGCTCATAGTAAGGAATCACGGCGGCCACGCGGGTCTGCTGCAGCATGATTTCGGAGATCCAGATGGCGTAGGGATCGCGCGTGCGTCGCCATGGCAGATCGCGCTGCTCCCGCACAAACCAGCGCCCCAAAGAACGTCGTATGCCCGTGTAGTCCAATTTTCTATACTAGAGTAAATTGTCTGTCGGCTTCCTGACGGTCGCCGTTCATTGCTGTGCTCCAGCCGGGTTTGCCTGCCGCCCCCCAGCTGGGATCCAGGGCGTTTGCCTGCTGCGCCCCCCAGCACTGAACGGCGACCGTCAGGAAGCCGACAGACGCTCCATCCCCTTGAACGACTCCATCAAAATCCGCAACGCCCGCGTCCACAACCTCAAGGGCATCTCCCTAGAAATCCCCCACGAGAAACTGACCGTGGTCACCGGCGTCTCCGGCTCCGGCAAGTCTTCGCTGGCCTTTGACACCATCTACGCCGAAGGCCAACGCCGCTACGTCGAATCCCTCTCCGCCTACGCACGCCAATTTCTGGAGCGTATGGAGAAACCCAACGTGGAGGAGATCGACGGCATCGCCCCGCCCGTCGCCATCCGCCAGAAGAACACCACGCGCAATCCGCGGTCCACCGTCGCCACCACCACCGAACTCTACGACTTCCTGCGCCTGCTGTGGGCCCGAGCCGGACGCACCTACTGCCCCACCTGCAACATCCACGTGGAGCGCGATACCGTGGATCAAGTTGCCGCCAAGCTCGCGGCACTCCCCATCGCGTCGCGCTGGTACGCGCTGTTCCCGCTGCCTGCGGAGAAGACAAAGGAAATCTCCGAAACGCTGCGCGACCGGCTCTTCGACCTGCGCAAACGCGGCTTCACCCGCCTCTATCAAGGCACGCAGGTGTACGAATTCTCCACGCCTGAATCACTGCTCGACGTCGACTTCTCGAAACCCGTCTTCGTCCTGGTAGACCGCATCGCCATCTCCGATAACATGCGCCAGCGCGTCGTCGATACGTTGGAGATCTGCTACCGCGAATCCGGCGAGGCGCTCTTCCAATCCGCCGCAAGCGACGAAGTGCTGCGCTTCAACCAGCGCTTCGAATGCAAGAAATGCGGCAAGCAGTTCACCGAACCCGACCCCGGCCTGTTCAGCTTCAACAACCCGCAAGGCGCATGCAAACGCTGCCAGGGCTTCGGCAACACCGTCGATTATGACCTGGACCTGATCATCCCCAACCGCTCTCTCAGCATCCAGCAAGGCGCCGTCGATCCGTGGACCAAGCCGCAGCACGCCTGGTATCTCACCGAATTCCGCCGCGACGCCAAGGGCAAGGTGCGCTTCTCCGTCCCGGTCGGCGATCTGAATGCGGACGAGAGGGCTGTGCTGCATGCCGGCATCAAGGACTACTTCAAAGAAGTCGAGAAGAAGAACTACAAAGTCCACGTGCGCGTTTTCCTGAGCCGCTACCGCGGCTACACGCTGTGCCCGGAATGCGGCGGCTCACGTCTGCGCGCCGAAGCCCTGTGGATTCGCACCGGCGGCAAAACCATCGGCGATATCGTGAAGCTCAACATCGCCGAAGCCCAGGCCTTCTTCAACGCGATGCAGCTTTCACCCGAAGAAACCGCCATCGCCGAAAAAGTCCTCACAGAGATCCGCCAGCGCCTGAAGTTCCTTAACGACGTCGGCCTCGAATACCTCACGCTCGACCGCCTCTCGCCCACGCTTTCCGGTGGCGAAGCGCAGCGCATCCAACTGGCCACATGCCTCGGTTCACGCCTCGTCGGAGCTTGCTACGTGCTCGACGAACCTTCCATCGGGTTGCACTCGCGCGACACCGCGCGGCTCATCGGCATCTTGCATGAACTGCGCGACCTCGGCAACACCATCCTGGTGGTCGAGCATGACCCCGACGTCATGCGGGCGGCCGACCACATTCTCGACCTGGGCCCCGGCGCGGGTGAACTCGGCGGCCACATCGTGTTCGAAGGCTCCTTCAAGAAACTGATGGCCCCGGGCAGCGATTCGCTGACGTCGAAGTACCTGCGCGGCGACCTCAAAACCAGCTACCTCAAACACCGCCGCGAAGTGAACCCGAAACGCACTATCAAATTCACCGGCTGCCAAGCCAACAACGTCCGCGGCCTGGACGTGACCATTCCACTCAACATCATGTGCGCCGTGACAGGCGTGTCGGGATCGGGCAAGTCCACGCTGGTCCACGACGTGATCTACCAGACTCTGCAGAAGCGCATGGACCGCAGCATCACCACCGCCACCACCACGCCGGACGAATGGGGCGTCCCTCCCGAAAAACAAACCTGCAGCAAGGTGGAACGCGCGGATCTGCTCACGCAAGTTGTCCTGGTGGATCAAAGCCCCATCGGCCGCACACCGCGCTCCAACCCCGTTACGTACATTAAAGCCTTCGACCTCATCCGCGAACTGTTCGCCGCCACGCCCGAGGCCTCCCGCCGAGGCTACACCGCCGGCCACTTCTCCTTCAACATCCCCGGCGGCCGCTGCGAGACCTGCCAAGGCGACGGCACCGTCACCGTGGAGATGCAATTCCTGGCGGACGTGGAACTGGTCTGCGACGATTGCAAAGGCACGCGCTTCAAGTCCACCGTGCTCGATATCCGCTACCACGGCCTCAACATTCATGAGGTGCTACAGCTCAGCGTCCGCGAAGGCATCTCGTTCTTCTCCGCCAGCCCCAAACTTGCGAATAAGCTGAAGGTCCTGAACGACGTCGGCCTCGGCTACGTTCGCCTGGGACAATCCGGCACCACGCTCAGCGGCGGCGAAGCCCAGCGCGTCAAGCTGGCGTCGCACCTTTCGCAATCCACCAGCGAAGGTACCCTCTACATCTTCGACGAACCCACCACCGGCCTCCACTTCGACGACATCGCGAAACTGCTCGACGCCTTTGAGCAACTCCTCCGCACCGGTGCCAGCATCCTGATCATCGAACACAACCTGGAAGTCATCAAACGCGCCGACTGGGTGATCGACCTGGGCCCGGAAGGCGGCAGCGCCGGAGGCCGCATCGTCGCCGAGGGCACGCCGGAAGAAGTGATGAAGACCAAGGGTTCGTACACCGGCCACTATTTGTCGCTGGAATAGCACTCCGTACCGGTACTATTTGCTTTTTCTTCCTATGGGCTCCGGTGGGCAAACCTACTACGCTAAATGCTTGATCGGAGAACAGTTAATGAAGAACCCTTTGCATTTGGCCGAGCTGGTCCTATTGGCAGTCACTTTCGGCACCGCCGCCCAGGGCGCGGCGTTCACGTTCAGCAACGCAGGCATCACCTGTGTGAACTCAACTACCCCCGCTGCCTGCTCGGGCGACACTCACAACATCTGGAATACCGGAGACTTCATTCAGCAGACCTTCACGGTGCCGAGCCTAACCTCGGTGAGCCAGTTGGGCTTATCGTTGAGCCTGTTCAACAACCTTGCACCGGGACAAGCGGAGACTTGGGACATCACGATCAACTCCACCGCCGTGGGCAGCTTTACGTTCACAGGATCGGCACTCACTTCGCTGAACCAGACCTTTAATTTCTCCCCCATCGCAGGCATCGGAGGCTTCGCTCCCTCCGTGCCAACATGAGTGAGACACTCCTCGACCGCTAATTACCGAGCAGGGCGAGAAAGAATTTCATCCATGAACAACCATAAGGTTCCGGCGCCAGCGCCAGC
>CANFEY010000115.1 GCA_947446025.1 Bryobacterales bacterium
ACGGTGCGGCCAAGGTTCATCCCTCATGGTGTCAGCCTCGTGTTTCGTCTTCTGGTATTTCAAATCGCGGCAACTCAAAAGAGGCCTCAACCGCCTACTCTTCAGTTAGTTGCCGTCGGCGTGTCGCGCGTTAGCCGGACACTACTGGTATTTTGTGTCTCCGACGCAAGTCAACGCGCTGATCCCAACCAACCTGCTGCCCGGTCCGGTCACGCTGCAAGTCGTGCTCAGCGGCCGCGCCGGTCCGCCGGTGACCCTGCGCCTGGAGGAGTCCGCCCCCGCGCTGTTTGAGGCCGCCGGACGCACCGTAATCGCCACCCACGGCAACGGCCCGCCCATCACCCCCGACTCGACCGCCGCGCCCGGGGAAACCGTGGTGCTCTACGCCACTGGCCTGGGTCCCACCGCGCCCCAGACCCTGCCCAATCGCATCCCCACCGCCGCCGCGCGCCTCACCAACACGGCGTTCCAGGTCTGGCTCAATGGAGTCCCGGTCCCCCGCGAGCGCATCCTCTACGCGGGGGTTACACCCGGTTTTGCGGGACTGTTCCAGGTGAACCTCCAACTCCCCCCCGACGCCCCCAAGGACCCCGAAATCCCTGTGGGCACCCCAGATCGCATGAGTCCACCCGGACCCGTGCTCCCCGTCCAGTAGGCCTGCTTGACTCGCTTGCTACCATCAAAAGGTGAGAAACGTCATCATCATCGGTTGTGGCTGCGCGGGAAATACGGCGGCGATTTATACGGGCCGGGCGGGGCTGAACCCGCTTGTGGTCATGGGACAGGAACCCGGCGGGCAGCTTTCCATTACCTCTGAAGTGGAGAATTTCCCTGGCTTTCCCGAAGGCATCCAGGGGCCCGACCTGGTCGAAAACATGAAGAAGCAGGCCGAGCGATTCGGGGCCGAGTACGTGTGGGGCACGGTGGACGCAGCGGATCTCTCTAAGCGCCCGTTCCGTGTCTCCATCGATGGCGAGTGGCAGGAAACGCGTACTCTCATCGTCGCCTCCGGCGCGTCGGCCCGTTGGCTGGGGCTGCCGAACGAGCTGGCGTTGATCGGCAAGGGCGTGTCGTCCTGCGCCACCTGCGACGGGGCCTTCTACAAAGAGAAAAAAATCATGGTCATCGGCGGCGGGGATTCGGCGATGGAGGAGGCCAACTTCCTCACCCGTTTCGGCTCCGAGGTCACGCTGGTGCATCGCCGCGAAGAGTTCCGGGCATCGAAAATCATGATCGACCGGGCGCGCGCGAATCCCAAGATCAAGTGGCTGACCAACACCGCCGTCGACGACATCTACGACGTGACCAAGGGCGAGGTCACCGGCGTCAAGCTGCGCGACTTGAAGACCGGCAAGGTGTGGGACCAGGAAGTTGACGGCTTCTTCCTCGCCATCGGCCACATCCCAAATACCAAGCCTTTCGGCGGGCAGATTGACCTGGACCCGGACGGCTATATCGTCTCAAAAGGCGGCGCGCGCACCAACATCACGGGTGTTTTCCACGCGGGCGATGTGCAGGACCGGACCTATCGGCAGGCGATCACCGCGGCCGGCGCTGGCTGCATGGCGGCGATTGAGGCGGAGCGGTTCTTAGAGGAAGAAGGGCACTAGAGAGTCAGCAGAGCATCCTCTTTGTCCCCTTCATCTGGGGCCAATACGAGTTGGTGAAATGGCCACAGATGAAGGGGCCAAAGGGGATGCGGACAGCCAAATCGCGGCCACGGTTTGATGGCAGAGGGTGTGGCATACTTGAGGTGCCATGAAGAACTTCCACGTGCCTCTTCCAGAACAGACCTACACTCAATTGCGTGCCGCGTCGAAGAGTACGGAGATACCGGCCACTACGATAGCGCGCGAGGCGATTGATGCGTGGCTGAAGGCTCGGGCACGTGACGAGAGGCGGGCTGCCATGGCACGGTATGCGGATGCGGTGGCCGGCACAATCGAAGACTTCGATCCTGACGTTGAGGCCGCCGGTCTTGAGAGTCTGGCTAGGATGGACCCGTGGCGCAAGTGATGCGCGGTGATATCTATTGGACAGACTTTCATCCCAGGTCGGGGTCCGAGCAGTCCGGTCGCAGGCCAGCCATCGTGATGACCGACGACGTGTACAACTTGAATCCCAGATGGATGTCGATCATCGTGGTGCCGTTGTCAACGTCTCCGAAACAGGCCTTACGATCTCCCACGGCGGTCGAGCTTCCCGGGATGGAAGCGGGGCTGCCGCGGACAAGCGTGGCTGTTTGTCACCAGGTTACGACGGTTGACAGGACGAAACTTCTGAAACGCATCGGGTCGCTGCCAGACCACCTGCTCGCACTAGTGGCTGAAGGTGTGAAGGCGGCAATGGACCTTCCCTAGATCGCCGCTTCGCCGCCTAGGCTGCGCCAGAGATACCACGTCGCTACGGAGCAATAGGGGTGCCAGGGGGCCGCTAGCTGTACCATCTCCGCTGGCTTGGGAAGCTCCGCCAGGTTGTATGCCTTCATCATAGCCGCGCGCACCCCGAGGTCGCCGGTAGGGAGCACGTTGGGACGGCGCAGGGCGAAGATCAGGAACATCTGCGCGGTCCAGACGCCGACGCCTTTGACACGGGTCAGGTGCGCGATCACGCCGTCGTCGTCGAGTTCCGCCAGACGCTCGAAGTCGACGTCGCTGTCGCGGGTCATGCGCGCCAGGGTGCGGATGTACTCCATTTTCTGCCCGGATAGACCAAGCGCGCGCATGCGGGCGGGGCGCAGCTTGAGGATGGACTCCGGGGTGAGAGGGTCGGCCTTGGCGGCGGTTAGGAGCCGGCCGAAGATGGTCGCCGCGGCCTTGCCGCTCAGTTGCTGGTAGGTGATGGAGCTGACCAGGGTATGAAAGACGGGCTCGCGATACTGCACCGAATACGGCCCCACCCGTTCGATGATGGCCGCCAGCACGGGGTCGCGTTTCAGGTGGGTCAGGGCTTTTTTCATATGGATGAAACCGCCCGCCGCCGGGCGCGTCATACTGTATTGTATGGCTAGGAAACTCATGTATGTCTTGCTCGGGTTGATGGCGGTGACCGGAGTTGCGGTGTCGCAACAGAAGGCTGCTCCACCTGCGGAAGAGGAAGGGATCATCCGCGGCGGGGTTGACCTAGTCAACATCCTGGCCACGGTGCGCGGCAAGAACGGAGCGCTGCTGGGGAACTTGCAGCAGTCCGACTTCAAGGTCTTCGAGGACGGCAAGGAACAGGAGATCAAGTATTTCTCCCGCGAGTCGAACTTGCCGCTGACCATCGGCATGCTGATCGACGTGAGCGGCAGCATGGACGGCTTGATTCCGGCCGAACAGCGCGCGGGCTCGAAGTTCTTTGAGCAGGTGTTGCGCAAAGACGACCTGGCGTTCCTCATCAGCTTCGGCAAGGACTCCGAACTGTTGCAGGATTCCACCAACTCACTCCGCTTGTTGGAAAGGGGATTGGGCGAACTGAAGCTGAACACGCCTGTGGGCGGACTGCATCCGGGCCCTGTGCCGACGATGTCAAACCAGGCGGGCACGGTGCTCTATGATGCGGTTTTCCTGGCAGCGGACGAACGGTTGCGGCGCGAGGCGGGACGCAAGGTGATCATCCTGATCACTGACGGCGTGGACACGGGCAGCCGCGTTTCCCGGCAGAAGGCCATTGAGTCCGCACAGAAAGCCGACGCGATTATCTACAGCATCTACTACAATCCCTCCATCGGATTTGGCGGCGGCGATGAGGGCACCTTAAAGCGGATGTCGGAGGAAACAGGTGGAAGCGTGTTCAGCGTGGGGCGGCGCGAAAATCTGGATGAGCTCTTCAAACAAATCCAGGACGAGATGCGTACGCAGTATTCGGTGTCGTATTCGCCCGCGAATTCGGTGAAGGACGGCAGCTACCGCAAGCTGGAGATTAAGATGTCGAACAAGGACTACAAAGTCCAGGCGCGCAAGGGTTACTACGCCATCGAACAGGAGTAGACTTTATCCATGCGGAGGCTCGCTCTAGTTGCGGCGTTGATGCTCGGCGTGAGTGCCGCGCAGGAGGCGGTGATTCGTGGCGGCGTCTCGCTGGTGGACCTGTTGGTCACCGTGCGCGATAAGAAAGGCGGGCTGGTCAAGGACCTCAGGCAAGCCGACTTCAAAGTTTTCGAAGACGGCAAACAAGTGGAGGTCCGCGGGTTCGCGCGCGAGACAGACGTGCCGTTGACCATCGGCATGCTGGTGGACATCAGCGGCAGCGTGGATACGAAGATCCCGGAAGAGCGGCTGGCGGCGCGCAAGTTTTTCGATCAGGTTCTGCGGCCGCAGGATCAGGCGTTTCTCATCAGCTTCGGGCGCAGCGCGACGCTGTTGCAGGATACGACCGGTTCCAAGCAGAAGCTGCAAGAGGGGCTGGACGAGTTGGGTCCGGACCGCATCGTAGGCATCCCTCCAGCGATGGTCACGGCGCAGTTCCCCGGCAGACAGCGCTTTCCCATGCCGGGTCCGCCGCCGGGACGAGGACGCGGCCGGGGAGGCGTGATCCAGATGGGCGGCACGGTGCTCTATGACGCGGTGTTCCTGGCCGCCGACGAAGTGCTGAAGCCCGCGTCGGGACGCAAGGCCATCATCCTGCTCACCGACGGCGTGGACCAGGGCAGCAGGGTCACGCTGACGCGCGCGTTGGAGGCGGCGCAGCGCTACGACGTCATCGTCTACAGCATCCAGGTGCGCAGCGCGATGGGCCGTACGGTGCCCGTGCTGGAGCAGCTTTCCACGGAGACCGGCGGGCGCGTGTTCCGACTGGACGGCAAGATGGACAAGATTTTTGCTGAGATCGGCGATGAGTTGCGGTCACAGTATTCTTTGTCCTATGCGCAGCCCGAAGGCTCGCGCGACGGGTTGTTCCATCGCATTGAGATTCAGATGGCGAACAAGAATCACAAGCCCCAGACGCGCAAGGGTTACTACGGTTGTGGGGCAGGTTCCCGACCTG
>CANFEY010000116.1 GCA_947446025.1 Bryobacterales bacterium
GCTACCGTCCTTTCGCCTAAGAACGCATGGCGTAGAGCGGCGGCCTGCTGCGATTCCCGCAGGGCGAGGAACGCGGCGCGCTCCTTCTGGATGCCTTCGGCGAAATCAGCGGAGGTGGCGATACGCACCATTTCGATGCAACTCTGCGGCGCTATCAAACCGCGCTGTTTGTTCGCCGCGGTGCGTGCGGCCTCCTCGAAGATTGCGGCCGGCGCAGACGGGAGGGGCAGCTGACTGGTGCGGCGCAGAAGGTTTCCGGTCGATGTCAGGCGCCGCGCGGCTTCCAGGGCGGCAGCGTTCACGTCGTCAGCTGCGATTTCATCAATCGCGCCCCATTCCAAGGCCTGCTCCGCGGAAACGGGCTCGCCCCCCACAATCATCTGTAACGCCCGCTTCGCCCCGATCAGCCGTGGCAGCCTTTGTGTCCCGCCAGATCCCGGCATCAATCCGAGCTTCACTTCGGGCAGCCCGACCTTGGCGTCGGACGCCGCGACGCGATAGTGGCACGCCAGGGCGATCTCGAAGCCACCTCCGAGCGCCGTGCCATGAATGGCGGCAACAACCGGCTTCGAACAATTCTCGATCGCCTCGGTGACTTCCGGAAGATGGGGCGCTTGCGGAGGCTGGTCGAATTCAGAGATGTCCGCGCCGGCGATAAACGTGCGTCCCTGACAGCGGATCACGACTGCCCGGACTCCTGCATCGGCATCGGCCTCCCGGACGGCCGCCAGCAGGCCCGCTCGCACCGCCTGGCTGAGCGCGTTGACGGGCGGATTGTTCACCTCGATGACAGCGACAGGCCCTTCCCGTTTGATGGCGACAAGCGAACTCAAGGTAGATTTCCTTTCCGAAACATCTGAACTTGAGCGTCTCCCCGTCTGCGGCCACCACTTCTAACAATTCCAGCAGGAGTAGGAAGTGGCGAGTGGCGATGATTTCGGCGAAATGATCCTCCATCATAGCGGAATTTGACTCTGTGCTCTCGGCCCCGCATGCCGGTCCATCCGGTATCTTTCCGCAGCCTGAATTCGGTCCAGTCTTTGTTAGCTGATCCGGTTCAAGTTTGCGGGCCATTGGGAGACCGGGATAGCACAAGTCTACGATCTGATGGTGATGCGGGGGCCTTACCAGTATTCGACAAGACCGGGCTCGAAGGGGCCTATAAAATCAAACTCGCCTTCTCGCTCCAACAACAAGGGGGTCTCCCGCCCCACCCGAAATTCTGCTTGCCGCTGAACCACGTGCGAGTTACGGAAATGGGCTTCTTTACTGTAAGCGAGAAGGGCCAAGCGCCTGCCTACTCAGTAGGTGCGTAGATTGGCGTCCAAGTGTGGCCCAGCCTTCCCAACGCCGTTTCGGGCCTGTTCTCCGGTTCACTCCTTTTCCCCGGCACCTTCCTGCCGCGCTGGAGCAGGGAGTCTGCGTTCGAATCCGCGCTGGGGAGAAACTAAATTACCCACTGAAGCCCCGTTCGGTTCGCTTTGAACCACGAAGCGGAAGTTCATGTTGCCTTGCCGATGGTGCCAAGTCCAGACAGTGCGCGCGCTCGCGCAAACGCATGGTCAACGATCGGATTGGGATAGGTCTGCCCAAGCACCACACAGTCTTACAGACCACCTGCACTTTGGACAGGAGCTCCAGTTTCGCTAACGACTTCCGGACAGCGATGGGAAGCGGATGACTGCCGAACGCGCCGTAACGCAGGGCAACAAGCGCGTCCCGCGTCAGCGGGCGGGATTTTCGGGGCGTTGGCTCGAGAATGGCCCTTGCGCTGGTCACTCTTGGGGAGTATCTTCTGTTAAGGGTGGCAGATGGAGGATATTCGATGCAACTATCCAGAATAGCGACCGAGGGGCCCTTCGGTCGGACAGCGTGGTGCGCGTTACTCACGCTGGGGTTCGTGTTGACCCAACCCATCGACCCTCTCCGAGCCGCCTCCGATCGGACCGCCATCGTCGACTCCGCCCGCGTCGACGATCTGTCGGCCGTGCGCAAATTGATTCAAGAGCAAGCCGATGTGAATGGGTTGTCGAGCGACGGCTCCTCGGCTCTATTATGGGCGGCGTATCATGCCAACGTGGAAATGACAAAGGCATTACTGGCGGCCCGGGCCGCAGTGGATGTTGCCAACCGATATGGCCTAACCCCGCTGCTGCAGGCGAGCCGCAATGGAGATGTCGAGACGATCCAGGCATTACTGACAGCCGGAGCCGACCCGACGCTGTGGCATCCGGAGGGCGAGACACCGCTGATGGCAGCGTCACGCACCGGCAATACGGAGGCGGTCCGGTTGCTGCTTTCCCGCGGCGCTTTCGTCGATGCCGTGGATCCGTTTCAGGAACAAACCGCATTGATGTGGGCATCCGCCGAAGGTCACCTGGATGTAGTGAAGACCTTGCTGACGGCGGGCGCGCAACCCAACATCAAGGCCCGCGTCACGCAAATCACGAACCGCAAGAACGCAGATCACCCTTCCGGAGGGTTTACGGCGCTGATGTTTGCCGCCCGCAACGGACATAACGCCGTGGTCAAGGCATTGATCGAAGCCAGCGCCGATCCGAAACTCACCAACGCCGACGGCGCAACCGCAACGATCATCGCGATTGTGAATGACCGCCTCGATCTGGCCAAGCAGCTGCTTGATCTGGGAGCCGACCCCAATGACGGATCCTTGTTCTTCGCCGTGGACATGCACGACGCGACCACCGATATGCGCGCGCACGATGGTTCCAGGCTCCAGCCGAACCACGGAAACAGCATGAACGCCTTAGGTTTGGTCAAGGCGCTGTTAGATCTGAAGGCCGACGTAAATAAGCCGTTCGTCGGCGCGCTCCACTCTACCACGTTGTGCTGCGCTTCGGCGGTGCGAAGTTCGCCGTTCTACCGCGCGGCAACGGCTGCCGATGTGGAGGTCCTCAAACTGATGCTGGCGAACGGAGCCAAAATCAACTGGACTCCGAATGACATTCCGGCGGACGATCAGGGAAAAGCGAAGGCCGGTGCGGCCAAAGGGAAGGGCGCACCTCCGGCGACGGCGGTGACGGTGGCGATGAAAGGCGGCAAGGGCGCGCCGTTTGCTGCCGGTCCCGGATTCGGCCGATTAGGGCCGCCGCCCTTCCGCGAACCCGGAAGCCGCGACCCTGCCGAAGCGATGAAGTTGTTGCTGGACGCCGGGGCCGATCCGAATACTGAAGTAGCGGGCACACCTCTGCTCCACCAAGCTGTGCAAGCGGGCCAAATCTCGATGATTCGCGCGCTGGTCAAGGCAGGCGCCGCACTCGACGCAGGCAACCGGGAGAAACAGACGGCATTGGCTCTGGCCGAGAAGATCAGAACCAGCCCGCCGGTTGGGCCGAATCCGCAGGACCCTGACGCGTATGTCCCCCCGAAAGATTCACCCGAGCAAGTGGTTGCGGTGCTGCGGGAGTTGATGCAGTTGGGTCCCAACGATGCGATACCTCCGGCGCGCGGCGTGACTGCGGATGCGGCGGACGACAGCAAAGGCAAGAGCGCTCCAGCGGCTCCGGGAGCGTCCAAGCAATGAAGAAAATCGCAATCCTTGCGACGGCGGCCGGTTTGAGCATCGTGACCCTGCTGGTCGCGCAGAACCGGCCTGGCACAACGGCCAGCGCGGGAAAAGCCGCGCCTGTAGACGCCGCCAAATATCGCGCGATGGTGAATCAGTATTGCGCCGGTTGCCACAGTGGCAATGCGGCCCAGCCCACGGAAAACCCCGTCAAGCTGGACGTGAACCTAGATAATCTCCTGGAGCACGCCGACACCTGGGAGAGGGTTCTTCGGAAACTCAGCGTGCGCGCGATGCCGCCTCCCGGCATGCCCCGCCCGCCTGAAGCGGAGTACGCGGCGTTTACGAACTGGCTGTCCACCTCCCTCGATCGCGCCTGGGAAGGCAAAAGCACGCCGGGTCGTTATGTATTGCATCGTTTGAACCGCGCCGAGTACGCCAACGCAGTCCGCGACCTTCTCGCCGTCGACCTGGATGTATCCGGCTTGCTGCCCACTGACGGCGCGGAGTTCGGCTTCGACAATATCGCAACCGCGCTCAGGACCTCACCCATGTTGATGGAAGGTTACGTGAACGCCTCGCAGCGCATCAGCGCGATGGCCGTGGGCGATCCACAGGTCACTCCCGGAATGGCCGAGTACTTGATTCCCCGCGAATTCAGTCAGAACGGTTACGTCGAGGGTCTCCCGCTGGGAACCAGGGGCGGCACCGTTGTCCGTCACGTCTTTCCGGCCGACGCCGAGTACAACTTGGGGGGGCACCTCATCCGCGGCATCGCGGAGGGATACTCGGGCGTCGAGGGCAACGATGTCCCGTTTACATTCATCATCACCGTGGACGGGAAAGAAGTGTTTTCGGCGTCGATCGGCGGTCCCAAGGACCATGATGTTCAGGCCGATGACATCAACGTTTCACGCCCCATCATCGACAAACGGCTGGTGGGACGGGCGCGGGTCACCGCCGGACCGCATGACGTCGGCTTTACGTTTAAGGATCGGCCCTTCCAAATGCAGGATATCTGGCAGCCCTCCAAGCGCGACAGCCAGGAAATCCACATGACCGCAGGCGAGCCGAAGCTTCGGACTGTAACCATCGATGGTCCTTACAAGGTGTTCGGGCTGAGCGAAGGTCCCAGCCGGCAGCGGCTTTATGTGTGTCACCCCGCGACCGCGGCGGAGGAGACCGGTTGTGCCACGAAAATATTTACGAATCTTGCACGTCGGGCCTATCGCCGCCCGGTTACGCCAGCCGACGTAGCGGCGCCGGTGTCGTTCTATGAGAGCGAACGGAAAAGCGGTGGTAATTTCGACGATGGCATTCGAGCCGGCGTCGCGCGCGTTCTATCGAGCCTTTA
>CANFEY010000117.1 GCA_947446025.1 Bryobacterales bacterium
CCTCTACCAAATCCTACAGGTTGTCAGCGTCACCATTTTCGAGCGGACGCCCATTCTACAGGCCCTTCAGCTACAACATACCGGAGAAAAATCAGACCCATTTTTCAACCAGCTGAATCTGTTCGACTTATAGCCGGACACTACTGACAAAATACATACTGGCGAACTGGCCGTCCAGCAGGACGCGCACGGGGGCCGGTCCGAGCGCCGTGGGCAAGCTGCCGCCGCGCACGTCCGCCGCGCTCACCGCCTGGGTTCCCGCAGAAAGGTTGGTTCCGTAGATGCTGATCAGCGTGTTGGCGGAGTACAATCCGGCCTGATTCGCAGCAGTGTTCGCGATGCTGGCGGCGGTGTAGTTGGGGAAGCTGGGGTCGGACTGGACTAGAAACAGAAGTAGCGGGAGCACACCACTTAGTTAGCTGAGGGCGGAAGTTTTCTCCAGAATTCTTTCCAGCATACCGGGGATTTCAAAGATGGCCCGGTTGTGGATCGACTTGGCGGCGGCCTGAAAGCGCGGCAGGTTGCGCAGCAGCTCGTCGACGGCAGTAGAAATGTCCCGGAAGTTGGAGACCACGGTGCCAATGCCCTGCTCGCGCACCCAATCCGCGTTGTAGCGCTCCTGCGGGAGCGTCCAGGCATTGCGTTCGACGATCACGGGCAGACCCATGGCTACGGCTTCGCTGATGCTGCCGGGGCCGGGTTTACCGATGAAGAAGTCGGCCAGATGCATGTATTTTGGAATCTCCGTGGTGAAACCTTCGACCACATGGGTGGCGCGGCTGGGCAGCTTGCGCAGCTGGGCGGCGAGTTTCTCGTTCTTGCCGCAGATCAAGATGAGTTGCGTCCCGGAAAGGCGCTCGGCGATCTCCAGCATTGCCTTTGAGCCTTGGCCTCCGAAGAGCACCAGGCCCACCGGCTTCGCCGGATCGAGGCCCAGGCGACGCCGTTCGGCGTCGCGGTCCACGGTGACGGGCTCGTAGAACATAGGCCGCAGAATCATGCCGGAGGTCTGTTGGATGCGATCCTGGCTGTAGCCTTGCGCGCGCACCTGCTCGACGGCCTTGGTCGTGCCGCAGATGAAGTGCTGGTCCTGATTGGGCTCGACCCAGAAGTGCGGGGGGTAGTCGGCCAGGTCGGTCAGGATGGTAACGTAGGGTACGCGCGGGCACGCGCTGCGTAGACTTTCGAAAAGCACGCGGTTGAAGTTGGGGACAACGGAAACAACCAGATCCGGCTGGGTATCCTTCCAATGTTGGGCCAACTGCTTGAAGGTGGGGCGGTGATTCATGCGGACTACCATTTGCATGAAACGGAGGCCTTGGGCGGAACCGAGGGTCCAGCCTTTGGCGAGCATCAGGTTGTAGATGTCTTCGAGCGGAATTCCGGTTACCTTGCGGAAGACGTCGAGGGAGTGGAGGACTTCCTGGACGTGGACCAAGCGGACTTCCCAAGGCCGGTTCTGCTGCTCCAGCACCGCTTTGAGGGCGGTGGCAGCGGCGCGATGGCCTCCGCCGGCGTCAAAGTACAAGAAATCAATTTTCTTCACAAATGTTTTATACCAGCGTCATGTGACAGACACGTGGCGGCGGTAAAAGGATAACATGGCGGTCCTGGTTGACTTCACATTCGATGCGATTGCATGGGTGGATTCGCGCGATCAGCGGCTGATGCGGCACCTTAACCATTGGAGAGCTCCTAAGTGGCTCAGGCTGTGGATGATCGCGGCAACGCGCTGCGGGGACGGCTGGCTGTGGTACAGCATGGCCCTGGTTGTCGCGCTGTTTGGCGGGGAGCGGCGGTTTGCAGCGCTGGCGGCTTCGGTGCTCGCTGGCAGCGTCGGCGTCGGACTGTTCATGAAGCTGAAACGGATGATTGGGCGCAAGCGGCCCTGTGCGATTGAGCCGCATTGCTGGGCACAACTGCTGCCGCCGGACCAGTTTTCCTTCCCCTCCGGTCACACAATCACGGCTTTTTCCGTGTCCGTGGCGCTCAGCGCGTTTTATCCGGAGTTGCGGGGCTGCTTGTTCTTTTGCGCGGGCAGCATCGCTGCTTCCCGCATCTTGCTGGGCATGCATTTTCTGAGCGACGTGGTTGCCGGAGCAGCGCTGGGCGGGCTGCTGGGTTTCGCCTCCGCGGCACTGTTTATCTGACCGTCGGGTGCAGGCAATCGCCGGGCCGTGGGGAACGGCGATGGAGGTTGGACGTGAGCGTGAGAAGCGTTACCGAAGCGGCGGAGTTGATGCGGGCCCGATTTTCGACCACCCTGGCGCGATCCAGGTTCATGCCGCAGCGGTGGGCCGTAAGAAACATCCAGTTGAGCGGGATGCTGCTGAGGCCGGTGTTGCCGTTGCCTCCGCCAACGTCGGAATGGACGCCCCGGAACCAGGTCTCATCGAGGTGGGGGTTGGGCTCCAGCCGGTGAAGCAAGTAGTTGTAGCGCGTTTCGTGAAGCGCCATGGGGTGACAGCAGCGCTCCACGCCCGCGGGCATGTGAAGTTTCCAGCCCCAATCGACTTTGTTGCCGGGGACGCCGAACGAAGGCACGGTGTCAAAGAGGCCCAGGAAGCGGATCGGTGTGCCAGCGGGAAGCGAGTTGGCGAAGTGCAGTGCTAACGCGGCACCGCGGCTGAAGCCCACGATATCCACCTTTTTGTCACCCGCGAGTTGGATACGGCGGAAGGCGGCGAGGGCTTCCTTCACCCGGCGCTTGCCACCCGCTCCGGTGATGGCCCCCACAATGCGTCCAATCCAACCCCCTCGGGTGCCGACGCCGGGTTCATAGAAGACTTCGCCGTCTTTGTAAGCGTCACGGAAACAGACCACGTTGGTGTTCTTGTCCGGGTTCACATCGTCCTGTTGCCAAGTGCCATCGAAAGCGTAGAGTGCCATGCCGATCTCCTGGGCGCACGGTAGCGCTGGAGACCGGGTCCAGATCAGTTGGCGGAGAAGTCCTGCACGGCTTTCGCAAGTATTTCCGCGAAGTTGGCTCCGCTTTCCGACCACAATTTGCGACGTGACATGGGGATGTTTTGTTCGATTTGGGTGACCAGGTACAGCAGGCTCCGAATGTTGGACTGCTGCATGCGGAGCGAGCCCTGGACGCCGGGAAGGGGGAGGAATTTGGAGTCTAGACCGAAGTCAATCCGGAGGTGATCACCCCCATTTTGATCAATGGCGTCCTGTTCAAAGTCGGGGCCGAAGCAGGAGATGGTGACGGGCGCGGGACTGAGCTTCCAATCGCCGTCGAACTGCCACAGGTCCCAGGCGGTTTCGATGTCGACGGAGCAGTCGCTGCCCGCGAAGTCGCGCGCCGCGTCGAGCATTTCGGCGGGGCTTACGTTGGGCTCGAAGGGCTTTTCGACGACGGGCGGCTCAGCGTGGGAGACGGCGTGGACGCGCAGATGCTGCGGCCGCTGGCTGAGCTTCGAGAAGGGGAAGGTGTCTAGAAGCTTCGCGTATTGAGGCAGCAGAGTGAAGGCACTGAAGCCGCGGGTCCAGCAGGAAAGGTAGAGGCGGTCGCTCATGGGGGTTCTTACGATTGTAGAACGCCCAGGTAGTGCCGGATTCGTCAGCCCGCCGAAGCGGTTGCGTCCACGGGTGGGGTGGTCAGTCTGGGCTTGACGACACGGAACGCCCAGCACCACATGGCCGGCCCGACGCATTGGCTCAAACGATGGACCCAGTCAACAATGTCGCGCAGGACGTCGCCCTGGTTGGTGAATTGGCGAACGCCTAGAGTCAGCGCCGCCGCTGCAACCATGACGCCCAGCCCGGCGCTTACCGTGAGCAACTGGCGGTCCTTCTGGCGGGCCAGGAGCAAGGAACTCCACAGCACCAGGTTCATGAGAGCCACGGCAAAGTTCAGCAGCTGCCCCACGCTCTGATTCCAGCGGCGACCGAAAACATCGCTGTCAAACGCCACGAACGGCACCAAGACGGCCACGGCAACAATCGCGAACAGTAGAGAAACCGTCTTGGAGCGCATCGGCGTCCCCTCAAGCCCACGCGAGGTGAGGCTGATCACCAGGAAGGCCATTAGCGCGTCCAGGAGGAATTCCCCGCCCCAGTAGACATTGAAGTAGAGATTGTCCGACACACCTACGGAACGGATGACCCAAGTTTCCGCACCAGTGGTCGCGACCAGGGAGAGAAGGTAGAGGAAGAGGGGGAAATAGCGGTTCAGCGGCCCGAAGACCAGCAGAATCAAGGCCGCCACTTGAAGGACCAGCCCGCCGTATCTCAGAAACTCAGACGCAAAAGCCACGTAGCGTTCTACCTATTAAGTAGAACGGCACGTGGCTGAAAAACTTTACAATTTTACGCAGGAATTACGCGTTTATGTTGCCACCGGCGCTGTCATCCGGGAACGGATTCGGGCCGTGGGACACAGGACCTACAGCGTATGCCGCTACGCCGAGAAGCGCGATCACGGCGGCCAACTTTTGGCTCTTCTTCATGATGCTTTTGAAACCTCCATACTCCGTCAGTTACCTTAGCACTCCCGTACTGCGGAGTTCTAGAGTCTTCCCCCTATGCATCGAGGGACACACTCACTGAGATAGTATATATAGGGTCAGTAGTGTCCGGCTATAAGTCGAACAGATTCAGCTGGTTGAAAAATGGGTCTGATTTTTCTCCGGTATGTTGTAGCTGAAGGGCCTGTAGAATGGGCGTCCGCTCGAAAATGGTGACGCTGACAACCTGTAGGATTTGGTAGAGG
>CANFEY010000118.1 GCA_947446025.1 Bryobacterales bacterium
CTACCAAATCCTACAGGTTGTCAGCGTCACCATTTTCGAGCGGACGCCCATTCTACAGGCCCTTCAGCTACAACATACCGGAGAAAAATCAGACCCATTTTTCAACCAGCTGAATCTGTTCGACTTATAGCCGGACACTACTGGTCCCAAAGTCTACGTTTCGCATCTCGCTCCTTGGAATCCTGGAAGCCCGCGGAGCTCCGCTGCGGGCAAGATAGTATAGTATGCAATAGCATACTCTGTAGAATTATGCTCTGCAATGGGTGAGTATCCCTTGTAGATGCAACGGCGCAGAAAGGGCAAGTTTTCGTCAGAGGAAGCCTTCGCGAAGGTGCTTCGTGAGGCTCGGTTGGAGCGGGGCCTTTCCCAGGAGGCGCTCGGATTCGAGAGTAACTATCACCGGACTTACATCGGGATGTTGGAACGTGGCCTCATGAACCCCACATTGCGAACTCTCCTCAGTGTGGCGTCGGCACTGGATGTCACTCCAGGCGAGTTGGTGCAGCGAACTTCAGATTTGCTTGGGGCTGGCTGGAAGCAGGATCGCAAATCGATCTAAGCGCTGTTCACGCGAATCGGAACCTCCTTTCCCCTTTCGTCCCCCTCGCATCCATCTCAATACGTCCCGTTCCGGCCTTCCCCGTGATACGACTACTCTAGGGAGCGCCCATGACGACCGACATAACCAACGACCTAGAAAGTCAAAAAAACAAAAACGCCAAACGAACCCAATTCCCCCACCCAACCCCAAGAACATCAGCCACTTCCACCCAAAAAAACGAACCCAATTCAGCCCTCCGGCCTTATCCCCTTCATCCCCTTCATCTGTGGCCAATTTCGTTTTTGTTACCCTGAAAGAATCCGTATGGAAAACATTCAAGTCACGCTGCCGGACGGTAGTGTCAAAAGTGTCACGGCGGGCTCCACGCCGCTTGATGTGGCGAAGGGGATCGGCCAGCGGCTTGCAGACGACTGCATCGTGGCTCGCGTTGACGGCAATCTCTGGGATCTCAACCGGGCCTTCGACGGCGATGCCAAGCTCGAACTGCTCACCACCAAGAATCCCGACGCCCTAGAAGTCTACCGCCACTCCACCGCGCACTTGCTCGCCGCGGCCGTGCTCGAACTTTTCCCCGGAACCAAGCTCGGCATCGGACCCCCCATCGAAACCGGCTTCTACTACGACTTCGATCCAGCCGAGCCGTTCGTGCCCGACGATCTCGAAAAAATCGAAAAGAAGATGTGGGAGATCCAGGCCCGCGACCTGCCCTATGAGCGGCAATATATGGAGAAAGAGAAAGGGTTGGTCATGTACAAAGACCAGCCGATGAAGTGCGAGCTCATCACCGAGAAAGCGGACGCGGTGTTCAGCGAATACACGCTCGGCCCGCACTTCATCGACTTCTGCCGCGGCCCGCACGTCCCGTCGACCAAGAAAATCAAGGCCTTCAAGCTCCTCTCCATCGCCGGAGCGTATTGGAAGGGCAACGACAAGAACGCCCAGCTGCAGCGCATCTACGGCACTGCGTTCTTTTCGAAGAAAGACCTCGACGAGCACCTGCTGAAGCTCGAAGAAGCCAAGAAGCGCGACCATCGCAAGCTCGGCCAGGAACTCGATCTCTTCAGCATTCAGGAACTCGCCGGACCCGGCCTCATCTTCTTCCACCCCAAGGGCGGCATCGTCCGCAAGCAGATAGAAGACTGGATGCGAGATCAATACTTGAAGCGCGGCTACTCACTGGTCTACACGCCGCATGTGATGCGCGCGGATCTGTGGAAGACCTCCGGCCACCTCAGCCACTACGCCGAGAACATGTTCGCCGGTATGGAGCTGGATGACGCGGAATACCGCCTCAAGCCGATGAACTGCCCCGGTCACATCTTGATCTACCGGGATAAGCTCCGCAGTTACCGCGAGTTGCCGGTGCGCTTGGGCGAGCTCGGCACCGTCTACCGTTATGAACGTAGCGGAACTATGCACGGCCTGCTGCGCGTACGCGGCTTCACGCAGGACGACGCGCATATCTTCTGCACGCCGGAGCAAATCGAAAGTGAAGTGGTCAGCTGCCTCGAATTCGCGTTCGATACGTTGCGCGCTTTCGGGTTTGAGAAGTTCGAAGCCGAAGTCTCCACCTGGGACGGCGGCGTCAGCGGCAAGTATGACGGCACGGCGGACCTGTGGGAACTCGCCGAAGGTGCGCTCACCCGCGCTACCAAGCGCCTGGGTATCAACGCCCCGGTGATTCCCGACGAAGCCGCCTTCTACGGCCCGAAGATCGACGTGAAGCTGCTCGACGCGCTGGGCCGCAAGTGGCAGCTCTCAACCGTGCAGTTCGACTTCACCTTGCCGCGCCGCTTCGGCCTCGAATACGTCGCCGAGGACGGCAAGAAACATCAGCCGGTGATGGTGCATCGCGCACTGTACGGCTCCATCGAACGCTTCTTCGGCATCTTGGTGGAGCACTACACCGGAGCCTTCCCCGTATGGCTCGCGCCCGTGCAAGTCGCCGTGCTGCCAATCACCGACCGGCAGCAGGACTACGCCCGCACGGTTCACCAGAAGTTGATCGACGCCGGCTTCCGTTCTGAGTTCGATGACCGCAAGGAAAAGGTCAACCTCAAGATCCGCGACGCGCAGATGCAGAAGGTCCCCTACATGCTGGTCATCGGGGATCGCGAAGCCGAAGCCGGAACCGTGGCCGTGCGCCACCGCAAACACGCCGACCTGGGCGTCAAGCCCGTCGACGAATTTATCGCCATGCTGCGCGAGCAGGTCCAGTCGAAGTCGACCGCCGATTAAAGCTCACCCACACGCCCAGCGCAATACACATCAGCGCGATGGAGAAGCTGCAAACGCCCCACCATCCTGCGTTGTTCCACAGGTACGTACCACGTACGATCCAATGGCGCCGCCCGTGAAGCTGCACGTCATGTAGACCATGTTGAGCCGGCTGCGAGCCTCCGGCACCAGCGCGTAGATGCGGCTTTGATTCGATACGTGCCCGAACTGCTGGGCCATATCCAGCACGATCACGCCGAGAATGAAGCCCGCCAGGTTCGTGCCCAGCGCGCCCAGGATCACGAACGCAAGGATCATCCCGCAGATCGCGTAGAGCACGTTCTTATGGCCGCCGTGCCGGTCCGTCAGCTTGCCCGCAAGCGGAGCGCACAGTGCGCCCACCGCGCCGATCAATCCGAACAGTCCCGCTCCACGGCTGGTGTAATTGTACGGAGGCGCTTCGACGAAGAACACCATCGCGGTCCAAAACCCGCTGAACACGCAGAACATCAGCGTGTTGATCAGCACAACCTCGCGCAGTACCCTTTGCTCGCGCCACAAGGTAGGCACGGACCGCATCAGCTGCGGCCAAGTGAGTTGCGAACTGCGCCCCGTCTCCGGCAGCCAACGCCACATCAGCGCCGCCACCGCGATCATCAACACCATTGCGCTGGCGTAGACCCAGCGCCAACCGAAAACCTCGCCCACCCAGCCTGAATAGGTGCGAGACAGCAGAATGCCGACCAGCAGGCCGCTGATGACGGTGCCCACGATGCGCCCCCGCTCGCGTTCTGGGGCAAGGTGCGCCGCGAAAGGGGTCGTGATGTGGTTGACCGAGCAACTCGCGCCCAGGACAAACGTCGCGATCATCAACCACGCAGCGTTCTGCGCGGTAGCCATCAACGCCAGCGCCAGCGCTGCGCACGCGATCATGGTGACGATCAAGCGCCGCCGCTCACGGATGTCTCCCAGCGGAACGAAGACGCATTGCGCCATGCCCGCTCCCGCCATCCCGAGCATTGCCACCGCACCGGTGCCCGTCACGCCCAGGTGGAATTCGCGCGCCAGGTCCGGCAGCAGCGGCTGCGCATAGTACAAGTTCGCGACCACCGTTCCCACGCTGATCGCCATAAGCCGGAACAGCCCCGGCCGGATGGGTTCGGCCACTCTAGCCCTGGAAGGTGCGGCGGGCGCGATCCATGCCCTCTTCCATCATGTCCGCGGCTTCGTCGGCCAAATCGCGTCCCCGGTCGAAGAGGTCGCGGCTTTTGCCGTAAGCTCCGCGCGAAGCGTCGGCCAGTTTGTCGCGCCCCTTGCGGGCCTGTTCGCCCAGGAAGCGCCGCGTCTCTTCGCCCGACTGCGGTGCGAAAAGAATGGCGAGCGTGGCTCCAATGGAAGCGCCCGCGACGAACCACAGCATCTTGTTCGAGTTGTTCATGCTTTTATTCTACGCGCGCAGCGGCTACACTGTTGCGCCACTTTGATAATGTCCCCTTGAGACCTCGATAGAAGTGTCCCCTGACGATGACCTCCCAAGGAGGCCGGGTGGGGAGAACAGTATTGAGCAAGAAAGAGTTGGCGCGCAGCGGAGTGCTAGCGCGGGTGAAGGCTGGCGA
>CANFEY010000119.1 GCA_947446025.1 Bryobacterales bacterium
ACGGTGCGGCCAAGGTTCATCCCTCATGGTGTCAGCCTCGTGTTTCGTCTTCTGGTATTTCAAATCGCGGCAACTCAAAAGAGGCCTCAACCGCCTACTCTTCAGTTAGTTGCCGTCGGCGTGTCGCGCGTTAGCCGGACACTACTGGACTCGCTGCATCTTCTTGAGTTGATCAACGATATTCTGGACCTCAGCAAAATCGAATCCGGACGGCTGGCGCTCCGCCCGGAAGCGTTCGACTTGGCGACGGTGGTGAAGGAATCCGTGGCCACCGTGCGCGGCATGGCGGACGCCAAGCAGCTCCGCATCGAGACCTACCTCACCATCCGCCGCCCGCTCTTGGCGGACCGCCTGCGCGTCAAGCAAATCCTAGTCAACCTGCTAAGCAACGCGGTCAAGTTTACGCCGGACAGCGGACGCATCGTGGTGGAGGCAAGCGCGAACCGGGGCAAGATCGAGGTCAGCGTCAGCGATACAGGCATCGGAATCCCTTCCTCCGAGCACGCTTCCATCTTCGACAAGTTCCATCAAGTAGGCTCCACCACCAAGGGCGTCCGCGAGGGCACGGGCCTGGGGCTCGCCATCACCAAACATCTAGTAGAGCAGCACGGCGGGACCATTTCCGTCGAAAGCACGCCGGGCCAGGGGAGCCGCTTCACCTTCACCATCCCGCTGCATTGAAAAACCCATGAAACGCATCCTCATCGCCGACGATAAAGCCACCGGGCGCGAACTGGTGCGCACCATTCTTGAGGCGGACGGCTACGAAGTACACGAAGCCGTGGATGGCCTGCACGCGGTGTCCCAGGCACGCGATCTTCATCCGCACCTACTCATCCTTGATCTGCATATGCCCGGCCTGGACGGTTTCGAAGTGGTCGCGGTGCTGCGGCGCGAAGCCGCGTTCACGTCGACACCGATTCTTGCCCTCACAGCCAGCGCGATGATGGGGGACCGGGAGCGCGCACTGGCGGCAGGCTTCACCGGTTACGTTTCCAAGCCCATCCGCATGGTGGAATTCCGCGCGGAAATTAAGCGCCTCCTTGAAAGTGAGTCCTCATGAGCCGCCCGAGCGTATCTCTCCTCATCATTGACGACAACGAAGGCAGCCTTGAGATGCTGTCCTCGGCCCTGGCTCAGCCCGGTCTTGAGATCTTCACCGCCTCTGATCCGGAAGAAGGCCTCGACATCGTGCATGAGAAGCACCCACAGATTGTGCTGACGGATTTGGTGATGCCGCATCTGACTGGGCTTGAAGTGCTGGATCGGATCATGGAGTCTGATCCGGCGACGGACGTGGTTCTGATGACGGCGCACTATTCCAGTGAGACTGCGGTGGAAGCTATCAAGAAAGGCGCCTCGGACTACCTCAACAAGCCGGTCTCCATCGCCGCCCTGCGGGAACGGATCGGGGTGCTGCTGGAAACCGCGCGTAGGCGCCAGCGCGCCAACCAACTGGAAAGCGAGCTGCTGGCGAGCGCCGAATTCGAAGGCATCGTGGGCAACAGTCCGCTGATGTGGGACATGTTCTCGCGCATCCGCCGCGTAGCGCCGCATTACCGCGCTGTATTGGTCACCGGCGAAACGGGGACGGGCAAAGATCTGGTGGCGCAGGCGTTCCACAAGCTCAGCCCCGCGCATAACGGGCGTTACGTTGTGCTGAATTGCTCAGCGGTTGTCGAGACGTTGTTTGAAAGTGAACTCTTCGGGCACGTGCGAGGCTCGTTCACGGGAGCTGCGGCGGACAAGGCGGGGCTGTTCGAACACGCGCACGGCGGCACGTTGTTTCTGGACGAGATCGGCGACATGCCGTTGGGCACGCAGGCGAAGCTGTTGCGCGTTCTGCAGAACCAGGAGGTGCAGCGCGTGGGTTCGCTGACGGCGCGCAAGGTGGATGTGCGCGTGGTGGCGGCCACCAATCACGATCTGCGCGCGGCCATCGCGGAAAAGCGCTTCCGCGAGGATCTGTTCTACCGGCTTTCGATGGTGGAGATCCAGGTCCCCTCACTGGCGCAGCGCAAAGAAGATCTGCCCTTGCTGGAGCGGCACTTCATTGCCCGCTTCGCCGCGCAATACGGCAAGGAAATCCGGGGCCTCACGCCGCGTGCGCAGATCGTGCTAGCGATGCACACCTGGCCCGGCAACGTGCGCGAGCTCGAAAACGTGATCGGACATGCGTGCATGATGTGCGTCGGCGAGGCCCTGGATGTGCCCGACCTGCCGCCGTATCTTCAGACTCCGGGCGAACAGCGACACGTCGCCGCGGTGGCCACTGCCGGCGTCGCATCGCTGGAGGACCAGGAGCGCTTTCTGGTGATGCGCGCCATGGAAGAGGCGGGTGGAAATCAGTCGCAGGCGGCGCGCATCCTACGCATCGGCCGCGACGCGCTGCGCTACAAACTGAAGAAGCACGGACTCTAAATGGTGACTGGAACCATTTATTCGTCCGCGGGCGCTTCCCGGGGGTCGCGGCGACGCCAGATTTTCTTGTCGCGGCAGGGCTTGAAGCTGGCGAAATTACAACGGCACGCGGCGCAGCGGTAGCGCGTGGCACCCAGATGCAGCTTGAGCATGGTGCTCGAAGGCGGGTTGTAATACTGTAGGCTCCAGGTGGTCAGTTCCTGGCGGTAGCAGCGGGGGCAGCGCGCATATTTCCACGCGCTGTTTTCCCACATACTGGTCTCCCAACGCGTGCGGCAGCGGCGGCAGCGCAGATGATAGATACCGATGATGGACTTGAAGATTTCGGCGATCCCGCGCCCATGAGAGACCTAGATCTCGCGGGTACCGCACTTAGGACAGGCTAGCTGCATCGCAAGCTTTGTATTATACGGGTACCGAGGCTTTACGGCTACTCAGGTAACCCTGCACGTAGCCTTTCAGCTCGGTCACCAAGGTGCTGCAAATCGCGCTGCCGCCCTTCACCTTCAGCCCTTGAATCTCCACAACCGGAAGCAATTCCCGTGTGGTGGAAGTAATGAAGACTTCGTCGGCGGACTCGAGATCGGCCGGGAAGAGCACTTTTTCGGACACCCGCAGCCCGCTCATCGGACGGATTTCTTCCAGTAGCACCGCCCGCGTCACTCCCGGCAGGCAGCCCGACGCGAGAGGCGGGGTGTAGACCGATCTGCCCTGGGCCACAAAAATGTTGGCCGAGGTGCATTCAGAAACCTCGCCGCGCTCGTTCAGCAGCACGACTTCGTCCAACCCCTGCTCATGCGCGCGCTCATACCAGGTGAGGTTCTGGGACCACGACGTATACTTCACACCCGCGAACTCGCACCCGGCGTGGCGGCCATGCGGGATTACGCCGAGCCGCACGTTCTCGCCCCACTGGTTGACGTTGGCGGTGAACGCCAACACGTCGAACTCGGGCATGGGCGCGTGTCCCTGAAAAATGCCCCCGTGATTGCGGATCACGTTGACGCGCAAAGTAGCGTTCTGCGCGCCGTTGGCTTGGACCAGCTTTTTCAGCTGCGCTTCCAGCCAGGCCGGGTCTTTGGGAAACGGCACGCGCATCTTCGCGGCGTCATGCGTCATGCGCGCGAAGTGGCGCTCCCAGGCGAACAGCACGCCGTCGTAGACACGGATGGTGGAGAACACACCCCACCCGGTGAGGAAGCCAGTCTGTCCGGGCGAAACGCAAAGTTCGGCGGCGTCCCGGACTTCGCCGTTATGAAGCAGAAAGCGGTGCATTACCTTTGATTCTACCTACAGAGCGGCGATCACCGCGTCGGTAAATTGCGCCGTGGTGGCTTTGCCGCCCACGTCGCGGGTGGTGGACTTCTTTTCCGCGTAGACCTTCTCCACCGCAAACTTCAGTTTCTCTGACGCAGCCACTTCCTTCAGATGCCGCAGCATCATCACGGAAGAGAACATCATCGCGGTGGGATTCGCAACGCCCTTGCCTGCGATATCCGGCGCAGAACCGTGGACCGCTTCAAACACCGCGCACTTTTCGCCCATGTTGGCTCCGGGCACAATGCCCAGGCCGCCCACCAAGCCCGCCGCCAGGTCGCTGACAATGTCGCCATAGAGGTTCGGCAGCAGCAATACGTCGAACTGCTCCGGCCGCGTGACCAGTTGCATGGACGCATTGTCCACGGGCAGTAGTGTCCGGCTAACGCGCGACACGCCGACGGCAACTAACTGAAGAGTAGGCGGTTGAGGGTAAGCGTACGGCCAAACCATATTGAAGCCTTACGATAAATAGCCCAAGATGTGACATGGGCGAAACGGCAAGATCACAACAGATGCGGCAGATTCTGGAGGAGTACGCGGCCAGCGGACTGGGGCGGCGGGAGTTTTGCGAGCGGCGC
>CANFEY010000120.1 GCA_947446025.1 Bryobacterales bacterium
CCTCTACCAAATCCTACAGGTTGTCAGCGTCACCATTTTCGAGCGGACGCCCATTCTACAGGCCCTTCAGCTACAACATACCGGAGAAAAATCAGACCCATTTTTCAACCAGCTGAATCTGTTCGACTTATAGCCGGACACTACTGACAGACTATGATGAAAGTGTGATCTCCCGCAGGGTTTTGTTGGCCCTTCCCGCCCTCGCCGCCACCGCCTGCCGCCAATCCGGGGCCGCGTCCAACGGGCATGCATTTATTGCCAACCAGGAGGGCGGTGCCATTGCCGCGGTGGACCTGGACGTCTTCGCGGTGGCCAAACACATTCCCGTGGACGGGGCACCGTCCCAGGTGATCGCCGCTGAGTCGCGTCCGGCGGTCTATGCGCTCACCCCGGCCAAGGGAACCATCCACGAGATCCGCACCGATACGCTGAAACTGGCCGGCAAGCTTGCCGTGGCTCCCAAGGCCGACGCGATGTATCTGGCTCCGGACGAAACGCACCTTTTCGTGCTGACCCGCGAATCGCGCACGCTCACCGCGATCCAGCTGGAGGGGCTGCGAGTGGCCTGGAGGATGACGTTGCCGGAGGAGCCTATGGACCTGGCGCTCTCCCCGGACGGGAAAACCGCCGCGGTGACCTCTGCCACCACGCTGCGGCTGGTCAGCCTGACCGAGCGCAGCACGGGCGAGCCGTTGGGGCGGGCCAACTTCGGGCAGGTGAAGTTCCTCAACAACGGCGAACGTGTGATCGCCGCCGATTTGGATGGGCAGCAGATTTCGATCTATCGCGTGAACAACCCGCGCCTGGTCGCGCATCTACCCATCGCGGTGCGTCCTGAAAACCTCACCTTCAACCGCGACGGCGGCCAGCTATTCGTCACCGGGCCGGGCAGCGATTCGGTGGTGATCGTCTACCCCTTCGACATCCCCGAAGTGGCGGAAACGATCCTGGTGGGGCACGCGCCGGCCATGATGACGGCGTCGAATTCCATGCTGTTTGTGACCAGTCCGGCATCGGGCGACGTGAGCGTGCTGAACATTGCTACGCACAGGGTGATTGCCGTGCTCCCCGTGGGCTCGGAGCCGGGTCAGGTGGCGATTACACCGGACGACCAGTTGGCGCTGGTGTTGAACCGGGAATCCGGCACCGTGACGGTGCTGAATATCGAGGCCATCCAGCCGGGGCGCAACAAGTCCGCGGCGCTGGTGACGGTGATTCCCGTGGGGTCACGTCCGGTGAGCGCGGCGTTGCACGCTGTCTAGGTTTTTAGGACCGCAGATCGCAGGCGAAACCGCCTGCGCTACCACGAACGATCAGCGGTTTTGCGATGGGTAGGGTAGGCGGTTTCGCCTGCCTAGCGGTCGGAGCGGCTGGTCGATTCATCCCACTTCATCTGCGCATCCAAGGCGCGCAACATGTCGTCACCCGAGCCCAAGGAATGCAGCGCGGTGGGCGTTACGGGAGCGGCTGGCGCAGTGAAGACCGGCGCGGCAGCCCGGGGGGCGGCCTGCGGAGCGGAGCGCAATGCGTCCTTGATCTCCGTCAGCACCGTATGAATCTGGAACAGCTTCAGCACTCCGGCCACGAAAAGCGCCAAGGCAAACACACTGATCAAACTGCTTAGTCCGGCCGCAAGAAATTCCATACCGGTGTCATCGGGAAATCCACCAACGAACTTTATGCCTAAACTAAGTAGAATGCGTCAGCTTGCCTTTTTCATCGCCCTATCCGTGCCGTTGCTCGGCCAAGCCCCCGACACCTCGGCTGTCCTCCGGGCGGTGGAGAAGCGCTATAACTCCACCACTTCCCTGCAGGCGGACTTCACTCTGACTCTGACGGAGCGAGGCCGCCGTCATCTGCCGGAACGCGGGGTTCTCTCTCTGAGCAAGGGCACGCCGAGCCGCATGCGCTGGGACTATTCCTCACCCGCGGGTGACTTCTTCCTCTCCGACGGTAAGTTCGTCTACGACTACGACAAGCTGAAGAACGAGGTGACCCGCTACCCCTATCGCGAGACCGAGGACCTGCGCATTCCGCTGTCGTTTCTGCTGGGTAAGCTCGACTTCAACAAGGATTTTGAGCGCTTCAACGCGTCGCGCGACGGGGACTCCACCTTGATTGCCATGATCCCGCGCAACAAGAAGGTGGGGTTCCGGGAAATCTCGATCACCGTCGGCCCGGATTCGGCGATCCGCCGGGTGGTAGTGACCGATCCGCCGGGGACCTTGGTGATGGAGTACGTGCTGGGCGTGGAACAGCGCAATGTGAAGGTGGCGGAGGCTCTGTTCAAGTTCGCTCAGCCGCCGGGTTCACAAGTGGTGGACGTGCGGCAGTAGCTACTTCAACTCGGGTTTGATGTGGGACCAGTGGTCATGCACAATCTTCCAATCGCCGTTCACGCGCGCGTAGATTTTGGTGGAGTTCCAGGGTCGGTTGGGGTCCACGGCCTTCCTCGAAGGCGACGCCGAAGTTGTAGAGGTTGTAGCTGAGCGCGACCGCGTCGCCGTGGCGCTGCACACTCACGTTGCGCATTTCGTAGCGGTCCGAGTGGATCTTGCCTTTGAGCAGTGCGTAGTAGGCGCGCATGGCGTCAATGCCGTCGATGCGTTTTTCGGTGGTGGGGTCGAAGTAGCTGACCTCGGGCGCGTATGTGTCGAGGTAGCCACCGGGGTCGCCGTTGTTCCAGCGGTCGAGCGCGGCGCGTTCGAGGGCGATGTTAGTTTCGGGCTTGAAGTTGTCCGGACCGGTCGAGGCAAAAAGTACGACTGAGAAAACTGCCATCGCGAACCAGATAATTGTGAAGAGTGCCGCGGTCCACCTTGCAACCCGTCGAGCACTGGGCCGCGATCCGCCGTCGTCACGCAGCAACTTCCTCTCCCCCCAAGCGACGGCCTCTAAGTCCTTGAGAATGGTAACCCAGTGGCTATGCCATGCATCCCCAGACGTCAATGCACTGTGCCACAGAAGACACAAGAGAAATCCTACGACGCTGGCAGCGAAGATAAGCATCACTTCTGTTCCCGTAGAAGCTTCACCCTGCGAACGGTTTCGAACGATGAACCCTAAGAGAGCAGCATTGGCTACGAGAAACAGCTGTGAGCGGTTCCAATAAACAGTCGATTCACTACCAGGAACTTGAAGACCGTGTCGTAGCGTCGTAAGGCGAGGTCGACCTCTTTCTCACCTGGAGGCCCAGGAACATCCGCAGGGGCATTAGTGGGAACCATCAGCTCGTACCATATCCAGAACTCTTTCCGGGCTTTGAACCCCTAGCTCTGAACCTCTAGATGACTCCCAGGTCCCGTCTTGCCTGGTCCCAGGGAACCAGCGGCTTATTGCCATTGCGCTGGATAGCCATATCGAGTTCCTTGCCGTCTTCAGGGTCTTCGACTCGTTCGCGCAATCGGGCGAGCTCTGCGGCGAGTTGCTGCACTGTTGGGGTTATTTCTTGCGGCTCACTCATAGGCATCTCTCCTCTGTTTCACAGCATACACTTCAAGGGCGTCGCCGTCTATGCGGAACCAGTAGTGTCCGGCTATAAGTCGAACAGATTCAGCTGGTTGAAAAATGGGTCTGATTTTTCTCCGGTATGTTGTAGCTGAAGGGCCTGTAGAATGGGCGTCCGCTCGAAAATGGTGACGCTGACAACCTGTAGGATTTGGTAGAG